>NZ_FRFF01000046.1 GCF_900143625.1 Nocardiopsis sp. JB363
GGCCACCTCCACCCACCCTCCATGGACCTCAATGAGGGCACCACCCTCCCCTTTCAACGCCCTCCCCTTCACGAGCAACTTCGAGCAAGGGCGTTGGCCCGCCACCGGACGCGGGCTTTGATGGGTGTGGGGCGATCACCCGGAACTCCGGATCGCCCTCTTCCACCCACGACCCCCACCCTGTGAGGAGGAGGCGGCCATGAACGACGACGGCAACAACTGACGACGACCGATAGCCGACACCTTCGGGGCGGGGCGGACCAGGTCCGCCCCGCCCCTTCCTCCTACTCGCTCCCCCAACGCGCGTCGCCTCAGATCGCCGCCACGGCCCGCACGCGCTCGGCGACCCTCGCCAGCCAATCGTCGTCCGCGCGGACGTGGTCGTGGGAGGACAAATACCCCTGGTAGGAGTCGAAGTACCCGGTGATGGGCGAAGCCACCTCACGCCAACTCTCGCCCTGGTTGCCGGCGGTGTGGTGCATGGGGAAGAGCTTGACGTGGGCGTGGTCGACCCCGTACCCCTCGTACATGATCCCGGTGCGGGCCACGTCCTCGAACGCTTCGTCCAGGAGTCGGGCCACCTGTCGGGCGGCCAGATGCAGGGCGGTGTACTCCCTCGGTTCCATCTCCACCACGTAGCTGGGCCGGTGGGCCTTGGGGATCACCACCGAGAACCCCTCGGTGTTGGGGAAGATCGACAGGAACGCCAGGTGATCGTCGTCCTCCCAGATCCGGTGGGCGGGCGCGTCTTCGGCCACGATCCGGCAGAAGACACAGTCGGGGGCGTGGGACTCGATACTCACAGGGCTCCTTGGTGTCGTGGTGTCGCGGGATGGACGTCGGCGCAGGTGACACAATGCGGGTCACGTTCGGCGGGCTGCTCCTGGATCGACAGCTCATGCGACCACACGCCCATCCGCCGGTTCAGGGCCGCCGGTACTCCGAACCCTCCCAGGTGGCGCAGGACGTCCAGCGCGGCCAGAGAAGAGGCGAGCATGTTGACCGGGCCGTTGGACGGCGCCTGGTAACGGGCGTTAACCCGTCCGATGAGCGCCGCCAACTCGGGTTCGTCGGCGGGTGCGCGTGCCGTGAGTAGTCGACAGTCCCAGCACCCGGTGGTTCCGGGGACCACCAACGGCCCCCACACCGCGACGTCGTTGACGTAACAGGCGTTCAACCACGCCTGGCCAGAGTCGACGCAGTGGGCGTTCACCAGGCCGGTCAGCCCCGGTGAGTCGGCGGAGACCAACAGCAGGTCCGCCTCCGGAAGGGCTCTCAGGTCCTCGATATCGGTCGGCGCACCGACGATGGTCCGGATACGGCACCCGGGGTTGCGGCGACGTAGTTCCCGAGCCAGGGCCCGACTCTTGGATGCACCGGCGTCGGCCTCGGTGAACAGGAACTGGCGGGTCAGGTTGCTCAGCTCCACGTGGTCGGCGTCCACCAGGGTCAACGCGCCGACCCCGGCGGTGGCCAAGGTGACGGCGACCAGGTTGCCGATCCCGCCACACCCAAGCAGGAGCACATGAGCGGAGGCCAGTCGTCGCTGTACTCGCCGTGCGTCCGCGCCGGACAACTCGTAGAACAGGGCGTGCCTGCTGTAGCGGTCCTCAGGGTCGTAGGCGGAGGCCAAGATCAAGCAGTTTCCGTGTTCCAGGGTCAGCATCACCGCCTCGGCACGGGCCGCCTCCACCCGGCAAGGGCCACGTAGGAAGTCCAGGGCCTCGGCGCGAGTCCGTGGCTCGCGGAAGTGGTCGGCGAGTTGGACCAGTGGGCGCCACAGATTCCGGTCCTGGATGCTCTGTTGCACGGAACCGAAACCGAGGAAGAGCGTGCCGTCCTGGACCCCGATACGGACGTAGGGGGCGAGTATTCGTGGGGGTGGGCCACCTGAAGGATGCACCAGGGAAACCGCCTTTCAGCAGGGCCACGGAGGCCGGGACCGGGTCACCGCCGAACGTAGAACCGGCAAGACCCCCGAACCGGAAAGTTGCTCCGAATTGCTCCCGGAGGTCATGCCAAAGCCTGGAAACGCCTGGTGGCGATCGGCGAGACTGGGTCCCCGGCCCCCAGAAGAGGAAGCCCGCACTCATGAAGCTACGCAAGATAGGCACCACCTCACAGGACGGTGGATGTCCGACGCTGTACGAGACCGACACCGGTGACATTGTGGTCCAGGGTGACCGGCTGACCGATCCCGAAGCATTGGCCCAGCTGAGCGACGTTCTGGAGGGTGAGGAGTTCATCGTCGTCCCCCGAGCCCTGCTGACGCGCTTCGCCCCCAAGGAGTGAGATGCCCCCGATCCTCAGCGGAGAGGACTTCACCGACCTCTTCCGCCGCTACCGCCACACGGCATGGCGGCTCGAAACCCGCTCCCACTACGGAAAGCTCAACGAGGATCAGCCCTTTCAGGACTGGTCGGCGGGCAAGGACCCCGGCCTGGAATGGTTCAAGCCCTGGCTGCACATGATGCGCGAGGAGCTCGCCACCGGAAAGCGGATGGAGCGGGTACGCCTCATCGACGATCCACCCTCGGACTACCTGCGTTGGGAGTTGTGGGGGACTCCCTACAACCTCGGGGTGGGTGAGGACATCCGTTATCTGCCCCGCGACCACTCGGTCGTCGCCGAGCTCCTCGACCACGACTTCTGGGTCTTCGACAGCCGCACGGTGGCTCGCCTGGAGTTCGATGGTGACCGGTTCCTCGGGGCGAGCCTCAGCGAAGACCCCGGGTACGTGTTGACTGCGCTCCAGGCACGCGACGCGGCATGGCATCATGCTCTGACGTTCACGGAGTACATGGCGACAAGGGCACGATGACCGATTACCAGACGGCTCGGGTCTCGCTCGGTGTCCGCTTGCGCGAACTCCGGGGCGAGGCCGGGCTGTCCGGCAGAGAACTCGCGGCACGCCTGGACTGGCAGCCCTCCAAGGTGTCGAAATTGGAGCATGGCAGGCAGACCGCGAGTGTGGAGGATCTGCGCTCGTGGGCACGGGTGTGCGGACGCCCACAGGCGACGGAAGGGCTATTGGCCCAACTCCGCTCCTTGGAAACTCACTACGCGAGCTGGCGCCGGCAACTCGCCGGTGGACATGGACCACGTCAACGCTCGTACTCACCTCTGGACAGTCGTACCCGGCACTTCCGGATCTTCGAGGCGGCGTGCGTTCCCGGGCTCCTCCAGACTCAGGATTACGCGAAGTTCATGTTCCGTCGGGGGGTGCGTCGACACCGCACACCCGATGACGGAGACGAGGCGGTACGCGCCCGGATGGAACGGCAGGGCATCCTCGACCTGCCCGACAAGACCTTCCACGTCCTGCTCTGGGAGCCCGCTCTACGGATCCGCCTGGGCCCGGACGTGGTCATGGTCGAACAGCTCTCCCGCGTCATCACGGAGATCGCTCGGGAAAGGGTCGAGATCGGTGTGATCCCCATGGCCATGAGCATGGACGTGGTGCCCTCACACGGTTTTTGGATCTTCGACGACGACCGGGTGTTGGTGGAGACGATCGGGGCCGAACTCTGCCTGACGGAGGAGGTCGCGGTGACGCCCTACGTGCGGATGTTCGACGAGCTGTCCCGCTCGGCGTTGCGAGGTCTGGCCGCTATCCGCCTGGTGGAGTCGGTCCGCCGCGACTTGGGTGGCGGCGCCCAAACCTCGCCCGACAGGAAGTGAACACGTCGCAGCCGACCAGGACGGCGCGGTACTCCTGCACGTACCGGATGGACTCCTCTACGGCCTCAACCCCACCGCCGCCGCTTTGTGGGAACACCTCACTCAGGGGAAGGAATCGCGCGATCTTGTGGAAATCCTGGCCGTGCGCTGGGACGTGGACCCGGACAGGATCCAAGCCGACACCGTCGCCCTCATCGAGGACCTGTCACGGCTCGGGCTGCTTTCTCCGGTGGAGGAGGAACGATGAGCAGCTCCCCCATGGCGATCCGCCCGGAGAACTCCCGACCTGTCCCCTTGCGGTACAGGATCGCGGGGGTACTCGGCTGCGTCTGCGCGCTCATTCTCCTCAGGTTTCCGGTGTCGGTCAGCCTGAAGCTCATTCGCCGACTCAACGGGAACACGTCCCGGGAGGCCTCCGTCCATGAAGCCGCGAGGGTGGTCGAGGCCGTCCGCGCGGTGGGCCGCTTCTTTCCCGGGAGGTTCGCCTGTCTGGAAAGTGCGCTGTCCTCGACCTTGGCCGCCCTGATGCTACGGCGCCGTGTCGACTGGTGTGTCGGTGCCCGCATGATGCCCTATGCCGCCCGTTCCTGGGTCGAGGCGGCCGGCGAACCGATCGGGGAACCCGAATTCTCCAACCACCCCTACCTGGTGCTGGTACGCACCTGAACACCCACCGATACGACCATGGGCGCCACTGCCCTGGCTGGGAGAAGCATGAACGACGACCGCGTCCAGGATTCCTTCGCCGCCGTCCCGGAGGAGTACTACACCCATCGCGAGGACGGAAGCCTCATCACCCAGAGCACCTCGGCCCAAGGCATCGGTGAGATGCTCGCCCGGCTGGACGTCCGCCCGGGGATGCGGGTGTTGGAGATCGGCACCGGGTCGGGGTTCTCCGGCGCGCTGCTCGGCGCGCTCGTGGGTGAGCGTGGATCTGTGGTCTCCATCGACGTCATGGCCGATCTGGTCGAACGCGCGCAGAAGCTGCATACCGCGCGCGGAGCGGACAACATCACCGTCATCACCCGTGATGGCGCGGAGGGAGCACCCGAGCACGCTCCCTACGACAGGATCGTGGCGTGGGCGAGCAGCGAGATGTTGCATTCGACCTGGGCGGACCAGTGCGTGCCGGGTGCGGTACTGGTCGTTCCGATCACCCTCATCGACCTGCCCCGTTCCAACGCGATCGTGCGGGCCCATCGCACTCGGAACGGGGAGTTGGCGGCCGACCGGCTGTGGTCCGGAGGATACGTGGAGATGCACCCGGAGGTACTCGACCAGTGGCTGGTACCTCCACGGGGTGTCGACGCTCGGTCCACCGATGCACAGGGACATCCTTGGTGGATCAGCGCCGTGTGGTCCCGAAACGGTGATGGCGTGCGGGCGGCCGAGGCACTGCTCGCGGAGTTGGCGGCCGGCGCCGAGGAACGTGAGGGTCCACTCGGTGAGGGTGAGTCGGTAGGCGATTTCCACGCCTACCTGTACGCGGCACGGCCCGAGGGCCTGAGCATGCTCGGCCTGGGAGCGCGTGGTTGGGCGCCCGGTCACTCCAGCGCGCGCGGAGCCGCCGCGCTGCTCGGCGACGGGAGCCTGGTCCACAGCGCGGATACCGGATCGGTGGAACAGGTGCACCGGTGGGCGGATCAGTGGCGTCTGACCAGGTCCCCCGGAGCCGCGTCCCTGCGGCCGGTATTGGAGGAGGTGCGCGGCGGTATGCTCGTTCGCGCTCATGCCGCGGTTCCCGCCTAGAAGAAGGAGCATACGTGAGCGGCCCGGAAACACCTCGTGCTCGGGGTGCGTCCGGTGATGGCAAGCACGAGAGGGATGACAAGTAGGTGCTCCCCCCACACCAGAAACTGGTCGCCCGCCTCGAACGGGCGGGCGTCCTGCCCCGGCACTGGCGTACCGCGTTCACGCGGGTCGAGCGCCATCACTTCCTGCCCGACCGAATCACCGCGCCCGACGGCGAGGTCGTGGACCGCTCCCAGGACCCCAAGCGCTGGCTCGACCTGGCCTACGACGACATCCCGATCATCACCCAACTCGACGACGGCACCGAGGACGGGAGCGGGTACCCGACCAGTTCCGCCTCGCAGCCCACGATCGTCGCCGACATGCTCTCCCGCCTGGACGTCCTCCCCGGAATGCGGGTCCTGGAAGTGGGCACCGGAACCGGGTACAACTCCGCGTTGCTCTGCGAACTGTTGGGGGAAGAGAACGTCACCACCATCGAGGTCGACGCGGACCTCGCCGAACAGGCCCGGGAACGCCTACTCGGCACCGGTCTCGCTCCACTCGTGGTCACCGGTGACGGCGCCCGGGGGTGGCCGGCCCGAGCCCCCTTCGACCGGGTGATCTGCACCGCCGCCGTCCAACGCGTGCCCTACGCCTGGGTCGCCCAGACCAAACCGGGAGGCCGGATCCTCACTCCGTGGGGCACCGCCTTCCACAACGGGGTCCTGGCCGACCTCCGAGTCGGAACGGACGGCACCGCGCGGGGGCACTTCGAAGGTGACGTGGCGTTCATGTGGGTGCGCGACCAACGCGCACCCAGGCGGGTCGTCCAGACCCACGTCCGCCCCGAGGAACAGTCGTTCACGACCTCGAACACGAAACTGCACCCCTACGAGCCGATCCACGACTTCGACGCGAGCTTCGCCATCGGCCTGCGCATGCCCACCGTGCTGAACCGGGTCGAGTTCGACTCAGGCGACACACAACACTTCACGGTCCACCTGGTCGACCCCGGTACAGGGTCCTGGGCCTCCTGGCATATCGACCCCGAACAGCGGTCCCCCGGCCACGAGGTCCACCAACACGGTCCCCGCGCCCTGTTCACCGAGTTGGCGGACGCCTACGAATGGTGGCGGGGGGCCGGGAAACCGGCGCACACCCGATTGGGCCTCACCGTGTCCGCCGAGCGACAAGAGGCTTGGCTGAACGATCCCCGAAGCCCGGTGTGAGCACGCGCCCACGTCTCCGATACCCCTACCGATCCATCACACATCGAGGTCCTTTGAAAGGCGTCGTCATGCCCGCCACCACCCAGGTACGCACCTACACCGTCCGCGAGGGCCTGCTCGATGAATGGGTCCGGCGCTGGCAGGAGGAGATCGTCCCCCTGCGCCTGAAGTTCGGCTTCTGCCTCGGCGGCGCCTGGATCGACCGGGAGCGCCACCACTTCATCTGGGAGATCTCCTTTGAGGGTCCCGAAACCTTCGCCGAGCGCAACCGCCACTACTGGGACTCCCCCGAACGCGAAGCGATGGCCCTGAACCCCGAGGACTACCTGCTCTCCACCGACGTCCGCGAAGTCACCCGGGTCTACTGACCCCTTCCTTCTCCCGCCTCTTGGCCCGGCCAGATGCGGACGAACAGATCACGTTCCAGAATAGAAACGCAAACCATCTCTTCCTCACTCTCAACAGACAAAAGCGAACCCTTCAAAAACACACCACACCGACACGTTCTTCCCTGTTCAACACGGCTACACCCACCATGGATCCTCCAGGGCCGGCAAGGAAGATCGGTGTGGCTCAGCGAAACAGAAAAGCCACTCGGATTCGGCTGAGTTCCGTGTTAGCTTTTTCGGCAGGCGTGCTCGACCCCCTCGACCGGAGCACGCGGAAGGGAAGGCCATGTCACGCCCTTGGGAGGCGGATCCGACCGCGGGGATGCGACGTCGGTTGGGCAGGCCACCCGCCGAGTTGGGCACCACGAACAACATCGACAAGTGTCCGGACATCTGGGAGCTCGACAATGGCGACATCGCCGTCATCGGTCGCGACCTGACCGACTCCTACGCTCCACGCCTACCTGAGGGCGTGGCCATCGCGGAAGACGAACGACTGGTCATCATCCCTCGCTCCACCCTCATCTCCGCGAAACCGGACATCGACGATGCTTGACACCATCACCTCCCTTCCCGGTGACCACCTGGACCTCTCCAGCTACGACGACGACTTCGGGCCCCGCTTCCGATCACTCCGAAACGCCGATATCCAAAAGCTCGAACGGCAGCAGGTCTTCCACCAGCCAGAGAACGAAAGCTGGCTGGCCTTCCAACGGGGCCACCGGGAGGAATCCCTGCGTCAGCTGGAAGCGGACCGTCCCGGCCTACGTGAGCTGTTCTCACGACTTGCCCGGATCGGATGCCGGGTTCAGCGGGTGCGAGTCGTGGACGAACCCATCTCCACCTACCTGCTGTGGGAACTCCACTCCCTACGGATTCGCGCCCAGTGCGGCGAGGACATCCGGGTCATCTCCTCCGAACCACTCTCGGCCTTCGAGCGGGACCGGCCCGTGCCGGAGATCGTCACCCTGGGGGAGGAAGTGACCTACCGGATCCTCTATGCCCCCCGGGGAGAAGCCGAGGGCGCGGTCCGCTACCTCGACCCCGGCCTGACCGCGCGGTGTGCGGCCCAGATCGCGTCCCTGCACCGGCGAGCCGAGCCCTTGGAGCCCTACTTCGTCCGCGAGGTGGCACCAAAGGACGTGTCGGGTGCCCGGTAGACCAGATCCCGCCGACCCTGCTTCCGATGGTGCGGCCGACGACGAACAGCGGCCCGGCCACGGCACCCGGTCTCGGATGTCCGACGTCTCCGGAAAGGCGGTCCAAGCCAGGGATGTCCGCGGCGGGGTGCACTTCCACACGGGCGGTTCGCAGCACTCCGCCTCTCCCGTACCAAGGCAGCTGCCCGCCGACGTGCGCGGATTCGTCAACCGCACCGGTGAACTCGAAGTACTCAGCAACCGCCTACCCGGTACCGGCGAACGTTTTGAGGCCACGATGCACGTCATCGTCGGCACCGCCGGTGTGGGCAAGACCGCCCTCGCCCTGCACTGGGCGCACCGGGTCCGCGACCACTTCCCCGACGGACAGCTCTACGTCGACCTCCAAGGCTACGGACCCGGCCTGCCCATGGCACCGGGCCAGGTGCTGGAGTGGTTCCTGCGAGCCTTCGGTGTCGCCACCGAATCGCTACCACCCGAAACCGAGGGCCGTGCCGCCCTCTACCGTTCCTCTCTGGCCGAGAAACGGGTCCTGGTCCTGTTGGACAACGCCGCGAACGCGACCCAGGTTCGACCACTCCTGCCCGGCTCCGCCGACAGCGCGGTGGTGATCACCAGCAGGGATCGATTGTCCGGGCTGGTCGCCAGGGACGGGGCCCAGCGGCTCACCGTTCGGACACTGGAGCCGGCCCAGGCCGTGGAACTGCTGGAGTACGTCACCGTCCACCACCGGGCCAAGGACGACCCCCGAGAAGTGGTCGAACTCGCGCGATTGTGCGGCCGGCTCCCGTTGGCCCTGCGCATCGCCGCCGAACGGGCGGCCGGCCACCCGCACATGCCCTTGTCGGACCTCATCCAGGACCTGCGCGACGAGTCCGGCCTGTGGGACGCGCTGGCCACCGATGACGAGGAGGAGGCCGACGCGGTCCGCACCGTCTTCGCCTGGTCCTACCGGGTCCTGCCCCAAGAGGCGGCGCGCCTGTTCCGCCTGCTGGGCCTACATCCTGGGAGGGACTTCGGAACCGGTGCAGCGGCCGCCCTGACCGACCTCCCCACGCGCCGGACCCGGCGCTGCCTGGACACGCTCGTCGGTGCGCACCTGCTGGAACAAAGCGGAGCGGACCGCTACCGGTTCCACGACCTGATCCGCTCCTATGCGATGGACCAGGTGCGCGACGAGGAGACTCCCGAACTACGAAGTGCGGCCCTGGAGCGACTCCTGACCTGGTACCTGCGCACCGCCTACGCGGCGGTCCAGGTCGTGGACTCCAACCTGCGCCGACCCGAGCCGGACGAGATCCTCACCAGCCACGAAACCGGCTCTCCCAGCGGGCATACCGACGTGGTCTTCACCGACAACTCCGACGCACTGCGCTGGTTCGAGCTGGAGGAGGCGAACCTGATGGCCGCCGCGAAGGTGGCCACCGACCAGGGCTGGGATGGCATCACCTGGCGGTTCCCCCACGTGCTGGGGCACTTCCCCGTACATGGAAAGCCGTGGATCAGGATGCTCGGCCACGGCCTGGCGGCGCTGCGAAGAGACCATCACCCCCGGGCCGAGTCCGACCTGTGGGAGGGGCTGGGCATAGCCCACCTCCAGGCCGGCCGGCCCGACGAAGGCATCGAGCACCACACCCGCGCGCTGGAACTGAGACGGTCACTGGGGGACGAACGTGGGGTCCTCATGTCCTCGAACGCCCTAGGTCTGGCGCGTCTACGCGATCGCGGGCTCGACCGGGCACGCGAGGACTTCGAAAGTTCCCTTACTGCCGCCAGAGACCTCGGTGACCGATTGTGGGAGGGGATCGCCTTGGGCAACCTGGTCCGCTGTCTCCTTGAGCTGGGACAGCGGGAGGAAGCGGTGGCCCTGTCCGACCAGGCTTTGCGCATCCACCAAGAGACCAAGGACCAGGCGAGCGAGTTCGCCTGTCTGACCGCCGTGAGCGCGGCCCGGAGGGAAGAGGGTCAGGCCGAGCTCGCTCTGGTCTTGACGCAGAAGACCTTGGGCATCGCCCACGACCTCGACCTCACCATCTACGAGGGGTTCGCCCACCTGGAACTGGGCCGAACGCGCGCGATGCTCCACCACCACGAAGAGGCCTTGGCCCACTTCCACGAGGCGGCGACTCTGCACCGCTCGATCGACGAACACGTCCGTGAGGCCGAGTCCTTCGAGGGCGTGGGCGAGGTCTATCAAGCCCTCGAACGCCCGGATGAAGCGGTGCGCTTCTTCCGGCAGGCGGCCAACGGCTATCGAAGACATGGGGCCCGGTGGAACCTGGCCATCTGCCTGGCTCGTCTGGCCACCGTGTTGGAGTCCTCAGATGAGCATGGCAGCGCCCTCGAACACCGGCGCGAGGCCCTCACGTCCCTGGACGGATTCACCGATCCCCGCGCCGAGCGCCTACGCGAACAGATCACCGCCCATGTCCCAGGCGACGCCACGCCCTGACACCGCTGACCGCCGGCCCTCTCCTCAGGCGCCGGAGCCGGCCCGCAATACGTTCCAGGTGTTGGACCGCTTCGTCCCCGAAGCAGGCCGGTTTCTCCAGCTCGGCGAACAGTTCCACGTACGTCGCGATGTCGGTGGTACCGGTGAGAGTGGCCGTGGCGGTTTCGGTGTCGACCATGACCTCCTGGGAACACTGCCTTCGGTGCGGTATGCCTCAGCACCCGCGCTACCCGGCTGGGCCTGCCGTACCTGGCGGGCGGGAGTTTCCCGGTGGTCCCCTCCCACGGGCACGATCGATCGCTTCTTCGACCGTGGGAGGGGATCTCTTCCGCTCGTCGAGCAGGGAGCGGAGTATCGTCCGGGCGCGGCCCGTGAACGCTCCCCCTACCCGTCCAGTCCACGGCGGATCTGCCTGGTGATGTCCACGTCCTCGATGGTGCTGTCCTTGGCCAGCATCAGGGCCTTGGACAGGATCAACGCCAATCGTCCGCCGTCCTGTTCGAAGGGCAGGAACACCCCCGGGCCCTTCTCCCTACCCGAAGGCACCACGCACAGATAGGAGTCGTCCGGTTCCATCAGGATGTTGGCGCTGCCCAGGTGGATCCGGTAGGAACGCAGGTCTCCACGCACCCGCAGGAAGCGGCCGTCGATCTCCAACCGGTCGGCCGCGCCCAGCCGTGGCAGCAGGCCCGCCAGGGCCTCGCGCCGCACCACCGCGTTCTCGGTGAGTTCACCGAAGGCCGCCTGGTGCCAGTAGGGCCGGTGGGCGCTCTCCCCCTGGTCGACCCATCGGGGGTCCGCGGCGATCGAGGACACCCCCACCGCCAGGTCCACGTCGCGCATCGCCTCCGACAGCACCAATGCCGGCACCTCCACCAGCGCGACGGCCTCCCGCTCACCCGCACGACGGAAGCGGACCTGGTCGGTGCCGCAGTACCGGACGGGGTCGGTCGCGCCCTCCTCGGGCAGGGCGATGTCGAGATCGACCTGCCAGGACGTCCCACTCTCCCGGTCGGCGCACAGACGCTCGGCGGTGCCCTCCTCGCCTCCGTGCCAACCGCCCAGCTGGTGGACGCTCCACCCGCGTTCGTTCAGCAGGGCCTTGGCCTGCCCGTACTTGAGGATGTGGGCGGCGTACCTGTTGGAGTAGACGCGGGTGGCCTCTTCCGCCGGGGTGAGCAGGTAGATCTCCCGATACGCCTGTTTGAAGGGCTGGGCGAGCTCCCGGTCGGTCAGGTACTCCCGCCACCGGTGCACCATCTCCGGGCGGCTCCGCGCGGGGTGCCACAACCGCACCCGGGCGCCGCCGTCCACGGTCGCGGTGTGGGCGGTCTCCACCCCGTCGGGGTCGACCAAGCGCCAGTGGGCCCCGTCGGATTCGGGCAGCCCGCACGTCCAGGTCCGGCCCTCGTCACCGCTCACCTCCCATAGCAGCCGCCGGGCGAGCGCCCCGGTGACCGGGTGGTCGAGATAGTGACGGACCCAGGACTCGGCGTCCCACACCCGGCCCTGGGCCAAGAACCCTTCCAGACGGACCCGTTCGGCCGTCACCACCTGACGCAGTTCCTTGAGTTCGGCTCGCAGCGCCTTGACCTCGTCGGGGTGTGATCCGCGCAGGGCGGCGGGGGGACCCGCGACGGGCCGCCCCTTCACCGAGACGAAACCCAAAGCGGCACCGCCGTCCGCCTTCAGGAGCATGGTGACAGGGTGTTCGCCCAACCGGTCGGTACGGGTCCCGTCCCGGCCCAGACCGAAGTCGGGGACGGTGCGTTCCAGCAACTGTTCCCCGCTGACGCCCAACCGGTCGGCGATCGTGTTCAGGGCCTTGTCGATCACCCTGGCCAGGGTCTTCTTCTTGACCTTCGCGCGAATACGGGCGAGGGCGGCGACCGCCTCATCGGTACCGCGCGCGGCCAGAACGCGGACGCAGGTCGAGGCCGTGCGTTCGGAGCGCAACAGCTTGGAGCCGCCCGACCCGGTCCCGGTGAACACCGCGATCCGTTCCAGAAGGGGCAGCGACCAGGCCTCGTCCTCGGATGCCTGTTCCCGCACCGCCCACACCAGGCCGTTGACGATGTTGTGCACGTGGATCGGGAAGTAGGCCGTGCTCGACTCGTGGTGTTCCCTCTCGACCCGCGGCGTGCGCAGCACCACCTCGACCAGTCGCCGCACCACGTCCTCCGCTTCGGGGAGCGCGGCCAACCTGCGCTGAAGTCCTTCGCGCCACTCACGGGTGGGCCGGGGACCCGGCGGCAGCAGGAGGTGGACGAACAGCTCCGCCAGACCGGGATGGGCTGCCAGTGAGGGTTCGCGTTCACGCAACAGATCACCGAACAGGTCGCCTTCGGGAAGGACGTGGTCCAGGGCCAAGGGGGCGCCCAACCGAAGAAGGAGCAGGAGCCCGCGTGCGTGGGGCCAGGGATCATCGGGTCCGTAGTGGAAAAGCTCCTCTCCTCGCTCCTGGCAGCGCACCCGGTGCTCCTCTAGTTGTTCCACGCACGGAGCCAGGACGGGGTCCGCCACCTGCTCACAGACATGGATGTGGCTGTCTTTGCCGACGACCCCCCGTGCTTCCGCGTGCATGAGCAGGGAGAGTAGGGCGCTGTCCCAGGGCAGAGCCGCACGGAACAGGGTGGCCACGGCACGGCAGTGGATGCGCGAGAAGTAGCGGAGGTGGCGGTCCTGTTCGTCGACCTCGGCGTGCCGGGGATGCCGGGCGTTGATCGCGAGCCAGAGCGCCAGGCGCGGCTTCAGTTCGTCGTCGCACCGATCGATCAGGGCCCGCACCGGGGTGCCCGCTCTCATCGTGGAGATCCCCTCGTACCCGTCCCAGCCCACACCCGGGACACCGGCGTGGGGCGGGGCGCACGCGCGCACGATGTGGTCGTACTCCTCGATCAGGTCCGGAAGGCCGGGGGCGTACAACCGGCCCAGGGCGTCCTCCACCTGTACGGGCAGCGTGCTCCGGTAGGCCCAGGAAGTCCTTCCCATGGCATCGATGCCCGAGGCGAACTCCTCGGCGGTTCGCTTCGCCCACTCCAACGCGGCGGTGGAAGGGCTGATCGCGGTGAAGGGTGGGGCGGCGGTCCCGGTCATGGTCAGCCACCCACCAGCGGGATGAGCTTGACGAACACGATCTCGGGTTCACCGGTCAGGTCGACGTTCTCCTCCAGGGACTCCACCTGGCGGTCACCGACGATGAGCACGAACCGCTGCTTCTCGAAGGCCCGCTCGGCCAGATCCGCCTGTTCCTCCCAGTCCAGGGCCGGCCGCCCGGTCCGCCGAGCCGCGGAGTTGAGTGAGTGCTCGGCGGCGGTGGGGGCCACCAGGCCCTGGAAGGGAAGAGACCCGTCGAGGTTGTGCCGGGCGACCTCCTCCCGTACGTGTGTCCGGATCAGTTCGCGTGCGCGGATCCGGTCGGGAAGGTCGGGCAGTTCGAGAGCGGGGCCGGGGACGCCCAGAGGGCTCTCGACTCGAAGGTGGGCTCGGGGCATGGGGGTGTTTTCCTTTTCTCCACTGGCGCGGGGCATCGCGTGCCGGGCCACGCTAACGGAGGAGACGGACAAAATCGTGGGGACCGGGAGACGAACCGATACTTTCGAGGGGTGGAGCGCGTTCCTCGGTGGGAGGGCTGGCCCGACCGCCGTGCCACGACCAACGGTCGGCATCGGAGCCCACCTCGTTCCTCCTCGATAGGGGTGTGGTGGGGCAGAGATCCCATGAGGGAAGCCCGTGGAAGTCGGCCCCGCCGCGTGGACGGCCACGGCCCCGGACAAGACCTTCCCTCTGGATGACCACCCCTTGAATGGCATTCCGACAAATCAAACGAAATGCACATGCATTGCCCCGCGCATTTTTAACGCGGGGAAACCGGACCCGCACCTGAACCCATAAAGCCGCCGGATACACAGGAACAATCTGTGAAACACCTCCCCTACCTACCATCTCGCGACATAGTCGACTCGCCTCGAACCATCCATCCCTCCGCGGAACGACCAGGCGCGAAAGGTGGATCGACCCAACAAACCGGCCACCTGTAAATTGACGAAAATTTGTGTTAATTTCAATGAGCGCATCCAACCCCCGAAAAGGTGCGTGGAGGGATCCCGCGATGACACCTCGCCCCTGGGAGGCGGACCCCACCGCGACCATGACACGAAGGCTCGGCAGATCCCCGATCGAGTTGGGCAACACGGACCGGGCCAGCGGATGTCCCGACATCTGGGAGCTCGACAACGGCGACATCGCCGTGATCGGACGCGACCTGACCCAGGCCTACGCGCGACGGCTTCCCCCAGGCTCCGCCATCGCCGAGGACGAACGACTCGTCATCATCCCCCGCAATACCCTGACCTCAGCGAAAGCGGACATTCCCGATGCTTGACACCATCGACACTCTCTGCGGTGATCGTCTGGCGCTCGACCCCTACCTCGATGAGTTCGACGCTCGGGTGGCATCGCTCAGGAACACCGATATCTGGAAGGTCGAACGGCGACAGGACTTTGATCAGCCGGAAAGTGAAAGCTGGTTGGCGTTCCGGGATGGACGACACGAAGAGTCACTCCGGCTTTTGGAGAAGAACCGCCCCGCGCTTCGGAAGTCGTTCGTCGAACTCAGCGATCAGGGGTGCACGCTCAAACGGATCCGTGTCGTGGAGAAACCCTTCACCACCTACCTCCGGTGGGAACTGCACTCCCTTCACCTGAGGGCCCAGTGCGGTGAGGACGTCCGCGTTATCTCCGCCGATTCCCTCGCCGGGTTCGAGCGCAACGGCCAGGTCCCGGAAATCGTGACTTTGGGAGACAGCCTTACCTACCGGATCCTCTATGACGCCCAAGGCGTTCTTCGGGGAGGGATCCGATTCACCGACCCCACCATCGCCGCCCGATGTCGAGAGGAGATCGCGGCGCTGCACGAAATCGGTGAGGATCTGGCGCACTACTTCCCCCGTGAAGTGGTCGAGACGGGACCTCGCTGTGGTCGACCCTAGATTCCCCGGACCGCTGGAAAGACCCGACGGAGGTACCCGGTCGAGGATGGCGGACGTCGCGGGACGTGCGGTCCAGGCCCGGGACGTCGCGGGCGGAGTCCACTTCCACGGTCAGGACTACCGATCCCATTTCGCCCCGGTCCCCCGTCAACTTCCCGGCGACGTGCACGGGTTCGTCAACCGCTTGGGCGAGATGGAGGTGCTCAGCACCCACCTGCGGGACGAGGGATCCGAGGACGGGCCTCGTGCTCCCATCCACGTCATCACCGGAACGGCGGGCGTGGGCAAGACCGCGTTGGCCCTGCACTGGGCACACCGGGTCCGAGAACACTTCCCCGACGGACAGCTCTACGTCGACCTGCGCGGATACGGAGCGGGGTCGAGCGTCGAACCCGACCACGTACTGCACCGCTTCCTGCGCGCCCTGGACGTCCCGGCCGACGCCGTTCCCGCCGACCTCGACAGCCGCTCCGCCCTCTTCCGGTCGATCTTGGCCGAGCGGTGTGTCCTCATCCTGCTCGACAACGCCGCCACCGCCGCACAAGTGCGCCCTCTGTTGCCCGGTAACTCCGCCTGCGCGGTTCTGGTCACCAGCCGGGACCGCTTGTCCGGGTTGGTGGCCAGGGAAGGGGCACGTCGGCTCACCGTTCGGACCTTGGAACCGGCCGAGGCCGTGGAACTGCTGGAACACGTCACCGAACGCCACCGGCCCCGGGACGACCTTCACGAGATCTCCGAACTGGCCCGTTTGTGCGGGCGTCTGCCCCTGGCGCTGCGCATCGCCGCCGAACGTGCGGCCGGCCGCCCCCACATGCCGTTGGGCGAACTCATCCAGGACCTACGGGACGAATCGGCCCTGTGGGACGCGCTGGCCACAGACGACGAAGAGGATGCCGACGCCGTTCGCACCGTCTTCGCCTGGTCCTACCGAGCCCTGCCGGAGGAGACCGCGCGCCAGTTCCGTCTCTTGGGTCTGCACCCGGGCGACGACTTCGACTCGACGGCCGCGGCGGCCCTGTCCGACCTCCCCGTCCGACGAGCTCGCCGCGTCCTGGACTCACTCGTGGGCGCGCACCTGGTGGAGCAGATCAGCCCGGACCGGTACCGCTTCCACGATCTGCTGCGTTCCTATGCCTGGGATCAGGCCCGCAAGGAGGAGAGCCCCAAGGGCCGACAGGAGGCTTTGACGCGTCTGCTGACCTGGTACCTGCGCACCGCCGACCTCGCGGCCCGGGCCGTGGACTCACCACTACGCCATCTCGACCCGTGCCCGGCATCGGACGTCGGCGCGCACCGTCACGTTCGCGAATTCGATGACAACGGGGAAGCGGTCCGGTGGTTCGAGGTCGAAGGTCGGAACCTCGTCGCCGCCGCCGAGACCGCCGTCTCCATCGGATTGGACTCGATCGCCTGGCGTCTGCCCGTGGTACTCAGGCACGTCCACGTGTTCCGCACCCCCATGAACGAGTGGATCGCCGCAAGCATCATCGGGCTCGGAGCCGCCCGACGCGAGAACGAACGGGCGGCCGAGGCCGACCTGTCGGAGAGCCTGGGAATGGCCTACGTGCAGTCCCATCGAAGACAGGAGGCCCTCGGCCGGCATCGACACGCCCTGAAGTTGCGTCAGGAGACCGGTGATGAGCTGGGAGAGGCCATGTCGCTGAACTCCCTGGGCCTGCTCCACCTGCGCGAGCACCGGTTGGAGGAGGCGCGCGACCACTTCGAGCGGGCGTTGGAGATCGTCAGGCACCGGGGAGAGCGGCGTTGGGAAGGGGTCGTGCTGGGAAACCTGGCCGACGCTCTACTCGACTCCGGCGAACTCCGCGAGGCGGTGGCCCTGGCGGATGAGGCGATCGAGATCCACGAGGAGACCGGCAACCGGATGAGCCAGTTCGCCTGTCTGATGTGTTCGGGGGCGGCGTGGCGGAAACTGGGGCAAATGAACCACGCTCTAGCCCGCACGCGGCGCGCGCTGGACGTCGCCCGGGAGTTGGACAACCCCGTGCGGGAAGGATTCGCCCTTCTGGAACTCGGCAGGGTCCAGGCACGTCTCGGCGACACCGAGGACGCCCTCGACGCCTTCCACGAGGCGGCGAGTCTGCACCGCGGAATCGGTGACCACGTGCGTGAGGCCGAGGCCTTCGAGGGCGTGGGCGAGGTCTATCAGGCGATCGACCGTCCGGACGAGGCCGCGAAGTTCTACCGGCAGGCGACCAAGGAGTACCGCGGCCACCAGGAATGGTGGCGGCTCGCGGTGTGCCTGGACCGGTCGGCTTCGGTGATGATCGAGGTCGGTGACGTGGCGGCGGCCCGTGGGCAGTGGCGCGAGGCACTGGCGGCCTTGAAGGACTTCACCGACCCCTGGGCCGAGCGCCTGCGCGAGCAGATCATCGCCCACCTGAACGACGCGGCCGGGTCCGGGTGATCTCACCTCTGATCGAGAAGGTCGCGTACCAACGCGTACCAAGAGGTGGATCTCGGCCCACGGGTTCCTCTCCCGGGGTCGGGTTCCGGCTCCGTGCCGTTTCGCCGATCGTTCAGCGCGCCCGATCGCGCCCGATCGCGACCGGCCGTGAACCTCCGCTCCCGGTGAGGTTCAGGGCTCGGTCACGACGAACACCCCTCCGGCCGCTACTCGGCGTTCGCGGGCTGTGAGCCGCGCCCATGTGAGTCCTTGATGAAGAAGGAGCCGACGATACCGAACACACCGATGATCGCGGCCACCAGGAACGAAACGTTCGCACCGTGGACCAGCCCTTCCGCTCCATAAACTTCGGGATCACGGGAGGCTACGGTCATGACGCTGACCAGAACCGCCGTTCCGATCGAGGAGGCGACCTGACGCATGGTGTTGTTCAGCGCCGTCCCGTGCGGAATGAGTCGCTGCGGAAGCTGATTGAGCGCCGCCGTGGTCACCGGCATCATGACCATGGAAACGCCGAGCATGCGCACCGTGTTCACCGACGCGAGGTAGGTGAACGAGGTGTCCACGGTCAGCACGGCGAGCATGAAGGTGGTGACGGTGAGCAGGGTGAATCCGATGACGGAAAGCCACTTCGCCCCGATGGCATCGAAGATTCTTCCGGTGACCGGCGACATCAACCCCATCACGGCGGCACCGGGCAAAAGGGCCAGACCCGATTCCATCGCGGTGAAGTCGCTCATGTTCTGCATGTACAGAGGCAGAATCAACATGCCTCCGATCATGGTGATGAACACGAGCATCCCCAGCACCGTGTTGAGCGTGAACATGGGGTACCGGAGCACTCGAAGCTCAAGGATCGGTTCATCCAGTTTCAGCTGACGCAGAATGAAGAAGACCAACGCGAACGCACCGACGATCAACGGCGCCAGGACCTGAGGGCTCGCCCACCCCGTCTCGCCGACCGTACCGAAGCCGTAGAGAAGGCCACCGAATCCCAAAGACGAGAGGATGATCGACAGAACGTCCAGACGTGGAAAGGTGCGTTCGGTGACGTTTCGAAGGATGAAATACGCGACGATCAGAACGATGACGGCGATCGGCAGCATCATGTAGAATAGGACCTGCCAGGGGAGGTGATCGACGATCCACCCGGAGAGGCTCGGTCCGATGGCGGGGGCGAAGGAAATGACGAGCCCGAAGGTGCCCATCGCCGTACCGCGTTTGTCCCGGGGGAAGATCGCGAAGAGAATCGTCTGCATCAACGGCATGATCATTCCACCGCTGGCGGCCTGGATCACCCGTCCGAGCAGCAGAACGGGATAGACAGGGGCCAAGGCGCAGATCAGTGTTCCGACAACGAAGATCCCTATCGCGGTCAGGAACAGGGAGCGTGTGGTGAAATTCTGGATCAGGAACGCGGTGATCGGGATCATGATCCCGTTGACCAGCATGAAACTGGTCGTCACCCATTGTGCCGCACTCGCGGTGATGCCGAAATCCCGCATGAACGCGGGCAACGCCGTGTTCAGCAGGGTCTGGTTGAGAATGACGACGAACGCGCCGGATACCAATACGGCCAGAACAACGTTCCGGTTCACCGGATTCGGGTCGTGCGCGTCAGCCGGTTTGTCGTCCCCGTTCGTCAAGGTGAAATCTTCTCTCATGCGATCATCGGCCCTGGGGAACGTGTCCGCCAGGGTTTCTGTTGTTTTCGGTGGGCTGGTGGAGTCGACGGGACGTTCCCCCTCGTCCATGTCCCACCGCTCCGTCGTGGGCCCCGTCATGGGATCACTTTCCACGACTGTCCGGCTCCGGGACGGGAGCTCACTATTCCATCTCCGAGAGGCCTCCCGGCTCCTCCCCTCACCAACCCCAGGATGCACCCCGACCTCAGTAGGTCTGCCCAGGTGAACCGGGCGACGCGCACATCCGGGTACAACCGATGCAATCCGTTCTACGCTCCCGGTCCCCGGCCGGCGCACGCGGGGTGCCGTGTGACCCGATCCCGTGCGCCTTCCCGATGAGTCGGGCGTCCACTCACCAAAAGTCCACCACCACGATCCCGCGTGCCGCGAACGCCTCCCGAGCCGCGTGGCGGATGCGGGGGCGGTATCGGGAGCGGTATCGAGGCCCATCCGAGAGGAATCAGCGGCCCTATCTCTCATATCAGCCGTAAGTGGAGGGGTGCTTCCGTTTCTGGCGTAGCGTGCGCGTCGAACCCGCACGGATTCGACGTGCGGCGGCCGAGGAAGGACCCGACAGTGGGACAGATGCGAGCGGCCCTGTACGACCGGTACGGCGGCCCGGAGGTGCTGTACGAGGGCACGGTGCCCCGACCCGACATCGGACCGGGGGACGCACTGGTGCGCGTCCACGCCGCCAGCGTGAACGGCGGTGAACTCCTGGGCCGCGCCGGCGGGTTGCGTCTGCTGACCGGGGCGATCGAAAGGGGCTTTCCCAAAAGGACCGGGATCGACTTCACGGGCGAGGTGGTCGAGGTGGGTTCCGATGTCGTCGGGGTCGAACCGGGAGCCCGGGTGTGGGGCGGACTGCCCCGAACGTTCGGCAGCGCGGCCGAATACGTGGCCGTCCGGCCCCGGCAGTTCGCCCTGGCACCGACGGGAACCGATCTGGTCGAGGCCGCGTCCCTGCTCGCCGGTGGCACGACAGCCATCACCGCGCTGCGGGACAAGGCCCGCCTCGCCCCGGGTGAGCGGCTGCTGGTGCGGGGCGCGAGCGGCGGTGTGGGGAACGTCGCCGTCCAGCTCGGCCGGGCCTACGGAGCCCACGTCACCGGGTTGGCCAGGGCCGACAACCTCGACTTCGTGCGGGATCTGGGCGCCGACGAGGCCTTCGACTACGCGAACACCGGCGCCGCCGACCTTCCCCCCTTCGACGTCGTCCTGGACACCGTCGGGACCGGGATGGCCGCCTACCGTAGGCGGTTGACCAGGAACGGACGCATGGTCTCGGTCACCTTCGACAGCGAGCGCATGCTCGCGTCGCTGTCCTACATCGCCGCATCGGCCGTCTTCGGTCGACGCCGTATCCGCGCCTTCAGCGGCAACCCCGGACATGGGCTCTTCGCCGAACTGACCCGCCTGACCGAGTCCGGGGCCCTTCGCCCCGTCGTGGACAGAGTCCTGCCCCTGGCCGACATCGCCCAGGCCCACCGGGCGCTGGAGACCGGAGGGGTCCGGGGGAAGGTACTGGTGAGCGTGGCCGGAACGGACGCCTGAGCCGTGTGGTCCGCCCCGTCTGGCGAACAGGGCACCTCGCGATCGCACCAGCGTGGTCCAGGGATCCAACCGACCGTGACGTTGTTCAAGGTGCTTTCCCGAACCCTTGCGGGCCGACTTCCTCGGGGCGGGCCAGGGCCGCGTACATCGGGGCCAGCCGAGAGGCGATCCCGGTGGTGGCTCCCTCCCAGTACGCGAGGGGATCGAATGGTCGGGGGGCGAGCGTGGCCGGCCCGGTCCCCGCTTCCCAGAAGTCGGCGGCGCGGTCGATCAGTGGCTCCACCTCCACCGACAATTCCCCCGACGACCCGCCGCCGGAGGGCCCCAGCGCGTCGAACACCGCTTCCTCGGTCCACCCCGACCAGGCGAACAACACCAGGGGTTCGTGGTCCGACCATTCGGCCAGGGCGAAGAGTACGGCGGCGCCGTGTTTGCAAGGGTGTCCGCCGTGGTCCGGGCAGTTGCACGTGATGACCAGATCATCGACGGAGTCGGGGAAGAGCAGGGCCCCATGACGGGCGAAGACGTCTTCGGAGCCCTCGGGCATCAGTCCGTCGAGCAGGTCCTCGCGGGCTCCTGAAATCCGACCCAACTCGCCCAGGGCCCGCTCCCACAAGGCGTCGTCGGCGAACGGACTACCGATGGACACCCGGTAGGGGCGTCCCCGTGAGCCTTGGACGTGGGCGCCGACCTGGCGTAGGTCGGGGTCGACGGTGAGCCTTCGGACCGCGCCGCCGGCGAAGTAGGAGCGGCCTCGGGAGCGGCGGGCCCGATCACCGTCGTCCACCCCGCGCAAAAGGCGGTCCGACCACCAGTTCACACGGTTCGGATCGTTCCAGGCCATCACGCCACCGCTTCGGGGGTCAGGCGGATGGTCTCGCGGAGCTGCTCGACGCTCATGTTGGCCAAGGGGCTCTCCCCACTGCCCACGGCCACTTCGGCCAGGTGTTTCTTGCGTTCGAGCATCTGATCCACTCGCTCCTCCAGGGTGCCCGCGCAGATCAGCTTGCGCACCTGCACGTCGCGTCGTTGTCCGATGCGATAGGCCCGGTCCGTGGCCTGTTCCTCCACGGCCGGGTTCCACCACCGGTCGATGTGGACGACCTGGTGGGCGGCGGTCAGGTTCAGGCCGGTGCCACCGGCCTTCAAGGAGAGCAGGAACACCATGGGGCCGTCGTGGTTTTGGAAGCGTTCGACCATCTCCTCACGGTGGCGACGGGACGTGCCTCCGTGCAGCCACAGGACAGGGACGTCGAGCTTTCCTTCGAGGTAGGGGGCGAGCCGGGACCCGAACTCGGTGTACTGGGTGAAGCACAGGACCTTGTCACCCCCGATCGCCATCTCGGCGAGCAGTTGTTCCAGGCGGGCCAGTTTTCCCGAACGCCCGGCCAGTCGGGAGCCGTCGCCGAGCAGGTGCGCCGGATGGTTGCAGACCTGTTTGAGCTTGGTCATGGTGGCCAGGATCAGGCTCTTGCGTCGAAACCCGGTGGCCTCGTCCACGAGTTCGGTCATCTCGTCGACGGTGGCCTTGTACAGGGAGGCCTGTTCGGGGGTGAGGGTGCACCAGACCTTCATCTGGTGTTTTGCGGGCAGGTCCTGGATGATGGATTTATCGCTCTTGAGCCTACGGAGCACGAACGGGGCGGTGACCCGGCGCAGCCGTTCCGCCGCGGCCTTGCCCGCGTCCTGGGTGGGATCACGTTGCAGGTCCGCCACGCTCCTCTCGAAGCGCTCGCGTGACCCCAACAGCCCGGGGTTGGCGAATTCCAGGATCGACCACAGCTCGCCCAGGTGGTTCTCCACGGGGGTACCGGTGAGGGCGATCCTGGAAGCGGCGGGGATCGCGCGGACCGCTTCGGCCTGCTTGGTGCGGGAGTTCTTGATGTGCTGGGCCTCGTCGCACACCACCCGGGCCCAGGTGGAGCGTTCCAGTTCGGCGGCGTCACGTACCGCCATGCCGTAGGTGGTCACGACCAGGTCGGCGTCGGTCACGGCCTTGGCCAGTTCCTCTCCCTGATGCCGTCGGGGTCCGTGGTGGACGAGTACGCGTAGCTTCGGGGTGAAGCGTTCGGCCTCCCGATGCCAGTTGCCGACCACCGAGGTCGGGCAGACCAACAGTGTGGGCGCCGGGTACTCGTTCGCGGCGCGCTCGTCGGCCAGCAGGGCGAGCAGTTGGATGGTCTTGCCCAGGCCCATGTCGTCGGCCAGGACCGCGCCGAGCCCGAGCCGGTCCAGATAGCGCAACCAGCCGGCCCCTCGTCTTTGGTAGGGGCGTAGTTCCGCAGTGAGGTTCGGTGGTTCGGTCATGGGGGTGAAGACCCGCTCGGCCCGACCATCGAGCAGGGTTCCCAGGTCGCCGGTGGCCTCGACCTCGACGGGAAACTCCTGGCCGGGTTCGGGGATCAGCACCATGCGCAGTGCCTCCCCCGCCCGGAGGGTGCCCCGCCCCTTGCGGGCGATGAGGGCGGCGGCGCGGCGGAGCCGTTCGGGGTCGAAGCGGACCCATTCCCCGCGCAGGCGGATCAGTGGACGTTTGAGTCGGGCCAGTTCGGCGAGTTCTTCGGTGGTCAGTTCGACGTCACCGAGGGCGGCGCGGTGGTCGAAGTCGACCAGGGTGGGGCCACCTCCCGTCCCGGAGGTGAAAGGTTTCGGCTCGTGTTCGGAGAGGGCGAGCTTGACACTCACGCCGATCTCTCCGACCCATGGGGGCAGGAGCACGCCGAAACCGTCCTCGCGTAGCGCCTCGGCGTGCCGGGTGAGGAAGTCACCGGCTTCATCGGTGGACAGTTCCAGGTCGCCCGGTTCCCGCGCGTCGCGTTCCGCGTCCAGGAGCCGGCAGGTGCGGGCGGCCCGGTCCAGGTCGCGGGTGATGGCCGGGGACGTGGCCGGAGGGAACCGGTCGGTGCCCTCCCCCTCCCGCAGATCCTCCAGTGGGATCATGAGGGAGGGTTCTTCCACCGACTGGACCAGGGTCTTCAGCCGCCAGGGGTGGTCCACTGGGACGTACAGACCCACGGATGCTTCGATGCCCGCATCGACCGGGTCGCCCTCGGCTTCTTCCCCCTGTGTCCCTTCCCCGTGAGCGGCGTCATCGGTATGGGCTTCATCGGTCTCCTTCGACTCCTCGACCGGTTCTCCGTCGATCTCGACGAGCGGTTCGGGGACGGGTTCGACCAGGCGGAACACGAGTCGTACCGCGCCGGCGTACCGGTGGGCGGCGGTGAACCAGGTGTGGAGTTCGTCTACGAAACGGTCGGGTGTGCTGCCCGGTATCGGATGCGGGTCCTCCAGGGCCGTGTCCGCTTCGGTAAGCGCTTCCAACCACCGATGTTGGATGCGTTGGTGGGCTGGAAGGTCCGGGTGGTGGTCGGTGAGGCGTTCACGGGCGACCAGGTCGGTGAAGGCGCACAGGGCGCCCAGGGCGTCGGCGATCGCGTCGGCGCCCGCCTCGTGCGGGGTGATGTCGGGGGTGTGGGAGGCGCGTGCCACCGGTGGCAGGCCGCGCGCGTGGTCGCGGAGCCAGGCGAGGGTGATCGCGTCCAGCAGGGGACGCCACCGGGCGTGGAGTTCGGGCACCGGGCGCGGATCCGCCCGCGGGTCGTGTTCGGCCACCAGGCGAGGGATGACGCGACGTGTATCGACCAGGGCGGTGCCCGTGGCCAGGAGTTCGGCCAGGGCGGGCAGGGACCGGCTCCGAGGCAGGACGTCGAGGTGGCGCAGGAGTGTCAGGACGTCGTCGCCGGCCAGGTCCAAGGTGGGAACCAGCCAGGGGCGCACCGTGACCTGGGTGGGGCGGAAGGGGGGCGCGGCGCGCATCGGAGGGAAGTCCGGTGGCGGGACCGGGTGCCGGGGGATACCGGGCAAGTGCAGAACCGCCTCGCCTCCGCGGGCTTGGACCACCGACAGTCGAGAAAGGCACTCGGTCAGGCCGTGCCGGTCCAGGGCGTAGGGGTGGGGACGGATCCGTTCCTGGGAGCGGGTGGTGGCCAAGAGCGTGGAGTCCAGACCCCACAGGCGCAACCGGTCCGTCTCCCAGAAGGCTTCGATGATGCGCACCCGTCCATTGTGGATGACGGAGCGGGGTGGTGTGGATGGTTTCGGTGGAACGCCGTGCCGGTCGGCCCTGGCGGGTACTTTGGGCGAAAAGGGCGTCACGGAAGCGGGAGCAGGCGACGGTGCGTGGATTCGAACGACTGCCGGCACGGATCTTCGACTTCACCACGGGTGGTCGACGCGACCTGTACTTCGCGATCCTGCACGTGTTCAACGACGCCAACGAGCGGCTGGAGACCTCGCTCCTGTTGGAACAGGTGCGCTCCCGGCTGTTCGAGACCGGCTACACGGACCCCGTCGAGGAGGCCGAGGTGGAGACGGCGCTGCGCCACCTGGAGTCGCTCTTTCTGGTGGAGTCCTCCCAGAGCTACACCGCCGTGTACGCCACCGCCGCGGAGTTCGAACGCAAGAACGTCCAGTACACCCTGACCGTGCGAGGTGAGGCCGAGTTCGCGGGTGTGCGGCTGGTCCTGGAGCGGTTGCGGGAGCGCGGAGCGCTACAGACGGCGGTGTTGGACGCCATCGCCGACCGGTTGGACGGCCTACACGCCTTGCAGGCCGATGAGGACCCGGGGTTGGACAGTCGTGTGTTCACCACTCTCCAGGAGTTGGAGGGGCACTTGGACTCGCTGCGGGACAACACCAAACGGTTCAACAACGAACTCCAGCGGCTGTTGCGCTCCGAAGGCGCCGATCTGGACACCTTCCAAGAGGTCAAGAGGGCCACGGTGGGATACCTGGACGCGTTCGTGGACAACCTGGAACAGCGTGCGCGGACCATCGCCGACGCTCTGACCCGGGTGGAGGGGCGTGGCGTGGAGCGGTTGTTGGAACGGGCCCTGAACGGGGCGAACCTGCCGCCGAGCGCCACGGAAGCGGTGCGCGCGGAATGGTCACAAGCCCGGCGCGCCAAGTGGTCGGGGTTGCGCTTGTGGTTCGCGCCCACCGAGGACGGCCAGGAAGGGGTGCGGCGGCTGCACGAGGTGGCGCGTCGGGCCATCGGTTCGCTGTTGGAGTCCTTGGAACGGATCACCGAGTCCCGGCGGCGTGCCTCCAGCACCGCCGAGGACCTGAGGACGGCGGCCCGCTGGTTCGCGGCGGCCGACTCGACCGAGGACACGCACCGGTTGTGGTCGGCGTTGACCGGCCTGTCGCCGGCGCGGCACGCGGTTTCGGGACACGCCGATGGTGAACTCATCCCCGCGGGGACCTCGTGGTCGCGAGCCGATCCGGTACCGGTGTCGGCGAACCTGCGTTCCTCGGGCCGCTCGGGGCGCGTGGCCCGGACCGCTCGGGTACGTGACGTGGCTGCGACGGCCCGGATCCGGAAGGAACGGGCGCTGGCCCAGCGGGCACAGGTGGAGCGGGCGCGGCGGTTGTTGGCCACCGATGGCCCGGTGCGCCTGTCGGCCTTCGAAGAGTTGGATCATGAGGTGTTCGAGGAGTTGTTGGCGCTGCTGGGGCGAGCGTTGTCCGAACCGGCCGATGGTGACGGCGACCGGCGCGCCCTGACCTCGGACGGGCGGTTGGAGATCGTGTTGTCGGCACAACCGGACGATCGCGAGGCGAGGTTGAGGACCCCGCGCGGGATACTCACCGGCCCCGACCACATGGTGTCGATCCACGTTCCCGGGAGCGCCCTCGCGGCCGAGGCGAAGGAACGCCCATGAGGGTGCGACCGCCGACCCGCGCGGCCAACCGTCGGGTGACCCAGACCAGGGACGAGATGGCGTTGGGTATCCGTGCGCTGCTCACCTCTCCCCTGTTGACTCGTGAACACGACGAGGTCGCCTTCACCACGGTGCGGCGTAGGCGCACCGAGTTGATCGCCTGGTTCGACTACTTCTGTGGATGGACGTTGACGGTGGAGCCCCGTCAGGGGTACGCGCGGTTGGCCAAGGTGCGCTCCGATGATTCCCACGTGGCGATGCCGCGTCCGGCTCGGCGGGTGCGAGGCACGGGGGCGCCCTTCGACCGACGTCGTTACACGTTGCTGTGTCTGGTCGCGGCGGAGTTGACGGTGGTGGGACGAACCACCATCGGGTTGCTCGCCCAGCGGGTGGCGCACACCTGCGCGCTGGAGGAGGGCATCGCCGACTTCGATTCGTCTATGCGGGCCGAACGCGCCGCTTTGGTGGACACGCTCTTGTTGTTGGAGGACTACGGTGCGCTGACGGTGGTGGACGGTAGTACCGAGTCCTACCTGGCCGGTGATGACGCCCTGGTGTTGTATCGAGCCGACACGGCGCGCCTGGCCCGGTTGATCAGCGCCCCGGTGTCTCCTTCCCGTATCGGTGGGTCCCGCCCGGACCCGGCGGGGTTGACGGTGGAGGAGCGGTACGGCCCTTCGGTGGAGGACTCCGGGGAGGCCGAGGGGCCGGAGCCGGTGGAAGGTTCCAGGGAAGACGTGGACGAGCTGTTCCTCCAAGACGACGCGAGGGTGACGCCCACCCACAACCAACGGTTGTTGCGGGCCCGGCACCATCTGATGCGCCGTCTGTTGGACGACCCCGTCGTGTACACGGCGGACCTGAGCGTCGCGGAGGCCGAGTACGCGGCGACCTTGACCGGCCGGGGCCTGCTGCGCAGGGCGGCGGCCGAGGCCGGGTTCGTCCTGGAGGAACGGGCCGAGGGGTACCTGCTGGTGGATCCGCAAGGGTGGGCTACCGACGACGTGTTCCCCGGTGAGGGCAACGTGAAGCAGACCGCCCTGTTGTTGCTGGACGTGTTGTTGGGCGCGGACGATCCCCTTGCCTGGAGCACCCTGGTCGGTGAGGTCGAGGGGTTGTTGGAGCGTAAACCGGCGTGGGCGCGTAGCTTTCGTGGTGAGGGCGGGGCCGAGCGGTTGACCCGGGAGGCCTTGGCCGTCCTGGTCGATCACGGTCTGGTCCGGGGCGCACCGGACCCGGCCGGTGGGGCGCACCCTCGTTACCGTCCACTGCCCGCCGCCCACCGCTACGCCGTCGACCGGGCGGCCTTCGCGTGAGCCGATCTCTCCGGAGCCGGCTCGACGCAATCCTGACCACGTGAAAGAGGGAAGGCATGACCCACACCCCCGTGGAAGCGTTCGAGACGCGGTGGCGTCCCACCCGCGCGGGCATCCTCAACGTGTGGCGGTACTACCGGGAGGTCTTCACCTTCCACCGGGGCCGTCTGTTGTTGCGGGGGCGTAACGGCACCGGCAAGTCCAAGGCCCTGGAGTTGTTGCTGCCCTTCCTCTTGGACGCGAGTCTGCGACCCAACCGGTTGTCGACCTTCGGTGGCAACGAGCGCGCCATGCACTGGAACATGATCGGGCACGGCCACCCGAACGCCACCCGGGTGGGGTACGTGTGGTTGGAGTTCGAACATCCCACGGTCGAGGGCCCCGAGTACCTCACCTTGGGCGCCCGGTTGCAGGCCACCCGGGACACCACCTCGGTCAAACCGACCTACTTCACCTCGACCGCGCGGGTGGGCCGGGAGCTGTCCCTGCTCACCCCCGAACAACAACCGTTGACGGTCAAACAGCTCAAGGTCGCCGTGGAGGAGACCGGGTTCGGGACCGTTCACCCCGGCCCGGAGGAGTACCGCTCCACGGTACGTTCCCTGCTCTATCCCCGCCTGGACCAGGCCCGTTACGACGCGCTCATCACCGCGCTGTTGCAGTTGCGCACCCCCAAACTGTCCGAACGTCTGGACCCGGGCCTGTTGTCCGCCCTGCTCTCCAGCGCGCTTCCCCCGTTGGGGCGCGGGGAGTTGGCCGACATCGCCGGTGGGTTCGAGCGGTTGGATCGGCACCGGGAGCGGTTGCGGGACCTGGCCGAGGAGGTGGGAGCCGCCAAGGTCCTGGCCGACCGTCAGCGTGTGTACGCCACCAGGGTGCTGCGCGGCGCGGCGGCCGAACTCACCACGACCACCACCGAGATGGGTCGGCGTTCCGAGGAGCTCAAGAAGGCCGATGCCCGCAAGACGGAGGCCGAGGAGGAGCTGACCCGGCTGGCCGATCGGGAGAGCGAACTCGAAGGGCTCTCCGACACGGTCTCCGGGGAACTGCGAGGTCTCAGAGAGAGTGAGGCCTACCGGGCCGGAACCGGTATCGAGGTCCTACGAAGTCAGTCGGACCGGGCGACGGAAGAGGCTCGGAGACTGGCCGGGGAGAGTCGGCGGCGCCGGTCGGTGGCCGAGACCACGGCCACACGAGCACGGGATCTGACGGAGGAGGTGGCCCGCACGGAGCGGGGTGTGGGCGCCGAACGTACTCGGACCGGCCAGGCGGCGTCACGCGCGAACCTGGCGGAGGTGTTCGAGGAGTCCGAACGGGTGTTGTCGGCCCGCACGGGGGTGCCGCAAGCCCGTCGGTTGCTGCGCTCGGCCCTCACCCACCGGCAGGGACTGGTCCGCGAGGTGCGTTCGGCGTTGGACCTGCATGGGAATCGGTTGCGGCGCCGCGCGGAGCTGGAGTCGGACCTGGGTGAGGTGGTCGAGAGGTTCACCGAGGCCGAAGAGGCCGAGGCCGTCGCCGAGACCGCGCACGAGGCCGGGGTGGCGGACCTGGCCGAGGCCTTGGCCGCGTGGGCGCGCGATCGCGTCGAACTTCCGGTGTCGGATGTGGAGGCGTTGGTCGCGGGGATCGACGTCGAGACGGGGACCGGGCCGCACGGTGTGGTCTCCGCCGCCAAGCAGAGGGCCGGTGAGGAGCTGGCGACGCTGCGACAGCGGGTTCGTCAGCGCGCCGAGGCCGTCGAACGGGAGCGGGAGGAGGTGGTCGAGCGCATCACCGATCTGGAACGGATGACGGTGGTCGATCCACCGGTCCCCCACACACGGACCGCCGACCGTTCGGGGCGCCCCGGTGCGCCGTTGTGGCGGTTGGTGGGGTTCGCCGATGGGGTTCCCGAACACGTGCGGGCGGGCGTGGAGGCCGCGTTGGAGGCCTCCGGCGTGTTGGACGCCTGGGTGATGCCGGACGGGTCGGTGCCCGACGTGGTCGGTGACACGGCCCTGTCGTCTCTGGTGTCGCCGGTGTCCGGCCCCGCCTTGACGGACGTGTTGGTGGTGGAGGAGGACGCTCCGGTCCCGCCTGAGCACGTGCGCGCGATGCTCGCGGGGATCGCCTACGTTCGGCCGTCCGAACCGGGGGCGGCGGTGGCTCCGATGAACGGACATGACGATCCCCTCGGGATGGGTGCGGACGGCCGGTGGTGGTCGGGGCACCTGCACGGACACGCGGTCAAGGAGTCTCCGACACTGATCGGTGCGCGGGCCCGTGAGCGCAACCGTGCGCGCATGGTCTCCGAACTCACCGCGAGACTGACCGAGATCGACGACGAGGCGGAGAACATGGCCGATCAGGAGCACACCCTGGTCGAACGACGCCGATGCCTGGACACCGAGGTGTCCGACCTGCCTTCCGACGCGGACACGAAGAAGTCGGCGGGTGGGTGGCGATCGGCCCAGGAGCGGGTGGCTCTGTTGGGGGCGGACGTCGAGCGCGGGCGCGGGCGCCTGACCGAGCACGAACCCCTGGTGGTCCGGTCGGAGCGGGAGTTGCGAACGGTCGCGGATCGGCACCGTCTCCCGGTGGAGCACGCGGCATTGGATTCCGCGGGTTCGGCCCTGGCCACTCTCGGTACGGCGGTGGAGGACTGGTTGGATGGGCGGGCGCACCTGTTCGACCTGGTCGAGAACCTGGAGCGGATCCGGGTGGAGGCCACCACCGCCGAGGAAGAGGCCGAGTCGGCGGTGAAGGCCGCGGTGGGGGCCGAACGTGAAGCCAAGGACCTCGGCACCCGGCTGGCCGCGATGGACTCCACCCTGGGCGTGGAACACCGTCGGGTTCAGGAACGGGTGGCGGCGGCCGAGCGCAGGTCCAGGGAACTGCGTCACGAGACGGGCGAGGTGCGTTCGCGACAGCGCACGCTCCTCGGGGACCACGGTGAGCTGTTGTCCGAGGTCCGTGTTCTGACCGACCGGAGCGAAGCCGCCCTCATCGCACGGGACACCGCCGCCGATCACTTCCGAGAACTGGTGGCCACGTCCCTGTTCGAGGATTCGGGCCTGAACGTGCCCGTGGACGAGATGTCGACTGTACGGGGCGTGTTGGACGCCGCTCGGGCGGTGGCGGCCACCTCACCACGGGCCGATCATTCTCCCGAGCGCGTCAGCGGAGCCAGGGCCAAGGTGGCCGAAGCCGTGCACACCGCCCGGGACGTCCTGGCCGGGCGCACCCACCTGGAGTTGGTCACCACGGGTCGCACGCAACGGGTCAGTGCCCTGCTGGACGGTGTACGCGTGGGTGCGCGAGGTCTGCACGAGGCGCTGGTCGAGGAGCGAAGGGTCAGGGCCGCGGACCTGACCGAGGAGGAACACGAGCTGTTCGATCGGGTACTGACCGGGGACACACGGCGGCACCTGGCCGAGCGGATCCGACGGGCGACCGACCTGGTGACGGGGATGAACGAGCGCCTGGGACGGGTGCGGACCGCCTCACGGATCTCGGTTCGGCTGCGCTGGGAGGTGGCCCCGGACGCACCGGAGGGCACCGAACGGGCACGTGCCCTCCTGCTCCGGGACCCCCGCAACCTGGACGACACCGATCGAAAGGTCCTGCACGGCTTTCTGCGGGAACGCATCGACGACGCGCGTGCGGAGGATTCGGCCACGGGTTGGGAGGACCACCTGGTCCAGGTGCTGGACTACACCTCCTGGCACCGGTTCACCGTGGAGTTGGATCGTGACGACGGTCGAGGGTGGCAGCGGCTGACCCGACGTGAACACGGTGGGCTCTCCGGCGGGGAGAAGGCGATCGCACTGCACCTGCCGTTGTTCGCGGCGGTGGCCGCGCACTACGCCACCGATCCGGGGGCGCCGCGCTTCATCCTGTTGGACGAGGTGTTCGTGGGGGTGGATTCGGCCAACCGGGGACAGATCTTCGCGTTGCTGGTCGACCTGGGGCTGGACCTGGTGTTGACCAGCGACCACGAGTGGTGCACCTACGCGGAGTTGGACGGGATCGCCATTCACCAACTGATCCCCGCCGACCCCGGCGAGAGCGACGACGCGGTGACCACCGCACGCTGGGTCTGGACGGGGTCCGCCCTGGTGGAGGCCGAGTCGGTACCGGAGGTGACCGCGGAAGGCGAGGGAGGGTCCGGGGCTCCTCCGAGGGACGAGGAGGACGCGCCTGAGCGGACGAACCCGGGCGTGGGCACGGCGACCTCCGGTGAGGTGTGGGGGTGATGGAGCGTCCCCACGCGCGCCCTGAACCGCACGGCGAACGGCACGGCGACGGCGAAGGCGGGCTTTCGAGAGTGCCCGCGCACCTGACCGGGAAACCGCTGCTGCCCCTGTGGCGGGCGGTGCACGAGCGGTTGTCGTCAGGACGTCCGGTGCGGTCGGTGACCTTGCGTGACCTGGACGAGGAAGCCCAGGCGGCGCTCGCGGACCTGCTCGGGTCGTCGTCCTATCCGGGTTCCCGAGTGATCGTGCGGCTGGACCGGTTGGACGCGGCGCTGGCACCGCTCGGGTTGGACGGCCGTGCGGTGGCGAGCGCGGCCGTCGGCCCGATCGGGAACCGGGCGGCCGAGCGCGAACGTCACGCCCGAGAACGCACCGGGCTGTGGTCCTGGTTGTCCGCCCATCCGGTGGTGGTTCGTCAACCCGCCCTGGTGGAATGGGTGGACCGGTTGCGCGCGGACGGGGTACCCCGGGAGGGCGCGGCGCGGCTACGCGAGCGATGCGAAAGGGCCTTGGCCGTGTTGGAGGTGCTTCCCTTGTCCGAGAGCCTGCCCCTGCCCACCCTCGCCGCGCGCGAGGTCGGCGACCCTCACGCGTTGGACGACACCGCGGCGCTGCCCTCCCTGGTGCTGCGTGCCCTGGCTACCTTGCGGGGACTTCCCGTGCCCGGCAACGCCCAGGATCGACGCGCCCTGTGGGGCGCGTTCGGGGTGGACTGTGATTCCCATTCCACCTCCGTCCTGGCCTTGGGGTTGCGCCCCGTCGGCGATGGCCCCTTGGCGACCACCCTTCGGGTGTGGGCCGACGCGGGGCACGCCGTCTCCATCACTTTGGACCAACTGTCGGGGAACGATGATGTGCGACAACCGTTCCCGGTGGTGCACGTGGTGGAGAACCCCTCGGTGTTGGCCCTCGCACAACGACGGCTGGGTACGGAGGCTCCCCCGCTGGTCTGTGTGTCCGGTTGGCCCAACAGCGCCGCGGTGGCCCTGTTGCGCCGGTTGGGCGAGGACGGAGCACGAGTGCGCTATCACGGGGATTTCGATGGGGAGGGGTTGCGGATCGCGGCCCATGTGATGGCGCGGACCGGGGCGGTGCCCTGGCGGATGGGCGCTTCGGACTATCTGGGGGCCCTGCGGGAGGCCGGCGCCGTGGGTCCCGAGCCGGGGAGGATGAGCCCCTCGCCCTGGGACGCGGAACTGTCCGACCTCATCGGCGAACAGGGGGTGGCCGTACCCGAGGAACGGGTGGCGGATCTGCTGGTCGATGACCTGGCGGCCGTGACTCGTGGGTGAGCGGGGGCCGGAGGGTACTCGTGGAGGGGCGGGGCCCGCCGGCGGGCGCTCATCCGCCGACGGGTGTCCAGGGTGGTCCGGTCAGTCCTGCTGTGGTTCTCCGATTCCCGGGGTGAAGGTGGACCTCGCCAGTTCCAGGGTGTCCTGGATCGTGTCACGCGCCTCCTCGGGACCGGCGGAGACCATCACGTAGACCGGCCCGTCCCCTTCCTGGAAGGCGATGGCCAAGGCACGCTCGGTCCCCTCGTCTCCGGTGGAGAGGTACTCGAAGGCGACCTCCTCCGGGTTCCAGGCGTCCTCCGTGACCAGGGAGACCTCCTCGAAGCCGTCGGCTTGCCGGCTCGGCTCGGCCACGCGCTGCTCCAGTACCTCCAGAGGGGTCGCCTCGGTCTCCGCCTCCCAGAGAACACGTAGGTGGAAGGCCTCGTCGGTAGGGTCGACGAACACCGCCTCGGTCTCCCCTTCCGGGTGTCGCTCCCATGACGTGGGAAGGCCCAGGGCGAAGTCGGCGGGGTCCACGAAGGGCTCTTCCTCCCCGGCCTTCTCTTCGAGGGTCCCCTCCTCGCCGGTCTCTTCTTCAGCGGGCTCCGCATCCACCGGGGAAGAGGCGGAGGCGGAGTCCTCGTCGGAATCGTCATCGGGCGAACCGGTGCCATCGGTTCCCTCTGGGCCCGAGTCCGAAGACCCCGTGCCGGGACCGTCTCCGCCCGAACCACCACTTGTGCTGTCCGGCGTACCGGAGCCGACGCCGTCGGTCCCCGCGGTCTCCTCCGGCGGCGTGGTCGAGAGGTCCCCTTCCTCGTCGCCGATGGGGGACCTCGGCCCGATGGAGGAGTCCCCATCGGCGACGTGGACCTCTTCCGGGGCCACCATGCCGGCCAGCGCCGGGGCGACCCCGGTCAGGCACATCGCCGCCGCCAGGCCCACGATCACCCCCGCGGGGGTGCCGTGCCGACCGATGGCGGGTGCCTCGCGCTCCGGTGCGCGTTCCCAGCGCTGCCGTTCCTTGTCCCATCGGACGGTGTTCGTGCTCTTCACTTGCTCTCCGCTCCATTCTCGTCTGGATTCGCGTCCAGGAGCAGGAGCGAGTCGCGCAACCTGTCCGCGAACTCGGCTCCCCTCGCGACGTTCCGGAGTACCGTGCTGCCGCCGTTGAACAGCCCCAACAGGCGTTCGATCAGCCCTCGCCCGGCCCGGCCCTTCTCGTGGATCTCCCTCGCCACGGTTTCCAGTTCTTCCATGACGGCCCGGACCTCGAAGGTGCTCCGAAGCCCGGCCAACTCTCGCCGGATCCTCGCCAGTTCGGCCAGCAACTCCCCCGACCTCGAATCCAGCCGGGTGGAGGCGTCCACCGCGGTGCCCCCGGCCCCCGTGACCAGGGCACCGCCGGTGACGTGTCCGCCCACCCCCACCACGTTCGGTGGGAGCGACGCGGGGAACACCGTGGGCGGCGCGAGTTCCTGTGCCGAGGGCGGTCCCGACCGCCTGCTGCGGTCCTCGGCCCGTCCCTCCTTGCCGGTGACGATGGCGCCGCCGGTCATCGAGCCGCCGATGAAGACACCTCCACCCACCTCGTCCTCCTCGTCTTCGGGGTCGTGGGAACACTCGTCGTTCATGAGCCCTTTCCTCCTGCGAAGTCGACACCGCTCTTGTGGGTGGCGGAGGAGTTGTCCTCCGCCTTGGTGTCCTTGCCCGTGGCGATGGCGCCGTTGTGGAACGAACCGCCGACGAAGACCCCGCCGGCGCCGATGCTGATGATCTGTCGTTGGAATTCCTCGGTCCCGTATCCCGCGCGTGCCAGGGCCTGCTCGACCCCTTCACCGATCCGGACCTGGAGCGTCTTGACGTACCGGGTCACGTCCATCTCCTGGAAGGGGGTGAGGCCGTTGGAGGCGACGATCTCGCGCAGGCTGATCAACGGTGGGCGCACCACCTCCGGTTCGTCGTCCCGGCGTCGGTACCCGAGCCGGCCATCGTCGTCGAACCGGCTCGCGGCCCGCGCCATGGCGAGGGGGTTCCTCGACGTGGACAGGCATCGCTTCAAGGCTTCGCGCACGACCTTCTCGTCGTCCCGGTCCACGATGTTCGTGAGCGCGCCCACCAGGACGCCTCTCGCGTGGAACTCCTCCTGTAACGGCGTCAGCAGGTACGGGGAGATCTCGACCAGGAGCATGCGCCCCTGGGTGTGCACGCGCAGGAAGACGGTGACCACCACGCCCTCGCCCCAACCGCCCACGCGGACCCGCAGGAAATGTCGGCGCTGCTCGCCGCCCTCGCCCACCGATTCCCGGAGGTGGTCGGCCACCGCGTCGGCGGAGGCGTCGCCCACCGGCAGGTCCTCTCGTCGGTACCCGCGCGGGAGAGGCCCCGGCAACAGCACGCACTCGGCGATCTCCAGGCGGCCGAGACGGTCCTGGCTGGGCGCGACCGCGGATTCGGCCAGGGATTCCAGTTGCGGCCGGACCAGGTCGATGACCTCGCGTTCAGTGAGCGGGTCGGTCTCGGACCGGTCCTCGGACGGGCGCAGTTCCAGGGCCAGGGACTGCTTCGCCAACGCCATCCCGGCGCCTTGGAAGGGCGAGCGCGGGTCGTAGACGGTCACCGGCGAGTACTGTTCTCGGCCCACCATCGCGAGAGCGCCCCGGTAACGGAGCTCGACCGTTGGCGGGTTACCGGTGAAGGTCTCCTCGCTGAGTTCGGTGGCCAGCACGTGCGCCACGTGGTCGCGGTGGGCCGCCACCGTCAGGGTCGGCAGGAACCAGGCGCCGACCTCGTCCATGGTCACGCGCAGCCGCTCCCGGTTCTCGCCTTGCAGGACCTGGAGAGCGCCGAAGGGCAGTAGGAGGGCGATCAGTAACAGCAACAGGCTCACCTGCCAGCCGTTGGCGCCCGCCGCACCGAACGTGGCCGCCAACGCGCGAATGAGCCACAGGACCAGGACGAAGAGCAGCAGGGAGCCGAGGATCCACGCCCGGAGGACCTTGGCCGCGTACTCGCGGTCGAGTTCTCGGGCCCGGACACAGTGGGCGAGCACCGGCACCAGGTCGAAGCCGAGTGAGGGAGGCACCACGTGCTTCGACGACCCCAGGATCAGTCCGAGGACCCCCGTGCGGTAACCCTGGCTCAGGTAGGCGCTCACGCACAACAACCGGGTCACCTCACTGGGGGCCTCCTCCGGTCGTCTGTGCTCCCCGATGGGCACCGTGTGGTCCAGGGGTGTCTTCGCGGTCATGCCGGCTCCGTGGGTCTTCGTGCGCACTGGGTCGTGCGAACTGGGTCGTGCGTACTGGGTCACGTGATCAAGGGGGTCACTCCCGGTTCGGGAGGGGCTCGAACACCACGCCTCGGCGAGGACCGCCGCGTCGTCGCCCGCCCGATGCGGCCCGGCCGGTCGCCCCTGTCGGCGCCGGGTTCGGTGCTGGTTCCGGCGGCGTCTCCTCCGTCCAGGAGACGCCGCCGGAACCGGTCGAGGGTTGGGGGATGTGGAGGTGGCCGCGGGCCTTGTAGTCCTTGGCCCGCAGGTCCACCTCGATCTCCCGGAAATGGCCGGGCGCCAGGGCGGTGTAGCCGCCCAGGACCGCGTCGGTGTGGACGCGGTCGGTGAGCGCCGCGACCAGGAGGGTGATGTCGGGGTCGGCCTCGTCCAGGGCCCGGCGCAGGGCGGGGGCGTCCAGGAGCCGGTGGGTCTCGTTCATCGCGCTGCCGACACCGTCGCCGTACTCGACTCCCCCGCTGTCGGGAAGCGGGCCGAGCCCGAGGGACAGGCGCATGCGCAGCCGCAGGTTCCGGTCCACCTGGGTCAGCGTGGGTTGGGCCTCGGCGAGCACCTCTTGCATCCTGCCGAGCAGGGGGTGGATCAGGGCGGGGAGGTGTTCGGTCGGGACGCCGACCACGTAGCCGTCCCCGGTGTGCTGGGGGAAGGAGGCCGCGTCCCACAAGTCCACCAGCCCGGACCGGACGAAACCCTCGCGCAGCACCGACCACACCATGCCGTTGAGCAGCTGTTGGTGGCGTGAGGGGAAACGCGAGTACTTCTCGGCGTCCACCGCCATCACCGCGCGGTAGGGCGGCATCGGTGCACTCGTGCCCTTCTCGGGCAGCGGAGGGTAGGGGGTCGACATGCTCTGGGCTCCAAAGGGAGGAACATCGGGCGGTTTCGGACTGCGCAAACCCACTTTTATGGGTTTCGGCTTGGGGCGGTGTCCAGAACTGGACACACGCCCGGGTTACTTACGAAAGTCGTGCGGTGAAGGCGGTAAGCGGGGTCATTCCTTGGGCGCGGCCAGGAGCCGAAGTCTCTGTACGTCGTGGATCACCATGACCTCACGGCCGGTGGAGACCACCCCGTCGCGACGCAGACGCCGAAGTTCCTCCTGGACCCACGAACGCGATCTCCCCACGACGCCGACCAGTTCCCACTGGCTCAGTCTCAGTTCACGCGTGTGGCCCACGTCGCCGGGCTCGGGGGCCGTGGAGAAGCGGAGCATGGACGCCGCGAGTCTTTGTCGTGGGTCCAGCGCGAGGAGCTCGGCGCGCAGCTCCTCGCTCTCCTCCTGGCGGCGCACGATGTGCTTCCACAGCAGGCGGTCCAGGTCCATGCTCCTGACGAGGGCGCGGAACCGGTCCCCCTTCAGGGCGAAGGTCGTGCACCGGCCTCCCGAGGCCCGCACCGTCGCCGTCCGTGGCAGCCCGGAGAGCGCCGAGAACTCCCCCAGCGCCTCACCGGCTCCGCGCAGGGCCACCAGGGTCTCGATTCCGTCCGAGCGCGTCACGGACACCTTGACGTTTCCCCGGTCGAGAACATAAACACTGTCGTCCGGTTGCCCTTGGTGGATGATCTGCTCACCGGGCTGGAAGACCCGCATTCTCCCCGCTTCGATCAGCGTTTTCCATTGTTCGTTTCGAAGGAGACCTCCGAAACCCAGCCGTCCCACCCCACACCCTCCGCGCACACAGTCCATCGGCATCCACTGTGGTCGCCGAGTTCCTATTTTCCGCCGGCGGAAGCACCCGGAGCAGGACTTCCGCGAGGAGTTACCCAGCTGTGACCCATGGGATGTTCGGCGAACATTGATTTCGCAAGGCGCCTATGCGAATGGAATTTTCCGACACTGGACCGTTCTTGTCGGATCACCTTGGAAGGTGAAATTCATTCACTTTAGGAGAGGGCGAGAAAGGGAAAGAAGTGATCCTCGGTAATCGGGGAGACCCGATCATCCCTCGTTCCCACCGGGCCTCTCGCCCGCGCGCGGCAGACGCCGTGACCTCTCCCCGGGTCACGGCGTCGCCCTCCGGTGGGACCGGTCAGAGGGAGCGGTCCGGGCTCAGCCGGAGGCACTCGCCATCAGCGAGGTGACGGCCTCGCCCCGCCACTCGTCCTCGACGTGCCAGATGACCGCCACGCCCACGGTTCCCGCGAGCGCGGCGACCGCCCACGCCTCCTCGGGTTCCTCCGACAGGACCAGACACACCCGATCGGCCTCCGTCCCCCGGAGCCAACGCCTCTCCAACGCTTCCCAGGCGGCCTCGCGCAACCGTCCGTAGCCGGTGTTCGTATCGGGCAGGATCCGGTACAGCACCGACCCACCGGCCGACGCGCAGAGCACGTCGCCGCCCTCCGGTTCGATCGGCAGATGTCCCGCCTTGTACAGGTCCGCCATCAGGCTGTGGCGCAGGAAACCGGCCGCGCCCTGGTCGTGCGCGCCCCTTCGCTGCTCGATCCCGGCCAGGAACGACCCCAGGTGTTCGGCGACGGTGGGGTCCTGGGGGCCGCCTCGCGGTGGAACCGGTGGGGTGTGCGCGCTCATCCGCTGTTCTTCCGTCCTCTCGGCGCTGGTCTCCTCGTGGGCACGCGAGGAGACCCTGGAGGCGACCCCGGCCCGGTACTGAAGCCGGCTGCGTTCGGCGTGCACGGTCTGGTAATCGACCACGGAGGCGGCTGCGCGGTCCAGGATCAGCCGATAGCCCTCGTGGCCCAGGTACCAGCGGCCGTCCGCGCCCTGGGCCTGGCGTCCTTCGGCGAGGAAGTCCGTGAGCATGGCGCGGATCTCGACCTGGGCGTCCCACGCCCCCGCCCTGTGCAGGACCGCGAAGCGGGCACGCGCCGAGGCCTCGACGGTGATCTCCTCCGCGCGCACGCCCTCGTCCAGACGTGCGGTGGTGTCCAGCCCCGCGGGTGAGTCCAGGACCATGGACGGGGGTTTCGTGAGCGGAGGTCGTTCGGTTCGGTAGCCGTCGCACCCCGGTTCCCGACACCATCCGTCCGGAGAGTTCGTGCGGTTGTCACACCGCCGGCCGTCGGCGTGGTGGCGGGTGCAGGCACGTTCCTCACGGTCTTCCGGCGCGTTCGGGTCGAACAGGCTATCGGGGAGCGTCTCGGCGTACAGGATCGACAGTGTCTGGGTGCACCGGGTCAGCGCCACGTAGAGCCGGCCACGTCCTCCCGGCCCCGAACGGGTGATCTCTCGGGGCTCCACCAGCACCACGTGGTCGAACTCCAGACCGCTGACGGCGGACGCGCCGAGGACACGGACGTTGTCGCCGGAGAGCGTGGGGTCGGAGTCCAACGCCTGTGCGATCTTTTCCAGGTGGGTGGAGGCGTCATCGACGATGACGGCCACGGAACGCTCCCCCGTCCGGGCCAACAGCTCGTGTACACGTCGCCGGACAGCGTCGACCAGGGCCTCTCCTCCCACGCGGGCCATGGTCGACTCCCCGTCCCGAGGCGCCCGGAGGGTGGTGGGAAAGGTCGTCAGGTCGGAAGCGGCCACGGCTGCGGGAACCGCGGTGTGCATCACCTGACTGGGGATCCGGTATCCGAGGGTGAGTTCCTCCTGTTCCCAGCTGTCCGGCAGGTCCAGGTGTTCGGTGAGCCCCGACCAGTCGGGATAACAGTGCGTTCCGGTGGACTGGGCGAGATCGCCCAGGAGGGTGAAGGAGCCGTTCGGACAACGACGGGCCAGAGCGCGCAGCTGCATCGGGGCGAGGTTCTGCGCCTCGTCGACGACGATGTGTCGATGGCGGCCGGGGGTCTGCCCGCTGAGCAGGATCCGAAGTTCCTCCAGGCAGGGCAGGTCCGCCCGGGTCCAGCTCTCCTGACTGGCCGGTCCGACCGCGCGACGGTGCAGGACCGAGCGCTCCCGGTCGGTGAGGACGCCTTCGGACACCCTCTTCAACAAGTCGGCGTCGTCCAGGAGACGGCGGTACAGACGGTTCTCGGAGACCTTGGGCCAGGTGGCGTTGACGGGGCCGGCCAGCAGGGCCGTGATGCGCTGACGCAGCGCCCGACCGTGTCCGCGAGGGCGGTAGGTGACTTGCTCGATCAGGTGGTCGACGAGCAGATCGGTGAAGCGCTCGCGACGGATGTCCAGGGGCGCTTCCAGGTCCCGAACCCGATCGAAGAACCGTTGGATCTCCGCGGTGTCGGCGGCGAGGATGTCGTCATCGATCCGAACGACGAGTCGGTCCTGGTCGAGGAACTTGCTCCAGGCGCCCTCGTTCACCGTGTCGTGGACGGCTCGGCTCAGGACCCGCGCCATGCGGGCGTCGGACTTCACCTGATCCTGCTCGGTGGTGTCCTGGCCGCCGATACGGCCCGGGCACAGGTCGTCCACGCGCACCGATGTCACACCACGTGTGCCGAGGGAGGGCAGCACCTCGCTGACGTAGTCGAGGAAGTGTCGGGTGGGACCGACCACGAGGATCTGTTCCGGGGTGAAGCGGTCGTTGTCCAGCAGCCACGTGACACGGTGCAGGCCGATGGCGGTCTTGCCGGTTCCCGGACCGCCCTGGACCACCAGTGCGCCCGGTCGGTCGTGGCAGACCAGGTCGAGCTGGTCACGGTGGATCGTCTCGACGATGTCGCGCATCAAGCCGTCACGGGAGCGTTCCAGCTCCTCGTGGAGGAAGGGGTCTTCGGGCATGCCCGATTCCTGCTCCCTGCGGGCTTTGACGATGGACGCGACCCGCGCCGGGGACGGTCTTCCGTCGACGGGCTCGCCGAGGTCGCGGACGAGTTCATCGTGGAAGTCGACCACTTGTTCACCGCGACAGCGCAGGCGTCGGCGGAGCGCGACCACGCCCTTGTCGGAGCCGCGTTCACGCCGCCAGCGGACGGCCGCGGGGCTGGTCCACTTGACGACGAAGACCCCACCGTGTTCGTCCCGCACGCTCTTACGGCCGATGTAGAAGGTCTCGTCCTTCTTCTTCCCCTCGCGCAGGTCGACCCGTTGGACGACGAGCTGCCGTTCGTCGAGCCGGTACTCCTGCGCCCAACGTGTGAACTCGGCGTGCTGGGCCACCCCGTCCTTGGCACTGGCCGCGGCGTTCATCCCGGCGAGCTGTTCGGTACGCGCGCGTTGTCGTTCCAGACATCGGTGGGCTCGGTCCACCGAGGCCTGTTCCTGCTCGATGATCCGCTCTCTGGCCGTGCTCCCCATGGCTTGGCCTCCTTCGACGAGGAAGATGCGATGGGCGGCGCCACTGGGGGTCGGCGCCGCGTGCGGAGTCAGGGGCCAGGGACACAGCCGTGACGCCATGCGTGCCCACCGGCCAAAGTTTTCAGCTACTACGCCACAGTGTAGACGATGTGAACATGGTCAACCAGAGACTATTGGGCACTTGTTCTTCGCGGAGAACCGTGTTCGCGTTCGCCACCCGACCCGACCCGCTCCCGGTCCCGTGCCTCCCTCGACCGGGCCGACCGGTGGAGCATCTTCGTCGGCCGGTGGGCCCCGCCTTCTTCGCTCTGGGTGTCGCTCTACGGCTTGAGGAGAAGAGGTAGCGCCCAAGAAGGGAAGGGGACCCGACACGACCGTGTCGGGTCCCCTTCCCTTGGTCGGCCGTGGGCGGCGGAAGCGTCAGCCGCCGGCGCCGATCTTGGCGATGGCGGCGTCGACGCGCTCCGCCATCTCGATGTCCCGGGTGGTCACCGCGCCTATCGAAGCGGTCCGCACGGTGAAGACGACCCCGGTGCCGGTGGTGTGGTGTTCGAAACCGTGACCGAGTTCGCGAGCCGCCTTGTGGGCCTGGTTCAGCAGCGGCGTGAGCCGGTCGACCGGCAGGTCCACGGACCTGGTCAGACCCTCGGTGTCTCCCCGCCAGTCGGGAAGCCCCTCCAAAGCCCGTTCCACGCCGGTCTGGTCGAGACGGCTGGGCGTGTCCGTCTGTCCGGTATCGGCGCGCCCGCGCGCGCCCTGAGGGTCGCGGGCCCATTCTGCGAGTTCGTCGGGAAGCTGGGAGGCCAGTTCCTCGGCGAGTCGGGGATCGCTCCGGTGGATCCCGGAGAGCACGGCTCCCATCAGGCGCACGCCTCTCTCCGGAGGGCAGCCGATCCGTCGGGCGACCTCCTGGGAGAGTTCACCGCTCTCCAGGGCCGGCGCACCCGGCTGCTCGGGGATGTGGTCGCGCAGCGTCGCGGGGAGTTGTTCGCGCAGGTACTCGCGAGTGTCCGGGTCGGTGTGCCGGGCCAGCACCTCGGCGGAGGCCTCCAGCGCTCGGCGCGCCTCCTCGTTGTCGGAGGTGTTGCCTTCGCGGGCCACGTGTTCCATGAGTTCCTGATAGGCGATCATGTTCCCCCCTCGCGTCGAGCGATGATCGACTCTCGTGATCCTCCTAACCTGCGGTTTCGCCGGCAAAACCCACCTTGCCCCGAGGTGTGGGGCCGGGTTCAGGGCTTCCTCTCCGGCTTGGGGACGATGCTGATCATCCCGTTCGGTTCCAGGTAGGCGCGGGCGATCATGTCGAATTCGCTGTAGCCGTGGAGCCGCAGTTGGGCGAGCACTTCCTCTTCGGTGATGAACTCGCGCCGCATCACCCGGCGGTCGAGGATGCCGTCGAGGATGAGCGGCCGAGGTCGGGGCTTGAGCAGGTGGGAAAGCGCCGGCCATCGGTAGGCGATCGCGTCGATCGCCACGCTCCAGAACAGCATGGTGACCACCAGCACCAGGCCGTCGCCGATCGTGTCGGCGTTCCCGGTCATGCCCGCGCTGGCGGCGTCGGCCACGAGCACGACCACGAGAAGATCGGTGATCCCCAGGCCGCCGGACTCCCGTTGGCCGACGACACGCATCAGCAGGACCAGCACGAGGAAGGTGACGGTGCCGCGCACCATGAGTTCGAGGATCGACTCGCTCGGCGGAAAGACCTCACTCCAGGCCATGGGCGCCCTCCTCGACGATGACGGTGGAACCGTGGTTCACGTGCCCCAGTCTCGCCCCGTCGGCCTGAACCGGGTGGAGACGACACGAGGGTCCGGCCGTCCGGGTTGGCGGGAAGGTCCGTTGCCGGACCATGGTCACTTACCGAGATTTTGCGTGTACCTACCGTTCGATCGGGTATTCCGATGCGACCCGACGTGGTCCGGGGCGGGACCGGCGCGGGCCCAGGGGAAGTTCCACGGCGTGGCCACCGGAGGTGAGGACGATGGGCGACACCGGTGGACCACCGGAGACCGACATGCTGCGCGCGGTGTTCGACGGGGTGGGGGCGGGGCTGGTCATCATCGACTCCGCCGGCCGCATCACCGCGTCCAACCCCTATGCGCGAGAGATCGTGGGTCGCGACGAGGAACAGCTGCTCGGCGCCGACCTGCATGATCTGATGCACCGAGACGCCGACGGCAAAGAGGTCCCGCGCGAGGAGTGCCTCGCCCAGAGTGTGCTGCACAGTGGTCGGCGCGCCGAGGGCAGCGACGAGTTCTTCCTGCACGGGGACGGCACGCTCGTGCCCATCATCTGGGCGGCCACCCCCCTCCAGGAGGTGGATCGGACGGTGGGCGCCGTCATCGTCTTCCACAACTTCAAGAAGCACCGGGACGCCAGGGAGCAGACCGCGGCGCACCTGGCGGCGTTGGAGGAACTCACCGCGCGGCTGACCATGGTCGCGGAGAGCTCGGTCCTGCTCATCTCGACCTCGCACATCGGTGAGGCGTTGGACCAACTGGTGCGGTTGTTGGTGCCGGAGCTGGGCGACTGGGCGGTGGTCGATCTGCTTCCGGAGGGCGACACGGAGCGGCGGATGCGGCGTGTGTCCGTCCATTCCTTGGACGCCCCCGACGTCGACGAGTCGTTGAAGGGGCCGTTGCCGCCGCCCTCACACCCCTCGCGTTCGGCGTTGGCGCGGGCCCTGCGCGGGACCCATCCCGTGCTGCTGGACGCCCAGGCCCAGGCGGACGAGCCGGACGAGCCGTTCGCCCGCGCGCATCGGTGGTTGTTCGAGGTCTTGGGGGAAGGGACCGCGGTGGTGGTGCCGCTGTACAGCCGCAGGAAGGTCTTCGGCGCGCTCACGGTGGGGCGCACCGGTGTGGGGGCCGGCCACACCGACGCCGAGATCCTGGTCTTGGGCGACATCGCCCGACGCGCCGGCCTGGTCATCGAGAGCACCCGTCTGTACGAGCAGCAGCGCGACATGGCGGTGACCCTTCAGCGGCAGCTCCTGACCCCGCTGCCGCAGATCGACCACCTGAAGTTCGCCGCCCGCTACCAGCCTGCTCAGCGGGCCTCGGAGGTCGGCGGGGACTGGTACGACGTGTTCCTGCTTGCCGACGGGGTCACGACCATGGTCATCGGGGACGTGGTCGGGCACGACCTGCACGCGGCGGCGCACATGGCGGAGGTGCGCAACATGCTGCGCGCGCTGGCCTGGGATCGACAGGAGCCGCCCAGCGGGATCATGCGGCGCCTGGACGAGGTCATGACCAATACCAGCGACGCGCCCATGGCCACCGTCGTGATCGCCCGTATCGAGGGGCCCGACGGCGGCCCGTGGAGCCTGCACTGGGTCAACGCCGGGCATCCTCCGCCGTTGCTGATCGATCCCGACGGGAACGCCCGGTACCTGGAGGAGGGACACGGTCCCCTCATCGGCATGAGCGCCGCCCTGCACCTGGGGTTGGAGTGGCCCGACGCGCGGGTGGAGCTTCCCCAGCGGTCCACGCTGCTGTTCTACACGGACGGTCTGGTCGAGAACCGCTATGAGCACCTCGACGCGGGGTTGGAGAAGCTGCGCGGGCACGCCATGGACCTGGTCCACCTCGGGTTGGAGGACTTCCTCGACGAGCTCCTGGTTCGGATCGACCCCAGTGGTGACGACGTGGCCCTGTTGGCGCTACGGATTCCGGAGGCGGGTGAGGGCGTCGGGGACGACGTGGCCCCGCCCCAGCACGCGCACAATCCTGCCGCCCCCGATCGGAGCGCTCCCGGTTCCCTGGTGGAGGACACCCCGGTGCGGGACACCTCCGAACCGGAGTCCGCTCCGGGTTAGCGCAAGGGCGGGGCCGGGGCGGGACCACCGGCCGGGCCATGGAATGGTGCGCTTCCCTGCGACTCCCCCGAGCATGATCCACGTCACATTCTCCGACCCGATCCGGGCGATGGGCGCGCCTTGCCCCAAAACGGATCTGCTCCTAGTTTGGAATCAATCCAGAAAACTGATTCAATACTGGAAAGCACCAGAGCGGTCCCGGCCGGCGGCGTCGAGCGTGGCACGACGACCTTCCCCGCGAAGACCGCTCGCGTGGGTGTCACGAGGCCCGACACCACTCGTCGGTGATCCCACCGCCTTCCGTGGAGGTACAAGGAACACATGTCTTACCAGGACAACACCAACCCCCTGACCACGGCGAACGGTGCACCCGTCGCCAACAACCAGGACAGCCTCACGGCCGGTCCGCGCGGCCCCATGCTGCTGCAGGACCTGTGGTTCCTGGAGAAGCTCGCCCACTTCGACCGCGAGGTGATCCCCGAGCGGCGGATGCACGCCAAGGGTTCCGGTGCCTTCGGTACCTTCACGGTCACCAAGGACATCACGCAGTACAGCAAGGCCGCGCTCTTCTCCGAGGTCGGCAAGCAGACCGAGATGTTCGCCCGCTTCTCCACCGTCGCCGGTGAGCGTGGTGGCGCCGACGCCGAGCGCGACATCCGCGGCTTCTCCCTGCGCTTCTACACCGAGGAGGGCAACTGGGACGTCGTCGGTAACAACACCCCGGTCTTCTTCTTCCGTGACCCGCTGAAGTTCCCCGACCTCAACCGCGCCGTCAAGCGCGACCCGCGCACCAACATGCGCTCGGCCGAGAACAACTGGGACTTTTGGACCAACCTCCCCGAGTCCCTGCACCAGGTCACCATCGTCATGTCGGACCGCGGCATCCCCGTCGGCTACCGCAACATGCACGGCTTCGGTTCGCACACCTTCTCCTTCATCAACGAGGAGAACGAGCGCGTCTGGGTCAAGTACCACTTCCGCACCCAGCAGGGCATCAAGAACCTCACCGACGCCGAGGCCGGCAAGCTCGTCGCCGACGACCGCGAGTCCTCCCAGCGTGACCTGTACGAGTCCATCGAGCAGGGTGACTACCCCAAGTGGACCATGTACATCCAGGTCATGACCGAGGCCGAGGCCGATGAGTACCGCATCCACCCCTTCGACCTGACCAAGGTCTGGCCCAAGAAGGACTTCCCGCTCATCGAGGTCGGTGAGTTCGAGCTCAACCGCAACCCGGAGAACTACTTCGCCGACGTGGAGCAGGCCGCCTTCACCCCGGCCAACCTGGTCCCCGGCATCGCCATGTCCCCGGACCGCATGCTCCAGGGCCGCCTGTTCTCCTACGGTGACGCCGCCCGCTACCGCCTGGGTGTCAACCACCACCAGATCCCGGTGAACTACCCGCGCGGCGCCAAGATGGTCAACACCTACCACCGCGACGGTGCCATGCGTGTGGACGGCAACCAGGGCAGCGTCCCCGGCATCGAGCCGAACTCCTACGGCCGCTGGCAGGAACAGCCCGCCTTCGCCGACCCGACGCTGAGCGTGGGTTCCACCGCCGACCGGTTCAACTACCGCGAGGACGACGACAACTACTTCGAGCAGCCCGGTGACCTGTTCCGCGGCATGAGCTCGGAGCAGCAGCAGGTCCTGTTCGCCAACACCGCGCGTGCGATCGACGGTGCGACCGACGCCACCATCGAGCGCCACATCGCCAACTGCACCAAGGCCGACCCGGCCTACGGTGAGGGCGTGCGCAAGGCCGTCGAGGCCCACAAGGCCGGCCAGCTGTAACGCTTTCCGGTCTTAGCGAGAAGAGCCGGCACGGGCGACCGTGCCGGCTCTTTCGTGTTCGGTGCGGGTGGTCGGGGTCAGGAAAGCAGTTCGGTGCGGTCGAACATCTGGGCGGCGGCACGGGCGCTGGGTGTGCCGGCGTCCAGGTCGGCCCCGGCCTCGACCAGGGTCTTGACGATCTCGTCCTCACCCTTGAAGAGCGCGCCGGCCACCGGTGACTGATCCCGGCCATTGCGCAGGTCCACGTCGGCTCCGCGTCCGATGAGCCCTCGGACGGTCTCTCCGTGGCCGTGGTAGGCGGCGAGCATCAGCAGGGTGTTGCCATCGTTGTCCCGGACGTCGACGGCGAGCCCATGGTCGAGGAACTCCAGGAGTTCGGTGGTCTGACCCTCGCGGGCCATGTCCATGGCCAGGGCGATCACCCGGTCGACCTGTTCTGGTGACAGTTCGTTCATGGATCCCATGCTAGAAGCCCTGACCAGGCGCCCCGACGTTCTGGGCGGAGTTTTCCACAGGCCCTCTGCGAGATTTCCCGCAGTGGTCCATCCTGGAGGGACAGTCACTTTCCGTCACCCTTGTGAGCGGCGATGATCACGACCTCGTTCCCCTTCGACCCAGCTCCGGCCCGGCTGGAACGCCTGGCCCTGGAGTACGCGCGCGACCACGGTCTGACCGACGGGGCACACCCACCGATCGCTCGACTGGTCGTCGACTACCTACTGCACGAGTGCACCGATTACCACCTGCACCGCAGCAGGCCACGGCATCGGGCGGCCTGCGAGGTGATCGGACAGCGTTTCCCCTGGTTGGCCGAGGAATGCGGTCGGCGGATCGCCCAACGGGTTCGGGAGGGGCAGCGCGATGGCCACGGTGGCCAGGCGGGCGCCGGGCCAGGGCGTCCGATCCGCCCGAGGTGAACCGGGTCGGGATCAATCACAGCAACTGCAGTCGCAGTCCTTGCAGCGACCGCAACAGTCGCAGCAGTTGCCGCAGGCGTTCCCCACACATTCGCAGATGTCGCACCAGGCCTCCCGGGGTTTGCCCGTCCACGGGCCGGGGTGGGGGCCACGGCAGCAGAGCTGGCAGGTGCAGCACATGAACAGAGCGGCGGCGCAACCGGCGAAGAAGCCACGAGAGCGGGGTGGTGTCTCCAGGGCCGGGGTCTCACAGGTGCAGGCGGTGCAGCAGCCACCCTTGTTCTGGTGGCCGCCATCGTCACCGGAGCCGTGGCCGCCGTGACCGCCGTAGCCGTGCCCCGAACCCGAACCCGAACCCGAACCCGAACCGCCACCGTGGTCGCCGTGACCACCGTGGGAGTGTTCACCGGAGCCGTACCCGGGGTGGTGCCCGCCTGAGCCGGGCCCGTATCCAGGGTGGCCCGCACCGTATCCGGGCTGACCGGGCTGTCCAGGGCCATAACCAGGCTGTCCGGGGCCATACCCGGGTTGACCGCCGGGGTGGCCAGGACCGTAGCCGGGATGGCCGGCATGGGAGAAGGTACGTGAGACGGCTCGGCGCAGTTCGGTGACGAGCAGGGCGCGGACCAGGCGGTCGTCGGTGAACTCGGTGGCGTCCAAGGCCAGTCCCACCCCCAGGACGGCGTCGTCGCAGAGCTCACGGGCGCGCTCGGCACCGGTTTCGGTGGCGGTCAGGGGGTTCCAGGAACCGTTGGCGAGGTCCTCCTTCTGATCCTCGACGGCGTCCAGCAGGTGGGCGATCCGCCCGAAGAGCCGGCCGGCCTCGTGGAGCGGCTCGGCGTTATCGGGGCGCTCCGCCAGCACGGCGGTGTGCGCGAACGCCTCCGCGGTGGCCTCCTCGGTGGGCGCCGTCACGGTGAGGACGTCGGTGCCCGGGCCGGCCGTCGACTCGACTTCACGTTGGCGATCGACGACGGCGGTGAGGGCGGAGGTATCGAACCCCAGGTCGGTGCCGGCCGCCCGCGCGTCCCGCTGCCAGCGTCGGGCCATCCGGCCGGCGACCACGCGCACACCGGGGCGGGCGAGGCGACCGTCACCGTCCTCGATGTGGTCGCTGATCTTGCCGGAGGCGAGCATCAGCGACACCGTGGCGGCCAGGTTCGCACCGGTGCCATCGGCGACCCGTGCCGTACGCATGCCGCGCAGCGGGCAGGGGCCGACGGCTCTGGTTCCGGCCCGGTCCCGGGACTGGGCGGCGGTCAGCACGGAGATGACCAACCCGTCGTGATTGGTGGCCAGGCGTGAGGTCTGGCCGTGCCCATCGCGCAGGGCCAGGCAGAGCCCGCACAGATGCGACATCCACTCCGTGGCCAACCCGCCGGGCAGACTGTGCCGACAGGGCCGCAGGATTCCGAACACGACCGCCCCCATTTTTTCTCACCATGTCCCCACCTGGGAACTCTCACGCAACGGTGTACGACTCCCGTCACTGGCGTTCGGTTCCCGATATCCCGTTTTCGGCCCGTGACACCCTTCTTGGCAGGTCAGCGCAGGGCAGGGGCTCCACAGCACTTCTTGTACTTGCGCCCCGATGCGCACCAACAGGGGTGGTTGCGTTCGGGCGGCCAGGGCATGCGGCGGTCGGAGTCGCCGGGGATCTCGGCTTCGCTCCACGACATCAGGGTGACCGCCTCGGAGGGGTCGAGTCCGCTGCGCTCCGTGTAGTCCGCCACCTCGGCCACCTCCGCGGTGAGCACGATGAAGTGCACGTCGGGATGTTCCTGCGCCTCGGCGCGCAGTTCCCTCTCGGCGTCCAGGAAGTAGGTCGCCTCGGTCCTTCCGGGCGCGACCCACCCGCGTTCGAGGGCATCGGGTAGCGCCCGGCGGGAGAAGATCGCCTGGACCGCGACGAGCTGTGCGGGCGGCTCCTCGTCGTCGTGTTCGAGGAGTTCGTCGAACAGGTCGGGTTCTTCCAGTGGGTTGGCGGGGAGGAGCTCCTGGGCGGCGATGGTGGACACGTCGTGTGCGTCGGCGGGTATCCCGAGCGCCCGCCGGACCCGTGCCCGACCCTGGAGCGGAAGCAGCTCGTAGGCGCTCAGGTCGGCGATCCGCGCGGCCGGGAGCGCCAAGTGGTCGCGCGCTCCGATCTCGAAGCAGTGCAGCGCCTTGCCGGTTTCACCGTGGGCCTCGAACTGTTCGGCGAAGAGCGCGGCGGGTCCCGGTTCCAGGTCGTCCAGGTCCGAGGCCTCAAGCAGCAGCCGGGTCGCCTCCTTCTCGTCCCCCTCGTCCTCGTACTGGCAGATGAGGTCGAACAGGGCGTACTGCCCGTCCTCGGGGGCTGACACTTATACACATCTCCGAGCCCACGAGACGGAGCTA
>NZ_FRFF01000114.1 GCF_900143625.1 Nocardiopsis sp. JB363
CCCGGGGGCTGGCCGAGCGGGCGGGGGTGGGGCCCGGGTTGGTCCACTACCACTTCTCCTCGTTGCGCGCCCTGCTCAACGAGGCCGCGTTGCGCACCATGCGGGCCGTGGTCCACGAGGGGGCCGACCACCTGCCGGGCGCCACGGCGGAGGAAGGTCTTGATCTGCTGCTCAGCTCCCTGGACGCCTACTCCGGTGACGACCCCACCTCGGTGCTCTTCACGGAGGCCTTCCTGGCCGCCGGGCGCGACGAGGAACTGCACGAAGCCCTCACCCGACTCCTGGCGGACTTTCGCGACCTGCTCACCGACTGGATGCGCGCCATCGGGGTCCCCGACCCCGACACCACCGCCCGGGTCTTCGCCGCGGCCGTGGACGGGCTCATGCTGCACCGCCCGCTGGACCCCTCCCTGACCGCCGAGTCCGTCGTCCCCGTCCTGCGCAGGCTCCTGGCCGGAGCCGTTGAGGAGCAACGATGAGCACACCGCACACGTCACAAGCACCCCATGTTGTCGTCGCCGGGGCGGGGATCGCCGGACTGGCTCTGGCCCGGCGCCTGGCGCACCACGGCTGGCGGGTCACCGTCGCCGAACGCGCTCCGGGGCCACGCCCGCAGGGCTACATGATCGACTTCTTCGGCCCTGGCTACGACGCGGCGCAGATCATGGGGCTGCTGCCTCGGATCCGGGAACTGGGCCACGACTTCGACGAGGCCGTCCTGGTGGACGAACGGGGACGACGGCGGGCCTCGATCGGCTTCCGGCGCTTCGCCCAGGCCCTGGGCGGGTCCCTGGTCTCGATCATGCGCCCCGACCTGGAACTGGCCCTGCGCGAGAACCTGCCCGAGGGCGTGGAACTGATCTACGGCGCCGCGCTGACCGGGGTGGAAGAGCGACCCGACGGGGTCGAGGTGCGGCTGTCCGACGGCCGTGTCCTGGACGCCGACCTGCTCGCCGGGGCCGACGGCATCCATTCCACCGTGCGGGGCCTGGTCTTCGGGCCGGAGGAGGACCACCTGCTCCACCTGGGCTTCCACACCGGCGCCTTCGTCTTCGAGGACGCCGATCTGCACGCCGAACTGCGGGGCCGCTTCCTGCTCACCGACAGCATGGGCGCCCAGATGGGCTTCTACGGTCTGGCCGGGAACCAGGTGGCGGTCTTCGCCGTGCACCGCACCCAGGAGACCACCCTGCCGAAGGATCCCCGAAGGGCTCTGCGCGAGGCCTGCGCGGAGTTGGGATGGCCGGTGACCCGGGCGCTGGAGCGGTGCCCCGAACCCGAGTGGGTCTACTACGACAACGTCGCCCAGTCGAGGATGGACGCCTGGTCCAAGGGGCGGGTGGTGCTGCTGGGAGACGCGTGCCAGGCGGTGTCACTGTTGGCCGGCCAGGGCGCATCGATGGGTATGGGCGGAGCGTTCGTGCTGGCCGAGGAACTGGATCGGGCGGCCACGGTGTTTGAGGGACTGGAGCGCTACGAGGCGCGGTGGCGGCCGGTCGTGGCGGAGCGTCAGAGCGCGGCGCGCACCGGTACCTCCTGGTTCTTGCCCGACACCCGGCTACGGCTCCGGCTGCGCCGCCTCATCCTGGGCCTGGCCGCCCTGCCGGGGGTGGACCGTTGGGTCGCGTCGGCGATGTCGGGCAGGCCCAGCCGGGTGGTCGAGGATCTCGCCGCCACGCCGCTGCCCGAGACGAGCGGGGGAGCGGCGGGAGGTCGCTAGGGGGCCGGGGCGGTTCGAAGCGCCCCGGCCGTGAGGCCTGAGCCTCAGGTGTCGCAGCTTCGGCAGCGGCGTGTGGCGACCCGCTTGGTGTTGCCCTTCGTGGCCTGGGCGGGGGTGCTCTCGCCCAGGCGGCGCCACAGGAGCGGGTCGGGGTCGTTGATCCAACCCCACATGGGCGCTTCGATCTCGGAGTCGGACTGATGTCCGCACCCTGGCCGGTGGGCGATGCCCCTCGGTGAGATGAGGATGGCGCCGCGAGGGAAGCGAGCCTCCTTCGAGGCGGTTTCAGGGCCTTGCCCGGCCTGGGTGCGGGCCGCACTCACGAGAGCGCACGCGCAGCCGCCCCCGATGGGGAGTTCGCAGAAATCACAGCGTTCCATGGTTCGATCATGCCCTGTTCTTGTGACGAATGGGCCTCGCGCGACCTCCCCGGACCGATTCGTTCCGGGGAGGCGACGAGAATCCCTTGCCAGGAGGGCACTCCGCCCCCCTCATCTCGCTGTCTCCCTCTACCATCCCACCCGGAACTCAGTCGGCGGGACGCGGCTCCTCCGGAGCCGCGCAGACCAGAGCACAGGAGTCGATCGGTTGCTGGACGAGCGGCCCGTACAGGTCCATCACCGCCTCGCGGGAGACTTCGTTGGCGGGGAACATGCCCATGAGCCGGATCCCCTCGGCCAGACCGATCAACTGGCAGGCGACGGCGCTCACGTAGCGACGGTCGGTCGTGGTGTCCCCGATCAGGTCACCGAAGCGCGTCAGGAGTTGTTGCCGGACCTCCTCACGGGTGCGGTCGGGGTCGGGTGACTCGCGTACGTGCGAGACGGCCACCAACAGGGGGTCGCGCACGTCGTGTTCGCGCCGGGTGAGGATCTTCTGCACCAGCGCGCGCCCGAGTTCGGAGCGGGGCAGATCGAGTTCGGCCAGCGGGATGTCGTTGGGGCCCAGCTCGTTGAACAGCTCCGCCTTGCTGCGGTAGTGCTTCATCACCAGGGAAGGGGAGACCCCCGCGGTGGTGGCGATGTCGCGGATGGTCACCTCCTGGTAGCCGTGCTCGGCGAAGAGGGATCGCGCGCTGTCGAGGATGGTGCTTCGACTGTCGGGTCTGCTCACGACTCCACCTTCTCCTGGACCTCCTTGACGACCTCGCGTGCCGGGGCGGGCCCGGCGACGATTCCATCATCGTCCATCTCGCCGGGTCGGCGAGCCGGGATGATGGCCCCGAACAGCACGCCGGCCACGCACACGGCCATGCCGAGGGAGTTGGCCGTGAATATGGCCTGAGCGGACGGGAACACCGCGCCGTTCACGGTCACGGTCAGCGAAGCGAAGACCAACGCCGTCACGGCGCTGCCGCTGGAGGTGCCCATCGAGCGGACCAGGGCGTTGACACCGTTGGCCGACGCGGTCTCGCTGCGGGGCGAGGACGCCATGACCAGGGCGGGCATGGCGGCGAACGCGATGGCGCTGCCCACGCTGACGACCATGTTGCCCAGCATGATCTCCCAGATGGCGTCGTTGTTGAACATCCGCCACAGGTAGGTCAGGCCCATCACCACACCGCCGGTCAGCAGCACGGTCTTTCCGCCCCAGCGATTGAGCATGCGGGCGGAGATCGGCGAGAAGACGAGCATCATCAGACCGCCCGGCACCATCACCAACCCGGCGACGGCCACGGGCAGGGCCATTCCGTACCCGGTCTCGGTGGGGACCTGGAGTTCCTGGGTGGTGACCAGGCTGTTCAGGAACATCGCGAACCCGACGAAGTACGAGGAGATGTTGGTGAAAAGGACGGGCCGACGGAAGGCGGTGCGCAGGTTCACCATGGGTTCGCGCATGCGCAGCTGGAGGGGGACCCAGATCGCCAGGCACACGAGGGAGAGCGTGGTCAGGCCGATGACCTCGCCGCTGGTCCAACCCCACGACGCACCCTTGGACAGGGGGACCAGGAGACCGACCAGGACGACGGTGAGCAGCAGCGCGCCGACGACGTCGAAGCGTCCGGGGAAGCGCTGGGTGGACTCGTCGAGGGTCAGCGGGATGGCGATGAGGAAGATCGCGCCGACCAGGGCGGTGAACCAGAACAGCGAGGTCCAGCCGAACGCGCTGTAGAGCACACCGGACAGCGGCAGGCCCAGGGCCGCGCCGATACCGAGTGTGGCGCTCATCAGGGCGATGCCCCCGGCGAGCTTCTCCCGGGGCAGCTGGTCGCGCATGATGCTCATGCCCACGGGGATGAGGGAGGCGCCGAAGCCCTGCATGGCGCGGCCGACGATCATCGCCGGGAAGTTCCCGCCGAGCGCCGCGATGAGCGAGCCGACGGTCATGACCCCCAGGGCCACCAGCAGCATTCTGCGCTTGCCGTACATGTCGGCCATGCGGGAGACGATCGGGGTGGCCACGGCCCCGGTGAGCAGGGTCGCGGTGACCAGCCAGGACGCGTCGTCGGCGGATACGTCGAGGATCTCGGGCAGGTCCGGCAGCAGCGGGATGACGAGTGTCTGCTGGAGGGAGACGACCATGCCACAGAAGGTGAGGATCCCCATGGTGGCCCAAGAGGGCACACGCAGGACGGACATACTTCGAACTCCAAGGCGGCGAATGGGTGCGGCGGGCGTGGGGGAGACGGGCGCACGAGAAAAGGGGTGAACGGATGTTCACCCCCTTGAGTGAACACCCGTTCACCCCGCTGGGTCAAACGACTTACGCCCACTGGGACCAAGGTCACGCCAAAGCCGAAGCCGAGGTCAGGGCCGAGATCAGGGCCAGGACCGGCGCTGAATCCGCCGCGCCGAACCCGCGCCGAACCCGCGCCGAACCCGCGTCAGGGCCATCGCTGAGGCCACGGTCCCTTCGCGGGCTCAGAACAGGGGACGAAGGTGCGTGTGCGCCCAGGCGGCGAGCGTGGTCGGAGTCGTGGTGAGGACGTCGCGTTCCTGCTCCGGCACGAAGCCCTCGCGCAGACCGGCCGCCATGCCGACGACGCCCTCGACCTGACCGGCGCTCAAACCGACGGACCGCAGTCCGGCGCGCACGTCGTCGTCCGGAACCCGATCGGCGCGCACCTCACGGCCCAGGACCGAACCCAGGACCTCCGCCACCCGCGAGAAGCTCAGGTCCTCGGGACCGTGCACCGCCTGCACCTGACGGCCCGACCAGCCGCCCGCGAGGAGCCTGGCGGCCGCGACCTCACCGATGTCGCGGGGATCGACCCAGGGCATCGCGAAGTCGAGCGGCCACAGGGTGGGAAGGACGCCCTCGCGCAGTGAGTCCAGTTCCATGAGCAGGTTGGTGAAGAAGTAGCCGCAACGCAGGTGCAGCACGTTGGCCCCGGTGGCGTCCAAGGCCCGCTCGGTCCGGGCGAGCCCGTCGATCTCACCGGCCCCGTGCCGTTTCTCCGCGCCCACGCTGCTGAGGAACACGGTGTGCCCGATGCCGTTCTCCTCGACCGCCCGGGCCGCGTTGGCGCCCATGCGGGCGTGGCCGGTGATCGGGTCGTCGCCGGTGGTGGGCGGGTCCACCCAGAAGAGGCGGTCGGCGCCCCGGGTCGCGCGCAGGACGGTGTCGACGTCCCCCTGGTCGCCTCGCACCGTGTCCACCCGCTCCCGGACGGCCGGGTCGAGGCGGTCCGGGTCGCGTAGCAGCAGGGTGGGGCGTACCCCCGCCCGCAACAACAGCCGCAGGACCCGCGAGCCCACGTTGCCGGTGGGTGTGGTGACGACGATCTTGTCGGGTGTGTGTTCGTGTGCCATGGCCGGACGCTACAAACGGAAGCGGTCGATTCCTGTCCGCCACTCTTGGCCCGAAGCCGGCGATCGCGTACCCGTGGTCGAGTCCGACACCGAGGTCGACCACGGGTACACGATCGGCGCGAACGAAGCGCGCCGGAGTGTGAGGGCCGCGGTGTGGGGGCCGCGGCTCCCGTCCTCGCGCTGGACCCGACCGGAGCGGTTCAGGCCCGGCTGCGGGCCTTGTAGGCCGCGCGGCGGGCCGCTTTGGCGACCTTGCGGTCCGGGTGCAGCCGGCCCACCGCGTCGAGTACCGGCAGGGTCTGCGGGTGCTCGCCCCGCCACACCTCACCGGAGCCCTGGAACAGCAGCCGGCTGAAGGGCAGGCTCCGGCCGGCGCCCTCGCTCTCCAACGCGCCGGCCAGAGCGGCCTCTCCCGCGTGCAACAACCCCGCCGCGGAGTCGATCGTGAACCAGAGCCCGTGCGAGCCGAGCACCTCCTCGACCTCCCCTTCGGGAAGGTCTTGGGCGCCGATCAGGGTGCTCGCCGCGAGACCGGCCACGGTGGGCCGATCGGAGCCGAGCAGGACACGCACCGGCGGCAGGGCGGGCCCGCCCAACCCCCGCAGGAGCTCGGAGGCGACGATGCGACGGATCGCCCCGTCCCCCGTGGGCTCGGCGCACGCCTCGGCGATCTCCGTCACCGCGTCCTCCACCGAGCGAAGGGCGGCCCAGGCTTCGATCTCTCTCACCCGAACCTCGCGAGGGAGCTCGCGCAGGGTGTCCAGGAACTCGACGGCTCCGGCCCGGGCCAGACCGCCGAGCATGGGTGCCTCGATCCCCTCCGCCAGGAACATCCGCCGTACCCCGTACCGGCCGAGCGGGGTGAGTGACGCCGCGCAGTCGATCTCCGCGTCCCGGAGGTGGGAACCCGACTCATCGAGGGTCAAGGAGTAGAAGGCGAGCAGCCCCTTTTCGGGGGCGAACTCCTCTCGGACCTCCTCGACGGTGCGGTCGATCAGCCGGATTCCACCGCTCGGGATGATTCCGCGGGCGGTCTGGTACAGGGTCACGAACGCCATGCGCCGCGAGTGCTCGATCAGCTCCCCGGATGATTTCGCCAACTGGCCACCGGGTCGGGCCAGCTCCTCGATGACGGCCTCGACCAGAGTCGACAGGGAGAGCTCCGCGTCGTCGGGCTTCGCGTACAGCTCGTCCAACAGATCACGGATCAGGCCGGAGCCGAATCCGCCGACGTCGAACAGGTCCTCTGTATTGGGGTCACCGGCGATGGCCCGGTCGAACAGGATCACCCACGCTTCCAGGGTCCGTTCCGGGGACAGCCCCTCCCGGAGCTCGGCGTGGGCCCGGGCCCACCCCGAGCCGACCTCGATCAGGTTCAGGTCCACCGCGGTGCGCCAGAGCGCCAGGAACTCGGGAAGGTCCCGGGCGGCGCGCAGCCGCTTCAGCTTCTCCGCGCGCGCGGCGGTCTTTTTCTCCGTGGCACCCGGCCACAGGTCCAGGTCGGTCGCCATCGCCCTGATGTCGTCCGGCCGAGGCATGCCCGTTCCCGTCACCTTTCGCGCGGAGGTGAACCAGCCGGCCAGCGCCAGCAGTTCACGGAGGGGCCAGGTGTCGCGGGCAGCACGCGCCAGTTCCTCCTCCGGCGGTAGGGCCACCGGCCGTACCCGTGCCCGCTCCGCCGGCTCCGTGGTCCCCTGACGCGCCAATGTCGCTCCCCGTTGTCGGATTCCTACGTTCGGTACCCACTTCTATCGGTCGGAGCGCCGTGGCGTGGGCGTTTCCGAACACAGGGGCGAGTCGCTTCGGTTGGTGGACCCGCCCAGAGACCCCCGTGCTCGACAGCGGAGGGGAGTGTTGGTCTTCCCGTCTCCCGGTGACTCCTGGATCCGGGCCGACCCCTTCCACGACGAAGGGCCTCCGGGCCTTCAGGTGTCGATCTCGAAAATCCGCACCTGCGACCGGAGGCCCTCCTTTTCTGTCACATCATCGTCGGGCCATACCCACCCTGGTCATCGGTGCGTCTAGATGTGATTGAAATGCCACCTGAAGTCAGGGTTGGCCGAGTTGCGGTAGCCGAGCTTGAGGAAGGATCCGTTCCATTCCGGATTCTCCAGGGTGACGCCGAGTTGGGTGTTCTTCACGGGGATGATCTGGTGCGCGCCATCTCCGGTGTCCGATACGTGCCAGCGTTGTTCGTCCCGGTTGTTGCAGTTGTTCTGCTCGACCCGCTGGTTCGCGGTGGTGTTGCCGTCGTGAGGTTGCATGCAAAGACCGCTGCGCAGATTGCGAATCTCGTAGGAGGACGTTCCCGAGCTGTGCCCGGCATAGGTGACGTCCCACTGCATTCCCACGTGGTCGACCGGCCATACACGGATGTCGGTGCGTGCGGTGGACCCTCCGTACGGGACCATCTCGGCCCCGTTCCTTTCGAAGGCGATGCGGTAGTCACCAGGGGCGACGCTGGCGGACGCGGGCGCCGGGGCGGCGAGCAGCAACCCGACTGCCGTGGCGCAGGCGGTTGCCACGGAGAGCACTTTGCGGTGAATCGCCATTATTTTCCTTTTGGTTCAGATCATGGCAGGAAGATGTTCACCCACGCCGACGCAACCGACCGGGTGATCGCTGACAGTTTCTATTTGCGCACGGATGGTTTTCAAGCATCCCCTTCGAAGTCTTTATTGGTGGTGCGATTTTCGTCTATCCGTAATCAGGATTTTGGCCTCGCGGGTAGGAGGGGGTTGCTGGGATGTTTCCTGTAATTTCAGCAGAAAGCGCGTCGTGTAGATGAGGGCTGCGAGGATTTTTAGGCCGTAATTAACTGTGTTCCGAAACCATATGAGAGGTTCTCAATATTTTTCTCATGAATGAGAGTGTGCGAAGCGTTGAGATGTGTGGCCAAATAGGCCTTATGGGATGCATCCCTTTAATGATTTCAAGGGGGTGGATCGGCGAAATTTCGTCCTTACGCGGATTATTCGGTTCCGATGTCATGGGTGGGCCCGAACGGCCCGCCGCACCACTCCTGGTGTGCGAGCGAGTCCGCGACCCGCGTGCGGAGATGGCCCACCCGGTCCTTCTCGAATCCTCGGTCGGGAGGAACCGAAACCAGCAGGGTCGGCGAGGACCAATCAACCGAATCAGGTGGGAACCGGAAACACCGACGGCGATCTCGATGCTCGGTGGTCTCCACCCCCAAAACCGCGGGTAGCCACGACCCATGACCACGACACAGAGCGGACAGGACACCGAATCCGTCACGACACGGATCGTCGACTACTACGACGGCCGCAAGCGGGCATGGGTGAAGGAGGCGATCCGGCTGCTGCACGCCGACGCCACACGCTCGGCGGACACGCACGTCTTCCGTTTCCCCCTCCCCGCGAATTGGGGCATCGACCTCTACGTCAAGGACGAGTCGGTGCACCCCTCCGGCAGCCTGAAGCACCGCATGGCACGTGCCCTCTACCTGCACGCCCTGTGTTCGGGGTGGATCGGGCCGGACACACACGTGATCGAGGCGTCCAGTGGTTCCACGGCGGTCTCCGAGGCCTACTTCGCCCAGCTGCTCGACCTGAGGTTCACGGCGGTGGTTCCCAAGAGCACCAGTGAGGAGAAGGTGGCGCTCATCAAGGCGTACGGGGGAGCGGTCCAAAACCCCGGGGAGGACGGTGACATCGAGAAGGCGGCGGCCCACCTGGCCGAGGGGGACGACAAGGGCCACTTCATGGACCAGTTCACCTACGCCGAGCGCGCCTACGACTACCGGGACGACCACAACGTGGCGGCGACCGTCTTCCAACAGATCGCCGAGGAACGCCACCCCGACCCCAGGTGGGTCGTGGTGGGAGCGGGGACCGGAGGCACGAGCGCGACCATCGGCAGGCACATCCGTTTCAGCCGTCGCGATACCCGGGTATGCGTCGTCGACCCGCAGAATTCGGCGTTCTTCCCCAACTGGAAGACCCACCGGGGACAGCCCAAGAGTCGGTGGCCGCGGGACCCCTCGACCTGGGAGAAGGGCAGCCCCTCCCACATCGAGGGGATCGGGCGTCCCAGGGTCGAGCCCTCGTTCCTGCCGGCCGTCGTCGACCGGATGATCTCGGTTCCGGACGCCGCCTCGATCGCGGCCATGCGCCTACTCCTGTCACGGCTGCGCCATCGGGCGGGCCCTTCCACGGGGACCAACCTGTGGGGAGCGCTGCGGATCGTCGCCGAGATGCTCGCCGACGGGCAAAAGGGGAGCGTGGTCATGCTCATGTGCGACCAGGGTGAGCGGTACATGCACAGTTACTACGACGACAAGTGGGTCGAGCAGACACTCAAGCTGAACCTGGAGCCCTACACCAAGGCGCTGGAGGACTTCCTCTCCACCGGCGGCTGGGAGGAGCCCGTGGCCGCCACCGTCCCGGCGGCGAGGAAGGCCTGAGCCAGGGACCCGCGCCCCGGCGCTTCACCGTGAGATCCAGTGAAGCGCCGGGCGTCACTCATGTCCCCGCGGCCCTCGGGGCGCCGATCCCCGGGTCGATCCGGACCGGCCCCGACTTGGAGGGCCGCACGTCGAAGTCGAAGATCGCGGTCGGCAGGTAGACCGTGGCGCACGCGTTCGGGATGTCCACCACGCTGGAGAAGCGGCCCTCGATCGGTGCCGCGCCCAAGAGCAGGTAGGCCTGCTCGGGGCTGTAGCCGAACTTGGTCAGGTAGTCGATCGCGTTCAGGCAGGCGCGCTGATAGGCGAGCTGGGAGTCCAGGTAGTGCTGTTCGCCGTCCTCAGTGACGGAGATCCCGGAGAAGGCCAGCCACTCGGAGTACTGGGGCGGGGTCTTGCCCGGCAGGAACACGGCGTTGCCGCTCACCCCGTACGTTTCCATGCCGCCCTTGATCAGGTCGAGGTGCAGATCGATGAATCCGCTCATCTCGACGCCGCCGCAGAACGTGATCTCCCCGTCCCCCTGGGAGAAGTGCAGGTCACCGACGGAGAAGTTCGCCCCGGACACGAAGACCGGGTAGAACACGCGCGTGCCCCGGGTGAGGTTCTTGATGTCCTGGTTGCCGCCGTTCTCCCGGGGCGGAGCCGTCCTGGCCCCCTCCGCCGCCACGCGATCGAACTCCGCCCCGCTCAAGCTCCCCAGAACCGCGTCCTGCGGTTCGGGCGGCAGCGCCAGGGGCGGGAGCCGGTCGGGGTCGGTCGCGATCAGCCCGCCCTCCCTGCTGTTCCAGCGAGCGAGCAGCTCCGCCGAGGGCGCGGTGGCCATCAATCCCGGGTGGGTGATGCCGGTGAACGACACCCCCGGGACGTGCCGGGAGGTGGCGATCTCGCCGTGGAAGTCCCATACCGCCTTGTAGGCGTCCGGGAACCGGTCGACGAGGAACGAACCACCGTTGCTCTTGGCGAAGATGCCCGTGTACCCCCAGCCCTGACCGGCCAGAGGGCCGGAGTCCTCCTGGGGCAGCGGCCCCACGTCCAGGACGTCGACGATCAGCAGGTCGCCCGGTTCGGCGCCCTCGACCCGGACCGGGCCCGACAGAGCGTGCACCTTGGACATCGGTGCGTCGCGGACGTCCTCGGCCGAGTCGTCGTTCTTGATCGCGCCGTCGAACCATTCCCGACAGTGCATGCGGAAGGTGGAGCCCGGACTCACCTGCACGGCGGGCGGGATGTCCGGGTGATAGCGGTTGTGTCCGATGATCTGTTGGTCGGTGAACGGCTTGGACGAGTCGAGCGGAAACAGGAGCTCGGGCATCGGTGGGTCCCTTCCAGACGAACGACCTCAGGGCTTGGGAAGTCGTCGATGTGTCGGATCGTGCGTGTACCGCTGTCGAGGCCGTCCCGCCCGGGGCGGTGGCGACCGCACCACGTCCGGGGCGTCCGCGCTGCGTTCGGCGTGTTCGAACGCGCTCGTCATGGCGCCGGGGGAGCGGCCGAGCATCGGGGCGGAGAACACCCGACGTGCCGGTGCGCCGCAGTCGGGGCACGACAGGGTCGGGGGCGCCGTCCCCATCGCGGTCCGGATGGCGATGCCACCGTGTTCGTCGCACAGGAACTGGTATTCGGCCATGGCGGTCCCCGTTCACCGACGAAGGTTCGAAGAAGGTCCTCGTGATCACCGAGCGCGGCCCGTCACCGGAGCGGATCGGACGGGAAGTGATCGGGATGTTTCGGAGTGTAGTCAAGGGTGGTCGGCGAAGCCGGCATGTGCTCGCGTGTGTCTCGGTGCGGAGAACGGGGCCCGGTGCTCGTTGGCGCCGGACCCCGTTCGGTCACGTGGTGGTTCCGACCGTCCTCAGGCGCCGAACCCTCGGATCCGATGCTGCATGACCTTGTAGGGCCAGTCATGGTCGGTGTTCCACTGACTGACCGTCAGGTGCAGCTCGTCCAGCGTGGAGCCGGGAATGATTTGACGTCCTCCCCGTCGTGAACGACGTGGATTCCCACAGCCTCGCGGCTGTAGGCGCGTTGCGCCTCGCGGCGCCCGCCGGTTCCTGCTTCGGCGACCCGTGCCGCCCGATCGAGTCGGTCGGTCTTACCCGGTCTCCACAGGCTTGTGGACCCAAGGGTCCCGTTCCCGCCCGTCCGGCGGTACCTGACACCGTCACCATAACAAGCGCCGATCCGCCCCGGGGGCGAATCGGCTTTTTCCGTCCCGCTCCGCGGGGCGGTCGGCTTCACCCCCGCCGTGAACGGCGCAGCACTACCGACGGTTCCGGTAGCCGCTGTAGAGCTGGGCCACGTGGGAGTCGTCCTCGTGCCCCCCACGCCCCGCCGTGGACGAGGGTGCGGCGGTGGGCCGTGTGCAGGTTCGACGTGGGGGTGTCCATGATGATGCCGTCGATGCGGTACCCGCCCGCGTCGAACCAGGTCAGGACCCACTTTCCGTCGAGCGGGCGCAGGCACATCTCGCCGAAGGCGCCGTCGAGGACGGGGGTGGGCGGGTTGCCCCAGTCCCAGGCACCGTCGCGATACCCCCAGGGTTCGCAGGCGGCCGGATCGGCGATGGCGGTCGAGGGGGCCCGATGCATGATGATCGGCCGGCTGCGGTCGAAGGCGGTGGAGTACAGGGCGGTGGGGGAGCGCCACCGGCCCCGCCGACCACGGCGCTCTCGAAGCTGTCACCGAAGACGAAGAGCATCCGCCCGTCGGGGGGTGCGGACCGGGATGCCCAGGTCGGTGGCCTCCATGCGAAAGCGTGTGGTCAGGCCGGGGCCGGTGAGGTCACCGATCTTGGTGACTTCGAGTGCTTGTCGGGGGGACGCGCCGTCGGCCCGAGCGGGGGAGGACGCGCCGAGCAGGAGGCCGGAGCCCAGGAGCGCGCCGGCGGAGGTGCGAAGGAAGGCGGACCGGTCGATCTGCGGGGGACGAGGAGTGCGGGGGTCGATCAATGTCGCTCCTACGTGCGAGTGGTCGAACGGTCAGGATCGACAGCGGCATGTGCGGTGTCAACCAGGCCGAACGGGGGTGGTGGGACCTCCTCACCCGGGTCGGCGGTCCATCCCGTGGGCGGCCCGCCGGTGGGTGCGGGGTCGTGGGGCGACCGACCGCGCCATCTTCGGAATCGGGCTCTCGGCAGGCCCGACGTGTGCTTCACGGGAAGGCGAGGAGGTCGGCCGGAGTGCTCGTGCCCGGCGGTGGCGCGCCGTCATCGGGCGTCGGCGCGCAAGGTAGGAAACCAACCCCATGGGCCGATCTGTTCGGCAAAAATTAACGAATCCGTTATCCGATGGTCCGGTGCTTTCGCCGCACCCTCCTGTTTCACTGAAGCGGTGGCCACGAAGAGGTGGCCGCCCTCGCGAGTGTCGGCGTGCCGATCCCACGACCCGGAACGGGGAACCGGGACGGAACCCGACCCTCGTGAGCGACCCCGCACCCCCCAGGAGTCGATGTGAGCCCCAACCCCCCGAGCCGACGTGCCCTCCTCAAAAGCGTGGGCGGTCTCTCCGTCGGTCTGGCCGTCACCTCCGGCGGCCTCCTCTCGGCGACCTCGGCGGCCCACGCCGCCCCGTCGCCTACGAACCTGCCCGCACCCGATCACGCCGGACTCCACCTCGTCGACCACGACGAGGCCGACCCCCGCATGTGGTATTACCGCTTCGAGACCGACGAGATCGGCTGGAATCCCGGCGTCAACGTCCTCGTGCCGGAGGGCTACCGCGACGACGGCCGCACCTACCCCGTCCTGTACCTGTTCCACGGCGGCGGCCCTGGTTCGGACTTCATCAGCTGGGACCGCACCGGGATCCGTGAGCTCTCCCAGGACAAGCAGATCATCATCGTGATGCCCGACGGTGGGCCCTGCGGGTGGTACAGCAACCCGGTCACCTCCAACGTGGGACCCCGCAACTGGGAGACCTTCCACATGAACCAGGTCCTGCCCTGGGTCGACGCGAACTTCCGCACGCACGCCGAATTCGACGGCCGCGCCGTGGCGGGCTTCTCGATGGGTGGTTTCGGGGCGCTCAAGTACGCGGCCAAGTACTACGGTGACTTCGCCTCGGTGAGCTCCTACTCGGGTCCGGCCAGCATGCGCCGTGACTTCGGAGTGGTCACGCACTGGGCGAACTTCACGTCCGCCGCCTTCGAGCTCGGCGGCGGCATGGTCTACGGCGCACCGTGGGACGAGGCCAGGGTGAGCGCCGACAACGCCGTGGAGAACATCGATCGTTACCGGGACAAGCGGGTCTTCCTGGTCGCCGGGGACAGCCCCGACCCCTTCGACCTGTTCGACCGGATGAACGAGGAACAGGTGCTGGCCGGACAGCGGGAATTCCGAGCGGCCCTGGACGAGGCGGGTATCCCGCACGACTCCCACGAGCCCTCGGGCGGTCACTTCGTCCGCCCCGACCTCGTCCAGCGCGACCTCGACGGCATGATCGAACACCTTCGCTCGGCGGGATAGGGCGCCTCGGATCGCCACGAGCGCCTCCGGTCGGGGCCGCACGGCGCGGCCCCGACCGGGCGCGGTCAGGCCCGTGTTCCCCGGTCCTGCTCCGGCCCTTCGGAGGCGGGCCCGGGGACCTTCGTATCCCGGGCCTCGCCCTCGGTGGGCTCCGAGTCCTGCTCTTCCACGGCCTGGGCCGACAACAACGGATGCTCGGTGACCTCGTAGCGACGGATGTAGGTGCCGAGGAACGCCTGGAGGCTCGCACCGATCGGCAACGCGAGCAGGGCACCGGGCGCCCCCAGCACGGCCACACCGGCCAAGACCGAACCGAAGGCCACGGCGGGGTGCATGTCCAGGGTCTTGGCGGTGATCCGCGGCTGCAGCAGGTAGTTCTCGAACTGCTGGTAGACGATGACGAACACCAGCATCCACACCCCTGGCCACAGACCCTCCACCAGCGCCACCAGCACCGGGAGCGCGCCGCCGATGTAGGTGCCCACGGTCGGGATGAACTGGGACAGCACCCCGATCCACAGTGCCAGCGCGAAGGCGAAGGGCACGTCCAACATGATCAGCACCACGTAGTGCGCGGCCCCGCAGATCAGCGCCAACAGCGCGCGGGAGTACAGGAAGCCGCCGGTCTTGGCCACGGCGATCTCCCAGGCCCGCAATACCTCGCGCTGGGTGCGTGGCGGTAGGACCGAACAGATCACCCGACGGAAGCGCGGGCCGTCCGAGCACAGGTAGAAGGTGAACAGCGCGATCGTCAGCGCGTTGAAGAGCAGCACCAGAAGGGTCGTTCCGGCTCCCCAGACGTTGTTGGCGATGCCGGTGGCGTACTGCTCGATGAGCCCGCTGACGCTGGAGACCTCGTTGAGCAGGGTGGTGGGGGAGTAGGAGGTGTCGAACGTGGTGTTGATCCACCTCAGGACGGCCCGGACCATCGCCGGGATCTCGGAGGTGAAGGCCAGGACCTGACCGATGAGCATGGAGCCGAGCATGCTGAAGAACGTGATGGTCGCCGTCAACACCACCAGCATCACCGCCCCGGTCGCGGGTCCGCGCGGCCAGCGGTGCCGGTGGAGCCAGTTGACCGCCGGTTCCAGGGCCAGGGCCAGGAACAGCGAGATCAGCAGCAGCATGAAGAGGTTCTGCAACTTGAGGAACAGCCACAGCGCGACGCCGAAGGCCGTGACCAGCCACAGGGCCAGCAGCATGGCGCGGGGCAACCAGTGCGGCATGCCACCGCCGCGGTCGTGGCGCGGAGGCCGAGGTGGGGACGGGGAGGTACTCGTGGACAAGGCGGGTTCTTCCTCACTATGAACGTGGCGCGGCGAGACCTTTGCCGGAGGGTGAGGGGGAACCGGTCCTCGGACACGGGGCTGTCTTCGTGGTTTCTCGCCGACTTCGGAGTGGGGCGCCGACGTCGTTTCCAGCCGAACGAGGTCCACGGTACCGACATTTCGCGCATACGCCCGGTTCGCCGGTTCGCAGGTGCGGGGGCCGGGTGCTTGGGCGACGCACTCATGCGGTGCGGCGGGGTGGGGCTTCGGTGGGCGAGGCACGCCGTGAAGAGCCGAAGGGGTGACCGGGAAGCAGTCTCGGGGGGACCTCGGGGGAAGGCTAGGGCGCCCTTCCCCCGAGGGTCAGAGGTGAGGGGACAGGAGGGTGAGCAGGTCCTGGTCGCCGCGGTCGGTCAGGTGGGCCATGAGCCGGGCCGGACCCGTGTCCTCGGGCAGACCGACGGCGTGGACCAGCGCGGCCCGGCCGTCGGAGTCCGAACGTCCGGCCAGGTACAGGGCGCCGGCGAGCGGGTCGTCGGGGACGGCGTTCGCCTTGTGGAACCGGCACAGGACCCGACCCTTGGTGAGGGTGATGAAGGCGTGGTCACCGACCTGGGCGTCCTCGACCAGGAGCAGGGGGCGGATCGAGTTCATCAGCGGCTGGTTCTTCCACGCGGCGATGGAGGCCCGGTCACCGATGTACACCGGCAGGCGACATCCCGGGCTCATCCCCAACTTCACGGCGAAACCGCTGGGGATGGGGAACCCCGACCCGCGCAGGTGCTCGTTGTTGAGCTCCACCCGCAGCCACCACAGACCGTCGGGGTCACGGAAGCAGCGGCGGGTTCTCTCGGCCGTCCGCCGGGGCCGGTAGTCGGTCTGCGCCGACACGGTGCCCGGCAGGGCCACCCGACCGGGGCGGGGTCGGGTGAACTCGCTGCCGGCGGCCATGGCGCGGATCGAACTCTCGGTGATGTCGAACCAGTCGGTGATGCGTTCGACGAGCGTTCCCACCGGCATCTCGCCGCCGGCCTCGGCCAGTTGGCGGCGCATCGTCTCCTCCAGACCGACGTACTCTCTGCCGCCCCAGGCGCGGAGCCCGAACAGTCTCCGGTCCCGGCGCATGATGCGCGCGTCGCCGTGGATGCGTTCTCGGAAACCGGACTCGTTGAAGCCGGGGCCGACCCGTTCGACGAGTTCGTTGAAGTGCAGGGGCCGCCCGACGGCGGTCAGCACGGCGAAGGCCTTGTCGGGGAGGTTGCGCCCCCAACGCAGGAGGTGGTCGTCCATCACGCGTGCGTGCGGTAGCGCGGACAGCCACGCCCGGACGTGTGCGGCGGGGACGCCCCCGTCGAGGGGAACGAGTTCGGCCTCCTCCAGGGGGATCACGATCCGGTGGGCCAGTTCCTCGGTGAGCCGCTCCACCAGTGTGGTGGAGGCCTCGGAGGTGACCCAGCCGTCGACGACGCGGTGGTCGGGCAGCAGCGCCAACAGGACGTCGCCCACGCGCAGGTCGAGGGAGGGGAGGGTGTCGGGGTACTCGGGGGACAGGTCCCAGAAGGCGTCGAGCGGGGTGGCCGCGCCCAGGTCCCGCGACAGGTCGAGCAGGTGCGCGGCGACGCGTGCGCCTTGGGCGCCGTCGAGTCGCGCGCGCACTTCCTGGCCGACCTGTTTGTGGATCTGCCGGATCCGTTCCCGGGTGACCCCGAAGCGTGAGCCGAGGCTGTCCAGGGTTTCGAGGTGCAGGGTGAGGACCCGGCGGCCGGCCACGGCGCGGCGTCGCGGGTCGGCGGTGGCGAACCACCTCTCGATCTCGGTGAAGAGCGGGCCGGTGCCGGGCCCGGTGGGCGGCGCCTGGCGGGGCAACCGTTTCAGCACGGTCAGGTACAGATCGTGCAGGTACTTGTGGGAGCCCTCGGCGTCGGACCACTCGCGTGGGGGCGTGCCGAGGACGTCGGGGTGCTCATCGGTGAGATAGAGGGCGGGCATGACCTCGCCCGGGGCGAGGTCCTCCCAGTGCTCCAGGGTGAGGTGGGCCAGGCCGGCGGCCAGGTGGTCGGAGCCGACCGTGTGCAGGGCCAAGGGCAGGCGCACCTGCCGCCACCAGTGTTCCTCGAAGAGGTCGGGGTGTCCCAGGGCCTGCTGGACGGATTCGTCACAGGTGCCGTCGAGGGGCGGGACGAGGTGGGTGAGCCGGATGTCGAGTGACCGGGACAAGGGCGACCTTTCCGTGGTCGGGGGATCGGGGGGTGACGATTCGTGCGGCGGGAACATCACACGTTCCTCCCACGTGGGCGGCGCCCTGGCGGGGGTTATGCGGGACGCGCATAGCGGTCGGTGGGTGCCGCTGCTCAGGGGCGGTGTCATTCGCCCGGGGCGTCGACCTCCCCCGGTCGAGAGCGAGCGGAGACTCTCCCCGGTCGCCGAAGCCGGAGTGGACGGCAGCCCTGGTCGACGAGGATCCGTTCCGGCGCTGTCGTCCCTCGCGTGGTTCGCTCCATGGACGCCATGTTAAACGAGCGGTTCGGGGGCGTTCCCCCGACCGTTTTCGGGCCGCTCGAAACCGACCGAAAGGCCATTGACGGTGATGCGGATGCCGTTGCCGGCGGGAACCACGAGTGGATCGGAGGAGTTTCCCGGGAGGCCGCCAAGGCCTACCCGCGGGCCGGCCCACCGGCGGCTCGACACCACCGAGCCGGACTTCGTACGGCCGGCGGTCTTCGATCACCGTCCCGGACTCGGCCCGCTATGTCCACCATCACGCTCCCCGCGGCTCTGCGGCCGGAGGAGGCCCGCGATGCTCGCTCCGTTTCGGGAGGACGCGCCGACACCTACACGCCCACTCCCTCGATACAGGAAGGACCGCTCGTCCACCAACGGGCCCCTTTCGGCCCACGGTCCCACACGAACGTACTCGGCTCGCTCAGTGCCGGCGGATGTGAGAAGCGGGGATAGATATCATAATTCCCGCTCCACTTTTGTCGTAAACGCGGATTTCGGCCGCGAATCGATAAAGAAAAAAGCCGATGGATTCGACTTGTGGGGAGAATTATGTCGGGATTATCTTTGTCGCGGAGGGAAGTGCCGGCCGAGAGGTTCGTCCCGGGAGGGGAATCATGGACAACGGCGAGGGCTGAGAACGACATCGGGCGCCCGGTATCCTGTGCTCCGGGCGCCCATAGGTGAATCAGTCGTCGTTTTCCATTGCCGTATTTATTTCTGGGAAATTCGCAGAACTGTTTTTCATGCCCTCATTCGGCCACACCCAGGAGATCCCGTAGTCCGTATGAGATGAGATGTCTTCGCCCTCGAAGATGCGGTAGAGGTAATTTCCTCCGTCGTGGAGTTCGAGGTGACGTCCTTCTGTTGGGAGGGGTTCGATATGGCCCGCGCCATTGACAGTGCTTCGGAACCACCAGGCTCGCAATGGTGGGAAGGTCGGCGAGAAGACCAGATGGAATTCGAGTCTTTCCATGGAATCGGTTCTGACTGTCGATGACAGGTATGGATGTGCCTTCACATTGCTCGATACATGAAGTCGACATCCGAAGGAATAAAGACCATCCGCAGGGGTGAGCTCTCGATGGATGCGCAGCCTGTACCAGAGCCCGGATCCGAGAAGGTCTCTCTGTTCGACGACAGCGCAGCCGAACATCTCCTCCAAGCGGAGCAGGCCGGAGCGATTCTCAGCATGGTATTGGTGACTGCCCTCGAGTTCACGTGCGCACGGATCCGTATACGCTCGTACCCACCTAGTGGTGTCCTGTCTGTTCAGGGCGCCGATCTCGGAGAACCGGCAGTAATGGGAGATCGCCACTGTGATCAGCGGGCTTCCCGTCTCCTTCGAGGTGGGTGAAGCCGGTTCGGTCTCTCTCGGAGGGGCGACCTGGAGCATCGCTGACACCAGTTCCGTCGCTCGGTTCTCCCGGCGTTCCACACTGCGCAGGTTGTCCACGGTCATGCGTCGTGACTCAGGGTCGGTGGAGGTGCGCAGGTCGGCGTTGTACGCCTTGCGTCTGGCGGTCAACGAGTACTGGGGATACCGAGGATCGAACCCCAAAGCGACCAGTAACGCGCCGCGCAAGCGAGGGTCCTCGAGGGATTCGACCAGGCTCCGTAATCGTTCGACCAGTTGTTCCGGAGCGGGGTTCGGAAATTGTCTCCAGCGTTGGGTTCGGAGGGCATCGCATAGTTCGGGTTCCTGAGCGATCTTGCCCGGGGTACACCCCATACCGCGGCGCAGCTCTCTCAGACACGCTTCGTATGAGTGCCGGGAGTCGGAGTTTTCTTCGTCCATCCGGCGTACCCTTCGCGTCCCCTGATGGTGCCCTTGCACCCATAATGCCCCCGAATCGGGCACTTCCGCGGTTGGGAGCAACAACCTAGCCTGGGGGTAAGCCGGCGACAAGGGATCGACTTCTCCGATCCGCAACGATCCTCACCCTGAGCACTCTCCCGAGATTGGTCTTTCAGGAGAGATCGGAAGGTACGTCATGTCAGCCACCCTCATCCTGATCGTCGCCACCGCCATAACGTTCTTCCTGGTCGGCGCCGTCGTCGTCGCCACCCTCGCGATGGCCGCGCTGTCGCACAACCAGGACCGCATGCAGCGTCGGGTTCGGCTCTGGCAGGACGAGGCCGCCCGGCGAAGCCGTTCGGACGAATCGCACACCTGAAGGGGCGGGTGGCCCGGGGGCGCGCTCCGGGCCACGGCACCGGTCGGTACGATCCTCGGTGAGCCGAGGACCTGGTCGGCCAGGGTGAGAGGAACGAACGTTGTTGTACGCGGGCACCTTCACGATCGTCGCCCATGATCGACGCAGCGGTGCGTGCGGTGTGGCGATCAGCAGCCGGATGCCGGCGATCGGGGCGCTGACGGTGTTCGCGCACGCCGAGGTCGGGGCCGTCGCCACCCAGGCGCTCATCAATCCGCTGCTGGGCGTGGACACCCTGGAACTGCTGCGTTCCCTACCCGCGCGGGAGGCGTTGGACGGGGCGTTGACCCAGGACCCCGACCCCGACTCGCGGCAGGTGGTCGTGGTGGACCGCCAGGGCCGCTCGGCCGCGCACACCGGCTCCATGACCCACCCCTGGTGCGGTCACCGGACCGGGGACGGCTTCGCGGTGGCGGGCAACATCCTGACCGGCGCGGGCACACTCGACGCGATGGTCGACGCGTGGTCGGCCGAGCCCGACCTCACCCTCGACGAACGGCTGCTGGGCGCCCTGGAAGCGGGGCAGGCCGCCGGGGGCGACCGCAGGGGCAGGCAGAGCGCCGCCCTGTACGTGCACACCGGCAACCCCTACCCCTACCTGGACCTGAGGGTGGACGAACACCCCGACCCGGTCGCCGAACTGCGCCGGGTGCACGGGGTGGCCCGGCGGGAGCTGTTGCCGTTCGTGGACGCCCTGCCCACCCGGGACAATCCCTCGGGTTCCTTCGAACGACTCCACGAGTAGTCCACCCGCGTGAGGTCCGCCACGCACCCACTGCTCCTAGCCTGGTGGAATGACCGAACCTGCCTACTCGGCCCCGCTCTCGCCCCAGCTGGTGGCGGCCATCCTCGACATGGACCTGCCCCAGCACCTGCTCGACGACCTGGCCCAGACCCCCGACCAGACGGGGGACATCCTCTTGGGCGCCGCGGCCGAGCTGCGCGAGCGACGCCCCGACCTGGCCCGTCAGGTGCTCGACCTGCTGCGCGAACACCCCCCGGAACCCGACTATCGCCAGTACGCCACCCACATGCTGGCGGGTCTGCTCCGCTCGCAGGGGGCGGCGGAAGAGGCCGACGGGCTCATCGCCGAGCTGATGAGCCCGGGGGTGTTGGGCCGACCCATGGCCGCGGTGCTCGCCGACGAATTCGCCGCCGCCGGGGACCTCGACCGTGCCCTGTACTGCTACAACATCGCCTGCCGCAGCATCCTCGCCGAACCGGTGGAGCTATTGGAGCGCATGGACCCCATGGGGTTGTTGCCGCTGATGGGTCGCGCGCAGGTGCGTGAACGGCTCGGGCTGCCCGAGGACGAACACGACCGCGCGGTGCTGGCGGTCGACGAGGCCCGGCCTTCCCTGGAGGAGGAGATGGGGCTGTTGGCCGAACCGGTCGAGACCGGCCCCGAGGCACGGGTGGTGCTCACCGGGCGCGAGCCACGGCATTACCTGGAGGTCGAACGCGCGCTGCGTGAGGACGGGGGCGGGCATCGGGTGGTTCTCGCCGACGCGGCGGAGATCGACGCCTACGCCGGCGAGCACGGGCTCGATCCGGTCGCGGAGGAGACCCGGAGCGCGTGGGCGCGCACCCTGCCCGAGGACCGCGCGCTCGCCTGGCCACCGGAACGCAATGGGCCCTGCTGGTGCGGTTCGGGTCGCAAGTACAAGAAATGCTGCGGGTCTGCGTCGGGGCGCTGACCGGTGAGCGCCGCCGGCAGGAGGAGGGGCGTCCCTGGTGAGCGGCGCGTCCCGTCGGACGGGGCGCCCGGGTCACGCGGGGCCCGGCGGCTTCGCGGCCAACGGCCCGGGCAAAACCCGGGTATAGGTTCGCACGATTCGTGGGACTCGTGTATCAGCGGACTTCCCATCGGGTAGCGGAGCGTGTGCGACGCAGCCGACAGTCATGGGCTGTGGCTGTGTGTCACATCGACGCGCGTCGACAACCCGTACCCGTGAGGGAGAACCATGGCCAAGGAAACCAACCCGATCAAGGCGGCGGTCGACAAGGTCTCGGAGGCGGTCTCGGGGGAGAAGGACCCCGCCGCGGACATCCCCGGTCGCCCGACCGAGCAGTCTCCTCCCCTGGAGGAACCGACCGAACCGCAGGGTCCCCTCCCGCGCAAACCCGACCAGGACGCCCCCGGCTCGTACACGGCGACGGGCCGCCCGGTGGAGGGTCTGGCCGATGCGCGCTCCCAGGAGAGCGCCTACCTGACCAACGCCCAGGGCACGCGTCTGCCCGACTCCGACCACTCGCTCAAGGCGGGCCCCCGCGGTCCGGTGCTCCTGCAGGACCATCACCTGCGGGAGAAGATCATGCACTTCGACCACGAGCGCATCCCCGAACGCGTGGTGCACGCGCGTGGAGCCGGGGCCCACGGTGTGTTCAAGGGATACGGAACGGCCGGGAGCGTCACCAAGGCGGCCTTCCTGGGCAAGGACGTGGAGACCCCGACGTTCACGCGGTTCTCCACGGTGGCCGGTTCCCGGGGTTCGATGGACACCGCCCGCGACACCCGCGGGTTCGCCACGAAGTTCTACACCTCCGAGGGCGTCTACGACCTGGTCGGCAACAACATCGCGGTGTTCTTCATCCAGGACGCGATCAAGTTCCCCGACGTCGTGCACTCGGTCAAACCGCACCCGGACCGGGAGATCCCCCAGGCCCAGAGCGCGCACGACAGCTTCTGGGACTTCCTGTCCCTGCACACCGAGGCGCTGCACCACACGATGTGGTTCATGGCCGACCGCGGCGTTCCGCGCTCGTACCGGACCATGGAGGGCTTCGGCGTCCACACGTGGCGGTTGGTCAACGACAGCGGCGAGACCACGCTGGTCAAGTTCCACTGGAAACCCAAGGCGGGGGTGCACTCCCTGGTCTGGGAGGAGGCGCAGCTCATCGCCGGCGCGGACCCCGACTTCCACCGCAGGGACCTGGCCGACGCGATCGAGGCGGGCGTCTTCCCCGAGTGGGAACTGGGCATCCAGACCTTCCCGGACACGCCCGACCAGATGTTCGAGGGCATCGACCTGCTGGACCCGACCAAGATCGTCCCCGAGGAGCTGGCCCCGGTCCAGCCGATCGGTCTGCTCACGCTGAACGCCAACCCGTCCAACTACTTCGCCGAGACCGAGCAGGTCGCCTTCCACCCGGGCCACCTGGTGCCCGGCATCGACGTCACCGACGACCCGTTGCTGGCCGGACGCCTGTTCTCCTACCTGGACACCCAGCTCACCCGGCTGGGCGGTCCCAACTTCGGGCAGGTGCCGATCAACCGTACGCACGCGCCCGTCAACGACATGCTGCGCGACGGTATGCACCAGACGGCCGTGCACGAGGGCGTCGCCCCGTACAAGCCCAACAGTCTGGACGGCGGCTGCCCGTTCTTCGCCGGCGCCGAAGAGGGCGGATACGTCGAGGTGCCCGCGCGGGTGGAGGCGTCCCGGAAGGTCCGAGAGGCACCGGAGTCGTTCGCCGACCACTTCAGCCAGCCGCGTCTCTTCTGGCTGAGCCTGTCGTCGGTCGAGCGGGAGCACACCATCTCCGCGTTCACCTTCGAACTCGGCAAGTGCTACGAGGACGCGATCAAGGAACGCACTCTACGGGTGCTCGCCGAGGTCGACCCCTACCTGTGCGAACAGGTGGCCAACGGCCTCGGGCTTCCGGCGCCCAAGGCCACCCGTGAACTCGAATCGCCCACACCCAGTCCCGCGCTCTCACAGCTGGGCGGCACGTGGCCGACCAAGGGTCGGGTGATCGGCATCATCGCCGACGACGGCTCGGACCTGGACGTGGTCCGCGCGCTCCGGGCCGAGGTCTTCGACGGTGGCATGGTGCCGCTCGTGATCGCTCCCACCGGTGGGGCGCTCGGTGCGTCCGGCGATGACCCGATCACCGTGCAGCGCAGCTTCGCCACCGCCCGGTCGGTGGAGTTCGACGCGCTGATCGTGGCGGGGCTCCCCGCCTCGGGGGACGACGCCAACCCGTCCCGTGACGGCAAGGCGTGGACCGGGGGCTCCGCCGCCGTCGACCCGCGGGTCTCGCTCATGCTCAACGAGGCCTACCGACACGCCAAGGCGCTGGGCGCCCTGACCGTGGCCCGGCCGGCGCTCGACGCGGCCGGGGTTCCCGTCGAGTCGCTCGGTGTGATTGTGGGCGACCAGGGCGGGAGCATCCTGCGAGAGGTCGTCGACCTGCTCGGACGGCACCGGGTCTGGGACCGGTTCCCCACCCACGCCTGACCGAGGGTGGACGCGGTGGCCCCCGCGGAGCGAACGCTCCGCGGGGGCCTTGTCCTGGTGGCCACATGTGGCAACGAGCTCGGACGGAGCGTGGAGAACAGGGCTCCTCGATTACGGACGGTTTATAGGGCATTGTCGCAGGTGAATTCGGTTGTATGTTCGGAATGTGCGCTGAATTCGGTATCGGGTTTCTTTGGGTAGCGAGTTCATAAAACCCTGTTGTAAGAAAAACAAATGGCGGACGCAAGGGTCTCGTGGCACGCTTCCTCTCGTCTCCTCACGGGGGCGAGAGCAAAGGAGTACGTGCATGAGTGCACTTCGTGGAGCCGCCGTCGCCGCGGCTCTGGGGCTGGCGGCCACGGGGGTCCTGATCGCTTCCCCGGCCCACGCGGCCGCGTACAACGACGCCTGCGGCAGCGGATACGCCGTCATCAGCAAGCTGGAACTGGGTAACGAGGGCACCGCTTTCCTCACCCACAACGATTCCAGCGGCTACAAATGCGCAGTCACCGTGCGCAACACCCCCGGTGACGCGGTGGAGATGGGGATCCGGATCAAGCGCACGACCGATGACCCGAAGGACGCGATCCAGGACGCCGATCAGTACACGACCTACGCGGGCCCGGTCTACGTGCACGCCCCGGGAGTCTGTGTCGACTGGCACGGCTTCATCGACGGCGAGAACAACTTCGAGAACGGCAAGAACTGCGGCTGACCCGCACGGAGGAGAAGACATGAGGAAGCTCGCCAAGAGGTCTCTCGCCATCGCGGGGGCGGCGGTGTTCACGACCACGGCCCTGTGGGTCGCGGCCTCGCCCGCGTCGGCCGCCACGTACAACGACGCCTGCGGCAGCGGGTTCGGGGTCGTCAACCAGGACGACGTGGGCGGGTTGGGGACGGTGTTCCTGACCTACAACAACTCCACCGGACAGAACTGCGTGGTGACGGTCCGCAACAATCCGGGGCAACCGGTGACGTTCATGAACGCGGCCCTCCGCGTCGCCGGTGACCAGTCCACGATCGTGGAGGACCCGGGCCACTACACCACCTACGCCGGCCCGGTCTACCTGAACGCCGCCGGCAAGTGCGTGGACTGGTCCGGGATCATCTCGGATCAGAACGGCGGGGACGATGAGACCAACTGCGGCTGACCCGCATGGAGGAGAAGACATGAGCAAGCTCGTTCGAAGGACCTTCGCGCTGGTGGCGGCGGCCGGGATCGGTGCCGCCTCGCTGGTCGGCGCGGCCTCACCCGCGGCGGCGGCAGCGGACTACAACGGTGCCTGCGGGGACGGTTACGCCGTCATCAACAGCTATGACCTGTCCTCGGACCGAGGCACCATCTTCCTGACCTACAACAACTCCACCGGTCACAACTGTGTGACCACCGTGCGCACGGTCGCCGGGACCACCACCCTGGTGGAGGCGATGATCCGTGTGAGCGGCAGCTCCGACTGGATCATCGACTCCGACGACTACACCACCTACGCGGGCCCGGTCTACGTGGCGGCCGCGGGCAAGTGCATCGACTGGGGCGGCACGATCGGCACCGAGACCCAGACGTTCCCGAACGAGCACTGCGGCTGACCCCCGCACTTGAACGAGGGGTGGGCCCGGCCGGGCCCACCCCGCTTCGCCTTCTCAGCCGCGCAGGCGGTCCAGCTCCGAACGCAGCTCGTCGGCGAGGGAGAGCGCTCGCTCCAACCCCGTGTCCGTGTCCGGGGTCTGGCCCTGGGGCCGGCTCCGGTCGGGGCGGGCCAGGGACGGCCCCGGCGCGATGTTCACCTGTTCGGTGGATCCGGCGGCCTCGATGTCGAAGACCACCCGATCCGACCGATGCCAGCTCTCGAACCACTCCACCGGGGCGCCGGATCGGTCGAAGGTGCCGCCCTCCAGGAGCAGCAGCGGGGAGTTCTCGGGAACACCGAGCTCTCGGGCGATCCCCGGGTCGGCGGGGACGGCCCGGATCTGGCGTCGGCCACCGGAGGGGACGACACCGAAGCGCGACTCCATGATCCGGTGCAGTGAGGAGTCGGTCAGCATCGCCGCGTCCAACCCGGTGAAGCGGTCCGCGGGCAGCCAGGTGCGCACGTAGGACAGGGGGTCGCCGTCCACCGAACGCACCCGCTCCAGGCGCAGCAGTGAACGCGTGCCCAGGTGTTCCTCGGCGGACGGGACACCCGAGCGCACCGGGTCGAGGGAGACCACCTTCGTGGAGAGGGCGAGTCCCTCGGCGGAGAACTGGTCGAACAGGCCGGTCACCCGTTGCACGAGGCGGTGGTGTTCGGTGCGCACCGCCGCGACCGCGGCCCGGCCGTGCGGACGTCGGACCACGCCCTCGTCCTCCAGGGTCGACAGCGCCTGACGCACGACGCTGCGCGAGACACCGAAGCGTTCGCGCAGGACGGCCTCGCTGGGCAGGGTCTCCCCGGGGGCGATCGAGTGGTCCTGGATCTGTGCGCGCAGCACGTCCGCCACCTGGGAGTGCAGTGGGCGCGGGTCGGAACGGTCGACAGGCATGACGGTCATTCTAGGCAGTCAACGGAAAGGGACACCCGCCCCTGGGACGGATCGGCGCCCGCCCTGGAGTGGAAGGGCCACCCGTTCGAGAACGGGTGACCCTTGGCCTGGCCGTGCGGGTTCAGGTCGGCGCCGTGCCCAATCGGGGTGCGGCACACGGGTGGCCCGTGGCCCGGCCGTGCGGGGTCAGGACTCGGAGCGTGTCGCCCGCCAGACGTGGCCCCAGCCCGGTGCGAGTTCGGCGGCCCGACGCAGCGCCAACACCAGGCTCGCCTCACGGGCGATCCCCTGCCCGGCGATGTCGAAGGCGGTGCCGTGGTCCACCGACACCCGAACCACGGGCAGCCCCGCGGTGATGTTGACCCCGTCGTCGCCGTAGACCGCCTTGAACGGCGCGTGCCCCTGGTCGTGGTAGCAGACCGCCACCAGCTTCCAGTTTCCGCGAACCGCCGCGGGGATGAGTGCGTCGGCGGGGATCGGTCCGTGCGCGTTGATGCCCTCGGCGCGGGCGAGTTCGATCGCCGGGGCGAGGATGTCGGCGTCCTCGTCGCCGAACAGCCGGTTCTCACCGGCGTGCGGGTTGAGTCCGGCCACACCGATGGGCTCGTCGGGGGAGCCCTGCGCGCGGGCGAAGGCGCCCATCAGCCGCAGCACCTCCAGGGTCCGTTCCTTGGTGACGTCCTCGATCGCCCGCCGCAGCGACACGTGTGTGGTCAGGTGGAAGAAGGACAGCTCTCCGGCGGACAGCACGAGGCTGTAGTCCCGTACCCCGAATTCGTGGGCGAGCAGTTCGGTGTGGCCCGGCCAGTTGTGACCGCCCTGGTGCATGGCGGCCTTGTTCAGCGGCGGGGTGACGATGCCCTCGACCAGGCCGCGCTTGGCCAGGTCGACCGCCTCGATCACGAATCGGGCGGCTCCGTCACCGGCCTCGGCGCTCAGTTCCCCCGGGGGCACGTGGCCCAGGGAGGGGCCGGTCTGCACGATGTCGATCACCGAGGGGTCGTCGGCCGCGTCGGCGGGGGAGTCCACCGGGTTGACCGCGGCGGGGTCCCCGCCCACCGCGGTGACGGCGTTGCGCAGCGCGTCGACGTCACCGACGACCACCGGCCGGGAGTACTCGCGGACCTCCGGGTGGTGCAGCAGGGACTTGGCGGTGATCTCCGGGCCGATTCCGGCGACGTCGCCGAGGGTGACCGCGAGGGTGGGGCGGTGGCTCATGCGTTGGTGCCTTTCGTGTGGCGGACCGCGTCGGCGGCCTCGATGAGGGCGTTGGGGCTGCCGAAGCCCCCGGCCTTGGTGACGATGGAGCGCCCCTCGTGAGGGCCTCCGGTGAGGGTGCCCAGCGGGATACCGGGGGCGACCTCACCGGTCAGGGTGATGGAGCGTGCCCGGAGCGCCTCGGTGAGGGCGCGGGCGCCGTCCCCTCCGGTGACGACGAAGCCGGACAACGGATACAGCTCGGCCAGACGCGAGGCCAGCGTGCCGAACCGGCGTGCCACGAGCGCGGGGGACAGCCCACCGTCGCGGTCGTCGGGCGCGACCAGCGCGGTGTGCGGGCAGGTGGGGTCGAAGTCGGCCACGACCTTGTCGGACCAGGACCGCCACGCCTCGTCGTCGCCCAGGTCGACGGTGGTGGGCTGCTCCACGCGGGTCCACTCGTCCACGACCAGCTCCCGTACCTGGCCGCGGGCGGCCTGGTGCAGCGAGGTCACCACCACCAGGGCGGGGGCGGGTTCGCGCATGGGGCGCCAGGACTCGGCGAGCCGGGTCGCCAGACCGGCCGAACCGACCGGGAGGACGCGCTCGCCCAGGAGCGTGATGGCCGCGGCCAACCGGGCGAGGTCCTCGTCGCTCTCGGCGTCGACCACCGCGACCGGTCCGGCGGCGCGCAGTTGTTCGGCGTCCTGCTCGGGTTCGGCTCCGCTCAGGCGTACGTGTCGTGCGTCCAACAGTTCGGCGACGCGGCTCTCGGTCACCGGGGAGACGGGGTCGGAGCCCACGGCGGTGCGGTGCACCTCCACCCCGTCCACCAGCAGAACCCCGTCGCGGACGATGCGGCCGTTGGCGGGGAAGGCCGGGCAGACCACGGCGACCGAGCCGGGGTGCCACTCCGATAGGGCGCCGTCGATCTCGGCCCGGATGGGGCCGCGCAGCGTGGAGTCCACCTTCTTGTACAGCAGCCTCGTTCCGGCCTCGCGCAGCCGGCGCACCTCGGCGGCGGCCGTCTCCGCGGCCCGCTCGTCGGACAAGGCGCGGGAGTCGGTGGTCACGGCGACGACGTCGGCGGTGGCGTCGGCCGGGGTCAGCTGGAGTTCGGTGCGCCAGCCGGCGCGCACGAACTGGACGGCGGTGTCTCCCGCGCCGGTGAGGTCGTCGGCGACCACGGCGATGTGCGGTGCGGACGGTGCGTTCTGAGCGGTGGCGCTCATGACTCGCTCTCCTTCGTGGTGGTGTCCGTGGAGTCCTCGGCTCGTTCGTGTTCGGCCTGCTCGGCTCGTTCGGCCTCGGCGGGTCGGGAGCCGGCGCGACGCAGCGCCCAGGTGGTGACCAGCGGCGCGAGCAGGGCGGTCACCAGCACACTCGCGGCGACCTGGGAGGTGGCGGTGCCGACATAGGCGGCGAAGGACGGGTCGGCGGCGGCGACGATGGCCGGGGTGGCCACGGCGTTGCCCGACGTGGTGCCGGCGGCGAACCCGACCCCGGATTCCCCGCCGCGGCGCAGCAGGAAGCGGTATCCGAGGTAGACCAGTCCGCCGGTGAACAGGACGATCACCACGCCCATGACGATTCCACCCAGGCCACCGCGGACGACGTCGCCCAGGTCGATGCCGGTGCCCAGGGCGAAGGCGAAGAACGGGATGACGATGCCGGGCACGGGCTTGAGCACATCGCGCCACTGGGCGTCCACGTTGCCGATCACCACACCCAGCAGGAACGGCAGGATGGCGGCGAGCAGGGTCATGAAGGGGATCTGGCCGAGCCCGGAGGCGCCGATGAACAGCAGGGCGAAGAACGGGCCGTCGTTGACGGCGCCGGCGATGTAGGCGCCGCGGTCCTTGGTGCGCCCGTATTGGCCGGTGATGGCCAGCCATAGGCCGCCGTTGGCGTTGGTGGCGGCGGCGATCATCGCCAGGATCGACACACCGAGGACACCCTCGGGGCCGGTGACCATGGCCAGGGCGATGATGAGCAGGCCGGGTACGACGCTCTTGCCCAGGAGCACCACACCGGTGGTGGCCAGGACGGGGCCGCTAGTGCGGAGGGTGACCTGGGTGCCGGTCGCGAAGATCAGGAGGGCGATGAGCGGCATCGCGCTGTCCTTGAACAGCGCCGTGGTGAAGCTGCCGATGTCGAGCGCGCCCGGGGCGAAGGTACCCAGGATCGAGCCCAGGACCAGCGGGACCAGCATGGTTCCGCCGGGGATCTTGGTCAGCCAGTGGTAGAGGGGAACCACAGACCCGTGGTCGTCACGCATGAGTGTCCGTTCGAAGGGGCCCGTCGTTCGGCATGCCTCGGGGCCGGTTCACGTATTGTCCGTACAGAGTGTACGTACAATTCTGTTCAGCGCCACCCCCGACTCACATCCGAGCACGACGAAGCCGGCCCTCCCGTGGCCGAAACCCCGACGGGAAGGGCCTTTCGGTGGATGTGAATCGGACGGATTCGCCCTCGACCGGTTCCGTGGACGGGGTCGTCCCGGCGACGCCCACACCGTCTCCTGGGTGAGTCGGGGTAGCGGGGTGGCCCGGCGTACACGGGATCGCTCCTTCGGGGCATGGGGCGAGGGAACGTGACGCAAGCGTGGCCGATATCGGCTGGTGAACCCGCCTCTGGGCCGGCTAGGTTCGCTTGTCGCCGAAAGCGGCCATAAGTCAACGAAAGCATCCCTCATGAACACACGCGCCTCCGTTGCCCCCGGGATGGCGGTCCTGCTGGTGCTCGGCCTCACCGGCTGCGCCATCGCGCAGGACACCCTGGACGGGCTCGCCCGCTATGCCGACGTTCCCGCCGATCCCCTCGCCCCCTACGAACAGCTCGACCGGGACGATCCCTTCGCGGGTAGCCCCGCCGAGGAGTACGGAGAGGGCTTCCCCGACCTCCCAGAGGCCGCGGCGGTCGGGCCCTACTCCGCCGACCAGGTCGCCGATTCCTACGAACGGACCCAGGAGCTCCTGAACGCCACCTACCTGAACCAGGACGCGGTCTTCGGTGAGGACAACGGTGCCTTCGTGGAACTGCTCGAAGGCCAGGCGCTGGACTGGTACCTGGAGGAGCTCACCAATCCCGACCCCGATCTCAACTCCCGGCACCTGACCTACAACCTCACCGCCAACACCGCCGAACCCATCGGCGACGAGGTGCGGGTGGACGGTGAGATGCGGGCGGAGGAAGCCGTCGACGAGTACGGCCTGGACTACTTGTCGGTGGTCACCGAGTTCACCGTCGTCCACCCTGTGGCCCGTCCCGGAGAGAAGGTGTCCACCCGCATGGTCGTCTCCCACTTCGGCGAGGTGGGCTTCTTCGACGCCGGCGCCGACGAACTGGAGGCCTGGCCGCTGTGGTATCGCGCGGTGGCTCCGGCGCACTGTCTGGACGAATACACCTTCACCCCGGACTACGGTGACGGACTCCCCGAGGGGGATCGTCCCGAGGGACTGCCTCAGGACGCCTACGATCTGGAACAGGCCCGTGAGATGGGCGACTGCGGGGCCGTCGGGGACACCTGATCCGACCGGGTGGGCCTCCCATGCACCCGCGCCACGGGCGGTGTCGTACCTACCGGCACGGCACCCTCCGGGCCGCGGTCAGGACTGGTCGTCCCCGCCCGCATGGAAGGAGTAGGCGCTCCCCACGAAACGGTCGTGGACACCGTTGTACTCCCGCCCGGGGCCGGCGGCCAGAATCGCGTACATTTGGCCGTCCTCACCGAGGAGAGCGCGCGCGAATACCCGGTAGGAACCATGCACGTCGTGCTTGTAGCGGTAGGAGAGCACCTCGTCCGATTCCTGTCCCGCTCCCGTGTTCCGGTCCTCCTTATCGAACTCGGGGAGGGACCCCGCGTCGCTCTCCAACCGGTCCAGCGCCTGCCCGGGATGGGTGATGTCGGGACCGAACGTTCTGACCTGGAGGAAATGGCGTCGAGAGTTCGGGGTGAAGAAGACCTTGAAAGTGCCATCCGCGAACAGGTCCTCCTCACGGCTCCAACCCTCGGGCACGAGCAGATCGAACCCCTGCTCGTCCTCCTGAAGCCAGTAGTCGTCGGGTGCGGCTTCCTCCTCGCCCTCGTCAGGGTCTTTCGTGGGCTTGTCGCCGGGTGGGGACTCCGTGGGGTCCTCCTCTGGTTCGGAGGTGCTGCTGGCAGCACTCTCCTCTTCGCCGTCGGAGGGACCGCCCGAGGTGAGGAGGTCGTCGGGGAGAAGGAACATCGCGGTCAGCACCAGGACGGCCAGGAGCCCCAGAACCGTGAACGATCGGACCGGATAGTCGGATACCGATCGAATGGAGACGGATCCACCGGGGAACCCTGGGGAGAAGACCCAACGCTGCCGTTCGGCGTCCCAACGCAGGTTCTTTGACATCGGTCCTTCCTCAGGTCAGTAGACGTCGGGCCATGTCCGCCAGCGTGACCGCGGAGGCCAGAGCCCCCAAGGCCGTGTTCCCGGGGGACAGCCGCTCCCACAGCCGGCGCAGCAGCCCTTGGTCGGCGATACCGCTCTGGGTGATCGCCAGCTCGGCCTCGGCCAGTTCGGTCTCGACCACGGTCACCTCGGAGGTGTCGGCGAGCAGGGGCAGTTGCCCGCGCAACAGCCGGATCTGCTCCAACAGCTCTTGGAACCGCTCATCCTCGGGGGTGACGTCGGTTCGCGCCGTGCTGTTGTCGCCGGTGGCGATGGACAGGCCCTCGGCGTCGCCGCCGATGACCACCGAACCGGCGGAGTGGTCTCCGACCGGCGCGGGCCAAGGAGCGACCTGCCGGTCGGGTCGAGGTGGTACGTCGTTCCGGCTCGCGGGAGCGGAGGTTCGAGCGTCGCTTCCGGCCCCGGTGGAGAACGCTCCGCCGCGCACCGATCCGCCAATGAAGACCGAGCCCGCGTCGGTCCGGTCGTCGTCGTTGGTGTGCGTCATCCCTACCCCTGTTCCGTGTGAGGGGGAGCGTCGGCGGTGTTCGCTTGGGCTCCGATTCCGGTGGCGATCGATCCGGCCATGGAGCCGCCGACGAACACCCCGCCGCCACCGACGTTGACCACTTGCTGTTGGAACTCGTCGGTCATGTAGCCGGCCTCGGCGAGGGCTTGGTGGGTGCCGGAGGTGATGCGGTCCTGAATGGTGGTGATGTAGCGGTTGATGTCCATCTCCTGGAACATCGACCGGGTGTCGCGCGCGCCCGCTTCCCTGATGCTGACCCGGGGCCCTTCAAGGGGAAGGTGGGCGGTGGAGTGCCACCATTCGCGCCTCCAGGACCGGAGGGCGTTCACCCCCGAGAACACGGCGGCGATCGTCACCGCCGGTGCGGCGGCCAGCGTCGACAGCCGTAGCCGGGTCGATCGTTCGGTGAGGTCGTCCACCTGGTGGAAGCTCGACCGCGGTGGGGCCAGGACGTAGGGCAACACCTCCAGGACGAGGAGGTCGCCCTGGGTGTGCACGCGCAAGAAGATGGTGGTCACGACTTCTTCCTGCCAACCGCCCACCCGAATACGCAGGAAGTGTCGCCGCTGTTCGGCGCCCTCCCCGGTGGACTCCGCCAGATGCGTGCGCACGTCGGTGTCCCGGTAGGGCAGGGTGGTACGGCGCAGCCCCTCTGGCAGGTCGCTCGGCAGGAAGACGCACTCCTGCAGTTCCAGTCCGTTGAGCCGGTCCTGGCTGGTGCGCGTGGAGCGTTCGGTGAGTTCGGCCAGCCGGGGAACGATCAGGTCGAGCACCCGGCGGCCGTCCAGACGTTCGGGGACCGTCGGTGCGTCGGGCCGCGGCCTCAGTTCCAGCGTCAGGGACCAGGGTTTGTGCGGCACTCCGGCGCCCAGGAACGGTTCGTCCTCGTTGTACAGGGCCAGCGGAGAGAACTGCTCGGTGTCGATCGCCGCCAGGATCTTCTCGCGCCGGGAGGTGAACGGCGTACGGAAGGTCTGCGGAGGGGCCCCGGTGAACCCGTCGCGGGACAGCTCCGTCCACAGGATCTTGGAGAGCGTGAGTCGGTGCCAGGTCCCCACCAAGAGCAGCAGCGCCGGTAGGGACAGGACCGCCAGACCCTTGAAGATCGACCCCCCCATGAACGCTGACAGCACCATGAGCGCTGAGAACGCCATCAAGTACCAGATGGTCAGCGGCAGGAGTACAAAACGGAACCTGCGGAACCGGCCGGTCGGTGGATTCCCTGGGCCGTCGGCCACCAGGGTGGACCGGCTCTGTCCGCGTGGTGATCGCCGGGCCAAGGAAAGCAGACTCGCCAGGGTGAAGGAGAACAGACAGCTGAGGAGCGTGGCGCTCAGCCCCGCCTCGTCCGGGGCCGAGCCCGTGAACAGGTCCAGGCTCGGGGGCGGGATGTTCATGGTGATGATCGCCGCGCCGGTTCCCCAGATCAGCAGGATCAGGGCGGCGGTCCCCAGTTCCAGGTTCCGGGCCCGTAGTGCGTGTCCGAGGACGGTCGCCACGTTGTAGCCCAGTGAGGGTGGAACCAGTCGTTCGGGGTGCTCGACCAACTCGGTGATGACGGTGTCCCGGAACGCGGGATCGAGGTAGGTGCCCGCGCTGAGCAGCCGAGTGGCCTTGCTGCGGCTGTGCGGAGCGGTGTCGATGGGAGGAAAGAAGGAGGATGGCGCTTCCGGGGGAGGGGAGATGTCATGGATCGGTTGGGTCTGGTTCGGTGTTCCCATTCTTCCCATCGTTCAGAGAAGACTTCTTCCGCGTGAATGAAGCAGAATTGTAGAGCGTCGGATGGGGGATGTTCCATCGAACAGAATAGCTCTCTAAAAGTCAAAGTAAGAATGTATCGATTTGCCTTTTAAGGGAGGATTTAGAGGTATTTTCTTGATGTTTTTATCTGCCTCTCGGGTGGCGATGGCCCTGGTGAGAGGTTGTGTGGTTGATGTGGGCCTTTCTCGGGCTGTCTCTTAAACACAACTGACGCTGCCGACGTAGAGAGAGGTCGAGATCTCGGTGGTCGC
>NZ_FRFF01000203.1 GCF_900143625.1 Nocardiopsis sp. JB363
CAACATCGCCTTGACGCGTGCGGTGCGGGCGGCAACAATCACGCGGCGGGGAAGGGGGAACGCACCGTCACCGCGCCAGAACACCAGAAGGACCACCCCCTCAGTCGCCCCACCAACACACCCAAAAGACGCCCAGCAAGCCGACGCCTCTCCATCTCAGAGCAGGTCAGTGTCCGATACCACGTCGGAGTCCTCAGTCTCCGCGTCCCTCTCCACGTCCCTCTCCACGTCCCTCTCCGTGTCCCTCTCCACGCCCGCCTCTGTCTCTGCTTCTGCTTCTGCCTCTGCTTCTGCCTCTGCCTCAGCCTCAGTCTCCGCGTCCAGTTCCTCCCGGACGATCCGGTACGACAAACCACCCGGATAGCCCTTTCGGGCAAGAGCGCCCACGGCACGACGGATGCGGGTCTCGGGGTCCTTGCCTCGGCTGCCGGCCAGCCGCTTGCGGGCCAGGGCCCGCGCGGCCTCGGTCTCGTCCTCGTCGCTGACCTCGGCGACCGCCTCGCGGACGGTCTCCTCCTCGATCCCGCGGGTGCGCAGTTCTTGGGAGAGCGCACGACGGGACAGGCGTCGGCTGTGGTGGCGGGAGGAGACCCACCCCTTCGCGAAGGCGGCGTCGTCGATCAGCCCCGCTTCCTCGATCCGGTCGAGGGCCCGCGTGATGATCTCCTCCTCGTATTCCCGCCGGTACAGGGAACGTTCGAGTTGGGCGCGGGTGCGCGGGGAATGCGTGAGCATGCGCAGGGCCAGGTTTCTGGCCTTGGCTTCCAGGTCCTCCCCGGACGGGCGCTCGGGCCCGTCCGGGGGCTGGTCGGCGCTCACCGGGTCGGACATCTCGTCCGGCTCGGTGCGGTCGGATGACCGGCGCCGATCACGCATCCGTGTCGGTCACCTTCGGAGTCTTGACCGAAGCCTTCTTGGTGGTGGGGGCCTTGGCGACGGTGTCCTTGGCGGCGGCGTCCTTGACCGGGTCGGCCTTGGTGTCGGCGTCGGATCCGGAGGCGCTGTCGTCGCCGGAGGACGCTCCCACTCCCAGCTTCTCCTTGATCTTCTTCTCGATCTCGTTGGCCATGTCGACGTTCTCGAGCAGGAACTTGCGGGAGTTCTCCTTGCCCTGGCCCAGCTGTGTTCCGTCGTAGGTGTACCAGGCGCCGGACTTGCGTACGACGCCGTGTTCCACACCCAGGTCGATCAGGCTGCCCTCTCGGGAGACTCCGACACCGTAGAGAATGTCGAACTCCGCCTGCTTGAAGGGTGGCGCGACCTTGTTCTTGACGACCTTGACCCGCGTACGGTTACCGACCGCGTCGGTGCCGTCCTTGAGGGTCTCGATGCGCCGGACGTCCAACCGGACCGAGGCGTAGAACTTGAGCGCCCGACCACCCGAGGTGGTCTCGGGCGAGCCGAACATGACGCCGACCTTCTCGCGCAGCTGGTTGATGAAGATCGCGGTGGTGCCGGTGGAGCTCAGCGCGCCGGCGATCTTGCGCAGGGCCTGGGACATCAGGCGGGCCTGTAGGCCGACGTGGCTGTCACCCATCTCACCCTCGATCTCGGCGCGGGGCACCAGGGCCGCCACGGAGTCGATGACGATGACGGAGATCGCACCGGAGCGGATCAGCATGTCGACGATCTCCAGCGCCTGCTCACCGGTGTCCGGCTGGGAAAGGAGGAGCTCGTCGGTGTCGACACCGATCTTCTTGGCGTACTCGGGGTCCAGGGCGTGCTCGGCGTCGACGAAGGCGGCGATGCCACCCAGTTTCTGCGCGCTGGCCACCGCGTGCAGGGCGACGGTGGTCTTACCGCTGGACTCGGGACCGTAGATCTCCACGACCCGGCCCTTGGGCAGGCCGCCGATGCCCAGGGCCACGTCCAGCGAGATGGCGCCGGTGGGGATCGCCTCGATCGGCGGACGGTCCTCGTCGCCCAGGCGCATGATGGAGCCCTTGCCGAACTGCCGCTCGATCTGCGCGAGCGCTGTGTCGAGAGCCTTGTCTCGGTCTCCAGAAGCCACGGGGTTCCCCTGTTGGGTCGATGCCTTTTTCTTCATGATGCGCTTGACGCTACGCGGTCGGTACGACAATCGCGACGTTCGCCAGCGGTGCCATCCTACCCGAACCTATGTTCGATTCCAGGTTCTTCCACAGATCGAACGTGTCGCTCAGCGTGCGGCGGACGGAAGGTCGAACGTCTCGCACACCGCTCGCCAGATCTCCTTGGCCCCTACCCCATCGGCCAACGCCTGTTCGATGGTGCGGGAGCCCAGTCCCTCGATCACGTAGTCCTTGGCGAGACTCTCGGCGTAGACCTCGCCGAACTGCTCGTGCATGTTGTTCCAGAAGTTGGTGAGTCTCATCGGCCCCAGTATGAGTGATGGTCGGGACCCGAGTGGTGTTGTCCACAGGCCCGATTCGGGAAGCGGGTGTGTCACCGTCCGGTTTCTGTCGGAGCGCTTCGGCAGACTGGCCGGATGAGCGGCCCCTTGGAACCCTTCGGCACGGCGACACGGACCTGGTTCGAACAGGCCTTCCCCAACGGCCCCACCCGGGCCCAGGTCGAGGCGTGGTCCTCGGTCTCGCGCGGCCACGACACCCTGGTGGTGGCGCCCACGGGTTCGGGCAAGACCCTGTCCGCCTTCCTGTGGTCACTGGACCGGCTGCTCCACTCCCCCGTGCCCGAGGACCGTTCCCGACGTTGCCGGGTCCTGTACGTGTCCCCGCTGAAAGCGCTCGCGGTGGACGTGGAGCGCAACCTGCGTCGTCCCTTGGCCGGTATCACCGCCGCCGCGACCGCCGCCGGAGAGGAACTGTCCCCGGTGACGGTGGGGGTGCGCACCGGCGACACCCCGGCCCAGGAACGGCGCCGCCTGGCCACGCATCCGCCGGACGTGCTCATCACCACCCCCGAGTCGTTGTTCCTGGTGCTCACCTCCAAGGCCCGCGAAGGTCTGGCCGGGGTGGAGACGGTGATCGTGGACGAAGTGCACGCGCTGGCGGGGACCAAGCGCGGCGCCCACCTGGCGCTCAGCCTGGAGCGGCTGAGCGAGCGGCTCGCCGACCGGCCGACGCGACCGGCGCAGCGGATCGGGCTGTCGGCCACCGTCCGCCCGCGGGAGGTGGTGGCCGACTACCTCGGCGGCGCGCGGATCGTCGCCCCGCCGGACGCACCGCGCATGGACCTGCGGGTGGAGGTACCGGTACCGGACCTGGAGGAGCCGGGCGGCCCGGTGTGGCCGCACGTGGAGCGCCGGGTCCTGGACCTGGTGGAGGCGCACCGTTCCACCATCGTGTTCACCAACGGCCGCCGCACGGCGGAGAAACTGTGCGCCCGGCTCAACGACCTGCACGCCGAACGCACCGGTGACGGGCTTCCCGAAGAGGAGGTGGCCGCGCAGGTCAGCGGCCAGTCCGGGCAGAGCCGGGGCGCGGACGCGGTGATCGCGCGCGCCCACCACGGGTCGATGTCCAAGTCGGAGCGGGCGCTGATCGAGGACGACCTGAAGGAGGGCCGGCTGCGATGCGTGGTGGCCACCTCCAGCCTGGAGCTGGGTGTGGACATGGGCGCGGTGGACCTGGTGGTGCAGGTGGCCTCTCCCCCTTCGGTGGCCAGTGGTCTGCAACGGGTCGGGCGGGCCGGGCACCAGGTGGGCGAGGTGTCGCGCGGGGTGTTCCTGCCCCAGTACCGGGGCGACCTGTTGGCGACCACCGTGGTGACCGAGCGGATGCGCGAGGGCGGGATCGAGCGGTTGGAGATGCCGCGCAATCCCCTGGACGTGTTGTCCCAGCAGGTCGTGGCGATGGTGGCGATGGACGAGTGGTCGGTGTCGGGGCTGGCCGCGGTGGTGCGGCGCGCGGCTCCGTTCTCGGACCTGTCCGACTCGGTGTTGGGGTCGGTGTTGGACATGCTGTCGGGGCGCTATCCCTCCGACGAGTTCGCGGAGCTGCGGCCACGCCTGGTGTGGGACCGGGAGGAGGACGTGCTGCGTGCCCGGCCCGGTACCCAGCGGTTGGCGGTGATCAGCGGTGGGACCATCCCCGACCGGGGTCTGTTCAAGGTGCACCTGGCCTCGGATCCGGATGGTCGGGCGCCCACCCGGGTCGGTGAGTTGGACGAGGAGATGGTGTACGAGTCGCGGGTGGGCGACGTGTTCGTGTTGGGGTCGACGTCGTGGCGGATCGAGGCGATCACGGCCGATCGGGTGATGGTGTCGCCGGCGCCGGGGCGGCCGGGGCGGATGCCCTTCTGGAAGGCGGACGCGCAGGGCCGTCCGGCGGAGCTGGGCCGGGCGGTGGGCGCCGCCACCCGGGAGTTGGCGGGGTTGGACGCCGTGGAGGGGCGCGCGTCGGCGGTCACCGCCGGGTTGGACGCGTGGGCGGCGGACAATCTGGTGGAGTACGTGGCGGAGCAGCGTGAGGCCACCGGGCAGGTTCCGGACGATCGCACCGTGGTGATCGAGCGGTTCCGCGACCAGGTGGGCGACTGGCGCGCGGTGGTGCACTCGCCATTGGGTGCCAGGGTGCACGCGCCGTGGGCGTTGGCGATCGGTGGGCGGTTGCGCGACCGGTTCGGGATGGACGCCCAGGTGGTGCACGGCGACGACGGGATCGTGCTGCGGTTGCCGGACGTGGAGAGCGGCGGCGTGGGGCGTCCCGGTGAGTTGGCGGATCTGGTGGCGGTGGACCCCGACGGTGTGGAGGCGTTGGTCACCGAGGAGCTGACCGGGTCGGCGTTGTTCGCTTCGCGGTTCCGTGAGTGCGCGGCGCGGGCGTTGCTGTTGCCGCGTCAGCGTCCGGATCGGCGGATGCCGTTGTGGCAGCAGCGTTTGCGGTCCCAGCACCTGTTGTCGGTGGCGGGTCGGTACGGGTCCTTCCCGATCGTGTTGGAGACGGTGCGCGAGTGTCTGCGGGACGTGTTCGACGTTCCGGAGTTGACGCGGGTGTTGGCGGACGTGCGGGCGCGGCGGATCCGGGTGGTGGAGGTGGAGACCACGCGGGCGTCGCCGTTCGCGCGGTCGTTGCTGATGGAGTACACGGCGGCGTTCCTGTACGAGGGGGATGCGCCCGCGGCGGAGTCCCGGGCCCAGGCGTTGACCCTGGACACGTCGTTGTTGGCGGACCTGTTGGGCGGCACGGACCTGCGGGAGTTGTTGGACCCGGAGGTGGTGGCGCGTACCGGCGCCCTGTTGCAGCGGGTGGCCGCGCCGGTGCGGGATCTGGAGGGGACCGCGGACCTGTTGCGCGAGGTGGGCCCGTTGTCGACCGATGAGGCGGTCGAGCGTGGGGCGGACCCCGCCTGGTTGTTCGACTTGGAGGGTGCCGGTCGCGCGGTGCGCATGCCGGTGGCCGGGGTGGAGCGCTGGTGCGCGGTGGAGGACGTGTCGCGGTTGCGGGACGCTCTGGGTGCGGAGCCGCCGCCGGGGGTGCCGTCGGTGTTCCTGGAGCCGGTGGAGGAGCCCCTTACGGACCTGGTGTCCAGGTACGCGCGCACGCATGGACCGTTCACGTCGGCGGAGGTGTCGGCCCGGTCGGGTGTGGACGTCGATGTCGTGGAGGGCGCTCTGCGGGGGTTGGCCCGTCGGGGACGGGTGGCGCGCGGTGGGTTCCGTCCCGGGGGTTCGGGGACCGAGTGGTGTGACGCGGATGTGCTGCGCCGGTTGCGGCGGGGGTCGATCGCCCGGTTGCGCCGGGAGGTGGAGCCGGTGGAGCCGTCGACGTTGGCGGTGTTCTCTCCGTTGTGGCAGCGGGCGGTTCCGGGTGAGCGGTGGCGTGGTCCGGACGCGGTGTTCGAGGCGGTGGAGTCCTTGAGGGGCGTGCCGTTGGTGGCGTCGTCCCTGGAGTCGTTGGTGCTACCGACCAGGGTGGAGGGGTACCTCGCGTCGTCGTTGGACGCGCTCACCCAGGCGGTGAGGTATGTCACTTATACACATCAGACGCTGCCGACGAATAGAGAGGTGTAGATCTCGGTGGTCGCCGTATCATTAAAAAAAAAAGGGGGGGGGGGGGGGGGG
>NZ_FRFF01000117.1 GCF_900143625.1 Nocardiopsis sp. JB363
CAGGGAACCGAACCGCCCAGACCCAGGGGGCGCGGTGACGCCCCCTGGGTCTGGGCGGTTCGGTTCCCTGCGCGGGGGGCACCTCGGGAAAGGGTTCGGATCGGCGGTGCGAACCGGGCCGCGGTTCGGCCCGCTGCCTCGGGTCGCCGTGCGGATTGGGAGGCCACGGGCGAGCCTGGGGTGGTGGGGGAGCGGGTGGCCACGCACCTGGGGCGCCGAAGGGCGCGGACTCCGGGTGCCCCCGCGTCGCGGGTGGGTCGAGCCGACCAGGGGTGCGGCTTCGGATCATGGCCGGCACCAGGACGAGGATGACCAACGCGATGAGGACCGAGTTCGAGTACGCCCAGGCCGGCTGCATCACGTTGTCGGTGAAGGCCTGGAGTTGCGTCTTCTCGGCGGACGCCTCTCCGAAGCGGGGTACGACGATCGGGTGGAGGATCCGCAACACGCGATAGGTCAGGCCCAGGACCCCGTACAGGCCCAGAAACGACGCGGCGATCAGGATCAGGCCACGTCCGCGCCCGGCATTGCCGGACCGGACCAGCAGGAGGACACCGATGGCGAGGCAGCACACCAACGGGATGACGGCCAGAGCGTGGTGAACGAACGGGGGCGCGAACATCAGCGGTCTCCGGGTGCGTGGGGGCGCGGCCGGTCGGACGGGTGGGTCCCGTGGTGCTCCGAGGCGAACGGGGGCGGTCCCGCGGCGGGCGCGCGCCGAACGTGCGGAGAGCCGGCGACCCGCCGGCGGGTGGCGGCCAACGCCAGGAGCAGGACCCCGATGACCAGCAGGAACCAGGTCAGGTGGTACACCACGGAGGGCAGCCACAGAGGCAGGTCCAGGGTGAGGAATCCGAAGAGCAGGATGTGGGAGGCCAGGTCCAGCACGCCCCCGACGACGATCAGGAGCGCCCCGACGAGGGTCGGGCCTCGGCGGTGACGGGGGATGCTTCCCAGCAGACTCAAGGCCACGAGCGCCGCCACGGCGGGCAGGCCCATGAGCACCATCGACACCACTGGCTGAAGGGACATCCGACAACTCCCCGGGAGGCGACAGGGGCCGACGCTCCGGGGCAGTGGAGCGCCCGAGGCGGCAGGGGCACGCGCGGCGATTCTAGGCTCCCGAACCCTTCTCGGAACCCGAGTGGCCGAAGGTGGCCGTGGGTCGGCCGACCCCGCCGCGGATCAGTCCTGGGGGAGCAGCCTGATGGTGCCGTTGTCGGTGCGTGCGGTGATGGTGCTCTCGGCGCGGTCGACGGTGTCGATCTCGGTGTCGATCTCCCCGTTGCCCACCGTCTCGAAGAGCGCGTAGGGCCCGTCCGGGAGGGCGAGGGTGGCGGTGCCGTTGTTGGTGCTGACCTCCACCTCCGAGGGTCGGGTGGTGAAGGCGGCGTCGATGGTGCCGTTGTCGGTGGCCAGGCTCGCGGTGTCGGAACCGATCCCGTCGAGTTCCATGTCGCCGTTGACCGACGACAGGTTCAGCGCCCCGGAGGAGTCGGAGACCCGTACCGTGCCGTTGCCGCTGGTGACCTCCACCATGGCGGCGAAACCGGTGAGGGTGACGGGACCGTTGTCGGTGCTCACCGACAGGGGGGTTTCGGCGGGGATCGCCACCTCGTAGCGCACGTCGCAGTCGGAGAACACGGCACAGTCCGAACCCAGAGTGAGGGTGTCGCCCTCCAGCCCCCACTCGCCGCCGGCCTGGCCGGACTCCTCCCGGGACACCCGGAGTCGCTCGCCCTCGGAAGCGACGAGGTCGACCTCGGCGTTGTCGCCCTCCACGATCAGGGGTTCGGGCACCGTGTCGAAGACACGTTCCTCGGCTTCCTGCGGGTCACCGGAGCACCCCATGACCAGGGCCAGGGCGAGCGAGGCGGCGGCTGTGGTCAGGGTGCGCACGACCGGTCGGATCACGGGGTCTCCTCGGGTACGAGCGGTGCGTCCATGCCCGAGAACCAGCATACCCACCGGTAGCGGAGAACCGGTGGGTTTCGCGAGGCACCGGATCGATCCCCGTGTACGAAGAAGGGGCCCACGGCGCGCCCGTGGGCCCCAAGGGGGGAGGGGAAAGGCTCAGGCCTGGTCGTAGACCCGCACGTAGTCGACCTTCATCTCCTGCGGGAACGAGGTGCTCTCGTCGGGGTAGCCGGGCCACTCGCCGCCCACGGCCACGTTCAGGATCATGAAGAATTCCTGGTCGTACACCCAGTCGCCGCCGACGTCGTCGGTGGTGATGGTGTTGAAGGGGACACCGTCCACCGACCAGGTGAGGGAGCCGGGCTCCCAGTCGATGGCGAAGACGTGGAAGTCGTCGGCGAAGTTGCCGCCCTCGGGGTGGTCGTAGGAGGCGCCCACGCCCTCGCCGCCCGAGTAACCGGGGCCGTGCACGGTGCCGTGGACCGTGCCGACGTCACTGCCGATGAACTCCATGATGTCGATCTCGCCGGAGTCGGGCCACTCGGTCTCGGGGAAGTCCGAGCCCAGCATCCAGAACGCCGGCCAGATGCCCTGTCCACTGGGCAGTTGGACCCGGGCCTCGATACGGCCGTAGGCGTGCTCGACGTTGTTCTGGGTGGTCATACGCGCCGAGGTGTAGGAGCCGTCGTCCTCCTGCTGGGCGGTGATGACGAGGTTGCCGTCACCGTCGAGCGCGGAGTTCTCCCGGCTCTCGGTGTAGTTCTGCAACTCCTGGTTGCCCCAGCCGTGGTCACCGGTCTCGTGGTTCCAGTTGGCGGGGTCGGGGGCGTCGCCGGCCCCGCCGTCGAATTCGTCGGACCACACGAGCGCGCCCGGTTCGGCGGCTTCGGTCGAGGTCAGGGCGCTGTTGTCGGCGGTGTCACCGCCGGTCCAGGTCAGGGCGGTGGCGGTGAGGGCCGCCGCGGCACCCAGGCCGACGGTGGCGGTCAGGGTGTTCTTGGTGCGCTTTCGCATCCTTGTCTCCAAGGGGGATCGGGGGCCTTCGGAACACCCCGGACACGCGCGGGCTAGCGGGTCGCGCGCGGTTCCGGTGGAGGGTGCTCCGAGGCCACGCTGAACAAGTGTTAAGTGACTGTAGGTGTGATTCCGCTGCGTCACAAGGGGGTTCCGGAGAGAATCTGGGATCGCTCCCACGGTGGGTTCCGATCGGATCGGAGTACCGTTCTGCCGTGACCGCAACGCCACGTCTTTACCTGCCGAAACCCGTGCCCTCCGGCTCTCTCCGGGGTCGGAACCACCCCGCCACGATGACCACGGTCACACTCGCCGAGACGGTCACCAGAGCCGCCGAGAAGACCCACTCCCGCGACCCCCACGGGCCGTAGACCCGATCGGCCGCGCCGGAGTCCACCGCGCGCACCCGCGCCCCGCTCGCGCAGTCGCTCCGCTCGGCGGCGTGCAACCGCACCGACCGCTCCTCCTCGGCCTCCTCCGGCGTGAACGTCCCCTGGCACACACACGACTCGTGCCCCGGGTGTTGCACACAGGACAGTGACTCGGCCACGAACACACCCGGCGTGCCCTCGCCTCGGGCCGCCCGCGCTCCCTGGTCCCCACCGGCCAGACCCACGTACCCCAACAACCAGACCAGCACCAACATCACCAGTGAGAACATGCTCGGCCGTGCCCTTCCCAGCGTCCGGAACACGCGCGTCATCGGTTCGACCTCCCCAAACGCAGGGACGCCGACGCCGCCAGTACGCACAAGGTGGCCGCCAACAGCCACACCGGCCCGTAACCACCGCCCACGTCCCGCACCAGACCACCGGTGACCGCCATGGCCCCCGCGCCCACCTGGTGCACCGCGTTCACCCAGCCGAAGACCACCGCCCCGTCGGCGCCGAACATCCGCCGGGCCAGCAGGATCGTCGGCGGTACCGTCGCCACGTCCAACAACCCGAACAGCACCACGAACGCCACCATCGCCGGGCCCGCCTCCGGGCCCAACACCAGCGGCAACACCGCCAACAGCACCGCCCGGCCGGAGTAGTAGGCCGACAACAACCACCGCGGGTCGATCCGGTCCGACAACCATCCGGAGGCCACCGTCCCCACCAGGGAGAACACCCCCACCGCGGACACCAGCGCCGCCGCCACCGTGACCGCCATGCCCTGGTCCTGGGCGGCCGGTACGAAGTGCGTCCACAGCAGCCCGTTGGTGGTCGCCCCGCACACCGCGAAGGTCGCGGCCAGTAACCAGAACCGCCGATCGCGCACCGAGGTCGACAACACCCGCAGGGTTCGGGCCACCGCGCCCCTCTCCGGTGCGGGACGGGCGACCGGCCCCGCCGCGCCATAGGGGCGAAGTCCCACGTCGGCCGGGTGGTCGCGCAGCACCGAAGCGGCCAGGACCGCCAGCACCACCGCGGTCAACGCCAGGGTCACCACCGCCGGCCGCCAGGAGTGGTGGTCCACCACCCAGGCCAACGCCGGTAGGAACACCATCTGCCCGAACGCGCTCGCTCCGGTCAACGCGCCCACCACCAGGCCACGCCGTTCCACGAACCAGCGTTGGGCCACCGTGGCGGCGAAGGTCATCGACAGCGACCCCGCCCCCGCGCCCACCAGCAGCCCCCAGTACAGGGTGAACTGCCAGGCCTGCGACATCAGCGTGGTCAGGGCCGCCCCCACCGCGACCAGCAGCAGTGCCACCAACGCCACACGACGCAGCCCGAACCGGTCCATCCACGCCGCCGCGAAGGGGGCGACCAGCCCGTACACCACCATGTTCACCGACGCGGCCAGGCCGATCCCGGCCCGCGACCAGTGATATTCGGTCTGCAACGGGTCGGTGAGCAGTCCGGGCATGGTCGCGAACGCGGCGGCGCCCGTGATGACCAACCCGGCCACCAGAGCCACCAGCCAGGCCCGGTGCGGCCGCACCGGGGAGCGCGGATCGGGGGAGGTCTCATGTGTCGTCGTCTGCATGGAACCAGAATCCTTCGGGGGACCCCACCGCCGACAGTGGCCCGAAAGCCAACAAGTGAAAGAATCGGGCCATGAGCGTCTTCCGATACCCCGAACGCCACCCGGTCGCCGTCCTGGCCCGCCAAGGGGTGCTGTCCTTCGAGGCCGCGACCGTGCACCGCCTGTTCGGCCAGGCCCGCGACCCCGACGGCGCGCCCCTGTACGAGGTGCGCACCTGTGCCCTGGAACCCGGGAGCGTCCGCGCCGACGCCGACTTCCGACTCCTCGTCGACCACGGCCCCGAGGCCCTGGCCGAAGCCGCCACCGTCGTACTCCCCGCCGCCGACGAGGACTACGGCGAACGCCCCCACGACCCGCTCGCCCCCGACCTGGCCGCCGCCTTGGCGCTCATCCCCGCCACCGCGCGCGTGGCCTCCATCTGCACCGGCGCGTTCGTGCTCGCCGCCGCCGGGATGCTGGACGGCTGTCGGGTCACCACCCACTGGCGTTCGGCCGGCCACTTCCGTGCCATGTACCCGCACATCGAACTCGACCCGGACGTGCTCTACACCGACAACGGCCGCCACCTCACCGCCGCCGGGGTGGCCTCCGGCATCGATCTGTGCCTGCACATGATCCGGTGCGACCACGGCGCGGCCGTCGCCAACGAGGTGGCCCGCGGCACGGTCGTCCCACCGCACCGCGAGGGCGGGCAGGCCCAGTACATCCGTCGGCCCCTGCCCGAACCGGGCCGCGCCGCCACCGCCGCGGCCCGGACCTGGGCGCTGGAACACCTGGCGGAACAGCCCGGGCTTCGACAGATGGCCGAGCGTTCGGCGATGAGCGTGCGCACCTTCACCCGCCGCTTCCGCGACGAGACCGGGCTGTCCCCGGCGCGCTGGCTGGCCGAGCAGCGACTGGACCTGGCCAGACACCTGCTGGAGGGTTCGGATCTACCGGTGGATGGGATCGCCGAACGTGCGGGTTTCGGTACCGGGGCGTCCCTGCGCCAGCACATGCAGCAGGCGCTCGGGGTGACGCCCAGTGCCTATCGACGCACCTTCCGCGGCGCCCCTTGAGTTCGGTCAGCCCGCCTGGACCAGGTTCTCCGGGCTCGGTGGGGAGGCCAGGAGTTCCTCGGGCGCGGTCAGGTACCAGGCCTCCAGGGTGAGCTCGCTGAGCTCGTCCAGGTCGATGCGGTCCAGTCGCACCACCACCCAGCCGAACCCGCCCGCGGTGAACTGCACCTCGAACACGTCGGGGCGTTCGGCGACCAACGCGGCCTGTTCGATGAGGGTCTGTTTGAGTCCGACGGTGGCGGTGTCCGGCCACAGGTAACCGAACGGTCTGTCCCGCACCCGGAAGGTCGTGTAACGCCGCGACTCGGTACCGGTGCACTCCGGAAGCGCGTGCACCAACCGCAGGAACCGTTCGATCTCAACACTCATGGAATGAGACAACCACACATCACCGACACCGCCGCCGTCGAACCCCTCCGCCGCCGGTCAGGAGGACGCCGCCTCGTGGAACCGTTCGAGTTCGGAACGGATGTCGGGCCCGCACGGCTGGAACACGATCTCGGTGACACCCTTGGCCGCCAGCTCATCGAGGCGACTCCGGATCTCCTCGCGGGTACCGCTGAGCGTCACGTCCCTCAGCGCGGTGTGGCCACCCGCCTCCCACGCCGCCCGGTCCGCCTCGTTGAGTTCGACGCAGTGACCCTCGTGCACGGCCAGGTGCCGATCCTCGGCGGGTGTCCTCTCCACCACGTCCATCCACTCCGGGCCGCCGGGAAGCGCGCGAACCGCGTCCGGACCACCGAACTCGTAGGCGCCGTGATAGGCCAACGCCCAACCGGGACCGGCCGCGGCGCGCGCGTGAGCGGAGTCCGAGCCCTCCCCTTCGTCCAGCACCGTGCCCCACGCCAGGTAGGGCACCCACGAGAAGTCGCTCATGAAGTCCGGAAGTCGCAGCGTCACGAACAGACCGTCGGCGAGTTCGCCGGCCACTTTGTGTCCCTTGGGCCCGAGCGCGCTCACCAGGACCGGTACGTCGATCGGCAGCGCCGGGGCGTGCCCGTCCGGATGCAGCATCCGCATCCGAGAGCCCTCCCACTCGATCACCTCGCCCCGAAGAAGCCCGCGGTAGGCGCTGATGTAGGACTCCATGAACGCCCAGGTGATGGCGCGGTACCCCATCGCCCGGCGGCCGGTGAAGCCGGTGCCGAAGGCCACCGCGACCCGCCCCGGGGCGAGGGCGGCCAGGGTGGCGGTCGCGGCGGCGTTGACCATCGGATGACGCAGGCTGGGCACCAGCACCCCGGGGCCGAGGCCGATCCGGTCGGTCCGTTCGGCGGCCAGCGCGAGCGTCATCCACACGTCCGGGCTCTGCTGGGGCGTGTCGTAGACCCAGGCCCGGGCATAGCCCAGTCGCTCGGCGAGTGCGATGTGGTCCGGTGAGTCGAGGGCGGTCGGCAGAGCGCAGGACACCTCCACGGGGTCCCTTCCTTTCGGTGGTCGGAGCAGGGAAACGGATGAGGGGCCTGGACACTCTCTAGGGCAGGCCGCCGTGAGGAACGTCGACCCGGACCGCCAGTAGTCGGGCCTCGCGGGCGTTGCGGCGCTCGTGTTCGGCGAACGAGGGAGCCGTGCACAGGAACAGGGTGCGTCCGTCCTCGCCGCCGAGCATGCAGGCGAAGACCCCCGTACCGGGCTGGATCTCGTCGACGATCTCGCCGCCCTCGCGGACCCGGATCACGCGACCGTGCAGGGCGTCGGCGACCCAGATCGCCCCCTCGGCGTCGGCGCAGATGCCGTCGGGTCCGACCTGGAGTCGGGCGACCGCTTCGTCGACGTCCTCGGTCCGCGGGGTCTCACCGAACTGTGCCCACACGCGTCGGTTGACCAGGTCACCGTCATCGTCGATGTCGAAGGCGGTGATCCGCCCGGCGAACGTCTCGGCGACCAGGAGCACGCCCCCGGGCAGGATCACCATGCCGTTGGGGAACCCCAGGTCCTCGGCCACGGTGGTGACGGTGCCGTCCGGGTCGACGCGGGTGAGCGTGGTGTAGCGCAAGGGCGCGCCGCCCATGAGGTCGAAACCGAAGTCGCCGATGAAGGCTCGGCCGGTCTCGTCGACGACCATGTCGTTGAGAACACCCTTGGCGACGCCGGACAGGTCGGCGTGTTCGCTCAGTTCGCCGGAGTGCTCGCGCACCAGGACGCGGTGGTCGCGCATGGAGACGATGAGGGCGCGGCCGTCGGGGAGGAAACCCAGACCGGAGGGTTGACCGGGTATCTCGGCGATGACCTCGGTCCCGCCCCGGCCGTCGGTCGCCACGACCTGGTCGGTGTAGAAGTCCGAGACCCACAGCCGGCCGTCACGCCACCGGGGACATTCCAGGAAGGAGTACCCGTCCAGCACGACCGACGGCTCTCGATCCACTGATCTTTCCTGCGTCATTTCGCCCTCATTCCCACACGTCGCCGCACGGGTCCGTTCGACCCGACGATGCACATGACTAAGCGCATAGTCACCTCTGTGCCCCGTCTGTGTCAAGCGTCACACCTGGCCCCCCGTTTCACACCCCCTTCCAGGCCACTCTCTCCGCGGCGACTTCGAGTGGGGGACTTGCCGGCCGCGGTGTCCTGGGCCACAGTGATGTCACTGCGTGCCGTAAAAAGGATAAAAAACGGCACGGCGTGCCAGAGACTGACAAGGGAACCCCCATGAACCAACCGCAGGCGTCGGCGAGCCGCGACGCCCTCCACGCGATCGCGACCCGCAAGGCCGTGATCTACCTGATCCCACTCCTGTGCCTGGCCTATTTCATGGCGTTCGTCGACCGCACGAACGTCGGCCTGGCCAAGACACAGCTGGAAACGGATGTCGGCATCGGGGCGGCCGCGTACGGCCTGGGCGCCGGGATCTTCTTCATCAGCTACGCGTTCCTCGAAGTGCCGAGCAACCTGATCATGCACAGGGTCGGCCCCCGAGCCTGGATCACCCGGATCGCGATTACCTGGGGCGCCCTCACCGCGGCGATGTCGCTGGTCCAGGGCGAGGTGAGCTTCTACGTCGTCCGGTTCCTCCTGGGCGCCGCGGAGGCGGGCTTGTTCCCGGCGCTGATGTACATCATCACGATCTGGTTCGCCCAGCACCATCGGGCCACCATGGTCGGGCTGCTGTACATAGCCGTGTGCCTCGGACTGGCGCTCGGCGGTCCACTCGGCGGTGCGCTCATGGAGATGTCGGGTGCCGGCGGGCTGCACGGCTGGCAGTGGATGTTCATCATCGAGGGCGGCTTCACGATCATCGTCGGCTTCGCCATCCTGAAGTGGCTGCCGGACAAGCCGTCGGACGCCCGCTGGCTCACCGCGGACGAGGCGGCCGTGTTGGAGGAACGGGCCACGGTTCCCACCGCCCCCGCCCACACCACACTGCGCGGCAACGCCAGGATCGCCTTCGGCCGACCGTTCATCCTGGCGCTGGCGATCGTCTACTTCGCCAACCAGATCGCCTCGGTCGCCATCCAGTACAACTTCCCGTCGATCGTGGAGAGCATCGACGTCACCCAGCCGTTCATGGTGGGCCTGATCTCCGGGAGCGTCGGCGTCGGAGCCCTGCTCGGTGTCGTCATCATCCCGGCGATCCAGCGCCGGGTGCGCAACGAGGTACTGATCATCACCTGGTGCTCGATCGCCACCGCGGCGACGTCGGTCGCCTACGTGCTGGCCACGGCGCCCGTGGCGCGCATCCTGCTCATCAACCTGGCGATGTTCTTCCTCGTCGGCATCCTGCCGATCTTCTGGTCGGTCGCCCAGGGCCGCATGCAGGGGCTCATGGCCGCCGCCGGGCTCGCGTTCATCAACACCATCGGCCTGCTCGGCGGGTTCGTCGGGCCCTACCTCTACGGCTGGACGGAGAGCGCCTCCGGCGCCGGCACGTCCGCGTGGGTCGTCCTGGTCGGCTCGTCGATCCTGGGCGTGCTGCTCATCCCGATCCTGTACCGGACGGTGCGGTCCGAGGACCGGGAAGCGGAGGCCCGCCTCGATGAGGAGAAACCCGAACCCACCGCGGAGAACAGGTCATGAGGGCGCTCCGATCCATCGGAGCCCTCACGGCCGTCGTGATGCTCTCCCTCACCCCGGTCGTGCCCGCCACCGCCGACAGCGGTTCGGGACACGGGGGCGGGCACGGACCCTCGCCGGTGCTGCGACAGACCACGCTCGGTCCGGTCGCCGGTGTCGACGAGCGCCAAGACAACGGCACCTACTCCTGGCTCGGGATCCCCTACGCCGAGCCACCCGTGGCGGACCTGCGGTGGAAGCCACCGGTGACGCACGCCGGCTGGCGCGCTCCACTGGCCACGGACGAGTACGGCCAGGGCTGCGCCCAACCGGGCCGGTTCTTCAGTCCGTCCCCGGACGGGCCGCACTACGACCTGGACGTGCGCGACGGTCTGGGAGAGCCGGTGGGCGAGGAGGACTGCCTGAGGGTCAACGTCCACCGGCCGGCCACGGCGAAGAAGAACCTGCCGGTCGTCGTGTTCGTCCACGGAGGCAGCAACGTCGTGGGCTACTCGGCCGACCCGATGTACGACGGCCGCACGCTCGCCGAGCAGACCGAATCCGTCGTCGTGACGGTCAACTACCGCCTCGGCCTGTTCGGCTGGCTCGACCTGGCCCGGCACGACACCGGCGAACCGGAGGCCGACTCGGGCAACTTCGGGTTGCTCGACCAGATCGAGGCGTTGCGGTTCGTCCGGGACAACGCCCGCGTCTTCGGTGGAAACCCCCGCAACGTGACGATCATGGGCGAATCCGCGGGTGCGGTGAACGTGTGGGGCCTGATGGTCTCGCCCCTCGCGCGCGGCCTCTACGACAAGGCGATCCCGATGAGCGGCGGGCTCAGCACCACCACCCCGGAGGACGCGCGCGCCTACGCCGATGGTCTCGCGTCGGCCGCCGCGGAGGACGCCGGGCTCGACGGGGTCGAGGAGGGCGCACGGCTCATGGAACAGATGTCCGACGACGATCTGATCCGGTTGGCACTGCGGCACGGACTCGACGCGACCCCCGCGGTCATCGCCGACGGGACGGTGATCCCCGACGATCCCTACGCCGCCCTCGGAGACGGGTCGAACCGGAACGTGCCGGTCCTGGCGGGCAACACCCTGGAGGAGGGCAAACTCTTCGGGGCCACCATCGGAGCGCACCCGCAGAGCGACTACGACCGGTTCACCACGCAGTACGAGTTCGATCCCAACGAGCCGAGCCCCTGGGGGGTCGAGGACTTCATCGACGAGCGTTATCTTCCCGTCGACGCCCCGGGCGGCTGGAACGAGGAGTCCGACGCACTGACCGACCAGGTGTTCATGGGCATCGCCGAGGAGTCGATGACCACGCTCCAGGAGAGCGGAAACCGGAACGTCTACTACTACCAATTCGCCTGGGACGACCAACCGGAACCCTTCGATGAGGTCTACGGGTCCGCGCACGCGCTCGACCTGCCGTTCGTCTTCGGAAACTTCGAGCGCAACGTCTTCTCGTACGCGTTCAGTCGGGCCAACGAACCCGGTCGCCTGGACCTGTCCGACCAGATGATCGGTGCGGTCGGGCGGTTCGTGCGCACCGGAGACCCGCAGACGGGCCGCTTGCCCGTTCGGTGGCGACAGTGGCCGAACAGCGTCGTGTTCGACGCCGACCACCACCGCGCACGGATCACGACGGGGAGTTTCTCCTGACGATGCGACGCCGGGTGTCACGGGGCACGGGATCGTGCCCCGTGACTCGGCGCCTTCCTAAACTGAGACACCCGGTCCCGGACCAGCAAGAGAGGCGGCGGTAGTGGCCGAACGATCCCGCGACGCCAAAGAAGTCAAGTACCGCATAGCGGAGACGGCGATGGCGCTGTTCCTCCGCGAAGGGTATGAGTCGGTGACCGTGGAGGCGGTCGCCGAGGAGTCGCGGGTCTCGCGGCGCACCGTGTTCCGGCACTTCGGCGGCAAGGACGAACTGCCCTTCCCCGACCACTCCGAGCGCCTGGAACGGCTGGAACGGCGACTGCACTCGGCCGGTCCGGACGAGGACCCGGTCGAGGTCGTCATCGCCGGTACCGAGGAGTCCCTGGCGGATTTCCTGAACCGGCCCCAACTCGTTCTGGCGCGCTACCAACTGACCCGGGTGGTCTCGGAACTGCGCAATCGGGAGATCATCGAACACGAGCGGTACGTCGCCGTGACCTCGGCGTTCCTGCGCAGTCATCTGCCACCCGACACCCCCGGGTTCCAGGCCTTGGGGCTGGCCGCCCTGATCGACGCGATGCACCGCTCCGCGCTCGGCGACTGGGCCCGCAGCGGGGGAGAGACCGACGCGGTGGCCGAACTGGAGGCCGGCATGGAGTGGGTGCGCGAACTGACCTCGGAGGCGCTGGTCGGCCGCGGAGGGCAGATGCTGCTCGCCGTCCTGCCGGACACCCCGGAGGCGCGGCGGTCGCTCACCTCACTGCGCGATCGGGCCGGCGAACTGCGCTGAACCGGACCGCGCCGAGGGCCCGCCCCGTCAGGCCCGCACCATCCTCAGTGCGAGGTCGGCGTTGAACTCGCCGAGCTGCTCGGGGGTCTCGGGCCCGTCGGGGCGGTACCAGCGCACCAGGTCGATGGCCAGGGAGATCAACGCGCGCGAGACCCGTCGTACGTCCACGTCGGACCGGAACGCGCCGGAGTCGACGCCGGACGCGACGGCCATCCGGAAGATCTCGTTCGTGGCGTGCCGGATCCGCAACACCTCCTCGTAGTGCTCCGGGGCGAGCGAGCCCAGGTCGTACTGGCCCACGCGCGCCACCACGTGATGGCGCGCGTGGAACCGCGTGTAGCGGGACATGATCGCCGCGAGCCGCTCCTCGGGGTCGGTGAGTTCCTCGACCTCGGGCTCGGTGAGGATCGCGTAGGCGTGCTCGTGGCCCAGGCGCACGATCTCGTAGAGCGCCAGCTCCTTGGACGGGAAGTGCACGTAGAGCGCCGCCGGACTGAGGCCGGTGCCGGAGGCGATGTGGCGCGTGGTCGTGCCGTGGAACCCGTTGTCGGCGAAGCACGCCGCGGCGGACAGCAGCAGACGGCGCGGCACCGCTCCGAGGTGTTCCGATCCGGGCAGGGCGTCGGCCTGGAGCCGACCCACGTCGGCCGGTGGGACGGCGTCCTGTTGGACCTGGGACACGTCGGGCCTCCTGGACTGGGATGGTGCGTGGTCAGGCATGACTTTACAAGGGCCGGTGGTCGGTGTCGGTCGCCCGGACCCGGGACCGCAGCGCCGCCTTGGCGAACTTTCCGGTCGCGGTCTTGGGGATCTGGTCCAGGAAGGCGAACCGGTCGGGGACCCACCAGGAGGCGACCCGGCCGGCCAGGTGGCGGCGCAGTTCGGTCTCGTCCAGGTCCGCTCCCGTCACGGGGACGACGTAGGCCAGGGGGCGCTCGCCCCAACGTTCGTCGGGGACACCGATGACGGCGGCCTCTTGGACCAGGGGGTGGTCCATCAGGCCGTTCTCCAACGTGACCGAGGAGATCCACTCGCCACCGGACTTGATCACGTCCTTGGTCCGGTCGACGATCCGGACGTATCCGTACTCGTCGAGGGTGGCGATGTCGCCCGTGCGCAGCCAGCCGTCCGCGGTGAAGGAGTCCGCCCCCGCGTCGGTGCCGAGGTAGCCGCTCGCGATCGTCGGTCCGGCGACCTGGAGTTCCCCGGAGACGCTGCCGTCATAGGGGACGGGCCGCCCCTCGTCGTCGACCACACGTACGTCGACCAGCGGGACGGTCGGACCGGGGAGCCCGACCAGGGAACGGCGCTCGTCGGCGGAGCGATCATCGAGCGCGGAGGCGAGACGGCCGGCGGCGACGAGGGGGCTGCACTCGGTCATGCCCCACGACCCCGAGATCGGCAGACCGATCGCTTCCTCCCACGCCCGGGAGAGGGTCTCGGGCAGGGCGCTGCCGCCGCTGACGATCATCCGCAGGGATGACAGGTCGTGGGTGGCGAGCAGGGGTTCCAGGCCGCGCCAGATCGCGGGGACCCCGGCGGTGAACGTGACGCGGTGCCGCTCCAACCGGTCGGCGAGCTCCTGCGGCTTCATCGCGGGCCCCGGCAGCACGAGCGCGGCACCGGACATCAGCGCCGCGTACGGCAGCCCCCACGCGTTGACGTGGAACATCGGCACGATCGGCATGACGACGTCGCGCTCACGGATCCCGAAGGTGTCGGCGCCCAGCAACAGGAGCGCGTGCAGCACGATCGACCGGTGGCTGTACAGCACGCCCTTGGGCCTGCCCGTCGTGCCGGAGGTATAGCACAGGCTCGCCGCCGCGTTCTCGTCGGTGACGGAGTGCGTCGACTCCCGTCCCTGGGGAATCCGGTCGAGCAGCTCCTCGTAGTCGAGCACGCGCGGGTCGTCGGGCAGCGGGCCCGGCGCGCCGTCGTCCATCACCACGACCCACCGAACGTTCGCCGTCTCGGCGACGACGTCCCACACCGTGGCCATGAGCGACCGGTCGACGAACACGACGTCGGCCTCGGCGTCGGACAGGATGTGCGCGAGGTCCCGCGTGAACAGCCGGTGGTTGACGGTGTGCAGCACACGCCCGGTACTCGGCACCCCCAGGTACAGCTCCACGTGCCTCTGGGTGTTCCAGGCGAAGGTGGCCACCCGGGCACCGACCGGTACCTCCAACGTGTCGAGGGCGGCGCCCACACGCCGGGCGCGGCCGATCACCTCGCCCCAGGCGGCGGTCGTCTCACCGCCGACGGTGCCGGTGACGACGGGCTTGTGGGCGAACATCCGCTCGGCGCGGCGCATGAGAGCGCCGATCTCCAGCGGACGGTCCTGCATGAGACCCTGCACGGTTCCTCCTGGGATCAGGCGACGGTCTGGCCGCCGTCGACGTAGAGCGTCTGCCCGGTGATGTAGGACGCCTCGTCACCGGCGAGGAACGCGGCGGTCGCGGCGATGTCCGTCGGGTGGCCGACGCGGCCGATCGGGTTGGCCCGCGCGGTGTGCTCGCGGAACTCTTCCACGCTCAGACCCAGCCGCGCGGCCGTGGCGTCGGTCATCTCCGTGGCGATGAACCCCGGCGCGATGGCGTTGACGTTGATCCCGAACGGACCGAGTTCGATCGCCAGGGTGCGCGTGAACCCCTGGATACCCATCTTGGCGGCGGCGTAGTTGGCCTGTCCCCGGTTGCCGAGCGCGGAGATGCTGGAGAGGTTGACGATCTTTCCGTAACGCTGGGACACGAAGTGGGCCTGCGCGGCCCGGGACATGAGGAACGCGCCCTTCAGGTGCACCCCGACGACCTGGTCCCAGTCGTCCTCGGACATCTTGAACAGCAGGTTGTCGCGCGTGATGCCCGCGTTGTTCAGCAGGACGTGGAGGCCGCCGAGTTCGTCGACGACCCGGGTGACCGCCTTGTCCACGTCGGGGGAGGAGGTCACGTCGGCGCCGACGCCGATCGCCTCGGCGCCTTCGGTCAGGGGCAGGCGGGCGGCCGCGTCGGCGGCGGCGGACTCGTCCAGGTCGATGACGGCGACCGACGCCCCCTCGGTGGCGAACCGCTCGGCGGCCGCGAAGCCGATTCCTCGGGCGGCACCGGTGATCGTAACGACGCGTCCTTCGAAACGTCCCATGGACGCACTCCTTTTTGACTAAGCGCTTGCTTAGTTCGAGAGTGTCAGAAGTGTCCGACCGTGTCCACTGTCGTTCCGTTCCGGTTCCGTCAGTGCACGGTCGGACCCTTCGTGTCCGTTAAGCGGTGGCGCCGAACCAGCGGGGGAGCAGCGCGGACAGTCCCTCCTGGTCCTCACCGACCCACACCACGTGGCCGTCCGGCCGCAACAGCACGGCCGGTACGTCCAGCGCCCCGGTCGTGTCGGTGACGAGGTCGACCCGGTCCTGCCACCCCTTGACCGAGAGCCGACCCGTGCCGTCCACCAACAGCCCGCGACCACCGCGCATGAGTTCGAACAGCCGCCCCTGTTCCAACTCCACGTCCCGCAGACGCCGACCGAGCAGATCGTGCCCCTCGCCGACGTCGTAACGGACCCCGATCGCGGTGATCCGCTCGACGAGCAACCGGTTGGCCTCTTCGAGGTCCATCAGATCCGACACCAGCCGACGCACCGCCTTGGAACCCGCGTCCTGGGCCATCAACACGCCCTGCGCGCGAGTGCTGTCCAGCACGGTTTCGGCCACCGGTCGGCGTTCGCTCCCGTAACCGTCGAGCAGTCCCTCCGGCGCCCACCCCTGGAGTTCGGCGGCCAGTCGCCACCCCAGGTTGAACGCGTCCTGGATGCCCAGGTTGAGACCCTGCCCGCCCAACGGCGGGTGCACGTGCGCCGCGTCCCCGGCCAGCAACACCCGACCGACCCGGTACCTCTCGGCCAACCTGGTGGCGTCCCCGAAACGGGACATCCACTGCGGCGAGTGCACACCGAAGTCCGTGCCCGTGGTCGCCCGCAACGCCTCGCGCAGCTCCTCCAGGGTCGGCGGCACGCTCCGGTCCTCGGCCACCCGTTCCGCCGGGACGACGATCCGGAACACCCCGTCCCGCACCGGTCCCGCTCCGAAGCGCAGATCGGTCTCACGGACCCGGGTGACCATCGCCATCACCTCCTCCACCGGCATGGTCAGCCGCGCCTCCGTCAGCAACCACTCGCTCTCGGCGGGTTCGCCGGGAAAGTCGATCCCCAGCAGCTTGCGCACCGTGCTCCGACCACCGTCACAGCCCACCAGGTAGCGCGACCGCAACCGCGAGCCGTCGTCCAGGACCGCGGTGACGCCCTCTTCGTCCTGCTCCAGGTCGACCAGCGCCCGACCGCGCCGCACCTCCACGTCCAACCCCTCGGCGTGCTCGATCAGCAACCGCTCCGTGGAGGTCTGCGGGATCCCGAGGATGTAGGGGTGTGAGGTGTCCAGGTCCTCCGGCGGTGGCTTGGCGATGCCCGCGAACATCGACCCCAACGGGTACCGTTGCCCCTCCTCCAAGAACCGGTCCAGTAGACCGCGCTGGTCCATGATCTCGATGCTGCGCACGTGCAATCCGAGCCCGCGCACCACCTTCGTGGGTTCGGTGTCCCGTTCCACCACGAGTACGCGCATTCCACGCATCCGCAACTCGGCGGCCAGCATGAACCCGGTCGGTCCACCACCCGCCATGATCACATCGAACATGAATCCCCCTGTCGATATCGGCCCGTATATCCTCGCGACGCACCGTGTGATTTCCAGGACGCACTTTACAATGGAAACGCCCGATCCGTAGAATTCCCAGCGGATCATATCCCCCATTGAGGTGTTCCATGCGACCCGGTCACGTCCGAGCTCGATCTTCTTCATTTCTGGAGAAGTCGAGAAACATCATCCGCTTCTCGGGAATTTTCGGTGTATCGCGGGAAATGCTTTTGGCGACGACGAAAAGAGGAAAACGAATACGCCGAGGCCGAACGGGCCGCTCGATGAAGGCGGACCGGACCCCGGAGGCCGTCGAATTCGTCAGCGGTCAGGCCAGACAGGCACAAGGAGGAACGATCGCGCAGGCCAGGGTCATGGCGACCGTGAACGCCAAGGGGGCCGCGACGACCAGGGCCGCGCCCACCGAACGCGTCCACACCAGGGTTCGCGAACAGTCCGGGGCGGGCGTGACCTGGCGGCGCACCCGCTCGATCGGGCAGGCGCCACCGATGGACAGCGCCGCGGTTCCGGGTTCGTCCTCGGTGCCGGCGAGCCGTCCCAACGCGTGCGCCAGCGGCCCGATCCCCACCCTGCGCGCCGCGCGATCGTCGGCGGCCCACTCCACCAGGACGGGCACGCGTCGGGCGGCCTCCCGCAGCAGCGGCACCCCGGGGAAGGCCCGGTCCAACAGGCGCACCCAGCCCACGAGCAGGTGGTGGCCGCCGGCCAGGTGAGCGCTCTCGTGTTCCAACACGGCCAGGGTCTGGCGCGGGGTCAGGACTTCCAGAGCCCCGCTGGTGATGACGACGCGGCCACCGCCACCGGGCACGCAATAGGCGCTGCGCCGGCTCGAAGGCACCAGCCACACGCGGTGCCCGTGCAGGACGCGGCGCACGGCGCCCTCGCTCAGCTCCCGGTCGTGCCCGCGCCGCCAGGATCGACCGGCCCGACCGCGTAGCAGCCCGGTCCACCCCAGCCGGGCGACGGCGAGCAGGCCCAGGGTCAGGGCCGCCCCGACGAACCCCACCGCGCCGGGGCCCTGCCCCTCCAACGCCTGGAAGAGGTCCACGCACATGGCGACGATGCCCTTGACCGACGGGCCCAGGAGTTCGGCGGCGGCCACCACGACCAGGGCCGCGCACGAGAGCGGCCACACCGTGCTCGCCCCCACCCACAACGCCAGCTCACCGCGTGGACCGGGCCCGCAGTTCGAGGTGGCGTGACGCAGGACGTCGGGACCCTTGACGCTGAGCGCGACCACGGCGCACACTGCCACGAACGACCAGATCACGGCTCCTCCTCGGGGTGCTCGGCCAACAGCGCGCGCAGGGTGCGCATCTCCTCGGGGCTCATGCCGTCGACGAACCGCAGGAGCGTGGCCCCGGCGTCGCGGCCGTCCGCCAAGGCGTCCTGCATCCGTTCGGCCGCGTGAGTGGAGCGATCACGCACCGGTTGGTAGAACCAGAGACGCCCCAGACGTTCACGCCGCACCCACTCCTTGCGGCGCAGGTTCTCCAGGACGGTGGAGATCGTCGTGTAGGCGATCCCCTCACGTGGGAGGGAGCCCAGCACCTGGCGCACGCTCATAGGGGAGGGGGAGGCCCACAACGCCTCCATGACCTCCGACTCCAACGACCCAAGGCCCGTGAGCATGGCACCCGTCTCCCGTGGACTCCACCGCGGCGGCCGCCGCGCTTTCGTGGGATTCTATCCGCCATAGAAGAAGACTCGTTGTGAGGAGGCGTCGTTCAATCCGTGGGAAGCGCGGCGAACACCCGCGACTCATCGGTGGTGGTGACCTCCACCAGGGCCGGTCCCGACGCGAGCACGGCCGCGGGCAGTTCGGTGGAACCCTCCCATTCGTGATCCAGCGACCCGGTTCGGATGTCGAGGGCCTGGTACGTGCCCGCCTCATCGAGGTAGAGGGTGGTGCCGGCCGCTCCGCGCATACGCACGTCGGAACCCACGTCGTGCCGCCAGAGCGGGACGTCGTCCTCGTCGGTCACCACCTGCACGCTCGACGTACCGAGCACCGCCGTGCGGCCGTCTCCGACGTCCAAGGTCTGGGGCTCCCGATCCGGAGCGAGGGTGAGGAGCCGATCACCGGTCCACAGGTCGTGCACCGTGTACAGCAGGGGTTCTTCGTCCTCGTCATCGGAAGCGGCGGTCCACACGAGCGTGACCGCCGCCGTGGAGTCATCGGCGGGACGAGGCCCGTAACCGACCCGGACGTCCGTGGTGTCCAGCTCCGCGGGGATCTCCAGGTCGGTGTGGTCCCACAGGTCCGCGCCGGTGTCGTCGACCGCTCGAAGCGCCTCGTCACGGTGGACCAACAACAGGCCGTGGTGCTCGTGCAGGACCACCTCGCCCTCGTTCTCGTCGGCGACCACCGCGCCCGTGCCCGGATGCAGGGCGATCTTAGGGCCGGTGTGGTCGCTCATGACGCTCCCCTGGATCGCGGCGAACACCAACCCCGGACCCACCAACGTGCCGGGAACGTCGGCCGGACCCCACACGAGTTCACCGTCGTCCGGTCGGAAGGCCGACGCCGTGGTCCTGGTGGCCAGGAAACCCCCGTCCGGATCCTTCTCCTTGTCCAGCAGCACCACCAGCTCGGAACCGTCGTCCGGGTCACGGATGACGGTGAACCCGGTGCACTCGGGGTCGCGTTCGGCCGACCACCGGGTCCGGCCGGTGTGGTCGACCCCCAGGAACTCGACCGCGCCACCCTCCCGCTCCTGGAACACCCCGATGAACATCGACTCGGTGGCCTTGGGTTCGGAGGAGAACGGGGCCGCCCACAGGGGGGCGCCCCGCAAGGGCTGGGGGAGTGCACCGGAAACCTCCGGCGGTGGGAGAGCGGGATCATCGCGTGGCACCGTGTCGGACCCGCCCGAGCCCGGTGCCGCGCAGGCGCTCAGGAACAGCACCGCGGCGGCCACGATGACGCCGCACCCCTTTGCCGACGGCATCGTCAGCCCTTCTCGGAGGTCTCGTGGCTCTCGACCTCGGTTTCGGAAGCACGGGTCCTGGCCCGCCAGGTGAACACGAGCAGCGCGCCGACCACGACCGCTCCCAGGACCAAGGCGATGAGGTCGGTCATCGTCCCCAACCGGGACAGCGATTCCTGCGCGCGATAGGCGAGCTGTTCCGCTCCCGCCATCCCGGGCAGAGACGTCATGGACGCTGTGCCGTCGAAGGCGATGAAGAGCACCCCGATGCCGATGAACAGGCCGCCGCTCAGCAGCGCGGTGGTGTGCGTGGTCAGTGGGCCCAAACGCACCGACCGGCCGCGCAGCCACCGGCGGTGGCCCAGGTCGTAGCGGTCCCACAGCAGGGCCAGCACGAACATGGGCAGGACCATGCCCAGCGCGTAGGCGGCCATGAGGAACATGCCGCGCAGCGGGGTGCCGGTGGCGGCGACGGTCAGGACCGCGCCCAGGATCGGTCCGGAACAGAAACCCGCCAACCCGTAGACGGCGCCCAGACCGAGCACGGATAGATGCCCCCGCCCAGAAGCGAACCGTCCCTGCGCCCGAGCCAGTGGCGCCCAGGTGAACCCCAGCCCCAGGATCTGTAGGACACCGAAGACGATGATGACGGTGCCGGCCACGTTGATCAGCGTTTCCCGGTGCCCGTAGAACAGCATGCTGACCATGGCCGACCCCGCGCCGAGCGGGATCAGGGTCAGACACAGCCCGAGATAGAAGACCGAGGTGCGCAGCAGGAGCCGGCCCGGGTCACGGAAGGCGTAGGCGAAGAACGAGGGCAGCAGCAGTGCGCTGCACGGGCTGAGCAGGGCCAACACGCCGCCCAGCATCGCCGCGAGGAATCCGATGTCCATCCCCGCTCACCCCTCGGCCGCGGTCAGCGCGGTGTCGATGCTGTCGACGAACACCGACAGGGGTTGGGCGCCCATCACCGGATCCCCGTTGATGATGAAGGCCGGGGTGCCGGACACCCCGATCCGCTGTCCTTCGAGGAAGTCGTCGTCGATCCTGTTCAGCAGTTCCTCATCCTGGATATCGGTGTCGAAGCGTTCCAGGTCCACGCCGATGTCGTCGACGATCTCCCGCAGGTCGCCTTCGGGGTCGGAGGAGGACTTCAACTCCTCCTGCTGCGCGTACACCGCCTCGTGGTACTCCCAGAAGCCGTCCTGCTCGGCTGCGGCCAGCGCTCCCACGGACAGGTCCCGGGCAAGGTCGCCCAGGTAGGGGAACTCGCGCCACTCGATCCGCAGGTCACCGGAGTCGACATAGCGTTCCATCAGTTCGGGTTGGGTCTCCATGACCCAGGTGGCGCAGAAGGGACAGGTGAAGTCGGAATAGGCGACCATCACCACGGGGGCGTCCTCCTCGCCCAGGGCAGCCGGGTCGTCGGCCTCGCGCCGGGCCAGGCTCTGCCCCCACTCCCGTTGATCCTCGCTGATCCGGTTCTCGGCCGATAGGTCCGTCCGGGAGACGTTCGAGCCTTCGTCGGCGGGGTCCTCCTCCAAGGTCAGACCGATGGCCACCGCCAGGACGACGGCGAGCAGCACCGCGCCGGCCAGCAGCAACGGGCCGGTGGTGGACGCCTTCGCACGTGGGGGCATGGGACACCTCTACTTTCTATGCTGGATAGAAAGTACTCTATGCTCCATAGAAACAAGTGGGAGACCGGGGCACCGTCCCGCTCACGTGAAGGGGGATACCGCATGCGCGTATGGGGGTTTCGACAATGGGGCATCGCGGCGCTGGGCACGGCCGCCACCCTGCTCCTGCTCGGGCTGCCCGCCGTCCTCATCCCGAACGGGATGTTCGCTAGGGAAATCGAGCCGACCTGGTGGTCCTACCCGGTATGGATCGCCACCTCGATCCTGTCCGGCCTGGTCATGGCCACCTACGTGCGCGGCACGTCGGAGGTGGCGGAGACCCGCAGTGACCGTGACGGGGGACGAGGGATCGCGGGCGCGGCTCTCGCCTGGTTCGCGATCGGCTGCCCGGTCTGCAACAAACTCGTCCTACTGGCCCTGGGAACGAGCGGGGCCATGGCCTGGTTCGCCCCACTGCAACCGGTGCTCGCGGTCGCCGGGATGGTGCTCCTGGCCTGGGCCCTGCGTTCCCGTCTGCGCGCCGCGAACTCCTGCCAGGCCCCGGCCACGGTAAGCTGACGCGTCCAAATTCGGTTGCCGCCGAGTCTTCCGGTCCGATAGGAAACGCACATGCTCAGGGGAGACAAAGTCGGGCTGCGAGCCCGCCACGACGAGGACATCCCGGTTCTACGGACCGAACTCTACGACGACGTGGTCAACTCCGCGCGTGCCGAAGGCGGTCCATGGCGGCCGATCACGCCCGGCTCGGACGACCCGCGGCTCGTCGTGGACGGCAAAAAGGAGGGGCTGGTCCAGTTCTCCATCATCGAACTGGACGGCGGCACGCTGATCGGTACCGCGACCTTGTGGGGCATCGACACCCACAACCGTTCCGCGCACATCGGGCTGGGGCTGCTCCCCGCCGTTCGAGGCAAGGGTTACGGCACCGACGTGGTCGCGGTGCTGTGCCACTACGGCTTCGTCGTGCACAGTCTGCACCGCCTTCAGATCGAGACCGTGGCGGACAACGCCGCCATGCTGCGCGCCGCCGAGAACAACGGCTTCGTCCGCGAGGGCGTGCTGCGCTCCTCGGGGTGGGTGATGGGGGAGTTCATGGACGAGGTCCTGATGGGGCTCCTCGCCCACGAGTGGAAACCGACTCAAAAGCCGTAGGTCGCCCGCCTGCCGGCAGGGGTGTTCCAAAGGCCGGTGCGGTTGATATAAGTGCTGGATCGGGTGGCGGATTCGCTCACCCGATCCATTCCGTGCAGTAATGGGGCCTACCTACTCCTTCGCGCTCCGGTGGGCGGACGCCTCCTCCACGAGAATGGGGGCGCCCTCCGTCGCGGCGTGGATACCGATCACACTCACGATCTCCAGGACCTCCATGATCTCCTCGGCCGTCGCCCCGTGACCGATGGCACTGCGCATGTGCAGTTTCAGGCCGGGCTGGTACAGGTGGGTGGCCGAGGAGGAGTGCACCGGCAACGGTGCGCTGGCGACGATCCAGCGTGGTTACACGGCCGACGCCGTACTGATCCCCGAACCTGAGGAGGACATGCTCGTTCGCGCCAACGTCGGCGTCATCTGGTTCAACGTGCGGGTCGCGGGTCGCCCCACACACCCGAGGGAGATGTCCTCGGGGCTCAACGCGATCGACGCCGCCCATCACGTCCTGGGAAGGCTGCGTGAACTCGAATTGCGCTGGAACCAGGAGAAGGGGGATCACCCCTTCTTCGAGGACCTGGACCACCCCATCAACTTCAACCTCGGTGGGATCAATGGAGGTGACTGGCCCTCCAGTGTTCCCGCCTGGTGCGAGCTACAGGTGCGAGCCGCGATCGACCCGGGGGTGAGCGCCGACTACGCCTGGGAGCAGATCCAGGCCGTCCTGCGGAGCACCGTCACCAACGATTCGGGTCATCCCATCGAGGCCGTGGGCGAACGAACCGGCAGGGCTACGTCCTGCCCGAGGGCACGGACGCGGAGAACGCCCTGCGTTGGGCACACGAGACCGTCTTCGAGGACGAGCTGCGCACCTTCACCACCCCCGGTTACCTCGACGGACGCGTTTACGCCCTCTACAAGGGAATTCCCGCACTGGTCCATGGTCCGATCTCCGAGGCCATCCATGGGTACGACGAGCGGGTCGACATCGAGTCCGTGCGGCGGATCACCAAGTCCATCGCTCTGTTCATCGCCCAATGGTGCGGTCTCACCGAGGTTTCCTGACGGGGTCCTCACATGACGAGGACCAGTCGATCGGAGTGTGGTGACGTCCGGGCCCACACGCTCCGGGACCTTGACCGTCCGCCGCTGGACCCGTGACGGCATCTGGGCGCGGATCCTGTTCGCCTCGCGCGCAGGAATGGATGCGTCAGGGCCGATCACCTGGCGGATCGAAGTGGACCCCACCGGCTGCGCGCCCACCGCGCCGTCCAGGGTGCCTGTTCACGGCAGCCTGGACGGCGCGGCCCATGCTGGCGCGTCTCAGTCGAGGATGGCCTCTGCCTCGACCTCGACCAGGACGTCGGGCTCGAAGAGGTAGTCCACTCCGATCGCCGAAAGCGGAGGCAGTGGCTGCGGGATCCCCAGCTCCTCTACGACGCTTTCGATGCCCGCCATGAAGTCGGTGTACTTCTCCGGTTCCCAATCGGTGACGAAGAACCGGAGGCGCACGACGTCGGAGAAGCTCGCCCCGGCCCCTGCCAGCCCCCGTGCGGTGTTGCGCAGGGCATGGGCGAGCTGTCCGGCGAGATCCCCGGGCGAGAGGTGATCGGCGTGCTCGTTCCGAGCGATCTGGCCCGCGACGTGAACATGCCGCGTGCCGGTGGTGACCGAGACATGGTGGTAGGGCACCGGTTGGAACATGCCTTCGGGGGTGAAGAGCTCAACGGCCATGAGATTCCTTCCTCGGTGGGTTGGTAGCTCATGGATACCTAGTAAAGAAAGGGCACTTCAACGAGACTAGGTTTCATGAACGAAACCACCCTTACCGAGGCCGGGCATTCCCAAGTCGCCGGTGAGCATCGGGAGCTGCTGGACCAGGTGCTCGACAAATGGTCCTTGTTGGTGCTCGACAAGCTGTGTGAGAGCCCGCGTCGCTTCAACGAGCTGAAACGGGCGATCCCGGTCGTGTCGCAGAAATCCCTGACCACGACACTGCGTCGGTTGGAGCGCAACGGCATGGTCGATCGAGTGGTCATCAGCACTCGGCCGGTCGCCGTCGAGTACCGCATCAGCGCACTGGGGACCACGCTCCAGGAGCTGATCGACGCGCTTTTCGATTGGGCCACGGCTCAAATGCCGGAGGTGGGCCGGGCGCGTGAGAGGTTCGACGACGAGCATGATGCCGGACACGACGCCTCCGGTGCCGTGGAGATACGGCCGCGATGAAGTGCCCGGTGCCCGGTGCGTCTGGGGTTGTGTTCCTTGGGGTGGTGGGGCGGGGAAGG
>NZ_FRFF01000091.1 GCF_900143625.1 Nocardiopsis sp. JB363
GGGCCGGGAGGCCCTTGGCGGTGATTCTGAGGGGGCTGGGGGTATTGCGGTCCACTCGGGACGCCGCCCTGTGGTGGCTGGGGCGGGAAGCCCTGTCCCGGCGGCGTGCCGTGCGGTTGCTGGGGGCCCGATGTGGAAGGCTGTCCCTCAGAAGAGGATCGGGGTCCCCCGAGCAGGTCCTGGCCTTCGCCGTCCGGCGGGAGGGGATGTCCGTCGGGACCGTGGTGAGGCGGGTTCGGATGCGTACTGATGGGAGTCTCCGAAGGCTCTGAAGGTGGGACTGGTCCGCGGTTCGCCGTTTTCCCGCGCTTGTGGCGTCCGTATGGGGTCGGCGACCGTGACGGGCGTCTCCAAGGAACACGTCATCGCCCGTCATACCGGGCAAAGACCGGCCTTTGAGGGCCAGCGTAACCAACCCGCGGCCGCGAGCAGGACGAAGCACTCCTGACAACGGGCATAATAAAAGGCGGAGAGGTCACGGATGTGAACCCGTCCCGGCGCTTTTCCGCCAAGACGATGATCCCACCGGTTCGGCCCGGGCGCTCGCTTTGACCTGCGCTAGGGTGGGCGGGTAGGATACTTCGTCGTTGTGCGTTGAGTTGCCGTGGGCCCCAAAAACTCCCGAAGTTGGGTGCCGATCCACGCACCATCGTCTGCGCACTCACGACCGGGTCGTCCTGATTGGACATGGGACATCCGGCCAACGTAACAGCCCCGCAACAGCGAGGGCTGTTTCCGGCCCCGCACCCGTTGGGGTGTTCCGTAATACGAGTCCACCATCCCGTTCGGGATGGGGCAGCCGAATGAAGAGCGAAGGCGAACGATCGTGCGTACATACAGCCCCAAACCAAGCGATGTCCAGCGTCAGTGGCACGTTGTCGACGCTACCGATCTCGTGCTCGGGCGTATGGCGAGCCAGATCGCCACGCTGCTTCGGGGGAAGAACAAGCCTTACTACGCGCCCCACATCGACACCGGCGACTTCGTCATCGTCGTGAACGCCGACAAGGTCGCGCTCACCGGTAAGAAGCTCGACCAGAAGCGCGCCTACCGCCACTCCGGTTACCCCGGTGGTCTGCGTTCGGTCTCCTACGCCGACCTGCTGGAGAAGAACCCCGAGCGGGCCATCGAGAAGGCCATCAAGGGGATGCTGCCCAATGGCACCCTCGGCCGCCAGATGGCCAAGAAGCTCAAGGTGTACACCGGTCCTGAGCACCCGCACCAGGCCCAGCAGCCGGTTCCGTTCGAAATGACCAAGATCGAGCAGCCCGCGTAGGCGTTCGCAGACTTTCACAGGAAACACGAGGTTAACCGTGGCCGAGCCCACCGGCATCGAAGAGGTCGCCCAGGACGTCGCTGAGAACCCGGAGGATTTCCCCTCCGAGTACACCAGCGAGTCGGACGAGCAGACCGCCGCTTACGTTCCCACCGCGTCCGGCCCCAGCGCGGGCACCGGCCGTCGCAAGAAGGCCGTCGCCCGAGTGCGCATCACGCCGGGTGCGGGCGAGTGGAAGATCAACGGCAAGTCCCTTGAGGACTACTTCCCGGACAAGGTCCACCAGCAGACCATCAAGGACCCCTTCACCTCCCTCGGGTTCGACGGCGCCTATGACGTCTTCGCCCGTCTGGACGGTGGCGGCCCCAGCGGACAGGCCGGCGCCCTGCGTCACGGCATCGCCCGTGCCCTGGCCTCGCTGGACCCGGAGAACAACCGCCCGACCCTGAAGAAGGCCGGTTACCTCACCCGTGACGACCGCGAGGTCGAGCGGAAGAAGGCCGGTCTGAAGAAGGCGCGCAAGGCTCCGCAGTTCTCCAAGCGTTAATGCTCATGCGCCGACACACGCTCGGCTGAGCTTTGGCCCGTACGTCGTCCCCTCAACAGGGGACGACGTACGGGCTTTTGTTTTTGTCGGTGGCTCTCTTCGCCACGCTGAACTTCACCGGTACCGGACGCCCGGTGCCGCTTTCGAAAGGGGCTGTCCCTGTGGCACGGCTGTTCGGAACAGACGGTGTACGCGGTCTCGCGGGACGCGACCTGACCGCTGCGCTCACCCTGGAACTGTCCATCGCGGCGGCGCGCGTGCTCACCCGCGCCGACGGCGACCGGCGCCCGTTGGCCGTCGTGGGCCGTGATCCCCGAGCCTCCGGGGAGTTCCTGGAGGCCGCCGTCGTGGCCGGGTTGGCCAGCACCGGCGTGGACGTCGTCAAAGTGGGTGTGCTGCCCACCCCCGCCGTCGCCCACCTCACCGGTGTGCTGGGAGCGGACTTCGGTGTGATGCTCTCGGCGAGCCACAACCCGGCCCCGGACAACGGCATCAAGTTCTTCGCCCAGGGCGGTCAGAAGCTCGCGGACGCCCTGGAAGAGGAGATCGAGGGCATGATCGACGTGCCCTCCACCCCGGCCGTGGGCGAGGAGATCGGTCGGGTCACCGAGTCCCACGACGGCGCCGAGCTGTACACCCAGCACGTCCTGAATTCGCTGCCGCACGGTCTCCAGGGCCTGAAGGTCGTCGTGGACTGCGCCAACGGCGCTTCCAGCACGGTCGCCCCGGAAGCACTGCGTCGGGCGGGCGCCGAGGTCATCGCCATCGGTGACGCTCCCGACGGGCTCAACATCAACCAGGGCTGCGGTTCCACCAGCCTGGGCGCGCTCCAAGAGGCGGTCCGTCTGCACGGCGCGGACGCCGGTATCGCCCACGACGGCGACGCCGACCGTTGCCTGGCCGTGGACGCCGACGGCGACGTGATCGACGGCGACCAGATCCTGGCGATCCTGGCCACCGAGGCCAAGGAGGCCGGCCGGCTGGTCGAGGACACCCTCGTGGTGACGGTCATGTCCAACCTGGGACTCAAACTCGCCATGCGGCGCGAGGGCATCAACGTGGTGGAGACCGCGGTGGGCGACCGCTACGTGCTGGAGGAGATGAAGCGCGGCGGGTTCGGTCTGGGCGGCGAACAGTCCGGTCACGTGATCCTGCTGGACCACGCCACCACCGGGGACGGTCTCCTCACCGGTCTGCACCTGCTGGCCGCGATGGCCCACCACAAGCAGGGGCTGGCGGAGCTGGCCAAGGTCATGACCCGGCTCCCGCAGGTGCTCATCAACGTGCCCGACGTGGACAGGGACCGAGCGACCGAGTCCGAGGAGCTCGCCGCCGCGGTGCGCGAGGCCGAGGCCGAACTGGGCGAGACCGGTCGGGTACTGATCCGTCCCAGCGGCACCGAGCCCAAGGTCCGCGTGATGGTGGAGGCGCCCGCGCTGGAACAGGCCACCGCGGTCGCCGAGCGGCTCGCCGGCGTCGTGCGGTCCGCTCTCGGCTAGAGCCCGTTCCAGGCCCTTTCCCTGCTGAGGATTTTTCGGTTTTTCGCGCGCATCCGGGCACAGAGTGGTCCGGGTGCGCGTTTTCGTTGGTGTCGATGCGGCTCTGTCCGAGGAGCGGCTGTCCAGGATCGGTGGAGTGGAACGATCATGACGACGAGCGCGCGCTATGGGCACTCACTGACGATCGGTGTGGACATCGGTGGCACCAAGGTCGCCGCGGCCGTGGTGACCCCGGGCGGACGGGTGCTGGCCCGGTTGCGCACCCAGACCCCCGAACGCAGCAAGAGCCCCTCCGTGGTGGAGGACACGATCGTCGCGGTCGTGTCGGAACTTCGCCAGGAGTACACCGTGCGGGCCGTGGGTGTGGGCGCGGCGGGGTTCGTCGACGAGCGAAGATCCAAGGTCCTGTTCGCCCCCCACCTGTCCTGGCGGGAGGAGCCGCTCAAGGACGCTCTGTCCGTACGCCTGGGGCTGCCCGTGGTGGTGGAGAACGACGCCAACGCCTCCGCTTGGGCCGAGGTGCGAGCGGGCGCCGCCCGAGGCGTGGACGAGGTGGTGGTCGTGAACCTGGGCACCGGGATCGGCGGGGCGATCGTCTCGGAGGGCCGGTTGCGCCGAGGTCGCTACGGTCTGGCGGGTGAGTTCGGACACATGATGGTGGTGCCGGGTGGACACCGCTGCGAGTGCGGTAACCGGGGCTGCTGGGAGCAGTACGCCAGCGGCAACGCCCTCACCCGGGAGGCACGCGAACTGGTGGTGGCCGAATCACCGGTGGCCGAGGCGCTGCGCCAGGAGGTGGGCGGTGACCCGGATCTGATCACCGGGCCGGTGGTCAGTGAACTGGCGCGCAAGGGCGACCGGGCCTGCCGGGAGCTGATGGAGGAGGCCGGCACCTGGCTGGGGGTGGGGCTGGCCAATCTGGCGGCGGCGTTCGACCCGGAGTTGTTCGTGATCGGTGGGGGAGTGTCGGAGACCGGTGGACTGTTGCTGGATCCGGCCCGGCGGGCCTTCGCCAAGGGGCTGACCGGACGCGGGTATCGCCCCGAGGCGCGTGTGGTCGCGGCGGCCCTGGGCAACGAGGCGGGTGTGATCGGCGCGGCTGACCTGGCCAGGGATTCTCTGCCCCGCGCCCGCCGAGGTCTCCGCCAACGCCGCTTGGGTGTCCTGCCCAAGCGGCGGTGAGCTAACGCCGAGCGGTCAGCGCCTGCACGTCGATGTCCATCGCGAAGGGCACGTCGAGCTTGAGCCGTTCCCTGGCGATGGTGATCGGCACGTACCGGGGCTCCCTGGTCCCGTCGATGAGTTCCATTCGAGGGGCCTCTGGAGGAATCCGCTCCATGTCGTCGATGGTCCAGCCCCCGGGCGGGGGGAGGAACCAAGCGGGAAGAGGGCGCTCGGCAGGGGTGTCACCCCGAGGAGTCGTCGGCATGACAGGAACATAGCGCTCCGTGATGACGTCGTCACCGCGATGGCGGTTCACTCGTCCCGGACGGTGATGCCGGTGTTGGCGGCGAGTGCGGGGGCGAGCGCGATGAGTTGGGCCTGTCCGATGACGGCGCCCGCGAGTGACTCGAATCCGGAGGCGAGGTCGAGTTCGCTCGCCCCGCGCAGGTCCACTTCGCGCAGCTTGGCCTTGGCCAGGTGCACACCGCGCAGGGCCGAGCCAGGGAAGGTGACTCGGGTCAGGGACGCCTCGCTGAAGTCCACGTCGTCCAGTACGCAGTCCTGGAAGACCACGTCGACCATGTGCGAGGCCCGGAAGTTGACCCCGCTGAGCTTGCAGGAGGAGAACACCACGCGCTGGATCTCGCAGCCGAAGGACACGGTTCCGGCGAACATGCCGGCCAGGATGTGACTGTCGAGCCAGGTGCACTCGGCGATGTCGGTGCCGATCATGCGCACGGTGTGCATCCACACGTCGACGAACCGGCACCGGCGCATCACCCCGCTGTCCCACTGGGTGGCGGTGAAGGCGCTCTCGATGAACCGGGCACCGGTGAGGTTGATCCTGGTGAAGGTGTCGCCGTCGAAGTGGACGACCTCGTGGAGGTCGGCGTGGAGCTGATCGGGGGCGAAGGGGAGCAGATCCTCGGCGTAGGTCAGGTCTGAGAGCACGGTGGGGATGGTGTGGTCGGTCACGGGGTCCTCTCCCGGAGGCGGCCCTGCGGCGGGTCGCGGGGTGGACACGGGCGAGGCGGCGATTTCGCACCTGAGGGCACCACGGTCTCCTGGCCCATGGAACCTACCACCGCACCGAACGGCATCGCGGCCGGTCCGCGCGGTGTACGGACCGCTGCTTCAGACGCGGGTCTGCGCTGCTCGCGCAGGTAAGTAATGGGAGGCCGGCCGACCAAAGCGGTGAAGCGGCGGGCCGGGTCCTCGTCCATCAGTCGCAGTGCCGGGCCGACCACGGCGTCGCCGTAGGTCCGGTGCCAGGAGGTGGGCGGTGACTCGGATCTGATCACCGGGCCGGTGGTCAGTGAACTGGCGCGCAAGGGCGACCGGGCCTGCCGGGAGCTGATGGAGCCCCAGTTTCATGGTCATGCCCACCAGGACCTCGACTCCTTCGGGCGCGAAGCCTTCGAGCGCGTGTGTCGCCCTCGTCTTCATCCGGGAGTGGAATCTGTTTTGTGGTGTGAGTAGGACGAGGGTTCCGTCGATGAGTTCCATTCGAGGGGCCTCTGGAGGAAGCCGCTCCATGTGTTCGGCGGTCCAGCCCCCGGGCGGGGTGAGGAACCAAGCGGGGAGAGGGCGCTCGGCAGGGGTGTCACCCCGAGGAGAGGTCGTCATGGCAGGAAGGTAGCGCGTGGTGACGACGTCGTCATCGCCGATCTGAACGCCGGGCGCGGCGAGGCGATCACCAACGTCGCCTGGGTGGACTCCGTCGGTTCTAAGCGGCCAGGGAACGTACGTCGAACCTGATGGGGAAAGGCACCTCTACATCGAGATGTTCACGAATGATGGCCATGGGGACGTAGCTTCTGGTGGTCTCGTCCAGTTCGTACACATGGACAGTGGTGACCCCGTCCTCGTCCTCGACCCACCAGAAGTGCGGGATCCCGGCTTCCGCGTACTTCACCGGCTTGACGTTGTGGTCACGGAAACAGGATTCGGGGGAGACGATCTCGATGACCAGGAGTACGTCTTCGGGAGGGATGTGCGTGCGCCTTCGCCTGTCCTTCGAGGACTCGCTCGAATCCCGGTAGACGACGACGTCCGGCTCCGGACGCTGGTACTTGCCCAGTTTGGTGGTCATCTCCATGGACACCCTGATTCCGGATGGGGCCGCCTGTTTGAGCAGGTACACCAGCTCCCACATCGCGTCACTGTGGAACACGGTCCGGGGGGACGTCACGATGGGCCTGCCGTCGATGAGCTCCATCCGGGGAGCTCCCGGAGGAAGGTTGTCCATGTGATCGCCGGTCCAGCCCCCGGGCGGGGTGAGGAACCAGTCGGGGAGCGGCTCGGCCATCGAATCCTCCTGGGTCGATTCCTGGCCCACTAGGGCGTGTCAGTTAATTCGGTCGTCTCGTCAGCGGGCTACCCAGTCCGGTGCCCACACATCGTGCGGGGTTCGCGGGTCTGTAGTACGCAGATGGTTGCGTAGCGCGGTCAGCACAGGGTGCTGGTCTCCGCTGCGGAACAGCAGAACGTGCGGATAGACCGGGGTCGGTTCGTGCAACGGGATGCGCCGTAGATCGTGGGTCTGGGGCCACAAGTACCGGTCCCCGCTGCCGACGAGGGTGGCCAGCGAGGACGAGTCGGCCAGAGCGTCCATCAGGGCCTCGTCACCGAAGTTGGGGCCGAGCGCGTCGATGCTCAGGCCAAAGGCATCGGACAGCGCCTGGTAGAACATCGCCCACTCCGTGCTCGGTCTGATTCCGGGGATCCAGATGCGGTGACCGCCCAGGTCCGCAGGACTGACCCAGGGCATGTCAGCCAGCGGGTGGCCGGGTCCGACCAGGAGCTCCAGCGGTACCTCCAGAAATCGTTCGGCGCTGATTCCGGCCGGGACCTGGTCTGCCGGCAGCGCACGGAAGGACGCGTCGACGATCCCTTCGAGCACCGCATGGGCGGCCTGGGAGGCGTTCTCCTTGCTCAGCGTGACTACGTCCATGTCCGACTCGGAATGGGAGCGGTAAAACCGGTAGACGGCCTGGGCCGGGGCGATGCGCCGGTTGAGCACATCGACGCGCAAGGGACGGCTGCCGGGGCGCACGGCCTGCTCGGCCTGCTCGATGGTCGCCAGGACCTTCTTGGCGTGTGGCAAGAAGACCTGCCCGTCCATGTTCAGCCGGGAGCCTCGGGAAGTCCGCACCAAGAGCGTGACCTCGATGTGCTTCTCCAAGGCCGCGATCCGTTTGGAGACCGCCTGCTGGCTGATCCCCAGCTCGTCGGCCGCAGCCTGGAACTGTCCGGTCTCGGCGACAGCCACGAACGTTCGCAGTACTTCGATATCCACGCTTCCACCCTACTTCCACAACTATTGGTTGTGCCTGGCGTGGCGCAGAGTTGTTTGATCAAGTGTTCTGCGCCGTGGTGGGATCGGTGCATGTCTACCCGTACAGAGCAGACCATGTATGTCCAAACGCCTGAGTTCGCGCGTCACGCCGAGCGGATCGTGGAGGTGACCGATGCGACGTCTCGACTGAACGTGCTTCCCTTCAGCGACAGCGAAGGTCGCGCGAAACTACTTTCTGTTGTGTTCGGCGGCCCGCTGCCAGAGTCGGTGGTGATTTACCCGCCGTTCTTTACCGAGTATGGGCTTAACACGACCTTCGGGGAGAACGTCTTCGTCAACCAGGGATGCACCTTCATGGACAAGGGAGGTATCCGAATCGGGAACGGCGTCATGATCGCCCCGAAGGCCAGCCTCATCACAGGAGGCCACCCGCTACACCTGCCTGAGCGCCGCGAGTACCTCTCCTTCGCTCCGATCGTCATCGAGGACGACGTCTGGATCGGGACCGCTGCCGTGATCACGCAGGGGGTGACCATCGGCGCCGGTGCGGTGGTAGCAGCCGGTGCGGTGGTCACTCGTGATGTTCCTGGCGGCACCGTGGTCGCGGGAGTGCCCGCCCGGGTGATCAAGACGATTGACTGATCCCGGCCGAGCCGCAGACCCGGCTGCGCAGCACCTCAGCCGTCTGATCCAGATGCCTCGATAACGCTCGCTGGCCGCGGGTGTGACGTGGCCGGTCACGGTGTTACCCACGATTAACCGAACCCGGTTCTAGTGTGTGGGTCACATCCTCGGTAGAGTTCGGCACATGGATCTCAATGGAATCTCCGCCCTCGTCACGGGCGGCGCGAGTGGCCTGGGCGAGGCCACCGCCAAGGAACTCGCCTCCGCCGGTGCCACCGTCGTCATCGCCGACCTGAACGCCGAGCGCGGCGAGGCGATCGCCAAGGAGATCGGTGGCGTCTTCGTCTCCACCGACGTCTCCCAGGAGGACCAGGTCAAGGCCGCCGTCCAGGCCGCCGCCGACACCGGTAAGCCCTTCCGTGTCGCGGTGTCCTGCGCCGGCATCGGCTGGGCCACCCGCACGGTGGACCGGAACGGTAACCCCCACGACCTGGACAGCTACCAGAAGGTCATCCAGGTCAACCTGATCGGTACGTTCAACGTGCTGCGCCTGTCCGCGGCCGAGATCGCCAAGACCGAGCCGATCAACGAGGACGGTGAGCGCGGCTCGATCCTCAACACCGCCTCCCTCGCCGGTATCGAGGGTCAGATCGGTCAGATCGCCTACTCCTCGTCCAAGGGCGGCGTGATCGGCATGACCCTGCCGGCCGCGCGCGACCTCGCGGCCGTCGGTGTCACCGTCAACACCATCGCCCCCGGCATCCTGGAGACGCCCATCTACGGCGACGGTCCCGGGTCGGAGGAGTTCAAGCAGAAGCTGGCCGCCCCGGTCCCCTTTCCCAAGCGTTTGGGCACCGCCGCGGAGTTCGGCAAGCTGGCCCGGACCCTGCTGGAGGTCAGCTACGTCAACGGTGAGGTCGTCCGGATCGACGGCGCCCTCCGCATGCCCCCGAAGTAGGAGGACGACGTGTCCGACGAGGTTCTCTACACCCACGAGGACGGCATCGCCGTCATCACCATCAACCGGCCCAAGGCCAAGAACGCGGTCAACGCCGCGGTCGCCGCCCGGATCGCCGAGGCGCTCGACGACATCGACGCCCGCGATGACGTGTCGGTCGGCATCATCACCGGCGCCGGGGGCACCTTCTGCGCCGGGATGGACCTCAAGGCGTTCATGAAGGGCGAGGTCCCGGTGGTCGAGGGGCGCGGGTTCGGTGGGTTCGCCGAGCGCGGCCCGAAGAAGCCGCTGATCGCCGCGGTCGAGGGTTACGCCCTCGCCGGTGGTTTCGAGGCGGTGCTCGCCTGCGACCTGGTCGTGGCCGCCGAGGACGCCAAGTTCGGCATCCCCGAGGTCAAGCGTGGCCTGGTCGCCGGTGCCGGTGGCCTGCTGCGCTTGCAGAACCGCATCCCGCGCAACATCGCGATGGAGTTCGCCCTGACCGGCGACTTCGTCGACGCCGAGCGCCTGGCGAAGCTGGGTCTGGTCAACCAGGTCACCGCGAGCGGCGGCGCCCTCGAAGGCGCCAAGGCGCTGGCCGCCCGGATCACACCGAACGGTCCGCTGGCGCTGAAGGTCTCCAAGGAGATCTTCCAGGCCTCCGACGACTGGACCAGCGACCAGATGTGGGACAAGCAGAACGAGCTGGCGGGCCCGGTGTTCGTCAGCCACGACGCGATGGAGGGCGCGGCGGCCTTCGCCGAGAAGCGCGCCCCCGTGTGGAAGGGCGAGTAGCCTCACCCCGCACCCCGGCGGTCGCCCTCTCCGAGGGTGGCCGCCCTCGTCGTTCTCGGGACTTTCGTCCTCGCACGTGGGTGTCCGGAAGCTGACGAGGCGTGTGTAATCTGGGGGTGTCCAGCGAGCTCCTCCCAGGAAACGACCCAGTGTCCCTTGTTCCCACCTGGAGTCGGGCCGCCGGCGGTTCGCCCGCTGTTCTGGCGATCGCCGACTCCGCTCCGCGCGCACACCTGTCGGCCAAGATGCTCGGCGACCTTCCCGATTCGGGGGGCGCCATGGGGCTGGCCGTGTTGCGCTCGGCCGATACACCCTCACCCGCCCGCATTCGTGCCGCGCTGGAAGGCACCCGGCACGCCGGCCGGCGGATTCCGCTGTTGACCGTTGGTCAGGTGCGCCGGCTCATTCGGCGGCGACGCCCCGACGCGGTGCTGCTCAACTGCTCGGGCCCGCACGTCGAGGCGCTGTCCTGGTCGAGTCGTTCCTTCCTGCGCCGGTACCGGCCGGTGGTGGCCTCGTCCCTGCCCGTGCCCGCGCTTCCGGCTTCCGAGGGCGAGTGGATGCACCGGTCGAGGGTGGACCTGGTGGTGGCGCACAGCCACCGCGAGGTCGACGAGTACACCACCCTGGGGGAGAAGCTCGGCCTCAGGGGCCGGGTCGGGTTGGCGAGCCTGTTCCCCGAACGCGGCGAACGTTCCGGGCCAGGCGCGCGGAAACGGATCGTCTTCGCCGCACGGCCGGGGCAGCCGGCCGGGGCACTGGGTTGTGAGGCGCTGCTCTCGACGCTGTCCGAACTCGCCACCGACCGCCCGGACCTCGAAGTGGTCCTGCACGTGGGCGAGGAGGGCCATCCGGAGTTGATGGGCGTCCGGCAGTCCATGGTGGAGTCGGGGCGGGTCTCGCAGGTCTCGCCGGTGGTGGAGTCTGGGCCCCTGCACGAGCAGTTCGAACGCGCTCGCGGGCTGGCCGCGTTGGGTTCCCTGCCGGTGCTGGCGGCCGTCGCGGCCCAGGTGCCCGCCCTTGTTCTCACCGACTTCGGTGTGGGCTGGGACCAGGGGAACACGGTCTTCGAGGGCAGCGGCCTGTTCGGTGATCTCAAGGATCTGAGAGCCTGCCGGTTCCACAAGCCGAATGATTCCTGGGGCGAGCAGAACCACTTCCACTCGACCTCGGACGATGACTGGGTGGCGCACCTGTACGAGCTGTGCGCCCGCGCCACCGGAGGCCTTCTCTAGCCTTCTCGCCGAGGTTTGGAGGTCGGGTGTTCATTTCGTGCCCTGCCCACGGAGACGGCCCAAGGTCACCAGGGACGCTCCCCAGAGTGAGAGCAGGATCAGTACTCCCAGGCGTGCCACGGGAGGCTCCTCGGTGATGGTGAAGGTGTCTCCAGCGGCAGTGACCTCCCAAGAGCACACATGACCGGGAGGAAACCAGGACCAGTCCGCTGTGCCGTACAGAGAGCTGTCCGGTGTCAGTGGGCAGGCCAAGGGCCCGCTGGTGTACCACTCCAACCCGAGCAGGGCGATCCAGGACGCGGTGGCGATCAGCCACAGAACGACCCAGCCGATGAACCACGGTGAGGTCGAGCTCTTTCGATCTGTCTTGTGCACAGAGGTTCGATACCAGCGCATGGGCACGCCGAAACTCTGAGAGAAGGCACGATGGCCAGGCCGGACAGAGTCGGGGTGCCGTTGTCCGAGGGGGAGCGCGGCCGCGAGGAGCGGTGGGGTGCTTGGCCGGGTCAGTGCCTGAGGGTGATCAGGAGGCTGGACCATTCGTGGGGATCGAAGGCGAGGTGGCCGTGTTCGCGGTGTTGGGTGTCGCGGACGAGGACGTAATGTCCTTCAGCGACCTCGATGCACTCGCCACCGTGTCCACCGCTGTAGCTGCTCTTATGCCACTGCATGGGCCGCCTCTACGAGGGTCGGGTATCCCGGTCGATACCGAGATACCCGTTGGCGTCAGCGTAGAAGAGTGTTCAGGAGGCTGGACCATTCGTGGGGGTCGAAGGTGAGGTGGCCGTGTTCGCGGTTCTTGGTGTCGCGGACCAGGATGCTCAGTCCCTCGGCGACCTCGACACAGTTGCCTTGCGCCCCTGTGTACGAGGAGACGTGCCACGTTAGTGGGGCGGGGGCTTCAAAGGGCTTCATGTCACCATCCAAGTTGTCGCTTTTTAGTGGCCGATCCGCTGGATCGCAATCTTGATAAGGCCCTCGGTCTCGACGCTGGGGGCCGAGTCCTGCCACAGGCTGTCGAACATCTGCCTGTGCATGGAGATCTCCTCTTCGGCTTCCAAATAGATGGCACCGCCGGAGTACTCGATGTAGGCGAGAGCGTAATCTCTGCCTACAACCGAGTAGTCGAGGAGAACGAACGATCCATAGCTGGCTGCGTGAGAGCCGCTGCTGAACGGGAGTACCCGGATATCGACGTTCTCTTGCTGGCTCAAGGCGAGTAGATAGTCGAGTTGCGCCCGGTGTCCCTCAGATCCTCCGACCTGTCGGTGGAGGGCTGCTTCGTTGATGACCGCCTGGAAACCAGCGGGGCTCTCTCCGGTGAGTTTCTCCTGCCGGCGCTGTCGAAAGTTGACCGATTCCAGGATCAGCTCCTCGGAGTCGCGCACCTGAACACCCTTCTCGATGATGGCGCGCGAGTACTCGGGGGTCTGGAGGATGCCGGGGATCCACTCGGGTTCGTAGGTGCGGATCCGGTGCGCCGCAGTCTCGATCCCGACGAACAGGCTGAACCAGTCGGGTAGCGCTGACTTGTAGCGCTGCCACCAGCCCGGCTGTTTGGCCGCGTAGGCCAGATCAGCCAACGACTCGATCAAGTCCGCTGACACGCCGTAGTGCGACATAAGGAGGCGCGCGTCCCCCGGGGAGATAGTGCTTTCCCCCCGTTCCACGCGCGACAGGGTGGCTTTGCTGAACCCGGCGACCGCAGCGGCTTCGGCGGAGGACCGCTTGCCGCGTGCCTCCTTCAGGAAGTTGGCCAGGCCAAGCCTGGCGACCATCGGGCTGCCTACCGACACCGAGTTCCACCTCTCCGCAAAGACTTGGGCGTTGCCCTTCAGTCTCTCGCATGGGTGGAAGCAGCCACAACTTTCTGCAACTCTCTCTATGAGATTTTCATGAAGAGTGTTGCAGTGAGTTAAATCTCGGTGCATCATCGAAGTTAGCAGGGTGTGACGAGATGGCTACCAAGGTCACCGTGCCTGCTGTGTTCCGGCTGCGGGCGAACCCTGCTCGCAGTGGTCTGCTTCGACTGTGGGAGATGGCTATGGGTGCTGTTCGGATACCGGGGCCGCGGCGGCCTGATGGTGGTGGGGTGGGTTGGCCGTCGGCACGCTGGTCCTACTTCGGCGGAACGCTCTCCGACGTGCGTCGTCTGCGGGACTGGTGTGGGAGTGAGCCGGGGCTGCAAAACCAGCGCGGGGACTGGGTGCGGCTGGTGGCCAGTGAACTTGCCACCAACGCGGTCCTGCACACCGCGACCGGGGAGAAGTACGGCCGCATGGGCGCTTCCATCGAGGTCCTCCACGACCGCGCCGTCCTCTGCGTGCTCGACCAGGGGGCCAAGGCCGGTCGTCCTACGTCGGTGCCGCGAGTGCGAGAACAGGGGCCGAACGACCTCTGCGCCGGCGGCAGGGGCCTGTGGCTGGTGGACCGGATCGCCGAGCACTGGTGGTGGGAGGGCCAACACGGATTCCCCCTGGAACTGTGGGCGACCATTCCGCTGGATCGGGATCCGAGCGCGTAACCACAACCCCCAGAAAAACGAACACCCCGGGCGGTGGGTGCAACCACCGCGCCGGGGCTGATCAACCACCTGACAACACCAGGAGGATGACTGTGCAGCACCCTATCGGCCGACACCACCGACGATGCCGGAGTCTCACCGAACACCTCTGGGCCCTCTTCGCCCTCACGTTGGCGGCGGCGCTGGCCTACGTGTTCATCCCGAAGAAGCGCGTCCAGGCGGCGATCGCTCCCGCCCCGAAAAGGGCCGAGCTTCCTACCCCGGAACCGAGCCCGCCGCCCCCGGAGGACGACTACCGCCACCCCGACGAATACGCCGGCGCGCTGGTCCGCCCGTACCTGGCCCCTCTGATCCCCCGCCCCCGGGTACCGGTGGGCGACCTACTGGCCGAACCCGAACCACTTCCCGCACCCGAGGACGACCTCACCGACCTGACGGCGGCGATCCGCACCTACCTGCGGGTGTGCGGCTGACGGCCAGAGCGCGAGCAGATCAGGGGTGCTGACCCTCGCGGAGGGTCATGGCGGCGTCGAACAGGGTGGGCTCGCCCTGCGGCACCGCCTGCCCGACCGCGTCCAGGATCTGGGGCTCCATCACCACAGCCAAGGACCGTGAGAACGCGTACGACATGTGGTCGGTGTCGTAGAAGACCAACTGATTACCGATCACCCCGTGGCAGACCCCGTCCTCGCACAGGTAGTCGGTCAGGTCCAGGAACCGGGTGTTGTGCGGAACGTTCGTCAGGTCCTTGAACGGCGGTTCCTCGGCCATGGACTCCGCCTTGGGCGACGAGCACTGGTCACGGTCGTTGCGGTCCACGCAGTCCGGCACCGGGAAGTCGAACCGGGGCGTGTCCCGCATCGCGAGCACGTCGACGCCCATCCGGTCGAGCAGGTGCCAACGGTCCACGAAACCGGCGGGCACGTGTTCGTCCTCCTCACGACTGGTGAGCGAGGCCAGGGTGAACACGGCGTCGGGCACCAGTTCGGCGAGCTCGGTCATGACGTCGGCGTTCCAGGCGGTGCACTCGGGGTAGGCCTTGCCCCGGTACAGCTGTTCCTCGGAGCTGAACTGGCATCCGTTCTTGGTCAACGTCACCAGACGCCACCCGTGCTGGTCGGTGAGAGTACGCATCGCCTGGAACCAGTGCCGCACGTGCGAACTACCGACCATGGCGATCGTGTAGTCGGAGTCCGGGTCGCCGAACTCGCACGAGACGACCTCGGTGTCCTCGGCCACGGCGTTGCACGAGCGGGTCTGGTCGACGGTCTCCTTGGCGACGGTGGTGGTGTCCGGGTGGATCGGCAGTTCGGGCAGTACTGCGGCCGTTTCCTGGTTCAGGTGGACCGCGGCGCCGGGGTAGGAGAGCGGGTTGGAGCTCAGCTCCATGCGCGTCTGCCGGTCCTGTTCGATGGAGTGGGCCCACAGGGAACCGGCCGCCAGCACCGGAATGATGAAGATGACACCGGCCGCCAGCGACCAGCTCGGAGTGCGAAGGTTCCGCGTCGCCCGGGTCACACCACCCTCGATCACCCAACCGGTGAACAGGGCGGCCGCGAACGAGGAGCCCAGCACCAGGAGACCGCCGGTCATGGAGGGCCGGACCCGCTCGGTCAGCTCCAGGTAGACGATCAGCACCGGCCAGTGCCACAGGAACAGCGTGTAGGCGTGCCCGCCCAACCAGGTCAGGGGACGCACCCCCAGAAGGCGGTTGGCGGAGAGCCGACCGTTCGCGTTCTCGCCCGCGCCCGCCAGGATGACGAGCAGGGCCGCTGTGGTCGGCCAGAGGGAGGCGAAGCCCGGGTAGGGGACCGAGTCACCGATGACCAGGCCGCACAGCACCAGGCCGGCCAACCCCAGCCACCCGGCGATCATCCGCAGCGCGTGGGGCAGGTTCACCCGGTGCACCACCAGGGCCAGCATCCCGCCCAGTGCCAGCTCCCACAGGCGGGCGCCGGTGTCGAAGTACGCCCAGACCGGCTCGGTCGCGGTGATCCACAGCGAGTACGCCAGGGACACCACGAACACCGTGCCCACCGCCGCGAAGGCGACGTGGCGCACCCTCACCCCCAGCCGCACGGCGACGAACCCGGCGACGGTGATCAGCACCGGCCACAGCAGGTAGAACTGCCCCTGCACCGCCAACGACCAGAAGTGCTGCACGGCACTGGCCGCGGAGTTGTCGGCCATGTAGTCGACCGAGCCCGTCGCCAGGTGCCAGTTCCCGTAGTACAGGACGGCGGCGCGGACGTCGTCGATCACCGTCGTCCACTGCGAACGCGGGAAGAACAGGTAGGTCATCACCAGTACGGCGCCGAGGACGACCGCCCCGGCGGGGAACAGGCGTTTGACCAGCTTGGTCCAGAACGCGGCGAAGTCGATGCGGCCGTTGCGTTCCATCGCCCGGACCAGTGATCCGGTGATGAGGAAGCCGGTGAGCAGCAGGAACACGTCGACGCCACCGGAGACCGTGCCGAACCAGATGTGGTAGACGGCGATCAGCAGGGCGGCGACGGCGCGTAGCCCCTCGATGTCGGAACGATGACGTGGGCGCGCTGGTGTGGTCACGGGCGTTTCGACGACATCGGTGACACGCGAGTGAGCGGGAACGGACACAGGTCAGCCTCGTGCTCGATGAAGGTGGGGGCAGGGGGCGGCCGGATGTGGCGGTTCGATGCGTCCGAAGTGTGGTTCTCGGCGCCGATGGAGATGCCCTGCCGAACCAGTATCGGCACCCGTCGGGAGTGACTTGTGTGTCCAGGCCGTCCTGTTGTCGAGTCGAGATGGAATCTGTGTGAAGGCGTAGCCCTGAGCTGCGAAAACGGGTGCCCTGGGTCACATTCCCGGGCTCGTCGGCCCGGATGGCCCCCGGCCGACCCTCCCTGGCGAAGGCTTATGGGCCGATTCGGGGACGTGTGCCGCTCAGGTCTTGTTCATCACGTTTAGATCTACCTGTCACTTTTGACAACCTTGTGGTTCATCGCCGCGTCACCTACAGGTGGTCCTTGAACGCGGCGGGTGCCCTGTCCGGCGACCCCCGCGTGAGCTACCGCGACCTCTACGCCCCTACCCCCGGCGAACATCCCCCTGACCTACACCTCGCTCACCATCGGAGTTCAGGGAAATGCCCTCCTTCACCCTCGCAGACGTGCGAGACCAGACCTATAAACCACGGGACTCGTGGTGGACGGTCTGGCTAGTCGACCCGCTCGCCTCCCGGCTGGTCAAGGCCACGGCGAACCGCACCAACATCACTCCGAACCAACTCACCGTGGCGGCCCTGATCCTGGGCCTGCTCTCCGCGGCGTGCTTCTTCCTCGGGGACTGGTACTGGCTTCTGGCCGGTGCCCTGCTGTTCCACCTGAGCTTCGTCCTCGACTGTATGGACGGCAAGATCGCCCGTCTGAAGGGCAACGGCTCGGTCTTCGGCAGCTGGCTGGACTACGTCTTCGACCGCATTCGCGTGCTGCTCTGCGGTATCGCCCTCATGGGCGGCCAGTTCGCGGTCACCGGCAACCCCGTCTTCCTCTGGGTCCTGCTGGCCATCGTCTTCACCGACATGTTCCGCTACCTGAACTCGCCGCAGATGGCGAAGGTCCGCTCGGCCATGCGCCGCCACATCGCCCAGGCCATCCGTGAGGTCGAGGAGCACGCCGACGGACAGGACACCGGTCGGGTCCGCCAGGCCGCCGGTGGCTTCGTCGGCGGCGACGACAACGTCAACGACGGCATGGGCGACGAGGAGAGCAGCGTCTCCATCGGAGGAGCCGAAAGGGTCCAGGCCCCCGCCACGGCGTCCGACGACGAGTCCGAGACGGACGAAGAGGGGGGCCTCAGCCCCAACCGCACGGCCAAGCACCTCCAGAGCACCGCTCTGCAGAAGGGATTCGACAAGCGTTTCCCCTGGTACCGCAGGATGCGCGACATGCTGTGGGCCAACCGGATCCGTCCGCACCTGTTCAGCGGCATCGAGTTCCAGATGGGCGTGTTCATCGTCGCCCCGCTGGTCGGGATGTTCTCCGTGACCGGGATGGTCGCCACCATCATCGGTTCCGCGGTGTTCATGCTCGCCTTCGAGATGCTCATCATCTACAAGCTCTGGCTGTCCACCCGAGAGTTCGTCCGGGTCACCCAGAACATGAACGAGACGCTGGAGTCGCTGGACCTCAGCGGTCTCCAACGGCACAATCCGGCGGCCTGACCGGCCCCGGTTCCCACGGATCGTGGGTGTGAGTGGCGCGTCCCCGGCTCGGGGACGCGCCGCACCCGTTTACGGAGACCGTGGGACCACGCCCGGGAACCTGGTGCCGCGCCAGGATCAGCCCTTGACGTCGTTCCCCGCGTCGCCGCTTCCCGCATCACCGCTTCCCACGCCGTCGCTCTGCGCCGCCCGGTCGGCGGCGAGCATCCGCCGGTCCGGCACGAAGACGCCCAGCGCCCAGTGCAGGAGGAACGCCGCGATCAGGCCGATCACCCAGCCGTACGACGCCAGCGGGCCCGCCACGGACAACAGCGCGCCGACACCGAAGGCGAGCAGGGCACGCCAGTTCCAACCCCCCGAGTACCAGTACTCGCCGTCTCGGCTGAACAGGGCGGGCAGGTTGATCCGGGTGCGGCGCAGCAACCAGTAGTCGGCCAGCAGGATGCCCGCCACGGCGCCGAGGATGCCTCCGACGGTTCCGAGCCACAGGAAGATGTAGGTGTTCTCGTCCTCCAGGAGCTTCCACGGGAAGATCAGCACCCCGAGGACGCAGGTGATGAGCGCACCGGTGCGGAAGCTGATCCAGTTCGGCTTGAGGTTGGCCAGGTCGTAGGCGGGCCCGACCAGGTTGGCGGCCACGTTGGTGGACACCGTCGCCAGCAGCACCACGAAGATCGCGAACAGCAGCCCGAGGCCGGAGTCCATCTTGTCCACGACGTCGATCGGGTTCCAGATCGGTTCGTCGTACACGGCGGCGGTGCCCGCGGTCACCATCACCGCGATCAGCGAGAACAGCGTCATGGTCGTGGGCAGCCCCAGGGACTGACCCATCACCTGCGCCCGCTGGGTGGAGGCGAACCGGGTGAAGTCACTGATGTTGAGGGTCAGCGTCGCCCAGTAGCCGATCACGCCCATCAGGGACGGGAAGAACAGCGCCCAGAAGGACGGGCCCCAGTCCAAGGGCTGATCCGCGGCCAGCATCGGGCCGAAACCACCGGCCTGGGAGGCCATCCACACCAGCAGCGCGACGCCGCCGAGGATCATCAGGGGCGCGGCCCACAGCTGGACCTTGCGCACACCCTCCATGCCCCACAGGATGATGGCGACCTGGGCCAGCCAGAACACCCCGAAGGACAGCCACAGCGTCCACGGGTATCCGCCGAACTCCGCCGCGTTCATCCATTCGGCTCCGAACAGGCGACCGGTCAGCACGTACACGCCCTGGCCGCCGATCCACGTCTGGATGCCGAACCAACCGCAGGCCACCGCCCCGCGCAGCAGCGCCGGCAGGTTCGCGCCGCGCACACCGAAGGAGGAGCGGGCGAACACCGGGAAGGGGATGCCGTACTTGGCCCCCGCGTGTCCGGTCAGCACCATCGGCAGCAGCACGATGATGTTGCCCAGCACGACCGCGAGCATCGCCTGACGCCAGTCCAGCCCGGCGGCGATCAACCCGCTGGCCAGCGTCCACGCGGGGATGCTGACCGACATGCTCACCCACAGGGCGGAGAAGCTGCCGGTGCCCCAGTTCCGTCTGGTCATGGGTACGGGCTGGAGGTCGTCGTTGACGAAGGGGCCGGCCGGCAGGGTGGTGCCCTCCGGCAATGAGACACGGCCGTCGGGATGGGTGATCTGCGTGGTCGTCTCGGGTTTCGGTGGGGCTTGGGACACGGGACACCTTCTCGGTGGTGCTGACGGGGATCCGTCGCGCGGGCACGACGGCGGGCTCACGCGCGGGGCCGGGGAGGACCGAAGCGGGTTCGGTTTCAGGCCGTCGACCATCCTCACACGTCGTCGGGGTCGCGATGACGTTGACGGTACGCGGGCGGTGGGGCCGGACCCCGGTGTCGGGGTCCGGCCGGCGGGATCCACGACGGGCCCGCGTCCTCTCAGGACACCGCCGGGACGACCTCGCGCCCGTAGGTGTCGATCACACCGTCGACGTCGTCGTGCATCGCGTAGACGGCGAACTGGTCCACACCCGCGGCGCGCAGCCGATCCAGCTTCTCCAGGTGTTCGTCGACCGTCCCGATCAGACAGAACCGGTCGATGATGGTGTCCGGCACGAACTCGGTGTCCGGGTTGTCGACCCGGCCGTGGTGGCTGTAGTCGTAGCCCTCGCGGGCCTTGACGTAGTCGGTCAGCTCCTGGGGCACCATGTCCGACCGCTCCCCGTACCGAGAGACCAGGTCGGCGACGTGGTTGCCCACCATCCCGCCGAACCAACGGCACTGCTCCCGGGCGTGGGCGCGCTGCTCGACGGAACCGTCGGTGACGTAGGCGGGCGCGGCCACGCACACCTTCACCTCGTCGGGATCGCGCCCGGCGTCGGCCGCCGCCGCCCGTACCGTCTTGACCATCCACTCGGTCAGATAGGGGTCGGCGAGCTGCAGGATGAACCCGTCGGCCTGCCGGCCCACCAGGTCCAGGGCCTTGGGCCCGTAGGCGCCCATCCACATCGGCAGGGAGCCCTCGCTCACCCACGGGATGCGCAGGGGAGCGCCGTCCACGTCGGCCTCGCGTCCTTCGGCGAGGTCCTTGATCGCGGTCATCGCCCGCGACAGTCGGTCCAGGGTCGCGGGCCTGCGACCGGCCACCCGCATCGCCGAGTCGCCCCGGCCGATGCCGCAGACCGTCCGGTTCCCGTACATGTCGTTCAGGGTGGCGAACAGCGAGGCCGTCACCTCCCACGCGCGGGTGCTCGGGTTGGTGACCATGGGTCCGAGAACCAGGCGCTCGGTCCGTTCCAGGACGCGGCTGTGGATGACGAAGGGTTCCTGCCACAGCACCACGGAGTCGAAGGTCCACCCGTGGGTGAACCCCTTCGCCTCGGCGCGCACCATCCGTTCCACCAACAGGTCGGCGGGCGGATCCGTCTGGAGGACCAGTCCGATGTCCATGTGTCCCCCTCAGATCAGGTACTGGCAGGTGGACCTGGGCACGTACGAGCCGTCACCGGCCGAACCCAGGTAGGAACCCCGGTCCACGATCACGCGGCCGCGGGAGAGCACGGTGCGGGCCCGGCCCGTCACCCGTTTCCCCTCGTAGGCGGAGTAGTCCACGTTCATGTGGTGGGTCTTCGCCGACAGGGTCTGCTCGGCGTTCGGGTCGTACACGACCAGGTCGGCGTCGGCGCCCGGGGCGATGGTGCCCTTCTTCGGGTACAGACCGAACATCCGGGCCGGGGTGGCGCAGGCCAGTTCGATCCAGCGGCGGCGACCGATGTGCCCTTCCACCACGGCCTGGTGCAGCAGGTCCATCCGGTGCTCCACCCCCGGCATTCCGTTGGGGATCTTGGAGAAGTCGCCCGCGCCCAGGTCCTTCTGTCCGCTGAAGCAGAACGGGCAGTGGTCGGTGGAGACCACGGACAGGTCGTTGGTGCGCAGGGCCCGCCACAGGTGGGCCTGGTGCTCCTCGGGCCGCAACGGGGTCGAGCACACGTACTTGGCACCCTCGAACCCCGGTTGGGCGAGGTGGTCCACCGTCAGGAACAGGTACTGCGGACAGGTCTCGCCGAAGACGTTGAGCCCCAGGTCCCGGGCCCGGGACAGCTCGGCCACGGCCTCGCCCGCCGACACGTGCACCACGTACAGCGGAGCACCCGCGACCCGGGCGAGCTGGATGGCGCGGTGGGTGGCCTCCGATTCCAGGAGGGCCTTGCGGACCTCCCCGTGGTGGCGCGGGTCCGTCCGGCCCTCGGCCAGGGCCTGCTCGACCAGCACGTCGATGGCGATGCCGTTCTCGGCGTGCATCATGGTGAGCGCGCCGTTGGCGGCGCCGCGTTGCATCGCCCTCAGTATCTGTCCGTCGTCGCTGTAGAACACGCCGGGGTAGGCCATGAACAGCTTGAACGAGGTGACGCCCTCGTCGACGAGGACGTCCATCTCCTTCAGCGAGGACTCGTTGACGTCGGACAGGATGGCGTGGAACGCGTAGTCGATCGCGCACTTGCCGTCGGCCTTGGCCATCCACGAGTCCACCCCGGAGCGCACGGACTCGCCCGGCCGCTGGATGGCGAAGTCGACGATGGTCGTGGTGCCGCCCCACGCCGCCGCGCGGGTGCCGGTCTCGAAGGTGTCCGACGAGTACGTCCCGCCGAACGGCATCTCCATGTGGGTGTGGCCGTCCACTCCGCCGGGGACGACGTAGTGGCCCGTGGCGTCGATGACCTCGGCGTCGCCGTCGGCCCAGGTGCGGGCGGCGTCACTGCCGCGCAGGGCGAGGGCGACCACCTTTCCGTCCTCGACGAGGACGTCGGCTTCGACCTCCTCCGCCGAGGTGATGACGAGGCCACCGCTGATGAGGGTCCGGGTCATGGTCTCATCCCTCCGTCAGCGGGCCGTAGGCGTCGGGCCTGCGATCGCGGTAGAACGCCCACTGCTGACGGACCTCCTCGACCATGTCCAGATCCAGGTCGCGGACGACCAGTTCGGCCTTGGTGTCGGAGGCGACCTCGCCCACGAACTGTCCGCGAGGGTCGACGAAGTAGCTGCTGCCGTAGAAGTCGTTGTCGCCGTACTCCTCACGGCCGACCCGGTTGATGGCGGCGACGAAGTACTCGTTGGCCACGGCGGCTGCGGGTTGTTCGAGCTTCCACAGGTGCGCGGACAGGCCACGGCTGGTCGCCGACGGGTTGTAGACCAGTTGCGCGCCGGCCAGGCCCAGGGCACGCCAGCCCTCGGGGAAGTGCCGGTCGTAGCAGATGTAGACGCCGACGCGGCCGACCGCGGTGTCGAACACCGGCCAGCCGAGGTTTCCGGGACGGAAGTAGTACTTCTCCCAGAACCCTTTGACCTGTGGAATGTGGTGCTTTCGGTACTTGCCGAGATAGGTGCCGTCGGCGTCGATGACGGCGGCGGTGTTGTAATAGAAACCGGGCTTCTCGACCTCGAAGATCGGCAGGACCATCACCATGTTCAGTTCCTCGGCGAGCGCCTGGAAACGTGTGACGGTGGGGCCGTCGGGTACGGGCTCGGCCCAGCGGTGGTGTTCGGGTTCCTGCACCTGGCAGAAGTAGGGGGCGTTGAACACCTCCTGGAACCCGATGATCCCGGCGCCCTGCGCGGCGGCTTCACGCGCGTACCGCTCGTGGACGTCCAGCATGGATGCGGTGTCTCCGGTCCACTCGGTCTGTACGAGTGCGGCCCGGACATTGTGCGGCATGGTTCCCTCGCTCCTGGTCGAGCACCTGACCTGCGCTATAGAGACCGCACCTTAGATAAGAGATGAATGACCGGTCAATATCCGACATCCGGGCGGGCAGGATAAGAGTGGGTTAACCACATTCGCACTTGTGCCGTATGGGGATATATAACCTTTATGGGGCATTATTTATTCAGAGGATCGAACAAGTTAGAGAGCTCTCGACGGGGAAATTTCATGTCCGCGTACATGCGTCGGGGCCGCCGGATCGAATCCGGCGGCCCCACCCGTGCGACGTCGGCGGCGACGTCGGTGTCCCGCGTCAGCCGGTGACGTCGATCTCGACCTCGTTGCCGCCGAGGGTCTCGGCGCTCAGACCCATGTGGGAGATCTGCGAGGGGTCCTCCACGTCGAACACGATCGCGGTCTCGTAGCTCTCACCGGGCTGCAGATCGATGAGCATGCTGTCCTCGGTGTAGTCCCCGGTGGCGTCGTAGTCCTCTTCGATCTCTTGACCGTCGTAGGTGTAGAGGTGCTGCTCGTCGCGCCAGAAGTCGTCGGAGGCCGAACCGGCCGGTTCGAGCTCGATCCACACCGCGACGTACTCGCCGATCGGGGTGTGGTCGCCGGCCTCGGGGAGACCCGCGTCGATCTGGGTGATGGTGAAGCGCAGACCGTCGTGCTCCACCGTTTCGCCGATGCCCGGCATGTCGGGGTTGGAACGCGTCTCGTTGCCCAGCCCGGATTCGGTGTCGGATCCGGAACCAGAACCGGAGCCGGTTCCGTTCTCGTCCTCGCCCGTGCCCTCGGACCCGCTGCCGCTGCCCTCGGCGCTGCCGCCCTCGCCCTCACCGGAGTCACCGAAGACGAAGACGAGCAGGACGACCAGGACCACGCCGATCACGAAGAGGCCACCACAACCCAGGCTGATCCACAGCCAGGGCGAGGACTTCTTCGGCTGCGGCTGACCGTAGGGCCCACCGGGAGGGGGACCCATCGGCGGCGGACCTCCGTAGGGCCCGCCGGGGGGCGGCGGACCTCCATAGGGTCCGCCGGGAGGGGGCGGGCCGCCGGGAGGCATTCCTCCGGGAGGCGGCCCCATGGGCGGTTGCCCACCGGGGGGCGGAGGTCCGTAGGGAGGAGGCTGACTCATGGCGGGGCCTGGCTTTCTGAAGACTGATGTTGTGCCGTTGGCTGAGACGCCGCCCGACTTGTGTCGGTTCCAAGAGGGAGAGGCACGCTTCGACGATACCGAAGGGGTGAGAGTCGAGGTCGACGTGGACCCGGAGCGATGCCTTGGACGTGAGGGTCTCGGTGAAGGGTGGGACGCCGGCCCGCGCCGATCGGTTCTGAGAAGGTGGGCGCATGGCACGACTGCTCATCGTTCACCACACCGTATCGCCCGCCACGCGCGAACTCCTGGACGCGGTCCTGGAGGGTGCGCGCGACGACGACGTCGAAGGGGTGGAGGTCCAGGTCAGGGCGGCACTGGCGGCGACGCCGTCCGACCTGTTGGCGGCCGACGCGGTGATCCTCGGTACACCCGCCAACATCGGTTACATGTCGGGTGCGCTCAAGCACTTCTTCGACACGGTGTACTACCCGGTCCAGGTCGACCGGAAGGGGATGCCGTTCTCCCTGTACGTGCACGGCGACAACGACACCTCCGGCGCGGTGCGTTCGGTGGAGTCCATCGCCAAGGGCATGGGGTGGGAACGGCACCGGCCCCCGGTGACGGTGACGGGCCGCCCCGACGCCGAGGCCCGGGAGGCCTGCTGGGAGTTGGGGGCCGTCACCGCCCTCGCCGCCCTGGAGCACGCAGGACCCGAGTAGGTCCCGGTAGTCCCGGTAGGTCCCGGTGGGTCCCGAGCAGGAGGGTCCGCCGCCCCGGGAAGGGTGTGACCAGGGGCGGCGGACCGGCTCTTCCGGTAAGGAATCGGAGAGAGGCCGACGGGGCCTACAAGAGATCCCACGCCTCGGTGAGGACCTTGCGCAGGATCCGTTCGATCTCCTCGAAGTGCGCCGGTCCGCAGGTCAGCGGTGGGGCGAGCTGGATCACGGGTTCGCCTCGGTCGTCCGCGCGGCAGATCAGCCCGGACTCGAACAGTGACGAGGAGATGAACCCCTTCAGGAGGGTCTTGGACTCCTCCGCGCTGAAGCTCTCCTTGGTCTCCTTGTCCCGGACCAGCTCGATCCCGTAGAAGAACCCGTCACCGCGCACGTCGCCGACGATGGGCAGGTCCAGGAGTCTTTCCAGGGTCTGCCGGAACACGGGCCCGTTCTCGCGGACGTTGTCCAGCAGGCCCTCGCTCTCGAACAGGTCGAGGTTGGCCAGCGCGGCGGCGGCGGCGACCGGGTGGCCCGCGAACGTGATCCCGTGCAGGAACGCCGCCCCGTCCTCCTGGAAGGGGGCCATCAGTCCCTCTCGGGCGATCACTCCGCCCAGCGGCACGTATCCGCTCGTCGCCCCCTTGGCGAAGGTGATCATGTCCGGTACGTAGCCGTACTTGGTCGCGCCGAAGTACTCGCCCAACCGGCCGAACGCGCAGATCACCTCGTCCGAGACCATCAGGACCCCGTACCGGTCACAGATCCGGCGGACCCTTCGCAGGTACCCGGGCGGGGGCGGGAAACAACCGCCGGAGTTCTGCACCGGCTCCACGTACACCGCGGCCACGGTCTCCGGGCCGTTCTGGAGGATGGCCTCCTCGATCTGGTCGGCGGCCCAGCGCCCGAACGCCTCGGGGTCGTCCCCGTGGACCGGGGCGCGGTAGTGGTTGGTGTTGGGCACCTGGATGGTGCTGGGGACCAGGGGTTCGAAGGGGCTCTTGATGTCCTGGAGTCCGGTGATGGACAGCGCGCCCATGGTGGTGCCGTGGTAGGCGATCCTGCGGCTGATCACCTTGTGCCGGGTGGGCTGCCCGACGGCCTTGAAGTACTGCCGGGCGAGTTTCCAGGCGGACTCCACCGCCTCGGAGCCGCTGGTGGTGAAGAAGACCCGGTCGAGGTCGCCCGGGGCGAGGCCGGCGATCCGGTCGGCGAGTTCGATGGCCTTGGGGTGGGCGTAGGTCCAGATCGGGAAGTAGGCGAGTTCACGGGCCTGTTCCGCGATGGCGTCGGCGATCTCGGCCCGCCCATGGCCCACCTGGGAGACGAACAGGCCCGAGAGCCCGTCGAGGTAGCGCTCGCCCCGGTCGTCGTAGACGTACTCACCTTCGCCCCGGGTGATGACCGGAACGTCGGCCTCCCGGTACGCGGCCATCTCCGTGAAGTGCATCCACAGGTGATCCTTGGCGGCCCGTTGCAGGTTCTTCGAGTTCAGACGAGGTTCCACTGGAGCTCTCCGAGTTCTCTGGGCGGTGCGGTGAGCGGAACGGGCCGTGTGCGGGGCCACGAATTCCAACGCGCCTTTCTCAACAGAAATAGTCGCATCTTGTACTCCCGTGTCAAGTATCCGTAGGGAATCTCAATCTTTACAACGGAATCCCTCGCCACCTCTTGAACTCGGAACACGGGGCCGGCAATGTTGCAGATCACAGTCCGTCGCGCGCCGTGACGCGCCGACCGCAGGGGAGCCGTCGTGAGCCAGGGGCCCGAACTCGATCACCTCCGCAACTTCGTCGGCGGCCGATACGTGGACTCCGTCGAGGGCCGTCGCGCCGACCTCGTCGACCCCGCCACCGGCAAGGTCTTCGCCACCGCCCCCATCTCCGGCGCGGAGGACGTCGACGCCGCCTTCAAGGTCGCCCGACGCGCCTTCGAGGAGGACTGGCGTGACTGGACCCCCGCCGAACGGCAGATCGCGCTCAACAGGTTCGCCGACGCGGTGGAGGCCCGCTCCGACGAACTCGTCGCCGCCGAGGTCCGCAACTGCGGCAAACCGATCGCCCTCACCAGGTCCGAGGAGATCGGCCAGGTCCTGGACGCGCTCCGCTTCTTCGCCGGCGCCACCCGGAACCTGGAAGGCCGCGCCGCCGCCGAGTACCTGCGCGACCACACCTCCTGGATCCGCCGCGAACCCCTCGGCGTGGTCGGCCAGATCACCCCGTGGAACTACCCCATGGCGATGGCCGCCTGGAAGATCGGGCCCGCGCTCGCCGCCGGCAACACGATCGTCCTCAAGCCTTCCGACACCACCCCGGTCTCCACCCTCCTCCTCGCGGAGATCGCCGCCGAGTTCCTGCCCGACGGCGTCCTCAACGTGGTCTGCGGCGACCGGGACACCGGCCGCGCGCTCGTCGAGCACCCCGTCCCCGCGCTGATCTCCCTCACCGGTTCCACGCGCGCCGGTTTCGAGGTGGCGCGGGCCGGCGCCCTCGACCTCAAACGACTCCACCTCGAACTCGGCGGCAAGGCGCCCGTCGTGGTCTTCGACGACGCCGACGTGGAGAGGACCGCCGCCGGCATCGCCGAGGCCGGCTTCTTCAACGCCGGTCAGGACTGCACGGCCGCCACCCGGATCCTCGCCGCGCCCGGTGTCCACGACGACCTCGCCGCAGCCTTGGCCGAACTGGCCCGGGGCACCGTCACCGCGGGCCCCGACGACCCCGCCGCCGCCTACGGTCCGGTCAACAACGCGAACCAGCTGGCCCGGGTCACCGGTTTCCTGGACCGGACCCCCGACCACGCCGAAATCCTCACCGGCGGTTCCCGGGTGGGGGAGGAGGGCTACTTCTACGCGCCCACCGTCGTCTCCGGGCTGCGCCAGGGCGACGAACTCGTCACCGACGAGATCTTCGGCCCGGTCCTCACCGTCCAGCGCTTCACCGACGAGGACACCGCCGTGGCCTGGGCCAACTCGGTCGAGTACGGGCTGGCCTCCAGCGTGTGGACCAAGGACCACGCCCGCGCGCTGCGGGTCTCCCGCCGCCTGGACTTCGGTTGCGTGTGGATCAACACCCACATCCCCATCACCGCGGAGATGCCGCACGGCGGCTTCAAACACTCCGGCTACGGCAAGGACCTGTCCACGTACTCCTTCGAGGAGTACACCCGCGTCAAGCACGTCATGAGTTACACCGGCGACTGAGTGGAGCCGGACCGTCCGACAGGGAGGCTCCGCGGGGGCGACCGGTCGGACGGCTCGGCCCGACCGGTACCAGATCCGACGGGAACACCCCCCATGGTCACCACCAACAGCAGTACAGAGGAGCCCGCCGAGGCGACGAGGCGGGGCGAGGTCGCACCGGCCATCGGCCTGGAAGGCGTCGCCAAGTCCTACCGGTCCGGCTCGGAGACGGTGCGGGCCGTCGACGGGATCGACCTGGAGATCGCCCGTGGCGAGTTCTTCTCCCTCCTGGGACCCTCCGGGTGCGGCAAGACGACCACGATGCGCATGATCGCCGGGTTCGAGGAACCCACCGAAGGGGTCGTCCGCCTCTCCGGCCGCGACGTCAACGGGGTCCCCGCCAACCACCGCGACGTCAACATGGTCTTCCAGAGCTACGCGCTCTTCCCGCACATGAACGTGGCCGCCAACGTCGCGTTCGGACTGCGACGACGCCGCGTCCCCAAGAAGGAGATCAAGAGGAGGGTCGACGAGATCCTGGACCTCGTCGAACTCGGTCCCCGGGCCGAGCACCGCCCCTCACAGCTCTCCGGCGGCCAACAGCAACGCGTGGCACTGGCCCGCGCCCTGGTCAACGAACCCGGCGCCCTCCTGCTCGACGAACCCCTCGGCGCCCTGGACCTCAAGCTCCGCCAGTCCATGCAGGTCGAACTCAAACGCATCCAGCGCGAGGTCGGCATCACCTTCGTCTACGTCACCCACGACCAGGGCGAGGCCCTGACCATGTCCGACCGGGTCGCGGTGATGAACGGCGGCCTCGTCGAACAACTCGGCACGCCCGCCCAGATCTACGAACGGCCCGCCACCCGCTTCGTCGCCGACTTCATCGGAACCGGCAACCTCCTCCCTGGGAGGGTCGAGAACACCGACGGCGCCGGACCGTACCGGGTCGCCCTGGGATCGGGGACGACGGCCCTCGTCGCCTCGCTTCCCGAAGGCGCCGGCACCGGAACCGAGGTGCACCTGACGGTACGCCCGGAGAAGATCCGGATCGGTGTGGAGGACCCCGGAGGCGAGCTGACGACGATCCCCGGAACCGTCAGCGAGACCGTCTACATGGGCGCCTCCACCCACTATCAGGTAGCCCTGCCCGGAGGCGCCGAAGTGATCGTCCACCGGCAGAACTCCTCCGACGCCACCCTGGCCGCGACCCGCGGTGACCGGGTCTGGCTCTCCTGGGAACCCCACCACTCCTACGCCCTGCCTTGACCCCGTCACACGACTACCTCCCGAACCACCACTACAGGGAACGACACCGCAATGCCCCCCATGAACAACCCCTTCCGCGCGCACCTGAACCCGGCTCTCCTGCGTGGTCTCACCCGGGCCCGACGTGGCGGTCGTCCGTCACCGTTCGGACCCACCCGCCGCCGCACCCTTCAGGCCGGTGGCGCCGCCGCCGCTGCGCTGGCCCTGTCCGCCTGCGGCGTCGGCGGTCAACAGCGGGACACCACCGCCGACGAGGACTACTGGGCTGACAAGGAGGAGACCGGTACGGTGCGCTGGGCCAACTGGCCCCTGTACATGGACTCCGACCGCACCCAGCTGACGCAGTTCACCGAGGCCACCGGCATCGACGTGGAGTACCACGAGGACGTTCAGGAGACCTCGTCGTTCTTCGGGCAGATCCAGCCCAAACTCGCCAACGGCGACGACCTGGGCTACGACATGATGACCGTGACCAACGGCTTCGAGTTCACCAAGCTGATCGAACTCGGCTACCTGGTGCCCCTGGATCACCTCCAGCTGCCCAACTTCGCGAACTACGCGGGCGACCTCTACAAGAACAGCGCCTTCGACCCCGGTAACCGCTACAGCGTCCCCTACGCCTCCGGGGTGACCGGCATCGCCTACAACCCGGAGTTCGTCGACCGCGAGATCAAGAGCATCGCCGACCTGTGGGACCCCGCCTTCGAAGGCAAGGTGGGCATGTTCGGCGACCCGCAGGAGATCGCCAACTTCGGCCTGCTGGCCAACGGCGTCTTCCCCTCCGAGTCGAACGAGGCCGACTGGGAGGCCGCCGCCGACAAGCTCCGCGAACAGCGCGACGCCGGGATCGTGCGTGCCTACTACGACCAGGACTTCATCCAGCCGCTCACCAACGGCGACCTGTGGCTCACCATGGCCTGGTCCGGCGACATCTACCAACAGAACGCCGAAGAGGGGACCGACCTGAGGTTCATCGTCCCCGAAGAGGGCGCCACCCTCTGGACCGACAACCTCATGATCCCCTTCACCTCGCAGGCGCCCGTCGACGCCCTCAAGCTCATGGACTTCCTCTACGAGCCCGAGATCGCCACCGGACTCACCGAGTACATCAACTACGTCTCGCCGGTGCCCCTCACCCAGGAGGTCATGGCCGAGTGGGCCGCGGGGGAGAGCGACGACGAGCGCGCCGAGGCCCTCCTGGAGATGTCGGAGAGCTCACTGATCTTCCCGACGGAGGACGACTACCAGAACCTGCACAACTACGTGACGTTGGAGACCGACGACCAGGACGCGTTCGCGTCGATCTTCCAGGAAATCACGCAGAGCTGACGGCCGACCCGGCCCCGAACCGATCCCGAGTGATCTCATGAGAAACCGCAAGGCGACGCCCTACCTCCTGGTCCTCCCGGCCTGGGCGTGGCTGGGGATGTTCTTCGTGGTCCCCATCGGCGGGATGCTGTCGCTGTCGTTGACCACGGGCAACGTGGTCACCGGCTTCCAACAGACCTTCGAGGTGGGCAACTACGTCGACGCCGTCGGCACCTACTGGGAGCAGATCCTGCGCTCCCTGTCCTACGGCGCCTGCGCGACCCTGATCTGCATTGTGGTGGGCTACCCCATGGCCTACTGGATCGCGTTCCGGGCCGGGCCGTACAAGTCCGCCTACCTGCTGCTGCTCCTGCTGCCGTTCTTCGTCTCGTTCGTGCTGCGCACCATCTCCTGGCGTTTCCTGCTCGCCGACAACGGCATCGTGCTCCAGACCCTGAAGTCGATCGGCCTGGCCCCCGCCGACCTCCAGGTGCTCAACTCCGCACCCGCCGTCGTCCTCGGCCTGGCCTACAACTTCCTGCCGTTCATGGTGCTGCCGATCTACGCGGTCCTCGAACGGATGGACCACAGGATCGTGGAGGCCGCGCACGACCTGTACGCCGGTCGGGTCCGGGCATTCACCCAGGTGATCCTCCCGGTGTCCCTGCCGGGTGTGTTCGCCGGCGTACTGATGACCTTCATCCCCACCAGCGCCGACTACGTCAACGCCTCGGTCCTGGGCGGAGCGGACAACATCATGATCGGCAACGTCATCCACACGCAGTACCTGGTCAACAACAACTACCCGATCGCCGCGTCGATCACCTTCGTCCTCATGGGGCTGCTGCTCCTGGGCATCTTCGGATACGCGCGGGCCCTCGGCACCGAACGGGTCATGGAGGTGCACGCCTGATGAGCGCCCGTCTCGACGTCGGTCCTCCGACGGCCCCCGCGAACGGCCCTGCGCCGACCACACCTGGGACCGCCCGGACCCGGCCGCGCCGCCACGTGGACTGGGGACGCCTCTACACGTGGCTGGTCCTGGCCTGGCTGTTCACGCCCATCCTGTTCATGGCGGCGTTCAGCTTCAACGACCCCGCCGGCAAGCACAACATCACCTGGCAGGGCTTCACCCTGCGCTGGTACGGCGACATCCTCGCCTACCCCGACCTCACCCAGGCGATGCTCAACTCGGTCAGCATCGCCCTGCTGACCATGGTGGGCGCCGGGACGCTCGGCACCCTGCTCGGTCTGGCACTGGGGCGGTTCTCCTTCCGCGGTAAGCAGCTCACCAACCTGGTGATGTTCTCCGCGATCAGCGCCCCCGAGGTGGTGCTGGGCGCGGCCCTGCTGTCCACGTTCCTGATGGCGAACGTGACCACGGGGTACTGGACGACCGTCATCGCGCACGTGATGTTCTGCGTGTCCTTCGTGGCCATCACCGTCAGGGCCCGCGTCATCACCCTGGACCCGGCGTTGGAGGAGGCCGCCCGAGACCTCGGCGCGGGCCCCTTCACCACGTTCCGGCTGATCACCTTGCCGATGCTGTTCCCCGCCATCATGGCCGGAGGGCTGCTGGCCTTCGCACTGTCCATCGACGACTACATCATCACCACGTTCGTCAGCGGCGACGTGACCACTTTCCCGCTGTGGGTGTGGGGCTCCACAAGGGTGGGAATCCCACCGCAGGTGAACGTGATGGGCACCCTGCTGTTCGCGGTCGGGGTGGCCATGGCGGTCGTCAACATCGTCATGGTCCGTCGCCGCTCCTGACCCCCGCCCTGGAAGAAGGGAAGAGAGAACCGTCATGGTGGAGAACATCGGCACCGAGGCGTCCCGGGCCCTGGAGGGCGCGCGTCCCCGGGTCTTCTGGCTCGACCCCGACGTGCCGGGGCACGACGTCCCCGAACCGGCCCCGCCCCTGACCGAGGACGTCCACACGAACCTGGCCGTGGTGGGCGCCGGGTACACCGGGCTGTGGACCGCGCTGCTGGCCAAGGAACGCGACCCCGAACGCGACGTGGTCCTGATCGAGGCCCGCACCACCGGCTGGGCGGCCTCCGGGCGCAACGGCGGGTTCTGCGCCGCCAGCCTCACCCACGGCTTCGAGAACGGGGAGCAGCGCTGGCCGGAGGAGATCGACGAACTCGAACGCCAGGGCGCGGCCAACCTCGACGCCATCGAGGAGACCGTCCGCCGCTACGACATCGACTGCGAGTTCGAACGCACCGGCGAAACGCTCGTGGCGACCGCGCCCTGGCAGGTCCGGGACCTGGAGGAGGCCGCCGCCGCCCTGCGCGAGCGTGGCCTGGACACACCGCTGTGGGACGCCGAGGGGACCAGGGACCGCATCGACTCGCCCACCTACCTCGGTGCCCTGCACGAACCCGACGGGGTGGCGATGCTGCACCCGGCGAAGCTGGCCTGGGGACTGCGGGCCGTCTGCGAGCGCCTGGGTGTGCGGATCTTCGAGAACTCCCCGGTACGGGACATCGTCCGGACGCCGCTGGGTCTGCGTCTACAGACCGGTACCGGGTCGGTGCACGCGAGCAAGGTGGCCTGGGGCGGGGGTGCCTTCCCCGGCCCGCTGCGCCGGCTCAAGCACTATCTGGCCCCGGTCTACGACTACGCGCTGATGACCGAGCCGCTCACCGACGAGCAGAGGGACTCGATCGGTTGGAAGGGGCGCGAGGGGGTGTCCGACGCCGCCCACTTCTTCCACTACTACCGGCTCACCGCCGACAACCGGATCCTGTGGGGCGGCTACGACATCGTGCATCACTACGGCGGCAGGGTGCGGCCCGAATACGAGCAGCGCCCGGAGACCTTCCACAAGCTCGCCGAGCACTTCCTGGAGACCTTCCCGCAGCTGCGCGGGATCCGCTTCAGCCATACGTGGGGCGGGGTGATCGACACGTGCAGCCGTTTCTCGGTGTTCTTCGGTGACGCCTATGACGGACGGCTGGCCTACGCGGCCGGATACACGGGCCTGGGGGTGGGCGCCACCCGGTTCGGGGCGCAGGTACTGCTCGACCGGCTCGACGGGCTGGACACCGAACGCACCAGGTTGCGGATGGTGCGGGAGAAGCCGTTGCCGTTCCCACCGGAGCCGGTACGTTCGATCGGCATCGAGCTGACCCTGCGGGCGACGGCCTCCGCCGACCGGAACGAGGGGCGCCGCAACCTGTGGCTGCGCGGCCTGGACTCGGTGGGTATGGGGTTCGACAGCTGACCCCGGGAACCGGTCACTCGACCACACCCGACCCGGAACAGCGCTTTTCCGGCAAGGGGCGGTAATTCTGTGTCAAGGGTTGCCATCCGGGACGAGCGGGGCGGCGTGGCGTCCTCCGTACGTCCTTGCCCGGGGTCAGGATGGATCACGGACCGCGGGGGAGCTCCGAAAGGTGACCCGCTCCCCCCGCGGCCATTCCACCTCACACCGATCCACCGCGTGGCCGCCTACCGGCCCAAGATCCTCAGGCCACGCGGTGACAGCGACGAGGCCGACGCCCGAGCTTCACGGGCGTCGGCCTCGATGTCGTTTCCGGGGTCGGTGCGGTGTCGGCGTGGGGGCGGTTCAGTACCCGCGCCAGGACTGCCGGTCCTGGTGGTAGCCGATCACCCGGGGGTGCATCATCGTGGACTCCTGGACGTCCTCTTCCCGGCGGTCCATCGGGAACACCTGGGCGGCCTCCAACAGGGGCTCGTCCAGGTACCGCAGCTCAGGGGCGTCCTCCGGCATGCGCAGCTCGGGCGCGCCGTTCAGGGTCCCCAGGTAGAAGCCCCAGTTGCCGAAGGTCGGCACGTCCACGTTGTACGGGGTGACCCCGATCCCCGCCTCCTCCAGAGAGTGGCTCACGCCCCAGTAGGCGTCGGGTGCGAAGAACGGTGAACCGGCCTGGACGACCAGCCTGCTGTCGCCCTCCATCGCCTGCCCGATCAGCGAGTAGAACTCCACCGTGTACAGCTTCGAGGTGCCCACGTCCGTGCCGTCGGGCAGGTCCGCGATGACCACGTCGAAGTCCTCGGCGTTGTCCCGCAGCCATTGGAAGGCGTCGGTGTTGATCACCTCGACCCGGGGATCCCGCAAGGAATCGTCGTTGAGCTCGCGGATCACCGGATCCTCGGCGGCCAGCTCGACCACCGCGGGGTCCAGGTCGACCAGCTTCACCGACTCGACGTCGTCGTAGCGCAGGATCTCCCGCAGGGCCAGGCCGTCGCCGCCGCCCAACACCAGCACGTCGTCGTGCGGGCCGGCCATCGCCGGGTGGATGAGCGACTCGTGGTACCGGTACTCGTCCAAGGTGGAGAACTGCAGGTCGCCGTTGAGGAACAGGCGTGTGTCCTTGCCGTCCAGGGACTGGGTGACCACGATCTCCTGGTACTCGCTGCGGTCGGCGTGCACGATCGGATCCCGGTACATGGCCTGCCGGGCGTCCACCTCGAAGCGCTCGGCGTAGAAGTAGGCCGCCCCCAGGATCGTCACGATGACCACGAGCCCGATGGTCAGCCCCGCGTACGCGAGGCGGGTGAGCTCGGTGCGGAACAGCCACAGCACCACGGCCATACCGATCACCGCGTTGAGCACGCCCACCATGAGGGCGCCCTTGGGCAGGCCCAGCAACGGCAGCAGCAGGAACGGGAAGGCCAGGCCACCGATGAGGCCGCCCACGTAGTCGGCGGCGAACAGGTCCGCGACCGCCTCCGAGGCGTCCTGCTTGCGGATGCGCTGGATGAGCGTCATCAGCAACGGGATCTCGATGCCGATGAGCATTCCGATGAGGAACGCCAACAGCACCAGGGTCGGCTGGTAGGCCGCCGCCGACAGCCAGGCGAACGATCCGTACAGCAGCAGGATGGACAGGCCGCCGACCAGGGACAACAGCCCCTCGACCACGGCGAAGGCCAGGGCGGGGCGGGATTGGTAGCGCTTGGACAGCAGCGAACCCACACCCATGGCGAACACCATCACCGACAGGACCACGGAGGCCTGGGTGATGGTGTCGCCCAGCAGGTAACTGCCGATCGCGACGAGAGCCAACTCGTACACCAGGCCACAGGCGGCACAGATGAACACCGCGAGGAGCACGAGGAACCGGGCCAGACGCGGTGTCACCGGAAGTCGTATCCGTGCGGAGCCCGGGGTGTCGGGGTCGGCGGCCTCGGCGGCCGGGGTGTCGGTCACACTACCGCTGCTTTCTGGAGAAGAACTTCTAGGAGATGGCCGCGGCCACGACCAGGGCGATGGAGAAGTGCGCGGTCGCGCTGACCCACGTCGCCGGGTGCCATTCGGGGTCGCTGATCATGTGGCTGACCCGACCCGGGATGATCAGGTCGATCAGCAGGAAGGACAGAGCCATCACGACCAGGCCGATGAGGCCGAAGATCGTGGCGGAGAGCAGACCCGCGCCCAGGCCCAGTTCGGAGTAGCTGGACAGGATCGCGGAGACCACCACGATCGCGGCGCCCAGGGTGTTGGCGGAGACCAGCAGGATGGCGTTCCTGTTCCGGTCCTCCCAGATCAGTTTGTGGAGTTTGCCCGGGGTGAGCAGGTCGGTGATCAGGTAGCCGAGCAGCATGATGACCGTGCCGACCACGCCGTAACCCAGGGCGTAGAGCGAGCTGTTGAGAATTTCGTTCATGGCCTCGTCCGTGTCGGGGGAAGCTCGTGCGTCCGGAGGGACCGTGAGGTACCCCCGACACGGCAGACTACTGGCCTGAGCTCGGCTTACTTACCGAACCCCGATCCACCACCGCGGGTGTCGCTTCCGCTTCCCCCACTGTTGGAGTTGTTGCCACCTCCGCCACCGCCACCGAAGAAGAAGAAACCGCCACCGCCACCACCGCTGCGGCCGTCGCAGTCGTCGGTGGGCGAGGGGCTCGGGGTGCGATCGGCCGACGACGAGGTCGTGCCGCTGGTGGAGCTGTCGCTCGGCTGGCAGTCGGCGCTGTTGCTTCCGCCACAGGCCGACAGGAGCAGCAGCAGGGCGGTGGCGCCACCGACCGCCGCGATCTTGTGTCTTGGAGTGTTGGTCGTGGCCATGGAGGCCTCCTTCAGGGGGTCAGGGTTGTGGTCGTCGTCACCAGTTCGCCGCTTTGCGGATAGGCGTGCCAGGTTCGCCAACGCAGCGAGGTCCCTCCGGAGGTCAGGTGCAGTGCGGTGACCGCTAGAGGGTCACCGGGGAAGGTGACGATGAGCCCGCCGGGGGAATCCGAGGTCTCCTGGTGGATCCCCTCCACCCGGCGGGTCAGTTCGGTGCGAGGCAACGACTCGACGATCGAGTCGAAACGGTAGTCGCCCACCCCAGGCAGGGGGTGCTCGGCGTTGCCGGGAAGCCCGCCGGGAACCCCCGGCAGACAGGCGACCGTCTCCACCGGTGCCCCCGGCCCGGCACCGAGGACCACCTGGTGCGAGGCGCCCAGCACACGGAGTTCGACCGACAAACCGGACACCACGAGGGTGCGGGTGGCGAGTGGGTCGACCAGCGGGTGATTCAGGGTCCAGACCAGGTCGCCTGCGTTGGTGTCGATGAAGGGGGCACTGATGGTCGCACGCATGGGTGAATCAGCTCCCGGGGAAGATCGTGAAGGTTCCGGCGTGGATCTTCTCGCCGGTGCTGACTTCCCAGCTGCCGTGGTCGAAGCGTTCGAAGGCGAGCAGCTTGCCGTCGGTGGACTCGTAGTCCGCGTAGTCCATGCCGCCCTCGGTCTTCAGACCGGTGGTGCCCTCGGAACGGTAGGAGCCGGAGCCCTTCTCCTCAAGCTTGTAGGTGACACCTTCGAGCTCGATGTTCTTGCCCTGGGGCACCATGGTCAGGTCGGGGCGGCCGGCCCACAGGGCCAGCTCCACGTCGGGGTCCTCCTCGACGGAGAGCCAGCGCTTGCCGCCCTCCACCTCCAGGAAGTGCTCGGACCAGGTGTAGCCGCCCTCGGACAGGCGCAGGGTGCCGCGGATCCAGGTGCGCTCGTTGCCCCAGTCGATCATGTCACCGGCCTTGATGGCCAGCGGGTCGCCGGCGGTGTCGGTGGTCGATGAGGCGGCGAAGGGGTCCTGAGGCGGTGGGGGAGCGGTGTCCTGCTTCCGCGAGCGCGAGCGCTGCGTGTAGATCAGGACCCCGATCACGATTCCGACTATGAGAATCAGTAGGAGAAGGAGTTCGATCACCAGAGTTCCTCGTTTCGCGGTGAAGCACGTCTGTCGGTTCCGGGGCGGACGACCCTTTGTTCGCTATGACGCCGGAACGGGGGCTCTGGTTCCGATAACGATGCGATTCGGGAATCTTTCGCGTGGTCGAAGGGTTGGTCAATGCCCGTTCCGCCGGTTCCGTTGTTCCCCGTCCCGCCCACCCTAGGCGGTCGTGTGGACAATGAGGGTGAAAAGGGACAAGGCCCGCGCAGGTCAGCGCGGGGCCAGGGTATCGGGGCTGGTCAGAGGTGGTTTCGTGCGAGTGGGGCTCACGCCTGGGGATCGCCGGTCTCCAACGGGAGCGACGTGTCCCCGCTCCAACGGCTCCACGAACCCGGGTACAGGCGAGCGCGGGTGTAACCGGCGTGTTCCAACGCCAGTAGGTCGTGGCAGGCGGTCACCCCGGAGCCGCAGTAGGCGGTGACGGTGCGCGCGGAGTCCGCGCCCAGGGCGGCGAATCGCTCGCGCAGGGTCTCCGGCGCGGCCAGCAGTCCGTCGGGTCCCAGATTGGTGGGCCACTCGGCACTGCGCGCCCCGGGGACGTGTCCCGCCCGTGCGTCCACGGGGGCTGGTTCGGCGCCGGTGAAGCGCCCGTACACGCGTGCGTCCAACAGCAGCCGGTCGGTGTCGGAGAGCTCGGCGCGCAGTTCCTCGGTGTCCACGATCCGGTCGGCGGGCCACGGCAGCGCGGTCCTGTGCTCGGGAGCGACGGTCACCTCGCCCTCTTCCCACGGGCCGGTCCAGGTCTGGACGCCGCCGTCGAGGAAGGCCGCGGGGGTGCCGAGGGCGCGCAGCATCCACACCATTCGAGCGGCGACCGAACCCCCGGCGTCGTCGTAGACCACCACTGTCGCGGTGTCGCCGATGCCGAGCGCTCCGAGGGAGCGTGCGAAGTCCGAGGGGGAGGGCAGCGGGTGGCGTCCCCCCTCCGCGCTCGCGGGGGCGGCGAGGTCGGTGTCCACGTCGGCGAACACGGCACCGGGGATGTGCCCGGCCCGATGCGCGTCGCGCCCCGAACGACCGTCCATGTACCAACGGGAGTCGACGAGGACGACCTGGTCACGGTGTTCGTGGAGCCACTCGGAGGAGACGGCCACGGGAAGAGTCGGCTGTGACATGGTCGTCAGCCTAGTGGGGCGAGGATTCTTCGCCAGGGTCTCGTGGGGTGGGTCGGAAGGCGACCAGGGCCAGTCCGGTCAGGAGCGGGACCGACAGCCACACCTGGTACCAGAGGGCCGAGTCCAGGTTCGCCCAGGGCATGGTGGTGAGGGCGGCGGCCGCGACGAGCCCGATGGCGAAGGTGGAGAGGCTGCGGGAGGCGCCTCGTGACGATCGCGCGTCGGTCCACAGGTGGCAGGCCAGGATCGCGGAGCCGGACAACCACAGCACCAGGAAGATGCGGTGCTCGATCGGGTCGGGGGCGTGTGCGTTCCACGCGAATGCGACGAGTCCGAGGGACACGGCGAGCACGGCGCCGCCGCCCAGAAATGAGGGGAAGAGAGGCCGGGCGGGGACCTGCGTGTGTACCTCCATGCACACGTCTTTGCCCGCGACGCCCGGAACTATGCGGTCCGCACCACTGTGTCCCGTGTCACTCGCGGAGCCGTGCGCGGTCGGCGCGGTGCACTTTGAGGATCCACCACAGGCCCAGGATCGGCAGGACCAGGGGAATGAACAGGTAACCGCTGCCGAAGTGCGACCAGACGGTGTCCTCGGGGAAGATCCCGCTGGTGAACTCGGACAGGGCGCCCACCACGAGGACTCCGACCATCTCCACGGAGACCGAGACCAGGGCTACCTGGCGGGAGGTGCGGCCCGCGCGGGCCAGGCCGACCGCCGCCACCAGGTACACCACGCCGGCGAACACCGACAGGGCGTACGCCAGCGGGGCTTCCTCGAAGCGTGTCACCAGCTGGTAGGTGCCCCGGGCGGTGGCCGCCAGGGCGAAGACGGCGTACACGGCCACGAGAAGCCGCCCCGGTCCCGTGCGCAGGGTGCGGTCGGGGGTCTGGGATGCGGCTTCGGTGTCAGACAACGGGGCTCCACAGCTGCTCGATGCGGACCAGTAGGACGGGGAGGATGAGGCAGGTGAAGGCGATCACCGCCGGTCCCCACTTGCTGCGCTCCATGAATCCCCACACCGCGCTGGCCGGAGGCAGGAGGGCGACGGTCGCCAGGTAGGAGATCACCATCGCCAGATCGTCGGGGCGGTCACCGCCGACCATGGCGAAGACCATCGCGCCGACCTGGCCGAGGACCAGGAGCCAGAGGACACCCATGCCGATCAGGTGGGGGACCATCATCGGCTGGTCTCGGAAGGTCGAGACGAGGCACCACACGGCCATCGCCAACGACACCATCTGAATCAACATGGTCAGCCAGTCGACCACGTCGCCTCCGCTCGGGTATTCCGGGACGTCCACCCATGTCAGCGGACCGCACGTCTACGACACACGGTAGTACAGCGCAAGTACCGCCCGGTACGGGCATCGGCGGCGTCGAACGTGGTTCGGTGGTCACCGGCCCCGCCGTGGTGTCGTCTCCGGGAGGGCCGGGGCGACACCACGGTCAGCGGGGTCGGTAGAAGACGTTGGTGGTCGCGGAGATCACCTGGAGCTCTGGTGACTCTCGGCCAGAGCACGCGGTCCCGCACCCCCGCCGGGGAAGAGTCGGGTGTGCTGCGGGGGTGCGGGGTCTTCTATTCGCTGTGATTCAGCAGGGCGCGGACGTCGGATTCCCAGAACCTGCGGTGCCCGCCCAGGGTGCGGACCGAAGGCAGGAGCCTCTGTTGCGCCCACCGGGCCAGGATCCACCCCAACCTGCGGTCGGTCGGCCACGTCCACGTCGAAGGCGGGCACCCCCGGGGCTTTGAACTCGTTCCCGGAACGCCTGAGCTCGGCTTCATCGAGGTACCCATCATCGACCAGAAAAGAGCCGCGATCGAGTGCTTCGAGCAGGTGGTCGACTCCATGGCGGCGCATCGCCGCATCCAGTAGTGGGCACAGCGAAAGAGGCCCCGGTGACCAAACCGGGGCCTCTTCGTGTTACCAGAACAGGTGTGAGTCCACCTGTCGGGGGTGGGCCGGGCCAGATGCCTACGCGTCCGTCCCGTTGTGGGGTCGGTACTCGATCAGCGGGGCCAGTAGAAGACGTCCGTGGTCGCGGAGATCACCTGGGCCTGGGCGTCACCGAACTGGACGAGGCGGATGCGGACCCGTCGGCCCTCCGCCAGGTTGCCCTTCCACGAGTAGGTGAAGTGTCCCTGCCCGCCCTTGTGCACGGGGCTGTGCTGGGGGCGGTTGCGGGCGATCTTCCAGCCGCCGTCACCGTCGGACTCGTACTCGGTGGCGCGGATCTGCACTTCGCTGCCGGGGGTGACGCCGTCCAGGGTCACCCCGACGGAGATGTCGTAGTAGGCGCCGTCGGTCTCCTCGACCCCCACCAGCGAGTAGAACTCGCCGGTATCGCCGTCGTGCCGCCGGTCGAACGCCAGACTCGCCCAGTCGCCGGGTTCCAGGGCCTGGGCATCGTCCTTCTCGAACCTGCGGTGTCGGGGCATGTCGTCGTCTCCCTCTGTGTCGTCGGGGTCCTCGGCGAAGGTGCCGTCCTGTACGAGCTTGTAGGCCTTGTCTCCGGGGCAGGACGTGGAGATGAAGTCGCGGTGCCCCGAGACACTGCCCGCGATGGAGGTGTCGGGCTCCATGAGCCACTGCCGAAGGGCCCGGACCGCGTTGATCTGCTCGGGGGTGATCGGGTCCTTGGGACCGGTGGCGAGCGTGCACGAGTAGTGACTGGTGTTGCCGCCGGGTTGGGCGGCCTGGGTGCGATACAGCCCCCGCCCCTCGATCACGTACCCGTGCGGGCACGCCATGAAGGAGTTGCCGGTGAAGTACACCGTGCCCCGTCGGCGGGCCAGCCAGGTCCCGTCGGGGGTGGTGGGACACCAGACGGGACCGTCGTGCGGTTCCCGGGTGCGGGTGACGTCCTCGGGGGAGACCCGGTCCCGGTCGAGCAGGCTCACCCGGTGCCCGTCCCCCCGTTCGTGCCGGACGGCCGCCTTCCCGGCGAGGACGGCGGCGAACAGCAGCGACTCGGCGACCGCCGGGCCGGACGCGACCAGGGTGCCCGGCCCCTCCTGGCCGGTGTCGGACACGACCCGCAGGAACAGGTCGAGTTGTGGGCCGGTCAGGGAGGACAGGAACCCGTGCGAGGGCGCCCCGTCGGGGGCGTGTTCGGTGATCTCCTCGGGAAGGAGATCACCGTGGTCGACGCCCGTGTGCGGTTCCCGGAGCACGCAGACGCGCGCGAGCCGTTCCACCAGGGGGTCGGGCCACTTGGGTTCGGTGGGCGGTGCCTGACAGGGTGCGGACAGCGTGATCAGGTCCCGTGCCCGCAGGGTCGCGCTGGTCGCCCACGCCCGTTCGGGTTCGCCGGTGGCGGAGGGGCGTTCGACGGGCCAGCGGTGTCGGTCGGTGGTGAGGGAGGAATGACCGGCTCCCTCCATCCGGACCAGCTCGCGTGGCACGGCGGGAAAGACGTTGACCGCGGTCAGCGGCTGCCACCGGGAGGAGCCGGTCGTGTGGTCGAGGGTGAGGACGAGGTCGCCCGCGGCGATCTCACGGAAGGTCCGCCACCCGTTCTCGGTGAGGATCTCGGTCTCGGTGTCGACGCAGTACCCGATGTCGGCCCAACCGCGTTCGGGGCCGGTGTGGAAGTCACGGGTGCTGCGCCAGTAGGACAGACAGGCGGAGTGGTCCTTGCCCGCCAGGTTCTGGTCGGCTGAGTCGTAGTGGATGACCAGGCCGGAACGGGGGTTCGCCTGGTCGGCCGGGGAGCTCCCCCAACCTAGATCGGACCTGGACACGTATTTGCTCGGTCGAGGCATACCTCCATTGTCCCCACGAATGACTTCTCTACGTGTTGATCCCATAACAACGAGCGATATGTCCAAAAAGTCGATCGCTTATGGGTGTGGTGGGACAGGTGTTACCCGGCTCCGGTGCGTCACGATGGAACATCCGACCCGTCCTTCGGAGGTTGCCGGTGCTCCCAGCCCACAACGTCAGCGTCGTCCGCGAGGCCGAACAGGCGCTCATGGCCCGCCTGCCCGAAGGCGCCCTCATGCGTCGCGCCGCCACCGGACTGGCCGTGCACTGCTCCCGGATGCTGCCCCGGGTGTACGGCTCCCGCGTCACTCTCTTGGTGGGCAGCGGTGACAACGGCGGCGACGCCCTGTACGCGGGGGCGGATCTGGCCGCCCGGGGTTCCTTCGTGCGCGCGGTGGCCGCCGGGTCACGGCTCCACCCGGGCGGTGCGTCGGCGCTGCGGCGCGCGGGCGGTCGTGTCCTGACCGTGGCGAAGGAAGAGGCACTTCCCGACGACGTGCAGACCGCGCTCTTCGACACCGACCTGATCGTCGACGGGCTCGTCGGCATCGGCGGGCGCGGGGGCTTGCGCGAACCCCACGCCGCGTTGGCCGCCCTGGCCGTGAACTCGCCGGCCCCGGTGGTCGCGGTGGACCTGCCCAGCGGCGTGGACGCCGACACCGGGGAGGTCGCCGGGCCCGCGATCGCCGCCGACGCCACGATCACCTTCGGCACGTACAAGCCGGGGCTGTTCGTCGACCCCGGCGCCGAACGGGCCGGGAGCGTCCATCTCGTCGACATCGGTCTTGGGCCGGAACTGCCCGGGTCCGACCTCCTCCGTCCACAGGCTGTGGACATCGCGCGGCTGCTTCCCACACCGGGGGCGGAGTCCGACAAGTACCGCCGGGGCGTGCTCGCCGTGCGGGCCGGCTCCGACCGTTACCCGGGCGCCGCCGTCCTGTGCGTGGGCGGGGCGCTGCGCACCGGCGTGGGGATGGTCCGGTACGGCGGTGGAGAAGAGGTGCTCTCCCAGGTGATCGCCCGCTGGCCGGAAACGGTCGGCGAGCACCTGGACCCGCGCAGCAGCACCGACCTGACCCCGGGGCGCGTCGGCGCCGTCGTGATCGGTTCGGGGCGAGGCACCGACCCGGCCAACGTGGACGAGGTGAAGGACGTACTGGAGAGCGATCGGCCGGTGCTGCTCGACGCCGACGCGCTCACGTTGGTCGGTGCCGAGGAACACCTCGCCGAACTGGTGCGCGAACGTTCCGCGCCCACCCTGCTCACCCCGCACGCCGGGGAACTGGCCCGGCTGTTGCCCGACACCGAACGGTCCGACATCGAGGCCCGGCGCCTGGAACACGTGTCCCGCGCGGCCTCCCGGTATCGCGCGACCGTGCTGTTGAAGGGGTCGACGACGCTGATCGCCCATCCGGGCGCACCGGTCGTGGCCAACCCGACGGGGACGCCGCTGCTCGCGACGGCGGGTTCGGGGGACGTGCTCTCGGGGATGGCGGGCGCGTTGCTGGCGGCGGGGCTGCACTCGCAGGAGGCCGCCCTGTGCGCCGCCTACCTGCACGGGCGCGCGGCCGTGTTGGCGCGGGACGGCGCCCCGATCAGCACCTCGGACCTGCTGGACGCGCTCCCCCTCGCCCTGAGGGAGGTCCTGGAACAGAAGTGACCGCGGACGGCGATCGCTCTCCAGGTGTCGATCAGGTGAGGGCGCGGGCGGCGTCCAGGCCCTTCTGGACGATGTCGGCGATGAAGTAGTCGCCGGGGTCGCGGGCGTCGTGCAGCAGGGGCACCTTGGACTCGTCCACCCACATGAACTCGGTGTGCTTGCCGACCTCCAGCGTGGGCCGGTTCAGGTCGCCCTCGACGCGGACCAGGTAGTCGATCTCGCGGCGGACGGCCCCGTCACCCGGGTCCCAGTCCAGTCGGTGCAACTCGGCGATCACCTCGCTCAACCTCCACCCGGTCTCCTCGTGGACCTCGCGGGTCAGGGCGTCGAGCATGCCCTCACCCTCCTCGACGTGGCCGCCGACGACGTCCCAACAGTGCGGGAAGACCTTGCGGGTGGCCGACCTGCGCTGGGCGAAGACGTTGCCTCGCTCGTCGATGATCGCGGCCGCGGCCACCCAACGGTGACCATCGGCGGTGTCGGGGAATTCGATCCCCTCGGCGACACGAACGCTCACTCGTGCTCCTTCTTCTCGGCGCGCCTGGGCAGGCGCAGGGTCAGTAGCCGGGCGCGGGGGGCGAGGGCTCCGGCCAGGTCGAACACCGCTTCGCTACGGGAGTGGTCCTCGTCGAGCACGGAGAACAGGTTCACCCCCAGGTAGTAGGTGATCGCGGCGTGGGCGACCTCCCGCGCGGGCAGCAGCCGGCCCAGGGGTGAGCCGCCCACCACACGCTCCCACTGCCCGGCGATGAAGTCGATCCAGGGTTCCGATCGCGTCCGGATCTCCTCGCGCAGCTCGGGTTTGCCGACGGCGGCGGCGACCAGCTGCGTGAATTCGGTGATGTAACCGCGTTCCAGGTCGGTCCGGTGGATCCGGGTGGCGACCTCCACCAGTTCTTCGAGCGTGCGGGCGTTCGACGCGAGCTCTTCGTACATGGCCATGCGCTCGGCGCTGGACCGGTCCAGCGCGGCCAGTAGTAGTTGGTCGACCCCGCCGTAGTGGTAGAAGACCAGCGCCGAGTTGGCCTCGGCGCGTGTGGCGATGGTCCGCGCCGAGGCCCCGGAGTACCCCTCTTCGCGCAGAACCTCGCTCGCTGCAGTGAGCAGGCGTTCCTTGGTCTCCTCGCTGCTTCTGCGGCCTCCGCCGCCACCTTTGGCCATGACCCTCCCTTTCGTCGAACTTCATCATACGGTTTAATCAAGTGATTAAAGCGAATGATTCAATCAGTTGGACAACTGAGAGGAGCCCTCCCATGCCGGAACCGCACGAGCCCGACGACCGTCCCTCCGACGAGGAGACCGCCGCACGCCACGCCGCCGGTCGCCGCGCCGTCCCCGGAACCCCGCCCAGCACGTGGTTCGAGGGGGAGGACCGCGTGCCCGCGTACAGACCCTCGGCCGCCCGCTGGATCCTCGCCGGGATCCTGGCGCTGGGCGTCTTCCCCCTACTCGTGCTCCTGCGGGTGACGAGTCTCGGCGGCCTGGACCAGACCGCCCTGTTCTACGTCGGTCTCCCCGTCGTCCTCGCCCTGATCGTGGTGCTCTCGGCCCGTCCCCAGAGCGCCGTCGGGGTGGCCATGGCCATCACCACCGTCATGCTGCTGCTCTCCGGCCCACTGCTCGGGGAAGGCCTGGTCTGCCTGGTCATCGCGGCCCCGCTGATCTACGGGCTGGTCGCCCTGATCACCTGGCTGGGCGTCGCCGTGTCCGGCCGGGATCGGTACGGACCGCACGCCTTCGTCGCCGTCCCGGTCCTGTTCGCGCTCACCCTGGAGGGGGTCGCCGGCCTCTCCCTGCTGCCTCGGGAGGACACCGGCACGGGGTCCGTGCTGGTGCCGGCGACCCCCGAACAGGTCGCCGCCGCACTCGCCGCCCCGCCCGTCTACGAGGCCCCCGAGGCGTTCTTCCTGGGCGCGGTCCCCTTCCCCGAACCGGTCGAGGCGGTGGGGGAGGGCCTGGAGGCGGGCGACGACCGCCTGATCCACTTCACCCCGCGCACCACCCTGGCCTTGGGCGACGAACCCACTCCGCGCACCATGGAGTTGGAGATCACCGAGAGCCGGATCGACGACGACGGCGGCCGGGTGGTCTTCGACGTCACCGAGGACACCACCCTCGCCCGATGGCTGGACCTGCGCACCGCCACCGCCACCTGGGAACGGGAGGGCGACGCCACCAGACTGACCTGGGAGTTCGACTACACCCGCACCTACGACCCCTCCTGGTACTTCGGTCCGATCCAGTCCTACGCCACCGACCTGGCCGCGGCCTACCTCGCCGACACCTTCGCGGAGGCCGTCCGGTGACCCCCGAACTCCCCGCCCTGCTCGTGCGCGGCCTGGGCCTGTTCCTGCCGCTCGTGGCGCTGATCGTGCTGTGCCTGTGGCGTGCCCCGACCCACCGCGAGACGGCGTCGATGATCGTGGCGTCCGCCTGGGCCCTGCTCACGCTCATCCCACTGAACCTGTACGCGGTGCACGCCGGCTGGTGGTCCTTCCACGCCGAAGGCGCCGTGTGGCAGGGACTGCCGGTGGATCTGACGCTGGCGTGGGTCCTGCTGTGGGGAGCCCTCCCCGCGCTGCTGCTGCGCCTGCTTCCGGTCCCCCTGGTCACCGGACTGCTGGTCTGGCTGGACATGATCCTCATGCCGCTCGCCGAACCCGTGGTGGTGCTGGGGTCGCGGTGGCTGCTCGGCGAGATCCTGGGGGTGGCGCTGTGCCTGATCCCCGCGTCGCTGCTGGCCTACTGGACCCGGCACCGGCAACTGCTCACCGCGCGGGTGTGGACCCAGGCGCTGCTCGCGGTCGGGCTGACGGTCGCCCTGCCGGTGTACGTGCTGACCAGCCGGGTCCGGATCGAGCCGCCCACGCCCGAAACACTGTCCGTCCTGGTCCAACTACTGGCCCTGGCCTGCCTGCCCGGTCTGGCCGCCGCCCGGGAGTTCGCCGCCGTGGGACGTGGCACCCCGCTGCCCTACGACCCACCCGAACGCCTGGTCACCAGCGGCCCCTACGCCTACGTGCGCAACCCGATGCAGCTCTCCATGGCGCTCGTGTACCTGGTGCTGGGCCTGCTGCACCCCGTACTGGCGCTCGGCGCGGTGGTCTGCCTCGCCTACGGGGCCGGGTTCGCCTCCTGGCACGAGGGCGGCCGGCTGCGCGCGGACTTCGGCGCCGCCTGGACCGAGTACCGGGCGGGGGTGCGCCCCTGGCTGCCCCGGTGGCGGCCCTGGCCGGGGCGGGCCGAGGGCACCCTGTTCGTGGCGATGGACTGCGGAATGTGCCGCGGGGTGGGCAACTGGGTGGCGACGCGTCGACCCACGGCGCTGCGCATGCGCCCGGCCGCCGACCACCCGGAGGTGCTGTACCGGATCACCTACGAAGGTGCCGACGGCACGCGTTGGAGCGGTCTGGCGGCGTTGGCGAGGGCGATGGAACACCTGCACCTGGGGTGGGCCCTGACCGGCTGGGCCGTGTCCCTGCCGGTGGTGCGTCACTTCCTGCAACTGTGCGCCGACGCCTTCGGAGCCGGCCCACGACCCTCCCGCAAGGTGCCCGTCGTGCCGGGCACATCGTCGAGAACCCTCTCACCTGCCGATACGTGACATTCGGCGACGAACGGAACACAAGTCCCCGACGCGCATGTTCCGGGTGAACCCTTCGCCGTTATGCTCGTGCCGGGCCGCCCCCGTACCGGACCAGTGCCGGACATGGACGGCCCCACGTGCTCCCCACCCCCCGGTACGAGGACACCCATGCAAGAACAGGCCATGCTCGCGCGCGATCTCGTGCTGCGCGTCTGTGCCGCACCGACCGAGTTCGACCCGCAGTGGGTCCGGGCCGGAGGCAAGGTCACCACCCCCTTCTCGGTGCCCCGGGACCGCAACCTCATCCGCGGGATCGTCGACGCGGGCCGCGCCCTGGGCGTGGAACGGCTCCTGGTCTGCCGCACCCGGGGCGAGTTCTCCTACGAACCGGTCACCGAGGTGCCGCTGCACACCGAGACCCTCGTCGACCTCATCCGGGGTTGGGGGGCCGAACCCACCGACTTCCTCGTCTGCGTCGAGGACTTCTCCGCAGCCGTCCTGGTCGCCGCCAACGAACTCACCATCGCCTCCGGCCCCGCCGACTTCGTCCGCGAGATCGTCGGCTCCGACATCCCCGGTGTGCGGGAGGAGTTCGCGGCCAAGGCACAACGGACCAAACGCCCCGAACTGCTGAGTGCCGCCCAGCGATACCACTGCATCGAACCCGGAGCCCGGCACGCCCGGAACCGGGGCCCCGGGCCCGACCTGTACGAACGTCTCTCGCGGCGGGCCGAACGCGCCCGGGTTCGCTCCCCCCGAGCCCTGCGCTCGCTGCGCGCCTCGCGCGGCGGCTGGAACTGGCTCATGGTCGTGGTGCTGTTGGTGGCGCCGCTGAGCGCACCGGAACTCGGTCCCGCCCTGCCCGCCCTGGTCCTCACCTTCGTCCTGCTGTTCCAACTGGCGTTCCTGGCGCGTTCGCGCACCGTGTCCTTCGCGACCCTGATGCGGGTGGTGGCCCTCGGGGTGCTCCTGCTGTGGCCGGTGGCCCTCCTGGAGGGGGCGATCGTGGGGTTGGCCGGCCTGGAACCGTACGACGCGCTCGGCTACACCTACGTGGCGGTCACCGTCGAGGAAGCGGCGAAGTTGGCGCCGCTGCTGGTCTTCGTCTTCCTGGCCCGTCGACGTATGCGTCGCCTGGCCGCCGTCGACATCCTGCTGTTGGGCGCGGCGTCGGGGGCCGGGTTCCAATTGGCGGAACGGTTGTTCACCGAGTTCTCCGTGCCCGCCACGGGTTCCGCAGGCCTGTTCCTGCCCGGTGGCAGCACCATCTCCGGCCCCGAGGGCGAGGTGCTGGCGATCTTCTCCGGGCACGCCGTCGTCACCGGGCTGATCGCCGGCGCCCTGGGCCTGGCCATCGTCGGGCGACGCCGTTACGGAAACTGGACGTGGCTGCTGCCGCTCCTGGCCGCCGGGCTCGTGTACCTGGAACACCTGCACTTCAACGCGCTGCTGGCCGCCGCCACCCTGGACCCGGTCTCGACCTTCCTGCACCGCGTGCTGGGCGGCGGTGCGCTCACCCCGTGGCTGTTGCTGCTGGTCCTGGTGTTCGCGGTGGGCATGGACCACCGGCTGATCGCCTCCGCCGCCGAGACCACGCCCCCGCTGCCGGGACGACCCCCGCTGGCCCGCCTGCGCCGATGGGCGCACGGACGTTCGGTGTCCATGCGGGTGCGGGTGCCCGCCGACATCGCCCCGACGTTCCGTCGCACGGCCCTGGTCGGGGCGGATCTGCCGATCACCCTGGCCACCACCGTGACCGCCATCGTGCACGAGTTCGCCGCCGCGACCCGGGCCGCCCGGCGTGGTCCGGGTGCGCTCTGCGACACCCTGCGCTTCCTGCGCCGACGCCGGGCCAACGCCATGGGGGAGGCCCGGTCCGAGGGGCGGCCGTGGCGCCGCCACCCCTCCCAGGAGGAACTGGCCGGCCAGGCCCGTGAGCTGTCCTTCCGACTGGGGCTGGCGGGTACCGCCACCGGTGCCGTCGCCGTGTCGGCCGCCGCCCTGGCGGTCCTGGCCGGTGCGATGCAGTGGGGTACGTGGAGCATGCCGAACCTCGCCGAACCCGCGTACGCGGTGGTGGCCCTGGACCACCTACAGAACTGGCTGGCCCGCGCCGGCACCGGCGGGATGGTGTGGACCGCCCTGGTCGGCGTGGCCCTGGTCAGCCTGCTGTCCATGGGTAATGGGGTGCCCTACGCGCACCCCCGGATGCGGGAATTCCTGCGCGCACCCTCCGCCAACACCGGCGTCATCCTCGGCATGCTCGCCCCCGGACAGGTGGGCTACGCGCTACCCGCGCTGGTCGGTCTGGTGCTGCCCCGCCGAGCCGACCGCCTCCTCACCCGCTGACCCGAGCGTCTTCGAGGACGGCCAGGTCGTCGGGGAGCATCGGGCGTGCGTGGAACGGTCGAGGGACCAAGGGCTCCTCGAACAACAGGACGGGAACCGACACCAGACCGAGACGAAGGGCCACGGCGATCCGGTGGTTACCGTCGAGGGTGCCGAATTCGTCGTTGAAGCCGAGGCGGAGCGATGTCAGGATCCCGCGCTCCTCGATGTCGATCGTCAGCGCGTCCAGATGACGAGGTGTATCCACGATCGCGGAGCCGACGAGTTCGCGATCGACCGCACGGTAGCGCGCGACGAGAAGGGCCGGTAGGTGGATTCGGGAGGTCTTCATGAGGATCATGATGACGGCGGTCCCGTCAGGTTCGTGGAAGGTGATGCCCTGACTCGGACGGGTTCAGGTCTGGGTGGTGACGCCCAGTGGCGGGTGGAAGATCCGGACGGGGGGCGGGTCGCCCTCGTAGGGCTCCACCCGGACCCTGATCAACTGCCCCGTGCACCCCTGCCCCAGCGAGGACGTTCCCTCGTCCCGGGCCAGCGCGTTCGGATTGCCGTGCACACAGGTCACGTCCGAACCCGACGGGTCGTACCAAACGCCCGTGGACAGCTGCACCACGCCGGGGCGCGGCGCGTCGTCGACCACCACCCCGGCCAGACAGGAACCGCTCGGCCCCGTCACCCGCACCACGTCGCCCTCGGACACCCCGGCCGCCTCGGCGTCCTCGGGGTGCATCCGCAGCGGCGCCCTGCCGTGGACCTTCTGCGCGGCACTGTACTTGCCCATGTCTTGCTGGCTGTGGAAACGCTCGCGCGGCTGGTTGGCCACCAGCACCAGCGGCCGCTCCGCCCCGTCCTCACCCTGGTCGGTGACGGCCGGCCCGGGCAACCACACCGGGTGGCCGGGGCAATCCTCGTACCCGAACGACGCGATGGTCTCCGAGTACAGCTCGATGCGCCCGCTCGGCGTGCGCAACGGACTGTCCTCGGGGTCCTCCCGGAATTCGCCCATGAGCGCCGCGTCCTCGATCCGGCCCGGTATCTCGATCCGTCCCCGCTCCCAGAACCCGTCGAAGTCGGGGACCTCCAGGTCGCGGCGGGCCAGCAGGGAACGCCACCGTCCATAGGCCAGGCGCATCCACTCCCAGGAGGTACGCCCCTCGGTGAACTCCTCCCGCACACCCATCCGTTCGGCCAGGTCGGTGTAGGTGTCGTACTCGTCGCGCGCCTGCCCGTGCGGTGGGACCACCCGGGGCATCGCCCGCAACGCCAGGTCGCCCTGGCTGGCCGCCATGTCGTCGCGCTCCAGCACGGTGGTCGCCGGGATGACGATGTCGGCGTGCCTGGCCGTGGCCGTCCAGTGCGTCTCGTGCACCACCACGGTCTCCGGCCGACCGAACGCCCGGGTCAGCCGGTTCAGGTCCTGGTGGTGGTGGAAGGGGTTGCCGCCCGCCCAGTACACGAGCCGGATGTCGGGGAAATGCCTGCGCTCCCCGTCGTAGTCGTAGGGCTCGCCCGGGTGCAACAGCATGTCGGAGATCTTGGCCACCGGGATCAGCGAGTCCACCGCGTTCGTGCCCTGCGGCATGCGCGGCAGCCCCACCGGGGTCGCGCCACCGCCGTAGTTGCCCATGGAGCCGTACCCCGAGGCGAACCCGCCACCGGGTGAACCCACCTGGCCCAGGCAGCACGCCAGGGCGAGCCCCGCCCACAGCGGCTGTTCGCCGTACTTGGCGCGCTGCACCGACCAACCCACGTTGACCAGGGTGCGCTTCTCCGTCATCCGGCGGGCCAACGCCCGGAGGTCGTCGGCGGGCACACCGCTCAGCCGCTCCGCCCACTCGGGGGAACGTTCCACCCCGCCCGGCTCACCGTGTTCGTCGCGTTCGCCCATCACGTAGGCGCGCAGCCGGTCGGCGCCGACGGTGTACCGGTCCAGGAAGGCGGTGTCGGCCAGCCCCTCGTCGAACAGCACGTGCATGAGCGCCAGCAGCACGGCCGTGTCGGTGCCCGGCTTCAACGACATCCACGTGCACTTGAGGTCCGCGGAGGTGTCGTCGCGCAACGGGGACACCGACACGAACTCCACCCCGGCGTCCGAGGCCGCGCGCATCGCCGGGCCCGCCGTCTGCGCCGCCCGCCCACCGGAGGCGATCCACGTGTTCGACACCCGCAGCCCACCGAAGCTCACGAGGAGTTCGGTGTGCTCGCGGATCCGCTCCCAGGACGGGGCACGGTGCAGGAGCCGGTTGGCGGCCGGCACGCCGATGATCCTCGGGAACAGCACCTCCACCGCCCCGTGGCTATAGGTGGTGCGCGACCGCGTGTACCCGCCGATGGTGTTGAGGAACCGATGCAGTTGGCTCTGCGCGTGGTGGATCCGCCCCGCGCTGCCCCACCCGTAGGAACCGCCGAAGATCGCGGCGTTGCCGTGCCGGGTGCGCACCCGGTCCAGTTCGTTGGCGAGCAGGTCCAGCGCCGTGGACCACTCCACCTCCACGTACTCGTCGTCGGGATCGCCGCGCCGGGGGTCCGCCCCGGGGCCGTGCTCCAACCAACGGCGCCGCACCGCCGGTCGGGCCACCCGGGTGCGGTGGTGCTGGGCGCCCGGTGTGTTGGCCATCAGCGGGGACGGCGCGGGATCACGGGGGTCGGGACGCACCCCCACCACCCGATCGTCCTCGACCTCGACCCGGTAGGCACCCCAGTGCGTGCTGGTCGGGTGCGGCTTCGCGGCCATGTGCATTCCCCCGTGCGATCCACGGGCCCGCCCTCATCGGACCCGGGCCACACTCTATGCACCGCACGGTGCGATGATGAGGCGCGCGGGCCCGGACGGGACCCGTCTCACACCACGGGAGAACACGCCATGGCAGAACCGAGGTCGCGACGGTCGGTGCTCGCGGTACCGGGGTCCAATCCCCGGTTCGTGGAGAAGGCACGAGGATTGGACGTCGACGCGTTCTTCCTCGACTTGGAGGACGCGGTCGCTCCCCTGGAGAAGGAGACGGCGCGCACCACCGTGGTCGAGGCGCTCACCGGTGGCGGCTGGGAGGACAAGGTCCGCTCCGTGCGGGTCAACGACATCTCCACCGAATGGGCCTACCGCGACGTCATCACCGTGGTCGAGAACGCCGGCGCCCACCTGGACACCCTGGTGCTGCCCAAGGTGACCGCCGCCCGCGACATCCACTGGCTCGACACGCTCCTCACCCAGATCGAACGCGCCATGCGCCTGCCCGTCGGCCGGATCGGCATCGAGGCGCAGATCGAGGACGCCAAGGGCCTGGTGAACGTGGACGAGATCGCGGCCGCCTCCCCACGGCTGGAGAGCCTGGTCTACGGTCCCGCCGACTTCATGGCCTCCCTCAACATGAAGAGTCTCGTGGTCGGCGAGCAACCGCCCGGATACGACACCGGCGACGCCTACCACCACGTCCTCATGCGCATCCTGGTGGCCGCCCGAGCCCACGGGATCCAGGCCATCGACGGCCCCTACCTCCAGATCCGCGACGTCGACGCGTTCCGTCGCTCCGCCGGACGCACCTCCGCGCTCGGCTTCGACGGCAAGTGGGTGCTGCACCCGCTCCAGGTGGAGGCCGCCAACGAGGTGTTCGCTCCCTCCCAGGAGGACTACGACCACGCCGAACTCATCCTCGACGCCTACGCGCACGCCACCACCGTGGACCGGCGCGGTGCCGTCATGCTGGGCGAGGAGATGCTCGACGAGGCCTCCCGGAAGATGGCGCTGGTGGTGGCGGGCAAGGGCCGCGCCGCCGGAATGGAGCGCACCCGCGCCTTCGACCCGGACGCCTGACCCCGGCCCGCCCGGAAACGCCACACCCCGTTCCTGACGGCTTCTTACCGCTCTCTCACCCTGGTGAGAGAGCATGGGCGCATGGAAAGCACCGCCACCGTCCTGGTCGCCGACGACGACCGGGCCATCAGGGAGTCCCTGGAACGCGCCCTCCAACTGGAGGGGTACACGGTGCGCACGGTCGCCGACGGCGTCCAGGCCCTGGCCGCCGTCCACGCGGAGCCCGCCGACCTGCTGGTCCTGGACGTCATGATGCCCGGGGTCGACGGCCTGGGGGTGGCCCGGGTGCTGAGGGCCGAGCACGACCGCACCCCCATCCTCATGCTCACCGCACGGGTCGAGACCCCCGATCGGGTGGCCGGGCTGGACGCCGGCGCCGACGACTACCTCGCCAAACCCTTCGAGCTCGACGAACTCCTCGCCCGGCTGCGCGCCCTGCTGCGCCGCGCCGCGCCCATCACGGAAGGGTTCGACGAAGAGGCGCCCCTGCGGGTGGGGGAACTGCGCCTGGACGCCCGAGCCCGGCGCGTCTGGCGCGGCGAACGCGAGGTGGAACTGTCCAAGACCGAGTTCGACCTGCTCGAACTGCTCATGCGCAACTCCGGCATCGTCCTGGACCACACCACCATCTACGACCGCATCTGGGGTTACGACTTCGGCCCCGAGTCGAAGAACCTGGCGGTCTACATCAGCTATCTGCGGCGCAAGCTGGAGGACGGCGGCCCACCGCTGATCCAGACGGTCCGAGGTGTCGGTTACACGCTGCGCCAGGGGTGATTCGAGGGTGTCCGTTCCGCACAGGGAGTCCGTACCGGAGTCACGTGTCCAGGAGGCGGCGCGGCACAGCGTGCTGCTCAACCCGGGCGACTGGCGGCTCGGTACCCGCTTCGCCGTGCTCTTCGCGGCGGTCGCCGCCGTCACCATCGCCCTGATCGGCATGCTCGCCTACAGCACCGCCGCCTCGCTCATCCGGGCCGACGCGGAGGACGAGTTCGACAGCGCGGTGCAGAACCTGTCCCGTCAGCTGATCGCCTCCGCCCAGGAGAGCCACGACGTGCAGGAGAACCGACTCTCGTTCCTGGCCCCGGGCAGCCTGGACGCGCAGATCCTGGGCCCCGACGGAAGCTGGGCGCGGCTGCTCACCAATCAGCACGAGATCTCCTCCTTCCACCCCACGTCCGAGGAACTGGAGGTCGCTCGCGCCGATGACCCCGGGGTGGAGAGCAAGCGGGAACTACAGGTCCACGATCAGGCGTACCGGGTGGGCACGGTCTCGATGGGCGAGGGGCGCGGCGCCGTCCAACTGCTGCAACAACAGTCGCCGATCGAGCAGATGGTGGGTCAGCTGGCCACGCAGATCCTGTGGGTGGGTCTGTTCGCCGCCCTGTGCGCGGCCTCGGTCGGCTGGTTGGTGGGACACCGCATCACCGGCAGGCTGGTCCGCCTGACCGAGGCCGCCGAGTACGTGAGCTCCACGGGTCGCCTCGACCCGGTCACCACCACCCGCAACGGGCGTGGCAACGGGGGAGCGCCCGAGGGCGGCGCCGGTGGTCCGGGCGTCGGCCCGGAGGAGCCCGGACACGACGAGGTGGGCCGGCTCACCAGCGCCTTCAACGGAATGCTCGCCCGATTGGCCCGTTCCAAGGACGAACAGCGCCGTCTGGTGCAGGACGCCGCGCACGAACTGCGCACCCCGCTCACCAGTCTGCGCACCAATGTGCAGGTCCTGGGCCGGATGGAGCGGCTCGGCCCGGACGCGCGGCAACGGCTCTTCGACGACCTCCAGGGCGAGACCCGGGAGCTCACCGGTCTGGTCAACGAGCTGGTCGGACTGGCCACCGGCGACCACGAGGACGAGACCCGCAGCGCGGTGGCGCTCTCCGGTATCGCCGAACGCGTCGCCACCCGAACCCGACGTCGGACCGGTCGCGAGATCCTCGTCGACGCCGACGACAGCCTCGTGTGGGGCCGCCCCAGCGCCCTGGAACGGGCGATGTCCAACCCCGTGGAGAACTCCGCCAAGTTCGACCCCGACAGCACCGGTCCCATCGAGATCCGTGTCCGCGCGGGTGTCGTGGAGGTCTTGGACCGGGGGCCGGGCGTGGACCCCGCCGAGATCGGCCATCTCTTCGAACGCTTCTACCGGGCCACCGTCGCCCGGGGGCTGCCCGGTTCCGGGCTCGGGCTCGCCATGGTGCAAGAGATCGCCCGCGACCACGGGGGAGAGGTGTTCGCCCGTAACCGGGAGGGCGGCGGCACCGCGATCGGGTTCGCCCTGCCGCTCTACCTGCCGCCGGAGAACGAGGCGAACGCCCCGACCGACGCGTCCTCGTAGATGCGTTCGAAACGCTTCAGGGAGTCCTCCAAACGGTGCCGGGACGCCATGAGCCGGCTGTGTTCGCCCATACGTGCCCGGTTCCGTTCGGAGGTCACCACCGACTCCACCCTGTCGGCGAGCCCGTCGGGGTCGCCCGGCTCGTACAGGTGCCCGTTGCGGCCCTCCTCCACCAGGTGCGGCAGCGCCATCGCGTCGGCCGCCACCACGGGCAGCCCACTGGCCATGGCCTCCAACGTGGCGATGCTCTGGAGTTCGGCGATGCCCGCGATGGTGAACACGTCCGCGCACCGGTAGACGTCCGGAAGGTCCTCGTGCGCCACGAAACCGAGGAATCGGACCCGGTCGGCCACCCCCTCGGACCGGGCCAGTTCCGCCGACCGCTCCCGGTGCGAACCCTGCCCGGCCAGCACCAACTGGACGTCGGAGGTGCGCGCCACCGCGCGCACCAGTTCGTCGATGCGCTTCTCCTCGTCCAGGCGACCCACGAACAGCATCGTCGGACGGTCGGGCAACCCGAATCGGGCGCGCAGCCGACGACGCTCGTCGACCTCGGAGTCCTCCGGTAGCGGCCGGAAACGGTCCAGGTCGATCCCGCAGGAGACCGCCTCCACCGTGTGGACGAACCCCTGTTCGCGCAGCAACCGGGCGGCGGTCGGAGTCGGTGTGGTCACGTGCTCGGCCCGGCCCAGGATCCGGTTCAGGTCCCACCAGGCCAGACGCGCCGCGTAGGGCCGCAGGGGCCACGGCATGCGCAGGTGGTCGAAGAGGTTCTCGGGCATGAAGTGGTTGGTGGCGACCACCGGAACGCCGTGGTCGCACGCGGCGCCGGTCAGCATCCGGCCGACGAGGAAGTGATTCTGGATGTGCACGGCGTCCGGGCGCAACCGGTCCAGGAGTCGGTTCAGGTGGCCGCGCACGCCCGTCGGCAGGGCCAGCCGGACGCTCTCGTGCGCCAGGGAGGGCATGGACCGCAGCCGGTGCTCCACCACCCCGTCCCGCTCCACCACGTGCGGGGGTCCGGTGGGCGAAGGGCACACCAAGTGCACGTCGACACCGCGTTCGGTCAGCCCCCGGACGAGCCGCGCGGTGAAGTAGGCGGCGCCGTTGACGTCCGGCGGGTAGGTGTCGGTGCCGATGAGGACCCTGCTCCGGCGGCGTCCGCCACCGGAAGGGGCCGGGCCCGTCACCGTCGGCGGATGGGGTGCGAAGGACGTGGACATACCGGATTCTCCTGGGGCTTCGCGCGGCCTGCCGTGGTAATCACGAGTGTGGGCCATCCGTATGGCCCGTCGCCGGCCTTGTGGTGAACACCTGAACGACCCCGATGGTTGCACGTAGTGAGCAAAACGATACTCTTCGTGTTCCCTCGTGTCCCTCAGTTTCCCCGCGTGTGTTCAGGTCCGTCCACACCCGGGCCGCCGCCAACACGAAGGGGCGGCCCGGCTGGAAAAGCCGGACCGCCCCTTCGTTCTTCTGGGTCGGTTTCCCGTCGACCCATGGTCCCGCCGGAGCGACGCCCCCGTCGGCCTCTGACAGAACCGGTTCTTGAGAGGAGGTCAGTCCTCTTCCGCCTCGCCCTCCTCGGTGGCCTCCGCGGCGCTCTGCTCGTCCAGGGTGACCTTGACGTCCTCCGGGGAACCGTTGCCCCCGGCCAGGACGCCCAGGGTCACCTCGTCCCCGGGCGCACGGGCCCGGATCTGTGCGATGAGCTGGTCCGGGGAGTCCACCGTCTCACCGTCCAGCGACACCACCACGTCACCGCTGGACAGACCGGCTTCGGCGGCGGCCCCGCCATCGGTGACCTCCATGATCTCCGCGCCGCCGCCCCGGCTCGGGGCGATGGTCGCCTGGATGGCCGGGTAGCTGGCGCTGCCCCCGTCCACCAGTTGCTCGGCGATCGGCTGAACCTGGTTGATCGGGATGGCGAAGCCCAGACCCACCGAACCGCTCTCCTGGGAGAGCCCGGCGATGGCCGTGTTGACCCCGACCACCTCGCCGGCCATGTTCACCAACGGACCACCGGAGTTGCCGGGGTTGATCGCGGCGTCCGTCTGGATCGCGTTGATCACCGTGGAGGTCTGGCCTTCGCCGCTCTCGGTCGCTCCGGTGTTCACCGGCCGGTTGAGCGCGCTGACCACACCGGTGGTGACCGTGCCGGACAGACCCAGCGGGGAGCCGATCGCGACCACGTCGCCACCGACCCCGACCTGATCGGAGTCGCCCAGGGTGGCCGGGGTGAGGTCGTCACGGCCGTCCGCCTGGATCACCGCGATGTCGGACACCGGGTCCACACCGAGGACCTCGGCCTCCGCGGCGCTGCCGTCGTTGAACCGGACCTGGAGTGGGCCGTCCTCGGCGGCCGCCACCACGTGCGCGTTGGTGAGGATCTGTCCGTCCGAGGACAGGATCACGCCGCTGCCGCCACCCGAACCGGTCTGGATGGAGACCACGCTCGGCAGGACCTGCTCGGCGACGTCGCCGACGGCCCCCTCGGTGGCGGTGGTGCCCTGCTCTCCGGTGAGCGCGCTGATCGGCTCGGACCCGGGCAACAGGTAGGCGGTGCCCAGCGCGGCCGTGGGTCCGACGACCAGGCTGGTGACCAGGGCGGTCACCGCGGCGATCCCCACGATCCTGCCGGTGCCGCGCTTCTTGCGCTTGGGCTGGGGCGGCGGGCCGTAGGGCGGCTGCCCGAACGGTCCCGGGTGCTGGGGGCCGCCGGGGTGGCCACCGGCCGCGAAGGCGGAGGTCTGGTGCGGCGGACCGGGAGGACCGGGCGGACCGGGGTGGCCGGTCGGGGCGAAGGGCCCGGTGTGCGGCCCCCCGCCATAGGGCCCCTGCGGCTGCTGCGGTTGCTGCGGCGGAGGAGGCATGCCCGGTCCGGGCCGCTGCGGTCCTCCCTGGTGCGGGCCGGTGTGCGGACCCTGACCGTGGAAGACGTAGGGACCGGGATCGGATTCGTGGGGGCCGGTCGCCCACCTGGGCGCCGATCCCTCGGGTGGGGAGAAGCGCGGGGCACCCGAACGCTCGGCGGCGGGGGCCTCGGGGGCCTCGGGAATCGCAGGGGCCTCGGGCGCTTCGGAAGTCTCCGGTGCGGGCTCGTTGACCGGGGCGGGGTCGCTCACGGCAGCGCTCTGGTCCCGGTCTTCGGAGGCGAAGGAGTCCTGGACGGGGTGGTCCTCGGCGCCGGCGGCGTGCTCGGTACCCGAACCGGGTTCCCGGCCGTCGTTCGTTTCGTTCGGCTGCAACTCATCCTCCGTCAGATGGGACGATGTACTGACAAGCTTCATCTTGTGGTGTGTGGGTTAGAAGAGGGTGAGAGCCCGCTACAGCGCGGTTTCGAGTTCTCCCGAGACGTGGAACGCGTCCTCACGATCGGTCGCTCTGTGCCGAATCATCCACAATGTCCGGAACGATACCGTGTTCGCGCTCTCTGACAGCGCAGGTGACTGGGAAGGTCCCCCGTGATCAAGCTGGTTCTCGCCGACGACGAACACCTGGTGCGCGGAGCCATCGCCGCGCTGCTCGGCCTGGAGGATGACATCGAGGTCGTCGCCGAGGTCGGTCGGGGCGACCAGGTGACGGACCTGGTCCTCGAACACGACGCGAACATCGCCGTGCTGGACATCGAGATGCCCGGCGCCACCGGGCTGGAGGCCGCGGCCGAGCTCAAGGAACGCGCCACCGGCTGCGGGGTGGTCATCCTCACCAGCTTCGGTCGCCCCGGCTACCTGCGCCGTGCCCTGTCCGCGGGGGCCCGCGGGTTCCTGGCCAAGGACGCACCGGTCGAACAACTCGCCGGCGCCATCCGCAAGGTCCACGAGGGCGGGCGTTACATCGACACCGACCTGGCCACCGCCGCGATGGTCGGCGGGGAGAGCCCGCTCACCGACCGGGAGAGCGAGGTGCTGCGCGCCGCCGCCGGAGCCACCGTCGCCACGATCGCCAAGAAGCTCCACCTCACCGAGGGCACCGTCCGCAACTACCTGTCGAACGCCATCGGCAAGACCGGCGCGGCGAACCGCATGGCGGCCATCCGCACCGCCCAGGACATGGGCTGGCTCTGACCCGCTCCGGTCACAGGAACCGCAGGACCAGCATGGCGGTGTCGTCGGAGTTGCCGCCCGGGGCGTACTCCTCCAGTTCGCGTTCGATCCGGCTGATCACCGCCTGGGCGGTCAGGCCCGCGGCGTGCGAGAAGATCTCTTCGAGCCCCTCGTCGCCGAGCATGTCGCTGCCGCTGCGTCGCTCGGTGACGCCGTCGGTCACCGCCAGCACCACCTCGCCCGGGTGGATGTCCACGCTCTCGGTCGTGAATCCGACGTCCTCGAACGCGCCCAACAGCGGCTGGGAGTTGCCGAACGTCTCCACCACGCCCTTCTGGTTCAGGCGCATCGGAAGCGGGTGTCCGGCCGAGACCATGCGCACGCGCATGCCGCCGGTGCCGTCGGTGGCCGGGGTCATCTCCCCGTACAGCATGGTGAGGAACCGGGTCGAGGTGTTCTCGTCCAGGATCGCCATGTTCAGCCGCTGCATGATGTGGGCCGGGGTGAACCCCTCTCGTGCCAGGGCGCGCAGCGTGTGCCGGGCCAGACCGGTGACGGCCGCGGCCTCCGGGCCGGTGCCGCACACGTCACCGATCGCGAAGCACCACCGGCCGCTGGCGGAGAACACGTCGTAGAAGTCGCCGCCGACCTCGCTGCGTTCGTCCGAGGGCCGGTAGTACACCGCGTGGTCCACCCCCGGGATCACGGGTTCCTTGTCCTTGGGCGGCAGCAGACTGCGTTGCAGGGCGGTGCTCATCGAGGTGTGCCGCTCGTGCAGGCGGGCGTTCTCCATCGCCGAGGCGACCCTACGGCTCAGGTCGTCGGCGACGTCCGCCTCCTCGCGGGTGAAGTCGTCGGCCTCGTGCTTGCCGATCGTCATCCGGCCCAGCGCCCGACCGTGCGCGATCAGTGGAATGCTGATCGCCGGTCCGCGGGCCAGCGCCCCCGTCAGGCGCTCGTCCAGCTCCTCGGTCGCCAGCTCCTGCGGGCTCCACAACGGCTGCGGTTCGCGCTGTTCCTGCGGTGGCAACGCGGTGAGCAGGGAACGCAGGACGTCGTTGAGGTTCTCGTCGCTGTGCACCACGTGGGTGAGCTTGGAGATCCCCAGTTCGTTGATGGTGTGAATGGCGCACCAACGGCCCAGACGCGAGGTGATGAGCTGCGCCGCCAGAGCGCCGGTCATCCGCTCGTCGAGGGTACCGGCGAGCAGGTCGCTGGCCTCGGCGAGGAAGCTCAGGGAGGCGCGACGGCTCAGCTCCACCTCGGCGAGGCGGGCCCGTTCCACGGGCAGCGCGATGAGGTCGGCGCCTTCCTGGAGCCGTTTGGCGGCCGCGGAACCGAAGTGACGGGCGCGGGTGGAGGCCACCGCCAACAGGCCGGTCACCCGGCCGTCGACGATCAGCGGGGCCGTCACCTGCGACCGCATCCCGGCCCGGGACAGCGCGCCGTGGCTGGCGCGGGCGATCATCAGGTCGTCGTTGATCACCGGTCCGGGTTCGGGCGCCGCGGACGGGAAGATCTCCTCGGTGCGCACCCGGAGCGTACGCCAGGGCGCCCCACTGGTCAGCCCGGCCGCGGAACGTACTTCCCACATGGTCTCGTCGGAGGTGGCCAACGCGATGTAGGCGGCGTCGCCGCCCAGCGTCGACGTGGAGTACTCCACGGTGCGTTCCAGCAGTTGCGGCAGGCTCAAGCGCGAACCCAGCGCCGAGTCCAACGCCGACCACGCCGGCGGACGCGTGGGCCGGGCGGAACCCCGGCGTACCGGTGGGGACTCCAGTGACGGAGTCCCGTCGCTCTTGTCCTCGATGCGGAACCACACGGCCTTGTCGTTGCGCCCGTAGCTCACACCCCAACTGGAGGCGATGGCGGAGGCCAACGCCAGTCCCAGGCCGCCGCTGCGCTCGTCGTCGGTCGAGGGCGAGGTGTCCACCGTGAGCGGGCCCGCCTGTGGGACGGCCCTCTCGGGTGCAGAATCGGTGACCATCACCTCCGTGGACCCCTCCGAGCGTCGGACGGTGACCTCCAGCGCGGAGTCCGCGTGGATGACGGCATTGGTGACCAATTCGCTGACGAGCAGGATGATGTCGTCGAACGGGTCGGGCACACCCCAGCCGAGCAGGGTGTCGTGCACGAATTCTCGGGCGGACGCCGCTGTTTCGGGAGCGGGGGGAAACTCCCGTCGAGCGACCTTCAACGCGTCTTGTACTACCAAGCCGTCGGTGTCCTTCGTCACTGGGCGCGAATGCTGGTGGTGGTGACTGCAACGATACGTGCGATTCGCGAGGTGGTGGCCGGGCCCCGCCTCAGGGGATCGTCGGATACGAGATGGTCGACCCACCTGTGCGAAATGGCCGGGCCGGTTAGTGTGAGACGAAACATCCACTTCTTTCGGGTGGTACTTCGCGACGATAGCGTGACGGTGTCACCTAGAGCGCACGGCCAGGCGTGCGCTCACCCGTGTCCCGTACCCCGACCTGGTACGGGGCCGGTCCACTGTGTTGTGGGCCGGGTCGGGCCGGCTCCGGCGCGCGGTGGTCGATGACCGAGGTGGCGTGCGGGACAGAGGAGGGGTACATGCCCGAGGCGGTCAAGGAACTGGCCGACGACCAGCTCGACGAGATTCTGAGTGCCCTGTACCGGATGCGCGACGGCGACTTCAGTGTTCGGCTCCGCTCGCGCGGCAGTGGCAAGCTCAAGGAGATCACCTCCGTCTTCAACGAGGTCGTCGACCACAGCGAACAGCTCAGCTCGGAGCTCCAACGGGTCGGTGACGTGGTCCGCGAGGAGGGCCGGCTCAACGAGCGGGTCATCGTCCACCCGGCGCGGGGTGCCTGGGGCAACAGTGCCCGGGCGCTCAACATGCTGCTGGACGAGGTCGCCGAACCCGTCACCGACGTGGCCCGGGTCCTGGACTCGGTCGCCGAGGGCGAGCTGAACCGCCGCGCCTCCACCGAGGCCCGTAGCGGTGAGCTCCGGGGAGACCTGCTGCGTCTGGCCACCACGGTGAACCGGATGGCCGACCAGATGAGCGGCTTCACCGAGGAGGTCACCCGTGTGGCCCGCGAGGTGGGCACCGAGGGCAAATTGGGCGGCAGAGCCCGGGTCGAGGGCGTCTCCGGCGCCTGGCGCGAGGTCACCGAGTCGGTCAACCAGATGGCCTCCCGCCTCACCCTGCAGGTCCGCGACATCTCCACCGTCACCACCGCGGTCGCCCGCGGTGACCTGACCAAGAAGATCACCATCGACGTCCAAGGCGAGATGCTGGAGCTGAAGGACACCATCAACACGATGGTGGACCAGCTGTCCACGTTCGCCGACGAGGTCACGCGCGTGGCCCGTGAGGTGGGTACCGAGGGCAAGCTGGGCGGTCGCGCCAATGTCCGCGGGGTCCAGGGCACCTGGAAGGCTCTCACCGACAACGTCAACTCCATGGCGGACAACCTCACGAACCAGGTCCGCGACATCTCGAAGGTGACCACCGCGGTCGCCCGGGGCGACCTGACGCGCAAGGTCGAGGTGGACGTCCAAGGCGAGATGCTCGCCCTGAAGAACACCGTGAACACGATGGTCGACCAGCTCGACTCCCTCGCTGACGAGGTCACGCGTGTGGCGCGTGAGGTGGGTACCGAGGGCAAGCTGGGCGGTCGTGCCAGCGTCAAGGGCGTGTCGGGCATCTGGAAGGACCTGACCGACAACGTCAACTCGATGGCCAACAGCCTCACCTACCAGGTCCGTAACATCTCGCAGGTCACGACCGCGGTCGCCCGCGGTGATCTGGGCAAGAAGATCACGGTCGACGCCCAGGGCGAGATGTTGGAAATGAAGGACACCATCAACACGATGGTGGACCAGCTGTCCACGTTCGCCGACGAGGTCACGCGCGTGGCCCGCGAGGTGGGCACCGAGGGCAAACTGGCCGGGCAGGCCCACGTACGCGACGTCTCCGGGGTCTGGAAGGACCTGACCGACAACGTCAACTCCATGGCCAACAACCTCACCTACCAGGTGCGGCAGATCTCCATGGTGACGCGGGCGGTGGCCGCCGGCGACCTGACCAAGCAGGTCACGGTCAACGCCAAGGGCGAGATGCTGGAACTGAAGGAGACCATCAACGTGATGGTCGACCAGCTCTCCGCCTTCGCCGACGAGGTCACGCGTGTGGCGCGTGAGGTGGGCACCGAGGGCAAGCTGGGCGGTCGTGCCAGCGTCAAGGGCGTCTCCGGTATCTGGAACGACCTCACCGAGAACGTCAACTCGATGTCGCACAACCTCACCACCCAGGTGCGCAACATCTCCGAGGTGACCACCGCGGTCGCCGCCGGTGACCTCACCAAGAAGATCGACGTCAACGCCCAGGGCGAGATCCTCGAAGTGAAGACCACGGTGAACACCATGGTCGACCAACTGTCGGCCTTCGCCACGGAGGTCACCCGAGTGGCCCACGAGGTGGGCAGTCTCGGCCAGCTGGGCGGTCAGGCCAAGGTCGAGGGCGTCACCGGAACGTGGCGGCAGCTCACCGACAGCGTCAACGAGCTGGCCGGCAATCTCACCACCCAGGTGCGCGCCATCGCGGAGGTCGCCAACGCCGTCGCCAAGGGCGACCTGACCCGCAACATCCAGGTCGACACCCGCGGTGAGATGGAGAAGCTCAAGGCCAACATCAACCTGATGGTGTCCAACCTGCGCGAGACCACTGCCGACCAGCGTGACGCCGACTGGCTCAAGTCCAACCTCGCGCGCATCTCCGGACACATCCAGGGGCACCGCGACCTCGACGAGCTGGCCCGCCTCATCATGAACGAGGTCACGCCGCTCATCGGCGCCCAGCACGGCGCCTGCTACCTGCCCGAGGACCAGGACCACGAGGGGGTCTTCCGCCTCTACGCGGGCTTCGGCTTCCAGCCCAGCGAGAAGCGGCGACGCATCGTCAAGGGCCAGGGACTGGCGGGCGAGGCGCTCGCCCAGCAGGTCGAACAGCAGGTCAGCAACATCCCGCCCGGGTACGTCAGCGTCGAGTCGGGGCTCGGGGACGCCTACCCCAACCACCTCTACATCGTCCCGATCGTCACCGAGGGACGTTCCCTGGGGGTCGTGGAGTTCGCCTCCTTCGAGGAGTTCCGCGAGATCCACAAGAACTTCCTGCGCCAACTGGTCTCGCTGCTCGGCACCACGATCAACACGATCCTGGCCAACAACCGCACCGAGCTGTTGCTGGAACAGTCCCAGCAGCTCACCAGCCAGCTGCGCGAACGCTCCAACGAACTCCAGCGTCAGCAGGAGGAGCTGCGCGGCATGAACGCGGAGCTGCGGCAGAAGGCCACCCAGCTGGCCAACCAGAATCGCGCGATCGAGTTGCAGAACCAGCAGATCCAGCGTTCCCGGAACGCGCTGGAGGAGCGGGCCCACCAGCTGCAGGTCTCGTCCAAGTACAAGTCCGAGTTCCTGGCGAACATGTCGCACGAGCTGCGCACGCCGCTCAACAGCCTGCTCATCCTGGCCCGCCTGCTCGCCGACAACGCCGATCAGAACCTCACGCCCAAGCAGGTCGAGTTCGCCCAGACCATCCACAAGGCCGGCAGCGACCTGTTGCTGCTCATCGACGAGATCCTCGACCTGTCCAAGGTGGAGGCGGGCCGTGCCGAGGTACAGCCCAGCGATGTTTCCATCGCCCAGCTCGTCGACTACGTGGAGGCCACCTTCCGGCCGGTCACCGGTGAACAGGGGCTGGCCTTCGCGGTGGACGTGTCCCCGGACATCCCCGAGACCCTGTGGACCGACGAACAGCGACTCCAGCAGATCCTGCGCAACCTGCTCTCCAACGCCGTCAAGTTCACCTCACAAGGCGAGGTCCGACTGCTCATCGAACCGGCCTGGGCGCTGGAGGACACCGACCTCGACATGTTCGTCGAGAACGAGGAGGTCATCGCCTTCACCGTCACCGACACCGGTATCGGGATCGCCGAGGACAAGCTGCAGGTGATCTTCGAGGCCTTCCACCAGGGCGACGGTGGGACCTCGCGGCGCTTCGGAGGCACCGGCCTGGGCCTGTCCATCAGCCGCAACTTCGCCCGCCTGCTCGGCGGTGAGATCCGGGTGCGGAGCGTCTCCGGACAGGGCTCCACCTTCACCCTGCTGCTGCCGGTGCGCGTGCCCGAGAACGCCGGGGACGCCGTGGATCAGCCCCCGGCCCTGATCACGCCGATCGCTCTGGAACAGGGGCCGAACGTCCACGACTCGTTCAACGGCGACGAGCTCGATCTGCCCGACGAGGACTTCGACGCCGTGGTGGCGGCCCTGACCGACTCGGGCGAGCCCGAGGAGCCGTTGCCCATGGTGCAGGTCCTCAAGAGCGCCGAACCCGAGGAATCGGGTGAGGAGGAGCGGGTCGAGGCCCGTCCCGACCCCGAGCGCCGAGCGATCCTGTCGGGGCAACGCGTGCTCATCGTCGACGACGACGTGCGCAACGTGTTCGCGCTGACCAGCGCACTGGAGGCGCAGGGCCTGGAGGTCCTGTACGCCGACAACGGCCACACCGGAATCGAGAGGCTGGAGGCCAACGAGGACATCTCACTCGTCCTGATGGACGTGATGATGCCGGAGCTGGACGGTAACCAGACCACCCAGCGCATCCGGGAGATGCCCCAGTTCGCGGACCTGCCGATCATCTCGCTGACCGCCAAGGCCATGCAGGGCGATCGGGAGCGCAGTCTGGCGGCCGGGGCCACCGACTACGTCACCAAACCGGTCGACCTGGACCACCTGCTGGACGTGATGCGTCGTTGGCTCACCGCCGGCCCGGAGGAGACCCGGGCGGGCGCCGCTGCCGACGATGGTCCTGGTGACACGAACGGTTCCGCCGGCGTGCACAATGGCGACACGGACCACGCACCGACCGGGGAATCCGGCACCCACGGCAACACCTCACCGCACGACACGGAGTAAGCAGCAGTGACTCAGAAGGCCAACATCCTTCTCGTCGACGACCGCGACGAGAACCTCATCGCGCTGGAGGCGGCCCTCACCTCCCTCGACCAGAACCTGGTTCGGGCCAACTCCGGCGAGGAGGCGCTGAAGCACCTTCTGGGCACGGACTTCGCCGTGATCCTGCTCGACGTCATCATGCCGGGCATGGACGGATACGAGACCGCCGCGCACATCAAGCAGCGGGAGAAGACCAAGCACGTGCCGATCATCTTCCTGACCGCTCAGGAAGTCGATCGGCACCAGGTGTTCCGCGGCTACTCCTCGCGCGCGGTGGACTTCCTCATCAAGCCGTTCGACCCCTGGGTGCTGCGCTCCAAGGTCGAGGTGTTCGTCGAACTGCACCAGCTCAAGGCGCAGATGCGCGAACAGGCCCGGTCGTTGCAACGGGTGCTCAACCAGGAGACCGGCGAACCCGGAAAGGTGCTCGCCGAGCAGCTCTCCCAGCGTTCCCGACAGGTCCAAGCCGACCTGGCCGACCTGCGCGATCACATCGTCGGCAACTACCAGGAGATCGACCAACCACTGGTGGACGCCGTCCGCCGAGTGGACCGTTCGGCCTCACACCTGTCCACCCTGGTCGACACCCTCCACGGCCCCGAAGACTGATCAGAGTGGTCGAGGCGGTAGCGCGAGGCCGATGTGTTCGCCGATCTCCTCGATCAGTCCCAGGTCGGCCAGGCGGAAGCTGCTCCGGTTGCTGCGTCGGATCAGGGTGAGGGCGCCCCGCACGCCCCGGCTGCCGCGCAACGGCACCGACAGCAGGGAACCGGCGCCCAACACCCCCAGGGCCGGGGCGCCCGCTCCCATGTTGCCCAGCACCGTCTCGTCCTCGATCAGCGGGAACAGCAGCGACTGACCGCGGCCGAGCACCTCCCGGGGGATGTCGGAATCGCCCGGGGGCAACGCGGCCACCTCGTCGCGTTGACCCTCCGGGGCGTCGGCCGGGCCGATCACGGCCGCGCGACGGGCCGCGTTGGGGTCCTCGGGCAGGTCGCAGACGTCGATGATCACCCAGTCCGCGTAGGAGTCGGCGAGCAGGTCGGCGGCGTCGGTGAGCGCCAAGGCCCTCGTGGGCGTGGTGCCTCGCAGCAGCAGACGGGTCATCCGGGTCAGTACGTCCAGGCGGCGGGCGGCGAGCACGACCACCTGGTCCTCCACCTCCGGCTCCAACGGAGAGGGGCCGTCCTCATCGGCGCCGTTCATCGGTGGTGACATCGCCACCAGGACCAGGGGCTGAGCCTCGGTGGGCAATTCCAACCGGGTCAGGGTCAGGTGCACGTCCTCGGCCCACCCGCGCTGCGCCAGCCGCGACTCCAAGGAAGCGGGGCCGTTACCGCGCAGCACCGCGGCCAACCACGACTGCATCGCCGCTCGTTTACGCAGGTCGACGAAGTGGGCGAAGGGTTTTCCGGTGACATAGCCGGGGGCGCCGCCCAGTTGCTCGGCCCCGGCGTTGTTGATCCGACGGATGTAACCGTCGTGGTCCAACAGCACCACCGGCACACTGAGTTCGTTGAACATCGCGCGCAGCAGGACACGATCGTTGTCGTCGCCGCTGCGACGGGGTTCGGCGGGTCCGCTGAGGGCGCGGGCCAATTCCCCACCGGCGTCGCCGAGTAGGCGTTCGGCGTACTCCAGTTCGGCGAGGGCGGCCTCGGCGGTGCCCCCGGCGTCGCCCGGGTAGGTCGCATGGGTGTTGCGCAACGCCGCGACACGTTCACTCAGCGAGTTGATCTCGCGTTGCAGATCGGCGAGGTTGTCCGACACGCTCACGGTCTCCCGATCGTCTTCGAGGGCGGTGGTGGCTTCCGGAATGTTCCGGTGTCAGGTCGAGGCTTTTTCGAAGGTTACCTTTGGTGCGGGAGAGGGGCACGAGTAGAGGAGGTTCGCACGATGTGGATCGAACACCTCGCCCGTGACATCGGTGCGCTCGGGCAAGAGGAGAACACCACCCCCGAACGCGCGCTGGACCAGATGAGCCGGGCCGCGGCGCTGAGCGTCCCGGGATGCTCGGCGGCGCTGGTGGTGCTGTGGCGGGAGGTGGTCGGCCCGGACGGGTCCCGCCGCCACGTGGTCACCGACTACGGGGCCTCCCACCCCGACCTGTCCAAGGCCTTGGAACACCAGTACACGACCGACCAGGGGCCCACGGTCGAGGCGGTCCGCGAGATGAGCCAGGTCCGGGTGTCCGACGTGCTGCGCGAACAGCGCTGGCCCCGGTACACGAGCATGGCGGTCCAGTGCGGCGACCGTTCCTCCATCACCCAGCCCAGCGCACTGCCCGGGGACGGCGACGAGGACCGTGTGCTCACCTTCGGGGTGCACTCCGGCCGCGCCGACGCCTTCGATGAGGGGGTCGGCCCCGAACTCACCGCGCTGCTGGCCGAACACTCGGCGATGGCCCTGCACACGGCCGTCCGACAGACGGACGCCGCCCGGGAGTCCGCGCACATGCGTCGGGCCATGTCGGCGCGTACGGTCATCGACCAGGCCAAGGGGATCATCATGCACGCCAGGGGCTGCGACGCCGACGCCGCCTTCACCGCTCTACGCGAGGTGGCCCAGCGCAACCGCAAACGAGTGGTGGACGTGGCCAGGGATCTGGTCGCGGAGAACACCGGTCCTCAACCGCGCATGCGGCGCAACGGTGCCGACGGTCGGTGAACCGGGACGGAAGGGGCGAATGGTGAACCGCGGCGGCCCGAAGGTGCGATGAACATGGTGGGACCTCGAAGAACGACCCGGCAACAAGACCGTGGTGAGTCCGGAGCGTGACCGTAGCGCGTCATGATGAGGGTCCGAGACCGTCGTGGCGCGCGACGGCGGTCGGCCCGCCCCACGGCGGGGCCGGGACCCACCCGGCGCAGTGATCGACAAGGAGACCGACCGTGACGTCAGACATCTCGATTCGCCGCGAGGATGGCGTCGCCGTCGTGACACCCGTCGGTGAGATGGACGCGGTCACGTCCCCGGCACTGGCCGAGGCGTTGGACGAGGTCCTCGGCGACACCCCCAAAGGTGTGGTGGTGGACCTGGCCAAGGTCGGTTTCTGCGACTCCCGGTGCATCGGAGTGCTGGTCGCGGCGTTCCGCCAGGCCCGTGACCTGGATGTCGGGTTCGTCGTGACCGCGCCCCAGCAGCAGGTCAACCGGTTGTTCGTGATAGCGGGGATCGACCAGGTCATCCCGATAGGCGCCAGTACAGACGACGCGGTCTCCGAACTCGGCGGCTGAACCGGGGCCCTGAGGCCACCGATCTCAGGGGCCGACCGGGGTGGTGCGCGCGCCCTCCGCGGTCCCCTCCCTCGCGCGGCCGGCGACGGGGTCCACGAAGTGCAGCCGCACCAGCGAACCCGCCTCGTCCCCACAGATCTCCATGAAGTCGCAGATCTGCCGGGTGATCCACAGCCCGTACCCGCGGGGGCGCAGGCCGTCGACGGGACGGTACCCCGCCAAGGAGTCGTGGAGTCCGCCGCGTTCGTCGAAGACGTCGCACACCCATCGGTCGGGTCCGCGCCACATCTGCACGGTCCCCTTGCCCGCCCCGTGCTCCAACACGTTGGCCGCGAGTTCGTTCACCGCCACCACCAGACCGTCCACCCGGTCCCGCGGAAGGCCCACGGAGTGTGCCAGGGACCCGAGGTCGCCGCGTAGCCGAGGCAGGGACTGTTCGATCTCCAGACGGTGCACCGGGCTCGTCACCGGCAGCGGTTCCGGTGCCGGGCGCCGTCGACCGAACGCCGCGGGGCCCAGGTAGGCCGAGTTGGAGCGAACCCCCTCCTCGCCCACCAGAGCGGGGTGTGTGGCCAGAACGGCGGCCCGGGTACCCGGCGGCAGCCTCCGTTCGTCGTGGACGCACAGCACGCGCATGCGCGTCGGCGCGAGCGCCGTGCTCAGTACCGACTCCAGCCGGTGCCATTCGCGGTTCTCCATCGCCCCGTCGGTGGGCAGGGGCGGTTGACCCACCACCGTGACGGAGTCGTGCACGAGGGACATGCGGTGCAGGGTCGCCAGGGTGCGACCAGGGGCGTCGTAGAGGGTGTCCCGGTCCACGACGTGCACCCGGCCGCGCTCCTCGGGCGTGAGCCCGTGGAGGAGCGCGGCCGGGTCCGCCACGGCCAGGACGGTGTGGCCGTCTCCGCGTACCGCGGTGCGGAGTCGTTCCCGTGTCACCTCATGGAACCGTCTCTCCCGGCGGTAGAGCAGTCCCTGGTGTTCGAAGGTCATCGGTGGGGGTGGACCGCTCAGTGGGAGGAACCGGACAGGAGCAGTTCCGTCTCGTCCTCGTCGGAGTGATCGCGTTCGGTTTGCTGCGGGCGTGAACGCTCGTAGGCCAGCTCGGTCTCCACGGCGATGCGCTGCCAGGTGAAGCGGGAACGGGCGCGGTCGACCGCGGCGATGCCGTAGGCGCTGCTCATGGTGGGTGTGTTGAGCACCGCGCGGACCGATCGGGCGACCTCGTCGGGGCGGCCGAAGCGCATGAGCACGCCGCTGGTGCGGTGCAGGACCGCGCCGGGCACGGCACCCGTGGCGGTGGCCACGACCGGTAGGCCGCAGGACATGGCCTCCAGGACGGCGCCGCCGTAGGGGTCGTAGGAGGCGGCGGACACGAAGACGTCGGCCGAACGCAGCAACCGGGGGAGTTCCTTGCGCTCCACCGGTCCGGTCATGTGCACGCGGTCGTCCACGCCGGCCTCCTTGGCGAGGAGTTCGACGCGGCGGGCGTTCTCGTCGAGGGCGACCGTGCGGTCGTCGGCGGTCGACACCAGCAGCAGTTCGGCCTCGGGCAGGCGGGTCATCGCCTCGACCAGTCGTTCGGCGCCACCGGCTTCGGTCAGGGAGGTGACCGAGATCAGGCGGGAGCGCTCCTCACGACGGGAGGTCCAGGGCTCCGCGGAAGCGCTGCCCTCGACACTGAAGTGGTCGGAGTCCACACCGAACGGCACGACGCTGACGTGGTGGCGGGGCACGCCCAGGCGGGCCAGCTCACCCTGCTGGTCGGTGGAGTTGACCAGGACGCGGTCGGCGCGGGAGGCCAGGATCGTCTCCATCCGGGCACGATCCGGTCGGTGGGCGAGGCCGGAACGCTGCTCACTGGCGTTGAGGGAGTGGAAGGTCTGGACGATGGGGACGCCGCTCTGGTCCTTCTCGCTGTGCGCCTGGGCGTGCAGGGCGGCCAGGCCGCTGGTCCAGCCGATGGCGTGCAGGACGTCGGGGGTGTCCTCGTCGAGGACGGCGGCCAAAGCGGTCCCGAAGGCGCCGGTGTGCTCCGCTTGCTCGGTCTCGTCGAGCACGTGGGCGGGCCCGGCGTCCAGGTGGGCGACGGAGACGCCGCGGGCCATGCGCGTGCGTCCCTCGGGCTGCTCGGGGTCGCTGCGGCGGACGTAGACGGTCACCTTGTGGCCGCGCTTGGCGAGTTGTCGGGACACGGCGCACAGGTGCAGGCTCACCGGGCAGGCCGGTTCGCCCCGGTGCGCGGGAAGGGGATTGGCGTGTTCGGCGACCATGGCGATCTTCACTGGGCTGAACTCCTTGGACACCGCCGTGGTGTCCGTCGTGGTTGGTCCCGGGGGGACTCCGGAGCGGGGAGTCGGAATCCTTCCGGGGTGTACGGGGTCGGGCCGCCATGCCCTGGGGCCACCGGTGCTTTCACATGGGGTGAAAACCACCGGACGCCGTCGGGCACGGACCGGCGGATCTTCAGGGGAACGCGGGAGGCACGGGTCCGTGCCACGAGGGTGAGGGTGCTCGGACAGCACGAAGCGCCGCGCGCACGGCGTGCGGACGGTGCGATGGTTCACAGGAGAAAGAGGGGAGGGAGCGACGCATGACAGACCACACCAAACGACCGTCGAGAGGACTGGGCGCCACCGGGCGTACCTCTGAGATCGAGGCTCGCGCACGGGGCGGGGGTCGTGTGTGTCTGCGTCTTAGACACCCAACGGACTCCATTGTGCCAGACCCTTGGCAGGCCGACAACGGGCTCTTGCTCCCATCAAATGCCCGAAACCTGTGGGAACGGCCGGTTCCGGCCGTCTCGGGTCCCCCGGAAACAGGTCCCTGGGCTGCTGGTTCACCGAACCTCCCGATCGGCACTGTCGGTCGGCCCTGAGCAACGCTAGTGTCGGACCGGAACCGGGTCGGGACGACTCACGGGCCCCTCAGTCCTCCGTCGCCACACTTTTGGCGGTACAAAGGCGGGCGGGAACTGCGCATCCGAGCGTTTTCCGTCATGATGTACACGGATTTCGACCGACCTCCGTCTCGGTACGGTGACAGAATCCAGACGTTGAACGGGACTCGATCAAGGTCCGGCTGTTGCCGGGCGACCGGCCAAGGCCGACGAAACGGGAGGAAGGGCGTATGGGTGTCGCTGGTGGGGAAGTCATTGTCACGGCCCTCACGCACCGGGGCGCTATCCGCCCCGCCAACGAGGACTCCGTGGTCATGGGCGCTCTCACCGTCGCCAGTGCGAACATGACCTCCCCGGTCCGCTGCGTACTGCCGGTGGCTGAACCGGTGATCCTCGCGGTGGCGGACGGCATCGGTGGCCAGGCCGCCGGTGAGATCGCCTCGGAGCACGCCGTGCACCGCATGGCCGAGATGGGTCCCCGGTTGAACAACCCCGAGGAGGTCGCCCAGCTCCTCACCCACATCGATGAGGAGATCAAGGACCACGCCTCACAACACCCGGAGTTCTCCGGGATGGGCACCACGGTCGCCGGGGTCCTGCTCAACAACGACGGCAATTTCTGGTTCAACGTGGGCGACTCGCGAACCTACCGCTTGGAGGGCCGCCGCCTGCGCCAGCTCTCCGAGGACGACTCCCCGGCCCTGCCCCCCTCCGAGGACGGCCGTCCCGTCACCACCAACTTCATCACCCAGTCCCTGGGCGGCAGCTCCGGCGGCTCGATGGTCCCGCACGTGGGCCGCGACGAGGCCACCGATCCCAGCGCCTGGCTCATGTGCAGCGACGGGCTCTCCGACCTGGTGCTGCTGGAGGAGATGGAACGCATGATCGCGGAGGCCGGCAGTGACGAGGCCGCCGTGCACGCCCTGTGGCAGGCCGCCATGGGCGCCGGTGGCAAGGACAACATCAGCATCCTCCTCGCCCGTCGCCGCTGAGGCGCACGACTCGACGACGAAGGGGCCCGCACACGAAGCGTGTGCGGGCCCCTTCGTCGTTCGTCTACTGGTTCTCGCCGGATCCGGGGCGCTTGCGCATGCGCACCACGAGGATCACGATCAGGCCGATGACGGCGAGGGTGGCGATACCGCCGACCAGCAGCAGCGTGGTGGGCGACGTGCCCTCGTCCGCGGGTTCCTCGGCGGCGGCCGTGGCATCCGAGGCCACCTCGTCCGAAGGCTGCTCGGCCTCGGCGGGCTCCTCTTCCGGCTCCTCCGGGGCCGCGTCGGCCACGGCCTCGTCGGTCACCGAGAAGGTGATCGTGTCCTGGATGGGGTGGCCGTCGGAGGAGACGACGCGGTAGGCGATGCTGTACTCGCCCGCCTCGTCCAGCGGGGACAGCCCCACGGACACGTCCGCGTCGCTGAAGGTGAGCGCGCCGTCCTCGTACTGGGTCTCACCGTCGGGGCCGGTCACGACGATCGCGCTGCCGTCGCCACCTTCCATCGGCGCGTTGTTGAAGGTCAGCACGACCTCCTCGGGGATCGCCTCCAGGGTGGTGCCGTCCTCCGGGTCGGAGGCGGTGAGCACGTCGTGGGCGAGGGCGGGGGAGGGGGCCAACAG
>NZ_FRFF01000063.1 GCF_900143625.1 Nocardiopsis sp. JB363
CCCCTTCCCCGATAGCCGCCAACCGCCGCCCGTGCCGTGCGGGTCAAGGTCACCCACCCCGCTGCCACAGCAACACAACATCGCCTTGACGCGTGCGGTGCGGGCGGCAACAATCACGCGGCGGGGAAGGAGGGAAACCCACCCCCACCGCGCCAGACCACCCCAGGGCTCTCGACCTCAGGCGCACCACCAACACACCCCACCCCGCCCAACAACCCCAAGGAACACGACCTCAGGCGCACCACCAACACACCTACAAAACGCCCCACAACCCCAAGGAACACAACCCAAGGCGCCCCACACACCCACCTCGCGCAGGGCGTGGAGAAACGGTCAGATCCGATATTCCGGATCCCGAACGTGGGGGAATTCCAGAACTCTCAATACCAGGGCCAAGCAAAATACCAGTACCCCGGCGAACGTCACCACCATTTCAGCCGGCGAAGCACCATCGGACCACCATTCGCCCACCACAGCGACAAGGACCAGGGCCGCGCACAGGAACATCGGCACGGTGGTCGCCAGATAGACGGTGAGTGTCGACACCCAGGCCACTCTCTCCTTCGGGTTCCGGGCACGGAAAAGAAAAGACGTGACGGGAAGTCCCAAGAGCAGGACCAGATGCGTGATGAACGAGAAGAGATAGGTGACAACACCGTCCCTCAGGTAGGTGGAGAGGGCGCTGACGGCCAACGGTAGAAGTACCGACCAGAGAAGGAGGACGAACCACCAGGAGGTGGCTTCGGGACGGCGCATGGGGGTCGCCTTCTGTTCAGGGATGCACCAGGGGGTCAGCGGAAACCGGTTCCCTTATATATCCGGGGGCACGTCTATATCCGGGGGGCACGTCAATGTGCGGGGGCACGTCAATGTGCGGCGACGAGTTCGTGGACGGTGGTCATGTCGTCGAAGGGCAGCATCTCGTCACCGACGATCTGGTAGCGCTCGCTGCCTTTGCCCGCGATCAGTACGACGTCGCCGGTCCGGGCCGTGGACAGGGCACGGGCGATGGCGGCCCGGCGGTCGGTGATCCGGGTGAACGGGGTCCCGGTCTCCTCGATGCCCGAGGCGACCTGGTCCATGATCGACTCCGGGTCCTCGTGGCGCGGGTTGTCCGAGGTGAGCACGCAGTGGTCGGAGTAGGTGCCCGCGATCCGACCCATCTCGGCTCGCTTGGTGGTGTCGCGGTCCCCGCCGCAGCCGAAGACGGTGAACACCCGACCGGAGGCGAAGCCGCGGATCGTGTCCAGGACCTTGTCCAGGGAGTCCGGCGAGTGGGCGTAGTCGACGATCACCGAGATGCCCAGCGGGGCCGCGAAGTGCTCGAAGCGACCCGGGATCTGGGGCATTCGCTCCAGCGCCGCCACCAGTCCGGAGAGCTCGTGCCCCTGGATGTGGCAGGCGGCCAGCGCGGCGAGCGCGTTGGACACCGAGAAACGCCCCGGGGTCGGGATCGCGGCCGGGTACTTGCGACCCTCGTGCCGGAGGACGAAGCGGGCGCCCGAGGCGTCGACCACCAGGTCGGTCGCCTGGTAGTCCGCCGGTCCCTCGACGGAGTAGGACACCGTGGCCCCCGGCATCATCGCCTGGATGGTGGCGCCCACCGGGTCGTCCACGTTGATCACGGCCTGACGGCACAAGCCCTGGAACAGCCGTAGCTTGGCGTCCCGGTAGTTCTCCATGGTCCCGTGGTCGTCCAGGTGGTCCTGGGTCAGGTTGGTGAAGATCCCGACGTCGATGTGGGCGCCGTCCACCCGGCGCTGAAGCAGCCCCATGGACGTCGCTTCCAGCACGACGCTCCGGGCGCCCCTGGCCCGCATGCGGGCCAGTAGGTACTGAAGGTCCGGGGCCTCCGGGGTGCTGAGCAGGGTCCGGGGCATCGGAATCGGGTCACCGCCGGTCCGGGCCCCGGAGGTACCGATGACCCCGACTCGGGCACCGGCGGCGATCCGCAGCAGGGACTCGTACATGGACGACACCGAGGTCTTGCCGTTGGTGCCGGTGACCGCGACGACGTCCATGTCCCGACCGGGTTCGCCGTGGTGGCGCGCGGACACGAGGTCCGCGGCGATCCGGGTGTCCGCGACCCGGACCACGCAGGCCCCGGGTGGTGTTTCCTCGGCGAGGGTGAGGGGTTCCTGCACGAGGACGGCGACGGCACCCCTGGCGAAGGCGGTGGCGATGCCCTCCGGACCGCCTTCGGGGTGCCGTGGGAGCGCGAGGTAGAGCGAACCCGGAGCCACTCGATCGATGTCGACGCTGGGCGCCGCGGTGATGGGGATGTCGGGGTCCCCGTGGATGACCTGGTGGGCATGGCCGTTGAGCAATGCGCTCAGTTGCAGGGGGTGTCCCTTCGAAGGCGGCGCGACCGCGGATGCGATCGACAGCCGGTATGTCCGAAGCATACGCCCCTGTCCTCATCGACCCACGTATCGGCACCGACTCCTTACGGAACGTGGAGGAGGGAACGGTGTCGCCCTCATGATTCGGACAGCGGACTAGTCTCCGGCGGTGCGCCAGAAGACCGGGATGACGATGGCGGCGACCACCAGGTGGGACAGCTCCAGGACGATGGCGGTGGCGGTCGAGGCGCTCACGGCCAGGGGCGGCAGGAACATCAGCACGGTGATGAGCACCGCGACGATGGTCCACACCAGGCGACCACGGTCGGCACCCAGGACACGTTGGACGAGTAGCAGCGCGGCCCAGCCCAGGAGGGCGAAACCGGCGCTGAAGATCGCGAAGGCCGGCCAGTCGATCGGGGCGGGTTCCTGGCCGGGGGACGTGACCACCATGTCCGCTCCGATCAGGGGCCCGGCCAGGGCCACGAGGGCGTTGACGACGGCCACGGCCACCACGGCGACGAGGCGGGGACGCCAGGTGGATCGGGCGGTGCGGGTCTTGGTGACGGTCATGGGACTTCCTCGCTTCGGGTCGGTTCCTTCATGACCGTACGGACCCGGAAAGAGACTTCCTATGCGTGATCGGCTCCGATGTATACGCGATCGTCCATGTTGGCCATCATGCTGGATACGCTGGCGGCATGGATGTACTCAGCGACGTCATCTCGACCATGCGTACCGGTCGGCCACGGTCGGCGCGGATCGAGTGGTACGCGCCCTGGGGCATGCGGTTCCCGGAAGTACCCGGCGGCAAGTTCCTCGTGGTGTTGCAGGGGGCGTGCTGGGCGCTGGTGGAGGGCCGCGAACCACTTCAGCTGGGCGCCGGCGACGTCCTCTTCCTGCCCCGGGGCGCCGAGCACGCGTTGGTGAGCGATCCCCAGGCGCCCGTCGAGGGGTTGGACCGCGTGAAGTCCCTACGGGAGCAGGGCGGGGTGGCCGAGGCCGTGGCGGGCGAGGTGCGGGGCGAACCCACCTGTGTGACGGTCGGTGGTTCCTACTTCGCCGGGGTGACGCGTCCCCACCCGCTCCTGGCCCAGTTGCCGTCGGTGGTGCACCTGCCGTCTCGGGTGGGGGAACGCTCCGAGCTGCCGCTGGCGGTGGGCCTGCTCGGCAGGGAACTGGGGTCGGGGCGTCCGGGCGGGGACACGGTGATCCCGCACCTGTTGGACATGCTGGTGGTCTACATCCTGCGGACCCACCTGGAGCAGGAACGTGCGTCGGGTGCGGGGGCCGGGTGCGGTTTCGCGGGCGCCATGCGCGACCCCGGGGTGCACGAGGCGATCCAGGCGGTGCACCGCGACCCGTCGCGCCCCTGGACCGTGGCGGAACTGGGTGGGCGCGCCGGGCTGTCGCGGGCCGCGTTCTCCCGACGCTTCACCGCCCTGGTGGGGCAGTCGCCGCTGGCCTACGTGACCTGGTGGCGGTTGACCACCGCGGCCCGGCTGTTGAACGAGGAGGACGCGCCGGTCGGCTCGATCGCGACGAGGGTCGGGTACTCCTCGCAGTTCGCGTTCGCCAACGCGTTCAAGCGGGAGTTCGGTGTGTCCCCGGGCCGCTATCGGGAGGGGACGCGGTCCGAGCGGTTCGATGGCTCAGGGTGAGCGTGGTGAACAGGACCGCGCACGGCAGCGCGTAGGGCCCCGGGCCGAGGAAGTAGGTGGCCGGGTCCGCGCCCGATGCCAGGGACGCGAACCCGAGCAGGGTGAGCGCACCGGTCGAGACCGCGGCCGTCCCACCGACCCAGAGCGGCCAACGTCCCCGGTCACGCCGGGTGTCGGCCAGGGCCGGCGCCGCGGCGGAGAAGGCCAGGGCGACCAGGACCGGGACGAACACCCAGACCAGGTGACCGAGGGTGGGTTCCTGCGCGCCGGTGAGTACGGGCCCGCCGGTGATGGCGAGGTGCGCCGCGCCCAGGACCACCCCGGATCCGGCCGCGGCCCACCCCACCCATCGTCGTGCGCCCATGATCTTCTCCCTCTCCGTTCGGTGCCTCGTGAACGAGTCTGCCGAAGACGGAGCGCCGTCACCTCCCCCGGGCGGGGGAGATCGTTCGTCCGATGGGGTGAGGTGCGTCGGTCAGAGCACGCTCGGGCAGGTGGTGTCCCGGCCCGGGAGCCCACCGCCCAGCAGGTAGTTCTCCACGGCCTCGTCCACACAGGCGCGGCCGGCCCCGTAGGCGGTGTGGCCGCCGCCCTCGTAGGTGAGCAGGCCTGCGGAACCGAGCTGTTCGGTCAGTTCCCGCGCCCACGTGTAGGGGGTGGCCGGGTCGCCCACGGTGCCCACGACCAGGATCGGTGGGGCCATCGGGGCGCTCAGCGCGGTGGGCGTCACCTCGGTGTCCGGCCAGGTGGCGCAGGGCAGCATCCGCCAGACCTCCGATCCGCCGAAGAGCGGGGAGGCGTCCTCGGCCTCGCGGGCGCCTTGAAGGTAGTCGGCGGTGTCGGTGGGTCGGGGGTGGTCGGCGCAGCGCACCGCGATGTGGGCGGCCTCGTCCGCGCCGGGGGGTTCCTCGGTCGCGTCGTCGCTCAGGCTCGACAGGTAGTCGGTGACGAACCCGTCGCGTTCGTCGGCGGCCAGACCTGCGAGCAGCAGCGCGGCGCCCGGCCACAGCTGTTCGGTGTGCAGCGTGCCGCGCAGCAGGTCCAGGAGGTCGTACCTGTCCAGTTCACGACCGTCGATACGCAACGGCTCGGTGTCGAGGCCGTCCAGGAGGGTCTCCAACTCCTCGGATGCGGTCTCCATACCGGTGAACGGGCATTCCGGGGCGGTGTCCAGGCAATAGGCGACGAAGGCCTCCCACGAGGTCTGCAGGCCCGCGGTCTGTTCGACGGTGTCGGTGATCACGTCGCCGTCGATCGTCACCGCACCGTCCAGGACCAGCGCGCCGGAGCGTTCGGGGTACATCTCTGCGTAGTGGGCGCCGATGGAGGTTCCGTAGGAGTAGCCGACGTAGCGCAGCCGATCGTCGCCCAGGGCGTCGCGCACCAGGTCGAGGTCGCGGGCGACGTTCACGGTGCCCATGTTGAAGAGGAAGTCCTCGCCCACGGCGTCGACGCAACCGGTGGTGAAGTCGTGGGCGATCCTCTCCAATTTGCGCAGGGCGCGTTCGGGCAGGTCGTCGGGGTCGATGCCGCGGATTTGGGCCAGGAGTCCGTCCAGGTCGGCGTGGCCTCGGCAGGTGAAACCGCCGCTGTCGCCGACGCCTCGGGGGTCGAAGGAGACCAGGTCGAAGTTCTCGCGCACCCCGCGGCCCAGGGGCAGGGCGCCGGCGCGGAAGGTGTCGATCCCGGAGACCCCGGGGCCACCGAAGTCGAACACGAGCGAGCCCCGGCTCGCGCCTCGGGCGGGTTGGCGGATCAGGGCCAGTTCGAGGAGTTCGCCCTCGGGGTCGCCGTGGTCGACGGGGACGGTGATGGTGCCGCACTCCAGGCGGGCCCGCCAGTCGGGGTCGCCCTCGATCGGTCCGGCCTCGGCGAGTTCGTCCTGGTCCAGGCAGGGTTCCCAGTCGATGTGCTGTCCGTGGAAGGGGTGGGGCCCGTCCTTGACGTCGGCGAACGGTGCTCCGGGGGTGAGCGCCAGGATCGTCGCCAGCACTCCGGCACCGAACAGTCGCCGTCTCACCCGCACTCGCACACCGGACCTCACTCCGAGTAGTCGACCCCTCACCCCTACATACTCGGAGCGAGCGCGTCGCCACGCGTGGTGAACATGCCGTGACCAGGGTCAACAGTCCGTTCCGAGGTGTTTTACCTGCCGGGTGATGGCGCGACGTTCAGAGGAGGCTGACGTCGGTGTCCGACAACGCCGGTGGCGCCTGCGGATCGACCTCCACCACCAGAGGTCGACTGGGGTCGCCGAACCGGATCCCTTGGGTATCGGCCCCTTCGGAGATGCCCTCCGCGATCCAGTCCACCAGTTCACCGGCCCGGGTCACGTCCCGGCCGGGGCGGGTCAGCGCCAGCAGGGTGCCCGCCACGTCACAGCGCACGCTCAGGTGCGTGGTCGCGGCGAACACGCTCTGCGCCCACCCGCCCGGGCTCACCTCACGACGCGGCCCGTCGGGGGTGCGGCGCCGGCGCCAGGCGGGGGCGGCCAGTCCCACCGCCCGATCGTCGAAGGCCAACACCAGGGTGGGCCGCTCCCGCGCGGTGAGGAAGGCCGTGTCGTCGGCAAGAGAGGGGTCCCACCACACCCGGCAGGGTCCCGAAGCGGCCGTGGAGAGCCTTCGCGCGACCAGGTCCAGCAGTTCCACCTCGACCTCGTCGAGCACCGGACCGTCGACCACCTCGGCCAGGTCCGACGCCAGCGGTTCGTAGCCGCTCAGCACCAACGACCAGTCCGGGCCGGCGCGACCGCGCAGACGGCGCCGACCATGGCGCAGGCACACCACGGCCCGGTCGCGGGCCAGTTGGTAGGTGGCGCAGGCCCCACCGTTGAGGGCCGCTTTGGTCAGGCCCAGACTCATCGCCTTGGTTCCGGTGGTGAAGTCCACGACCACGGGGCGTTCCCCGTCGCGTTCGCGGTCGATCCACTCCCCCGCCACCGCCGCGACCGCCTCGGGGTCGAACCCGTCGACCGGGTCCGCGGCCAGGCGTACCCGGTCGCGGTACCCCTCGGCGCGCAGGGTGTCGGCGTCGGGGGCGGGCAGGCCCGGGCGTTCGACCGCGTACAGGGTGCGGGCGGCGGCCTCTCGCACGTTGGCGCGCAGGCTCTGCCGGGAGGGCAGTACAAGCGTGCGGGAGGGCCGGTGGGCGTGCAGCGCGGTCAGGGCGCCCAGGCGGCTGCCGCCCAGAGGGGTGACGAGGAGGGGGCCCTGTTCCGGTTCCGGGTGGTGGGGCGGCCCGGCGGCCGGGGCCAGGGGCACGGGCGTCGCCGGTGAGGTCCCGTGGCCGGTGTCCAGGGCCGGCAGGAAGGCCTTGCACAGGGCGTCGAAGGAGGTCACCCGTTCCCAGAACGCTTTGGCGTGCCACACGTGCACGTTGCGGGCGGACAGGGCCGGGTTGTAGGCGGTGATGCGTTCGCGCAGGTCGTCCACGACCGGGCCGGTGTAGACGAACAGGGCCTGGGTGGCCCCGCCGAACACGCGCCGTGACTTGGCGACCGTCCAGCCGGCCCGGGCGACCACGTCCTCGGCTCGGCTCTTGACCTCCACGCACAGGACTCGGTGGCGGTGGCGCAGCAGGGCGTCGAAGTCGGCGATGGAACCACCGGGTCGGTAGGGGTCGACCACGCGGCGGGCGCCCAGGACCTCGGTGTCGGGCCGGCCACCGGTGAGTCGGCGCAGGTGGGACAGGACTCGTCCCTCGGCGATGACGCCGTTGAGTTCGCCCGTGGGCAGGCGTGGATAGGCCCGGCGCAGGGCGTCCTCTCCACCGCCGAGGTAGCGACGCACCGGCGCCGGGTCGCGACGTTCCTCCCAGTGGGCTCCGTGGATCCCGGCCAAGGTGGCCAGGTCCACCCCGAGCGCTCCGGGCGGGTCGCGGTGGGGGTCGAGGTAGTGGCGTAGGCGATGCGCCTCGGGTGGGAGGGAGCGTTCGTGGTGCAGGGCCGCGGCCACGCTCATGACCTTGGTGCCGCCGGTGTAGTCCAGGTGCCAGGGGCGCCCGGCGAGGGCCTCGCGCACCCGGTCCAGGAGCGCGGTGACCGCGTCGGGGTCGTGCGGGTCGGGGCCGACGCTGAGGACGCGTACGGCACGGTTCTCACGCAGGCGTTCCACCGCCACGGCGACCCGGCGCGCCACCGCCACGGTGCCGTCGCTACAGACCAGGAACAGGTGGTCGACGGGAAGGGTCAGCGAGGCCAGCAACGCGGGAGTGGGGTTCTGTCCTACGAGGACGACGGCTGCGGAGGGTTCGTCCACGTTGTCCTTTCCCACAGAAGTGGGTCCCACAGTACTCATTGCGGAACGGCCGGCTTCAGGCGACCGTTCCCACCACTTCTCTCTCCCTCGCGGGTTCGGACATGATGACGAAAGAACGGCAAGCGGTGACCACCCCCTTGCTGTCGCGCACCAGGTCGGAGGGGACCAGGAGGTCGCAGCGCTCGGGGTGGGCGGAACTGACCACGGACGAGACGATGTACCAGACCCCCTCCTCGGGGTCGGGGAGGTTGGCGGCGCGGGTGCGCGCCTCGGACAGGAGGGGGATCCCGTCGATCTCGTGTAGCGGTTTCCGGTCGGTCTCGACCCTGGCGGGCCGGGGCGCGCTCTTCCAGGTGCGGATCACTCGCGCCTGTGCGTCGACCACCCGTACCTCATGCGGCGTCAGGTTGATCACCCTCATCCGTCGGACCTCCCGTTTCCTCTTGCCGACGTGCCTGTTCCAAGGTCCTCACCGCAGTCTCTCGGACACATGCGCGTGGGACCGACCGGCACTCCCCCGTGTTCTTTCTGTGACGGCTGTTTCCTCATGACCGATTTCTAGAATAAGAATATGATTCGTCTCTTTAGAGGCGATCGTCGACAATTGACTTTCCTCCCACGGAAGCCCTAGTTTGTTGTACGACCTCCCGTTCACTCAGGAGTGTCATCCGCTCGCTCTCGACTCGCGCACACGTTTCCCCGGAAGGGCTGGGGAAGCGTCCCGGCCCTGGACGATCCGGGGAGAAGAGTTCGTGAGCAAGCACCGTTGCTCCGCCTGGGAGTTGTACGGGTCGACGACCTTCCTGCGCGTGTTCACCCGCGTGCTGGGGTGCGGCCCCTGCTCCACAGACGGAACCGCTCAGGGCTGCGCCGGCCACACCGAGCAGTTCTGGGACTACATCGACCTGTGCGTCGAGCACTGCCCGTGCCCCGAGCACGGCGGCGACCCGCACGGGGTGATCGCCGTGCGCATGGCCCGCGCGCTGCCCTCCGTCACGGGGGTGGACCGCACCGCCGCGCACCGGCTGCGCGACGCCCTGGACGACGTGCGCCGCGACCGTTCCTACAAGAACCTGCGCCGGGTGTACCCGAGCCCCGCACCCAACGGCAAGGAACGCAGCGCCTTCTCCGAACGCCCCCGCCGGTGGGCCCAACGCCGGGACGTGTCCCGGGTCGCCACCGACGTGGTCGAGCAGGAGGCCCTGGCCATGCTGGTGCTGACCGCCGGGCGGGGCAACCCGGCCGCCGATCTGCCCGAGGACATCTGCCCCGGCGAGTCCGTCTCCTTCACCGAGGACGGCAGCGCCGTGCCCGTGGCCGACCTGTACGGACGCCGCTCGGGCACCGTGTGCGAACCGCCCATGGTCTCCACCGCCACCGGCGACTACCTGCTGCGCAAGATGGCCGAGCTCGCCTCCGGCCGGGACGCCGACCCCGCCCGCACCCCCGACCAGCGCCGCCGTCTCCTGCTCCGTGGGTTCCTCCCCGAACTCACCGGCGAGGACCTGGCCCGTCGGCTCACCGATGTCCTGTCCCGGATGGCCACGCTCATGCCCACCCACTTCACCTTGGTGCAGCAGGCCCGGGGACGCGCGCGCAGCGCCCCCTACAACCCGGTCCCGGAACCGTCACCGGCGGGCGAGGACGCACCCAGGCGGGAGGTCCTGGCCGACCACGAACGCCGGTGGCTGGCCTGGCTGGGGCGGGAACTGGCCGCTGAGGCCCACGGCCATCGGGCGGCCTTCGACGCCGACCCGCGGGGCACGCTCGAAGCCCTGCTGGGCCGATTGTCCAAGACCGGACCCACCGTCCCCGAACGGTGGCGCGAGGCCCAAGACGACCCGGAGCTGAGAGCCGACCTGCTGGACGCGCTGACCGAGACGATCATCACCGGCGACCGACCGGGGTGAACCGGCCGGTCAGGGATCCGGCGAGCGGAACCGGTCCACCAGCGGGGGCAGGATCGGGTATTCGGCGAAGTGGCGCAGCGACATGACCGCGGTCTCCTCCGGGGGCAGCCGGTGCCGCCATCGGGTGGCCAGGCACACGTCGACCGTCTGGTCCACCTCGCGCCAACGCCGCGGCTCCGCCGGCCCGGGAAGCCGGTGGCCGACCAGGGCGACCGAGAAGGCGTCCAGGAACGACCGGACCCGCGCGTGGTCGGCGCGCACCACCCCGGCGTCGGGACGCAGGGACAGGTCCGCGGCGCGGGCGCCCCGGTCCACCAGGTACAGCTCGGGTAGCAGGTGGACGCTGCCCATCCCCAGCGACTTGCCCATCCCCACCTTGTGGGCGTGCTCGGGGTCGGCCGGGTCACCGCCGTCCTCCGGGTTGTCCAGCAGCAGCGCCCGCATCAGTGCGCCGAGTTCGGCGTCGGTGAGGTTGGTGAAGGTGATCCGGGACCGCAGCGCCAGCCCTTCGCGCAGCGGCACGATGTCGCGTTGGGTCTCGCGCGGTCGCGGAGCGGACCCGTCGGCGGGCAGGACCTCCAGGTCGAGTTCCTGCTCGGCGCGTTCGTCGTAGGGGTACGGGCCGCCGGTGGGCCGGTGCCGGTGCAGGTAGACCTTGTAACCGCCCAGACGCACGTCCCCCTCGTGCGACCAGGTGACGATGTCGGGTCGGTCGCCCGACGCGGCGTCGGGTCCCTGCACCAGGTAGTTGGCGAAACAGCCGCGTTGCGGGGACAGCAGTCGCACCCGCAGCACCGTCCCCTCGGGGTGGTCGGGGTCGGTCAGGTCGGCGTCGGTGTCCTCGGCGACGGCGTTGCCGAACGCGACCCGGCCCTTGAGCGCCCCGGCCTCCCCGGCGAACACGTCGGTGTCACCGAACATCGCGCGGCACACGTCGACGAGGCGGCCGGCCCGGCCGGCGCGGTCGGGGTCTCCGTGTTGGGGCCCCAGCACGGGCTCCGGGACCGCCCGGCGGACGGGTTCCTCGTCGCCCACGGCGATGCGGTAGCCGCCCGAACGTCCGAAGGAGACCACCCGGCCGGACACGTCCACGTCGAACCAGACCGGTTCCAGGCTCTGTCGAGGCAGTCCACCGCCCGGGGTCCCCGCCACCGGTGGCCGGGCCGGATCACCGCCGCCCGCCGAAAGGGTGTCGGGGAAGGCGGCCCGCTGGTAACCGGTGATCTGTTCGGCCGACTCGAACAGGTCCACCAGGGGCTCCGGGACCGGGTGACGGTTCTTTCGCAGATCCGGCGGGCGGGGGAACAGATAGGCGTTGCGGCGCTCCCCCGCCGCCACCCCGGTCAGTACCAGTAGCGCCCGGATCACCCCGCCCCCGTCGGTGCGGGCCACCGGGTGGGCACGGGCCTCCTTCTCGGTGGGGGCGACGGCGACCACACCGTTCCGGCGGTGGACGGCGTGCACCCAGCGGTGCTGCAACCGGCCGTGCTGTTCGTGGGACGTGGGTACGTACCCGGCGCCGTGCGGCGGGTCGGGGAACTTCTCCACACCGAAGTCCCACGTGGCCACACTCTCGCGCAGCACGGGGAAGGGAACCTTGAGCGCCTTCCCCGGCGAGGATTCCAACGCGGTCGCCGGGAGCTCCACGACGTACCAGCCTTCGTCCTCCGGTGATCGGTACATGAATCCCTGCGCGGTGCGCAGCCCGGCGCGACGTTCGCGGTAGTGGGCGTGCCTACGGGCCATCACGTGGCGGGCCCGGGTCGAGAGGGAGCTGTCGGCCTTGTCGGGGTCGATGCGCACCGGCGCCCGGAAGAACAGCATGGGGGTGTTGACCGGCCCCGTCTCCCCGCCGGTGAGTACCCGGACGGTGTGGCGGACCAGGCCGCGCAGGGTCGTGCCGGGCACGGTCGGCAGCGCGCGGTCGCCGTCCGGAAGACGGACCGAGCGGGCCACCCCTTCGCCGCGTCGGGTCTGTCCGACGAACGTGGGGGTCAGCGTGGTCAGGGTCAGGTCGATCCATCCGGTGTGGGTGCCCGGGACGGTGCGGTCGTGCGAGCGCAGGAGGGCGTCGGTGTCGTGGTCCGGGTGCAGGGCCGTGGCGGGTACGGGGCCGTCCGCCAGGCGGACCAGCCCGTAGGGCGCCGTGGCGCGGTGGGCGACGTCTCGGGGGTCCACCATCAGTGCTCCTCGATCCGGTCCCCGGTGCCGACCTCGAACTCCGGACCGGTGGGTTTGGTTCCGGCGTACATCCCGGTGAGTCGGTGGAAGGCCACCCCTACCGCACCGGTGGCGGGGTCGGCCGCCCAGTATTCCCGGACGGTCAGCCAGGTCCCGGTGCTCTCCAAGGCGCTGCGTCCCGGCTCCGACAGGGGGCGCAGTCGGCCGGAGAAGTCGGTCCAGGGCACGGGGAGGACCGCTTCGGTACCCGAGGGTTCCCGGGTGACCGTCATCGGCACCTCCCCTCCCAGGCTGTTCCGGTATTCGTCACCGACCCACCCCTGGAGCAGGAAGGAACGATCGCGGGGGCGCAGCCACTCGGGGTGGTCCCCGGTGGCGTCGGTGGCGATCCATCCGGACCCGGCGCCCTCGCCCAGGCGGATCTGGGCGTGCGCGGCGAAGACCAGGACCTCCAGGATCCGCCATCGGTCGGCGACATCGCCGTCCGAGCGCCGCCAGCGGCCCCGAGGGCAGGCTCCGGTGACGCGTCCGTCGCCGAGTTCGGCCAAGAGCCACTGGGGGCCGGGAGGGGCGCCGTCCAGGGCCCGGTCCAGCTCACGACAGCGCACACCGTGGCCGAACACGTCCGTCAGTACGGTGTCGATCCGTTCCGGGGCGAGCCGGTCGACGTCGATCCCCACCGGGTCCGGTGGTTCGTGGGCGTGGACGTTCATGGGGGTCCCTCCTCGGTGAGTCGGGTGTGCAGGGCGCGCAGCCGGCCTCGGACGATCCCACCCTCGTGACCGTCGGGGTCGTCGAGGGCCGCCATCAGGTCCACGGTGTCCGTCCCGTCCCCGGGCCGACCATGGGTGACCAGGGTCGCGCGGGTGACGGTGAGTCGACCGTTGCCCCCTCCGGCCCCGGCTCCGAGGGTGTCGAGGGGAACGGTGGACAATTCCCGGACCACCAGCGCGAACAGACCGAGCACGGCGTCATCGGGTTCTGGCACGTCCAGGACGACCTCGGCGCCGCCCCCGCAGTGCACGTCGGTGGTGAACAGGCGGCCGTCCACGGCGTCGCCGAACAGCGCGTCCACGGTCATGCGCGTGGTGGTCAGCGGCGCCCCTCCGGTGAGGGTGGGTGTGGCCCGCAGACGGATCCGGGAGGGCCTGGGCGCGCCCTGTTCCGCGGGGTCGGCTCCCCACCAGTGGCCGTGCCATCGGCGCCACCGCTCCGCCGGTGCGCCGAGGTGTTCGGCGGCGTCCCGGACCAGGCGGCCACCGATCCGTTTGAACAGGGCGAACAGGGCCGTGTCCCCGAGCACCGGTGCCCGGCGCACCTTCCCGTCGTCGGTGACCGTGGGCCGCCACCGGTGGGCGCGGTCGACCTCGGCGAGCCGGTCGGCCTCGGGCACGTCGCCGATCATGAGCAGCCCGGGACGCAACGACCCCGAACCGAGGGGATCGGCGCGTTCGGCCACGCGCATTTCCAGACGTAGTTCGGCCCGGTGCCGGGGGTCGGGGCCGGCCGAGCGGTCCCGCACGTGCGCCGCGACCGCCGCGCGGCCGTTCCCGCGCAACCGGGTGTCGAGGAGTTCGGTGAGACCGCGTGGGGGGTCGGTGAGCGCCTCGGTGCCGTGGCTCGACCTTTCGTCCCACGTGCGGGCGTGGAAGTCGAACCACCCGCCCGGATCGGTGAGGTCGTGCCGGCGGGCCGCCCAGTGGGTGGCGCGGATCGCGCCGTACCCGCGACCGGTGCGCCCACCGATCCGGATACCGGGCCCCTCCCCCTCCAGGCCTCGGGTGGCCAGGACCAGCAGGGTGAGCAGGCGGGCCTCGTCGACCGGATCGGGCACCCGTAGGCGCAGATGGCAGGTGAACTCCGTTCCGGCGGGCAGGACCTCCCACTGCCACATGCGTCCGGGGTGCACGGTCCCGGTGGTCGGGTCGACGCGGGTGCCGACCCGAACCGTCACGGAGGTGTCGTCGGGCAGGACGGCGTGGGCGTCGTCGAGGTCCAGCGCGCTGGGCACGGGGGCCGCCTCCGCCGTCGCGAACCCCGAACTTCCGTCGTCGATGCCGAACAGCGAGGTCACGGCCGTCTGGTCGGTGCGGGCCAGCAGTTCGTGGCGCAGCAGTCCGGCCAGGGTGGTGGCGCGGAGTCGGGGCAGACCGCTGCGCGGGTCACGGTCCAGGGCCAGATCCACGTCGCTCTCGGCGGCGTGCCGGGGCGTGGCCCGGGCCGCGCCCACGTGGGCGTCGCCGAGCAGGAGCAGACGGGTGGTGAACTCCCACACCAGGTGGTTCACCGTGTGCCACCTCCGTCGGGGGTGGCGCGCAGGACCCGCGCCGCCTCCGCCATCCAGGAGGAGACCAGCAGCAGGCACAGCCGTGGCGCGACCTGGCGTTCCCATTCCTCGGCCCGGGGGGACAGTCCGTTGTCGCGTGCGAGGTCGGGCAGGCCGTCGGGGCGGGCCAGGTCGACGGCGGCCAGGGCGCGAGGGTAGGCGGAGTCGGGCGCGTCGCCGGGGCGATGGGATCGCCACCACGACACGGCCGTCTCGCCGCCGGCGAGTTCGCTCAGCCACCGGTGGACGGTGATCCGTCCACCCCGGCCCGGGCGCTTGAGGTGGGCTCGTTCCAGGGTACGCACCGCACGCTCGCGCAGGACCTTGTGCGCGCCCTGCCCGGAGTCCCCGGTCAGGGTGGTGTGCAGGGCGGTCAGCGCCTCGTCGGGGGTGCGGTGCGGGTGGGCGACCACCTCGCGCAGCCGACCCAGCAGGCTGGGGGTGAGCGGGGCGAGGGTGGCGGTGGAGGCCCGGGCCAGGGCGCGGGCGTGGTCGCGGACCGGTTGCGCGGCGGCGTTCCACAGCAGCGCGTCGTACAGGACGGCCAGGTGCGGGTCGGCGGCCGGGTCCAGCGGTCCCGGCTCGGGCAGGGCCCTGCCGTCGGTCAGGGTCACGGTCCCCGGTCGGCGGGCGGGCGCCGGCGTCGAGGGCGGCACCAACGGTTCGGGATCGCCCGGCGGCGGATCCAGGAGGACGAACTGGCCGTACCCGTCCACCGCCCGTTCGCCCAGCGTGTACGCCTCCAGGTCGCGGACCTGCGCGGTGGTGAGTTCCGTGGCCGTTCGCAGCCGCACCACCGAACCCGCGGCGGCGGCCCTGCGCTCGATCATCGGGCCCCGATAGGCGCGGTGGTAGGCGCCCACGAGCACGGGTTCGACGTGCGCGGCCACCACCTCGGGGCGGACGCGGGGCAGGCGCCGTTCCCAGAGTTCGCGCACGGCGGGCACCAGGGCGTGCGGTCGGTGCTGCCCCTGGGCGCCCACCACCATCGCGGGCGAGAGCAGCAGCAGGTCGACCTCCTGGCCGGCGGCACGGGAGCGATCCGGGCGGGGCCACGCCACCCGGTCCGGGGACAGGGGACGCTCGGGGTCCACCGGTCCCACGTCCACCCCGCCGTGCGCGCGGGTGCCCCCCGCGCCCAGGGTGAGCGCGCCGCGGGCCGACTCCAGCACCCCGAGGATCCGTTCGGCCAGTGCGCGCAGGAACGCGTGGTCGGGACCGCTCAGTCGCCAGCGGGCCTCGAAGACCTGGCCGGGGTCCAGGCTCGTGGTGAAGAAGGGCACCCCGCGTCCGCTCTCCCCGGTCCGGGATCGGCCCAGATAACGCTCGGCGGTGGTGCGCACCATCGCGCGCAACGACCGGTCCGGGGTCAGGGGGTCGCGGACGGCACGGTAGGGCAGGTTCGGGTCGTCGGTGGCCCCGGCGAAGGCGTCCACGAGGGTGTCGCCGTCCTTGCCCGGGGTGTACAGGTACGTGGGCGATGGGTGGGCGACCACCTGGACACCGGGCCGCGCGTGCTGTTCGAGCCGTGGGTGGGCGGGTGAGAAGTGGACGTGTTCGCCGCGCGCCACCCACGCGGTCAGCTCCTCCCGGAGGCCGGCGCGGGTCAGCGCCGCGGCGAGCATGCCCCGTTGGGCGCGACCGCTCAGCACCGGGTCGGTGTGCAGCGGGTCGAAGGAGGTGCGCACGGCGACCGAGTCGGTGAGGACGTACCGCAGCGGCAGGTAGGCGACGACCGGGTGGTTCATGGCCCGGGCCCCTCTCCGGGGCCCGGGGCCCCGGCCAATCGGAGGGTGGTGGCGTGCGGGTCGGGGTCCCGCGGCGTGGACAACCGCACGTCGACCCGGCCACGCCCCCGGGTGGCCTTGAGTCCGATCTGGTCGGTGGCCAGGCACGCCATGGCCAGGCAGCGCCAGTCGTCCGCCACCGGTGGCGTGGACCAGGTCAGGTCGGACACCAGGGTCAGCCCCGGGAGCAGGACCCGGTTGGTGCGCAGCCGCCCCGGCTCGGGGGCGCCGTCGGGGCCGATCTCCACCCCCGACTCCAGGGTGGTGTAGGCGCCGGTGACGGCACGTCGCAGGGTGGAACGCAGGGGTTCGGAGCGGCCGGCCAGAGCGTGGGCGACCGCGGCGCGCACGGGGTCGCCGGTGACCGCGTGGCCCACCCGCAGGATCCGGTCCGGGCCGTGCGAGCGTCCGCGACCGAAGACCCGCTCCACCGCCTCGCCCAGTTCGGCGGCGACGGTGAGCGCGTCGAGCGCCCCGACCCGAAGCCGTGCCGCCAACCGGTGGCGGGGCAGGTGAGGCAGGCCGTGCCCGTCGGTGACCACGTCGGTGTCGGCGCCCGTACCGTCGGCGCTGGCACCGACGAACAGGGCCGGGGAGACCAGACGCACCACGATTCGGTCCGGTGCGCTCACGAGCCCTCACCCCCCGGATCCAGGTACAGGTCCATCACGTCGACGGCGTCCAGCAGTTCACCGGTGGTCCACCCCTGCGGCAGGGCGACGGGGCGCCCGGTCACCCGGGCACGGCGGGCCAGTTCGGGGGCGGGATCGACCCCCGACTCCAGGAGGGGGACCAGCGAGGACACCAGCCAACCACGTCTGCGGGTGTCACCGTCCACGAGCGGTCCGCCGTCACGGCCACCGAGGTAGCGGTCGAGGAATCGGGTGAAGTCGGTGCCGCTCATCGGTCGGGCGGTGCGCGGCGGGGTCGCCCGTCGGGCGTCCTCCATCCGGCGCAGGACCCGTTCGACCCCGTCGAAACGGGTCGTCCAGGCGACCGTGTGGTCCTCCGCGGCCACGGGATCGTGTTCGGCGCGGGCCACCCGGTGCGTCTTGGCGATCCGGCACATCGCCTCGCACAGGTCGTATCCCAGCGACAGGGGAGCGCCCACCGGCTGCATCGCGACACCGACACCGACCGTGGGCACGAAGGTGGTGTGCCCACGTTCCGGGACCCGACGACCTCCGACTCCGTACGCGGCGGCCAGGGTCCGGTGCAGGGCCACCCGCGGATCGTCGACGTCCTCGATCAGGTCGGGGTCGGTGTCCAGCCAACGCAGGGCGTACCGCACCATGGCCAGGGCCAGGCGGGCGTCGCACAGGACCGTGAGGTCGTCGCCCGCGACCACGATCGGCCGCACCGGCAACCGGACCGGGCCTCCGGGTTCGTGGTCGAGGGTGATGGGGCCCCCGCTCCCGGTCCCCGGCACGTGGGGCGTCTCCCCGGGGGCGGCGCGCACCATGGCGGCCACCGCCCGCACCATCGCGCGGGCCAACCCCCCGGTGAGTCCGGCGATACGGGTGGACAACCCCCGCTGGGCCAGCGCGCCCGATCCCGGCCGGTCGGGATCGCCGGCCCGTTCCCGGTACTCGCCCAGGATCGCGCCCAGCCCGTTGACGTCGAGGTGCATCACGGCGACCCGGCTCACGCCCCCGTGGTCGCGGCCGAGACGGTCCACCTCCATGGGCAGCGCCAGTTCCGGGGAGCCGGTGGCGGTGACCGCGTCCGCCAGCCAGGCGTCGCCGTGCGCCCGGTGCCAGCGGCGGCCGATGCCGCGGGCCCTGGCCACGTCGGCGGACACCCGTTCGTGTGCCCGGGTGTGGTTCGAACGGCTGCTGTCGACGGACTCCGCCGGCGCCCCGCTCACCGAGCACACCGCGGTGATCCCGTACCCGTGCGCCGGGGCGTGCAGCGCCGACATGTGCCGTCGGGCCCGGCGTAGACGCACCGGCAACATCGTCAGCGCGGAGTCCAGGTCGGGCTCGGCGCCCTCTCCGTCCACCCGCGGCGCCCCGGGCCCGTAGGGGACGAACGCCACGACCGGGGTGAGGTCGCCGGCGCGGTCACGGAGCCTTCGCGTGTAGCGGGCGGTGAAGGTACGGGCGGTGTCCACGTCCGACAGGACCACGGTGAGCGCCCCACCGGCGTCGCGCAGGACCAGGCAGCCCTCGGGCACCAGGTCGGCCACCCCGTGGCGAAGGTCGGAGGTGTCGGTGAGTTCGGCGACGAGCGCGGCCCGGCCGACCGCGTCCAGGATCCGGCGTCCGCTGTAGACGTAGGCCTGGATGCCCCGCAGGTCCACACCGACGAGGACCCCGCGGGTGGGGGCCTCGGTCGGTGGCTCTCGGTGGGCGGGGGCAGGGGGCACCGTGGCGGACTCCTTATGCGTGGATGTCACGAGGCCGACGTGTCCTTCGAGGGTTCCTCTCGGACGGCGACGCCGACCTCACCACCGATACCAGGAGTCACGCCGCAGCGGCACCCCGCCGGCCCCTTCCGGTCACCCGTGAACGGCGGACTGTCCGAGAGACGTCGTTGAGGACGCGTCGATGCCCCACCGTCTTTCCCGGGTACCGCCTTCGCACGTGCACCTCCCCACCTTCGAGAAAGGCCGCCGATGCCGATCCCGCACCCACACGAACCACTCGGACTGTCCGAGCGGGAGCGCCCCTCCGCCACCAAGCTCTCCGGCCCCCCTCCGACACCGCAGGACCTCGTTCCGCACTTGCGCGATCTGGCCCGCGCCCTGCGAGAACAAGGGGCCGAGCACGGTCCGGCCCCGCACACACGGCGGGTGTGAGGCGCGGGAGGAAGAGGTCGGCTCCCACCCCGTCCACCGGGTGGGAGCCGACACTTCCACACCGGCCCCCGCCCTCCGTCCTAGGGCGGGAACCGGCGGTCTGGGGGTCAGTCGAACAGGGCGCCGCCGAACTCCTCCGCCTCGGCCACCGCATGGTCGCGGTTGCCGCCCACGTGACGAGGCCGGGCACGACGGACCGGGTGCGCGGCGTGACCGTCTCGGGGAGCGGGTACCTCCACGGCCGGGCGTCCGCCGCCGACACTGTCGACCCGGACCGCGCCGAAACCCTGGGCGGTGTACTTGCCGACCCCGGTGAGTTCGATCAGTTCCAACAGGGTGGAGAAGGTGTCGACGGGGCGACGCGCCCCGGCGGTGGAGTCCAGGCGCAGCCCGCCCAACCAGCCCAGCACGTTGCGCTTCTCCGCGTGGTGGTGTTCGGTCAGGCGCACGTCCTCCCCCGGCAGCGGGGAGCGGCGTATCTGGGTCAGGTCGACCAGGGCGCGTTCCAACCAGGACGCGGCCAGGGTCGGTGGGGCGAAGCGGGCCACCGCGCCCACCGCGCCGCTGCCGCCGACGATCCCGCCGCCGGACCGGTGCACCGCGCCGAAGAGCCGCCGGGGATTGGGCCAGATGTGCGGGACGCGTTCGCCGGTGGTGTCGCGGGTGGTGGTCACCACGGGGGTCATGGCGCGGATCTCGGCCGCGCGAGCCGAGAAGTGGCCGTATCCCTCGGTGAGCATCTCCGCGTAGGTGCGCTCGAAGGTCCGGGTGACCGACAGCGGCTCCAGCAGGTGGTCGCCGATGCGTTGGGGGACCCCGACCAGTTCCGCGGGGTCCAGGGGCGCGGGATCCTCGTCGTCCAACCAGGTGAGGGTCCAGTGGTGCAGACGGTTCCCCAGGGGCAGGGGCCAGCCGTTCATCGCCCAGCGCTTGGCCGCGGTGTGCTCTCGATCGGGCTGGGGCCACCAGTGGTTGAGCAACCCATGGCAGTCCTCCGGACGGATCGGACGTGCCGTGTCGGCCCGATCCTTGAGGATCACGGTCCACCGTCTGGGCACCGACTCCACCCCCTCCATGATCGTGACGGCGGTCGCCCCGCCGTCCTCGGCTCACCGGGAACTCCTCTCGGACAGTCCCGGGGCGAACGTTCCCCTCGTGGTCTCCATGGTGCCGGTTCGGTGTACCATCCGGCACTCGTTCCCCACCCGTGTCCGGTCGTCGCTTGTCCACCGTCGCCCCAGGAGACCACAATGAGCGGGCCCGTACCGATCCACCAGCCGAAGCGGAGGGGACATGCCCCGCCTGAGCCACACCCTGGACCTGGACGCGTTGGAGCGCGAGGACGTCACCGGTTCGCTCGACGAGGTGCACCGGGTGTTGCGCGACGCCCGGTTCGACGACGAGGGGCACCTGCTGATCCCCGACGAGGCGGAACAGGAACGCCTGGAGCGGCGCGCCGAAGAGCTCGGGGTGATCGATCCCGAGCAGACGCGGGAACGCAGGAAACGCGAGGCGGACCTGCCGGACGTGGAGCACTCGCTGCGGCTGCTGTCGGGCGAACACCTGACCCCGGGCGCCCACTACCTGTTCAGCAGCCTGGGCGAGGACGGCGAACCGGACTTCCCCGACGAGGCCGAGGGGTGGGTGGGCACCGACCTGACCGTCGACTCCTGGGACGCGGAGGGACGGTGCGCGGTCGACTTCGCCATGCGCGAGGACCCCGCGGTCACCGGCTTCGACGACCCGGTGACGACCGGCACCGTGGTGCACGACCGGGCCGCCCGGACCCTGTCCGTCCACGGCCGGATGCGGTTCCCCGCGCCGATGAGCATGGTCGGTAAGAATTCCTCCCTGCTCCAGGTGGAGGTGTCGTTCCACGTCGACCTACCCGGCTGGTACGCGGCGCTGTCGGGCGAACCGGGCGCGGCGGCCCCCGCCCGGTTCGAGGTGAGGCATCCCTTGGTGCGCGCCGTCGGCGAGGCGCTGCCCTCCCCCGCCCCGGACGGTCGGTGGTCGGTGGCCACCTCCCTTGAGGTGCGGGGTCGCGGCCCGGCCCGACCGTTGGTGGCGGTCGCGGCCTGGGCCATGCTGCGGTCGATGCGCCGGTCCGAGGAGATGTCGGTGGAGCAGTGGGTGGCCGAGGTGGAGCGTTCCTGGGCGGAGACGGCGCGGGCCCTGCCCGCCCTGCCGGAGCTGTTGGAGGAGGTCGCCGAGGCGATGGCCCGGGCCCGCCACCGCCTACCCTGAACCGTCAGTCGCGCTCGGCGCCCCAACCGGTGAGGGAACGCACCCGGAGTTCGGTGTAGCGGGCGTTGTTGTGCTCGGAGGAGAGCAGACTGCCGATGATGGCGCAGGCGAACCCGAGGGGAACGGCGACCAGGGCCGGGTTCTCCATGGGGAAGTACTGGATGTCGATCCAGGCCGGCAGCATCGACAGGTTCTCGCCCGTGACCGGGTCGGTCTTGCCCGACATCACCGGGGAGAACAGCATCAGCAGCAGGGTGGCCGACAGCCCGCCGTAGATGCCCCACTCCACGCCGTTGGTGTTGAAGCGGCGCCAGAACATGGTGAGGACGATGACGGGCAGGTTGGCCGCGGCGGCGATCGCGAAGGCCAACCCCACCAGGAACGCGACGTTCTGTTCCTGGGCCTGGACCGCCAGGACGATGGAGATCCCGCCGATCAGGCAGGCGGAGAAGCGGGCCACGCTCACCTCCTGGGACTCGCGCGGGCGCCCCCACATGAGGATGTGGCCGAACAGATCGTGCGCGATGGAGGACGAGGAGGCCAGGGTCAGGCTGGCGATGACCGCGAGGATGGTGGCCAGGGCGACCGCGGAGATGAGCGCGAGCAGCACGGCGGCGCCCACCGGACCGGCCGTGAGCCGTCCCAGTTCCTCGGCGAGCATCGGCACCGCGGAGTTGCCCGAGGGGTCCAGGGCCATGATGCGCTCCGAGCCCACCAGGGCGGCGGCACCGAACCCCATGGCCAGGGTCATCAGGTAGAACGCGCCGACCATCACGATGGTGCGGTTGACCGAGGAGCGCGCCGAGCGGCCGTCGGGCACCGTGTAGAAGCGGATGAGGATGTGCGGCAGGGCGACGGTGCCCAGTACCAGGGCCAACCCGAGGCTGATCAGGTCCATCTTGTTGAAGAAGGTCTGCGCCCGCTCGCCGGGCACCTCCACCCCGAAGCCCAACCCGGGTTCGAGGAAGGCCTGCCCGTGGCCGCTGGCCTCGGCCGCCCCGGACAGCAGGGCACGCGGGTCGAAGGAGAACAGGGCCAGCACCATGACGGTCAACAGGCCGGTGGCCGACAGCAGCACGACGGCCTTGATGATCTGAAGCCAGGTGGCCGCCTTCATCCCGCCGTACATGACGTAGACGATCATCAGCACGCCCACCAGGACGATCGCGCCGGTGCGGGTCTGGCCGGCGCTCATTCCGAGGAAGGTGCCACCGTCGTGCAGGCCGAGCAGGACCGCGACCAGGGCTCCGGCGCCGACCATCTGGGCCACCAGGTAGAACACGCACACCGTGACGGTGGAGACCGTGCAGGCCAGGCGCACGCGCATCCGGCGCATCCGGAAGGCGGGCAGGTCGGCCATGGTGAAGCGGCCGGTGTTGCGCATCAGCTGAGCCATGGGCAGGACCAGCAGCCAGGCGACGAGGAATCCGATGGAGTACAGGAACCCGTCGTATCCCTGGAGCGAGATCATCCCGGCGATGCCCAGGAAGGAGGCCGCCGACAGGTAGTCGCCGGTGAGGGCGAGTCCGTTCTGGGTGCTGGAGAAACCGCGGCCACCGGCGTAGAAGTCGACGGCGCCCTTGGTGGTGCTCCGGGCCCGGATGGTGATGACCAGGGTGGTGAGGACGAACACCGCGCACAGGCCGATGGTCCAGGCGTGGGCGGCGCTGAGTTGTCCGCCGAGGACACTGCTCAGGTCGTATGTGTGATCGAGGGTTCCCATCAGTTCATCACCCGTCCGTCGATCCCGTCCTCGACACGTGCGTGGTCGCGGATCTCCTCGGCCAGCGGATCGATGGCACGGGCGGAGAAACGGCCGAAGGCCCAGGCGAGAACGAAGGTGAGCAGGAACTGCCCTATTCCCAGGATCAGCGCGACATTGATCGAATCGAAGATCTGCACGCGCATGAAATCGCGCGCGTAGGCGGAAAGGAACAGATAGGCCATGTACCCGCCCAGGAAGGTGGTGACCAAAAGCGTGAACTGGAGGGCGAACCGCCGCCGTAGTTTCACGAAACGCGGGTCGACGGAGACGCGTTCGCAGGTGTGCGCCATGTCGGCCTCGGCGCGTGCACGGGCCCGAGCCGACCTCCCACCGGGCCGATCACCCCCGCCCTCGGGCTCGGTACGCCTTCTGGACGTGCCTTCCATGTACTCGACCACGACTCGTCCCCCAACGATCTCTGCGCGGTTTCCGGGCACCGCTCCCCCGCGGCGTCTCCCCTTTCGGAACGGTTCGGCCGTCGCTGCGTCGATGCGCGCGGTTCACCGTGCACCGTTCCGATCGAGGATCACCCTAACGAGGGGTGGACTCCCGTGTTCACCAAATGCACAAATCGGTTGGCGCGAATAGCGCGATGGATCACAGCCCCGAGGGTCGTCCGCCGGAGAAGCAGGTCACCCGGGACGTGCGGGTCGCCGTGCGGCGCGGAGACCCCTCTGTCTTCGCTAGGCTTCGGGACGACCCCGAACCCATGACGGCGAACCGGATGAATCCCGGTCTCGTCGTTCGTACATGTGTATGATTAAGGGGTCCACACTGTTCACGCGAAACCGAAGGGAAATCCCCGCCGTGGTCACCGAGGTCTTCACGCGCAAGTACTGCGATCCCCACGCCGTTCGCGAGGAGAAGGTCGAGGCGACTGAGGTCATCCAGTTCGCCTGGGAAGGCGCCGTCCGCGAGGTCGACGCCTGCGAGGAGTGCTTCAAGGAGCACGAGTCTCGCTATGAGCCCTTGGTCGACTACTCCCGTCCGGTGAAGAAGCGCCGCGTCAAGAAGGCCGCTTCGGCCGAGAAGTCCGAGGCCGAGAGCGCCGACGCCGGCGACGACGAGTAGCACGCTCCCACGCCGTGAAACGGGGGCCGGTGACCACCCATGGTCTCGCCGGCCCCCGTCTTCGTGTCCGGGATCCTAGGGTCGTCCGGAGATGAGCGCGCCGTCCTTCCACACCGCCGCCACCTGGGGGACACCCGGCCGATAGGCCAGGTACAGGTGGTTGGGCGCCTCCAGCAGGGTGAGGTCGGCGCGCGCGCCGGGGGCCAGGTGGCCCACGTCCGTGCGGCGCAGGGCCATCGCCCCGCCCTTGGTCGCCGCCCACACCGCCTCGTCCGGGGTCATCCCCATGTCCCGGACCGCCACGGCGACACAGAACGCCAGGCTGGAAGTGAAGCACGAACCCGGGTTGCAATCACTGGCCAGCGCCACCAGGGCGCCGGCGTCGATCAGCGCGCGGGCATCCGGGTAGGGCTGGCGGGTGGAGAAGTCCACGCCGGGCAGCAGGGTCGCCACGGTGGGTTCGGGGCGCCGGGCGGCCTCCGCCAGCGCGTCCACGTCCTCGGCGCTCAGATAGGTGCAGTGGTCCACCGAGGCCGCGCCCAGCTCCACGGCCAGGCGCACCCCCGGCCCCTCCCCCAGCTGGTTGCCGTGCACCCGGGGCAACAGCCCTCGTTCCCTACCGGCGGTGAGCACCCGGCGAGAGGCCTCCTCGTCGAAGGCTCCACGTTCGCAGAACACGTCCACCCAGCGGGCGTACGGCGCGCAGGCGTCCAACATGGGCCCGGTGACCAGGTCGACGTAGCCTTCCGGATCGTCGGCGTACTCGGGGGCCACCACGTGCGCGCCCAGGAAGGTGACCTCGTCGGTGACACGACCGGCCACCTCCAGGCAGCGGCGTTCGTCCTCGATGGTCAGCCCGTACCCGGACTTGACCTCCAGGGTGGTGGTGCCCTGGGCGCCGGCCTCGCGGACCAGGCGTCGGGCACCGGCCAGGAGTTCGGTGTCGGAGGCGGCGCGGGTGGCGGCGACCGTGGTGCGGATGCCGCCCGCCGAGTACGGGACGCCGCTCATCCGGGCGGCGAACTCGCGGCTGCGATCCCCGGCGAAGACGACGTGGGAGTGGCTGTCCACGAACCCGGGGATGACGCAGCGGCCGTCGGCGTCGATCCGCGCGTCGGCGGCCGGGGCCGAGGCGCGCGGTCCGGCCCAGGCGACGCGTCCTTCCTCGATGACCAGGGCCGCGTCGGAGATCTCGCCGAGCGGCCCCTCCCCCAGGGAGGGGTCGTTGGTGACCAGGGTGGCGATGCCGTCGACGAGGACGGTGCCGGGGACGTCGGTGCTCACAGAAGCTCCTTGATCGCGGAGTCGAGTTCGCGGGCGGTGTCGGGCAGTCGGGTGTGGACTCCGTCGCGGACGGTCCAGGCTCCGTCCACCATCACGTGGCGCACGTCGGTGGCGGTGGCCGCGAAGACCACGGCGTCGGTGGCCCTGGCCGGATCGGCCCCGGCCAGGCGCACACCGTCCAGGGGAACGTTGACCAGGTCGGCCCGGGACCCGGGCGCCAACGTGCCGGCGTCGTCCCACCCCAGACCGGAGTGACCGTCGACGGTGGCGGCGCGCAGCAGCGCCCCGGCGTCCAGGGTGCCGCGCCGGTGGGTGCGCAGTCGTTCGTGCAACTCCACGGCCCGCGCCTCCTCGAACAGGTCCGTCTGGGCGTGTTGGTCGCTGCCCAGGCTCAGCGGAACCGGGTGCGGCCCCGCGACGAGGTCGCCGGTACGGGGCAGTCCGTCGGCGAGGTCGCGTTCGGTGGTGGGACACAGGCACACCGCCGAGCCGTGTTCCCGGACGGTGGCGACGTCGTCGTCGGTCAGGTGGGTGGCGTGCACCAGGGTCGTGCGCTCGGTGAGCGCACCGGCCTCGGCCAGCAGTCGTGTGGGGGTGAGCCCGTGGGCGGCCAGGCAGGCGGCGTTCTCCGCGGGCTGTTCGGAGACGTGGACGTGCAGGGGCAGTCCCCCTCCGGTGGCGAAGCGCGCCACCTCGGGCAGGTCCCGCACCGGCACGGCCCGTACCGAATGGGCGGCCACGCCCGAGCGCGCGTGGTCACCGCCGAAATCCAGGTCGGCCACGCGTTCCCCCCAGGCCTCCACGGTGCCGTCGCCGAAGCGCAGTTGGGGACCGACGAGCGGTAGGTGCCGGCCGTCCTCGCCCAGGCCTCCGGCCAGGTAGCACACGTCCAACAGGGTGATGCGCACACCGGCGTCGGCGGCGGCCGCGACCAGGGCGTGACCCATGGCGTTGGGGTCGGCGTAGCGACGGCCTCCGGGCCCGTGGTGCAGGTAGTGGAACTCGCCCACGCACACCACCCCGGCCAAGGCCATCTCGGCGAAGGTCGCCCGGGCCAGCCGGTGGTAGGAGTCGGGGTCCAGGCGCTCGGCGACCCGGTACATCACCTCGCGCCAGGTCCAGAAGGACCCGCCGTCGGCGTGGGTGCGTCCGCGCAGCGCCCGGTGGAAGGCGTGCGAGTGGGCGTTGGCCAGGCCGGGCAGCGTGAGTCCGGTCAGGTGTTCGGCGTCGGCGGGGCGTTCCACACCGGAGGTCACCGACATCAGCCGGCCGGACTCCACGGTCAGGAGCACCCCGTGCTCGGGGACGCGGCCACCGAGCCACGCCCACTCGCACCACAGGCGTCGCGGTCGGTTCACGTGGTCCTCCCCGGCTCGCCGAGCAGGTCGGCGAGGACGTCGGCCAGGGCCGTGACCCCGGCGTGGCAGTCCTTCGGGTCGGCCCACTCCAGCGGCGAGTGGGACACCCCGGTGGGGTTGCGCACGTACATCATGGCGGTCGGCACGTGCGCGGACAGCACACCGGCGTCGTGCCCGGCACCGGTGGGCAGGATCGGCACCGGACCCGCCGACTCGGGGACCCGGTCGGCCACGGTGGCGGCCAGACGGTCGCGCAGGTCGTGGGAGAACTCCACCAGGGGCGTGGTGGACTCGGCCGCCACGGCCAGGGCGACCCCGTGCTCGTGGGCGGCCCTCTCCGCGGCCTCGCGCACCCCCTCCACCACCGCGGCCAGGACGGTCTGGTCCGCCGCTCGGGCGTCCAACCAGGCGCTGACCAGTGAGGGGATGGCGTTGGTGCCGTTGGGGGTGACATGGGTCTTGGCGACGGTGGCGCGCGCGTCATGGCTCTCGGCCAGTGCCCGTGCGGCCAGGATCGTGTGGGCGAGCGGCAGCATGGGGTCGGACCGGTCGACCAACCGGGTGGTGCCCGCGTGGTCGGCTCGTCCGGTGAAGTCCATGCGCCAGCGCCCATGCGGCCAGATCGAACCCGCCACCCCCACCGGGTGGGCGGTGTCGGCCAGGGCGCGACCCTGTTCCACGTGCAGTTCGACGAAGACGTCGAACATCCCGATGAGGTCGGGGTCGGGTCCGATGCCGTCCGGGTCCATCCCGCGGGCGGCCATGGCATCGGCCCAGGTCGTACCGGCGGCGTCGGTCAACGCGCGGGCCCGGTCCGGATCGATCCCCCCGGTGGCCAGGCGGCTGCCCAGGCAGGGCACCCCGAACCGGCCGCCCTCCTCCTCCACGAACACACCGACCGCCAGCGGGCGGCCCGGTGTGAATCCACGTGAACGCAACTCGTCGACGGCGGCCAGGGCGCCGACCACTCCGAGCGGACCGTCGAAGGCCCCACCGTCGGGCACCGAGTCCAGGTGGGAACCGGTGGCCACGGCGCCCGGTCCGGGCGTGCCCCACCAGGCCCACAGGTTGCCGTTGCGGTCGGTGCGCACGTCCAGGCCACGGGCGGCGGCCGCATCGGTGAACCAGGCGCGGGCGTCGGTGTCGGCGCCCGCCCAGGTGTACCGGTGGTAGCCGCCGTGGGCGGAGCGTCCGACGGGGGCCAGTTCGGCCCAGAGCCGGTCGAAGCTCACTCGCCCTCCCTCATCGGCACGCGGATGCCGTGGGTGTCGGCGACCCGTTCGGCTTCCTCGTAACCGGCGTCGACGTGGCGGACCACGCCCATGGCGGGATCGTTGGTGAGCACGCGCTGGAGCTTGGCGGCGGCCAGGTCGGTTCCGTCGGCGACGCTGACCTGACCCGCGTGGATGGAGCGGCCCATGCCCACACCACCACCGTGGTGGATGGACACCCAGGAGGCGCCGGAGGAGGTGTTGACCAGGGCGTTGAGCAACGGCCAGTCGGCGATGGCGTCCGAACCGTCCTTCATTCCCTCCGTCTCCCGGTAGGGCGAGGCCACCGAACCGGAGTCCAGGTGGTCGCGGCCGATGGCCAGTGGCGCGGAGATCTCACCGGAGGCGACGAGTTCGTTGAAGCGCTGCCCGGCGGCGGCGCGTTCCCCTTGGCCCAGCCAGCAGATACGGGCGGGGAGCCCTTGGAAGGCGACCCTCTCGCCGGCCATCCGGATCCACCGGCGCAGGTGGTCGTTGTCCGGGAACAGGTCGAGGACGGCCTGGTCGGTGCGGGCGATGTCGGCCGGGTCACCGGACAGGGCGGCCCAGCGGAAGGGGCCCTTGCCCTCACAGAACAGGGGCCGGATGTAGGCGGGCACGAAGCCGGGGAAGTCGAAGGCGCGGGTGAAGCCGCCCTGGCGGGCCTCGTCGCGGATGGAGTTTCCGTAGTCGAACACCTCGGCTCCGGCGTCCAGGAAGCCCACCATGGCGGCCACGTGCGCGGCCATGGACTCGCGTGCGCGGACGGTGAACCCCTCGGGATCGGCCGCGGCCGCTTCCTTCCAGTCCTCGAAGGGCACGCCCACCGGCAGGTAGGCGAGCGGGTCGTGGGCGGAGGTCTGGTCGGTGACGATGTCGATCGGGGCGCCGCGGCGGAGCAGCTCGGGAAAGACCTCGGCGGCGTTGCCCAGGACACCGATGGACAGCGGGCGGCGTTCGACGCGGGCACGCTCGGCCAATTCGAGGGCCTCGTCGAGGCTGCCCGCGCGCACGTCCAGGTAGCGGTGTTCGATACGGCGGTCGATGCGGCTGCCGTCGCACTCGACCACGATCGCCACACCGTCGTTCATGGTGACGGCCAACGGCTGGGCGCCGCCCATTCCACCGAGCCCGGCGGTGAGGGTGATGGTGCCCGCCAGCGTGCCCTCACCGTGCCCGCTCGAACCCAACTTGGCGGCCACGGCGGCGAAGGTCTCATAGGTGCCCTGGAGGATGCCCTGGGTACCGATGTAGATCCACGAACCGGCGGTCATCTGCCCGTACATGGTCAGGCCTTCGGCCTCCAGACGGCGGAACTCGGGCCAATTCGCCCAGTCGCCCACCAGGTTGCTGTTGGCCAGCAGCACGCGCGGCGCCCACTCGTGGGTGCGCATGATGCCGACCGGCCGCCCGGACTGTACCAACAGGGTCTCGTCGCCCTCCAGGTCGCGCAGGGAGGCGGTGATGCGGTCGAAGCTGCGCCAATCGCGCGCGGCCCTGCCGGTGCCGCCGTAGACCACGAGGTCCTCGGGGTGCTCGGCGACCTCGGGGTCGAGGTTGTTGTGGAACATGCGCAGGGCGGCCTCCTGCTGCCAACCCTTGGCCGACAGGGTGGTGCCGCGAGCCGCGCGTACGGTGCGTGGCGTACTCATGGAAGGTCTCCTCGGGGGGTCTCAGACGAGCGGAGTGACGGACTCGGCGGCCTCGATCACGGAACCGTCGGCGACCAGATCCGCCACGGCGGCGATCTCGGGGGCCAGATAGCGGTCGGGGCCGGGGCCGGCGACCCTCTCGCGCACCAGCTTCAGCACGGCGCCGGTGGCCGGCCCGGGTTCCAAGGGCGAGCGCAGGTCCAGGGCGCGTGCGGCGGTGAGCAGCTCCACGGCCAGCACGTTGGTGAGCCCGTCGACGGCGCGGCGCAGCTTACGGGCGGCCGCCCACCCCATGGACACGTGGTCCTCCTGCATGGCCGAACTGGGGATGGAGTCGACGCTGGCGGGCACGGCCAGGCGCTTGAGCTCGGAGACGATGGCGGCCTGGGTGTACTGGGCGATCATGTGGCCCGAGTCGACGCCGGGGTCGTCGGCCAGGAAGGCGGGCAACCCGTGGGAACGGGAGACGTCGAGCATGCGGTCGGTGCGGCGTTCGGCGATGGAGGCGACATCGGCCACGGCCACCGCCAGAAAGTCCAGCACGTAGGCGACGGGGGCGCCGTGGAAGTTGCCGTTGGACTCCACCCGGCCGTCGTCGAGCACGACGGGATTGTCGATGACGCTGTCCAGTTCACGTCCGGCCACCGACAACGCGTGGGTGAGGGTGTCGCGGGCGGCGCCGGCCACCTGGGGCGCGCAACGCAGCGAGTAGGCGTCCTGGATCCGGTTGCAGTCGGGGCCTCGGTGGGAGGCCACCACCGGGGAGTCGGCGAGCAGGGCGCGCAGGTTGGCGGCCGACGCGGCCTGTCCGGGGTGGGGTCGCAGCGCCTGGAGTTCGGCGGCGAAGACCCGGTCGGTGCCCAGCAGGGCCTCCACGCTCATGGCGGCGGTGACGTCGGCGACCTTGAGCAGCCTCGCCAGGTCCATACAGGCCATGGCGAGCATGCCCAGCATCCCGTCGGTGCCGTTGATCAGGGCCAGGCCCTCCTTGGCACCCAGTTCCACGGGGGCGATCCCGGCCGCCGTCAGGGCCTCGGCGGCCTCCTTGAGTTCGCCGGAGGCGTCGCGGACCCGTCCCTCCCCCATCAGTGCGAGCGCCACGTGGGACAGCGGCGCCAGGTCGCCGGAGCAGCCCAGGCTGCCGTACTCGTGCACCACGGGGGTGATCCCCGCGTTGAGGAGGCCTGCGAGGGTGTCGACCGTGACCGGTTGGACCCCGGTGTTGCCCGAGGCCAGGGTGCGCAGACGCAGCAGCATCAGGGCGCGCACGACCTCCGTCTCCACCTCGGGTCCGGCGCCGGCGGCGTGCGAACGGATCAGTGAACGTTGGAGACGGGCCCGCATCTCGGGGGCGATGTGCCGGGTGGCGAGGGCACCGAACCCGGTACTGATCCCGTAGGTGGGGACCTCGCCGCGGGCGAGGGACTCGACCCGTTCCCGGCCGTGGCGGACGGCCTTGCGGGTCTCCTCACCGAGGATGACATGGGCGCCGTCGCGGGCGACGGCCAGGACCTGGGCCGGGGTGAGCGGGGCACCACCGACGGCAACGGAAGCGACTGCTGTGGACATGCCCCCATTCGACCCCGTCCACCGCTTCGCCGGAAGCGCTGACACGTGACTTCCGTCCGAAATACCGGACACCGTGGTTCGAGGGTTGTGGGACGATCAGGGCATGAGCCATGTTCCGGCGGCCACGCGGGCGTTGCGGCTACTGCGGTTCCTGGCCACTCGGCCGGGCCCGGTATCGGCCACGGCGATCGCCAACGGGCTCGGACTGCCTCGATCCAGTGTCTACCAGTTGTTGGAGGCCATGGCCGAGGAAGGGTTCGTGACCCACCTGCCCGAGGAACGCCGGTGGGGACTGGGGGTCGCGGCGTTCGAGATCGGCTCCGCCTACCTTCGCCACGACGGCGTCGAACGGCTGGCCCGCCCCTTGCTGCACCAACTCACCGAGTCCACCGGGGCCACCGCCCACCTGGGCGTCCTGCACGGGGCCGACACCCTGTACCTGCTCAAGGAACAGCCACCGCACGCACCCACGCTGATCACCGGGGTGGGCGTGCGGCTTCCCGCCCACCTGACGGCGTCGGGGCGGGCGATGATGGCCCGGCTGCCGCGAGCCCAGGTGCGCGCCCTGTACCCGAACGTGGCGGCCTTCACCGACCGCACGGGGCAGGGACCGCGTACCCCCGGCGACCTGCGAACGCTACTGGCCGAGGAGGGCGGGCAGGGCTGGTCCTTGGAGGACGGCCAGGTCACCGAGGGGTTCGTGTCGGTGGCCGCTTCCGCCTCGGACCACAACGGGCGCCCGGCGGCGGCGATCAGCCTCACCGTTCCCAGCGCCCGGCCGGTGACGCCGGGCGCGCTGGCGGCACGGGTGCGCGACGCCGCCCACGAGCTCACCCGCCGGCTCAACGGTCGTTCAGCGTAGCGGCGCGCTGCGTTCGACGATGGCGGGCAACGGAGCGGTGCGTTCCATCATGCGCAGGATCTGTTCCTTCCGTTCGAGGGGAACCTGCACGTAGAACTGTGTGGCCGCTGCGGGGTCCGCCTCCAGGTCGAGACTCTCGGCGCTCTCCGCCCAGCTCGGCAGCTCGGCTTCGACGCGGTGGGTGTCCAGCGCGAACTCGATGAAGTACAGGATCCTGCGCCCGCCGGTGTGCACCTCACGGATGCGGTGGATCTCCGGCCAGGCGATGAACGTGCCCTCCCCGGGGAACCACCACTTGCGTTCCTGCAGGACGGTGACGCCGTCACTGTCGGCGTTGATGCCCTGACTGGTGATGCGTTGGGGCAGCCCTCGCACGAGGAACACGTTGCCGCCCGGCCCGATGAAGAACATGACGAGCGCGGCGAAGGCCCACAGGGACACCGAACCGACCGTGGTCTCCTCTCGGGCGACGTGCCAGATCATCGAGCCCACCACGAGGAGGAAACCCAAGGTGAGCGCGGCGGAGAAGTAGGCGGCGGTCATCCACATGCGAGTGTTGGGTCCGCGCAGACTGACGTAACGACGCAGGTGGGACACGCTCGCGGGGGCCCTGGTCAGGTCCGAGGGAACGCCCGGCGCGTCGGAAGGGAGTTCCGGAGGTTCGGGGGAAGCCATGCCCCCATTCTTCCAAGTTCCGGGGGCGCTTTGTGCGCCGACTCACCCTGCCATGCCGGGTTTTGTGGGGTTGTGTCCGACTTGGGATACAAGTTGCGTGGAATGCCTGATGCCGAGCGGCGCCGACCGCTACAGTCCTGCTCATGAGACGCGGTACACGTGAGTACGAGACGGCCCTTGAGGTGAACGGTGAGGTCCTGGTTCAGGACGGGGTGATCTACCGAGGGTGGACGATGCTCCCCGAGGAGGGCCCCGACCGATTCGCGCCGCTGGAACGGTGGGCCAAGGGCGTGGCCGAGAGCCTGGGCGTGCCGGTGGCGTGGCGGGCCAGGGCCAAGAACGAGCCCGAGGAGGGTGGGACGGCCCGACCGGGCGAGACTCCTCAGAGCCGCCTGGCGCTCTGAGCCCCGCACTTGGCGCACTGGAACTTACGGTCGTCGCCGAGGATCCAGTCGTGGTCTCCTCCGGTGGGGCACGTGGACATCGACACCATCTCCTCAAGGCAAGGGGGGCTTCGGGGGTGTGTCGGACATCGTATTTCCCATCAGCCACACGGGTCCCGGGAATGAGAAAGTCCCCATGCTTCTCATATACCCGGCCGCGTGAGAACACGTCGGGGCCCGCGCGTTCAGCGACGGGCCCCGATGACGAGCCTTGAGGAACCGGAAGGTCAGTTCTGGGAGGCTTTCATGTGAGCCTCCACGGCGGCACGATCGGCGCGCAGCTTGGCGAGCGCCTCATCCAGGATGAGTTTGCCCTCCTCCTCGCTGCGCCGCTCCTTCACGTACGCCAGGTGCGTCTTGTACGGCTCGGTACGAGGCGGCGCGGGCGGATTGGCCTTGTCCTTGCCCGAGGGGAAACCACAACGCGGGCAATCCCACTCGTCGGGGACCGCGGCCTCGCTGGCGAAACTGGGGACGACCTCGTGCAAGTTCGCACAGTAGAACGGAACCCTCACACGCGGAGCGGCCTCGCCCCGCTCCGCCTCGCCCATCGGGCCGGCTCCGACTCGGCTGCCACGGATGGCACTGCCACTACCCACGAAAAACTCCTTCGGCGAACTCGCTCACCGGTTGACTCGGGCGAGCTTGACTGTGGACGAGGGGACCGCGATCGGGCGGTGCTACATTCCCCGGTTGATCAACAGGCCGAGAACGACGATCGTCACGATCCACACGACGCCCACGCCCACGGTCATCCGGTCGAGGTTTCGCTCGACCACCGACGACCCACCGAGCGAGGACGTGACGCCACCGCCGAACATGTCGGAAAGGCCACCGCCCTTACCCTTGTGCATCAGCACGAGGAGGATCAGAAGCACACTGAGAAGCATCACGAAGATGGACAGACCGAGGATCACACGCTCACCCGTAGCTCGACCCCGCAGCGGGGGGATGGACACCTCGGCCCCCCTTTCCCCACCCATCACCTGCGACGACATGAGGGTGCCGACCGGGAACGGGCCGTAGAAGGAGGAGAGCCGGGGACGTTTTCGGACTTTACCGCGTCCTGGGGACACGGAAGGGTCAACCGCGAGGCACGGTGGACCCCTGAGCGAAGTCTAGCCCGAACAGTGCACCTGTCGGGCACCCCATCCGTCACACTTGGACATCGGAGCGTGACGGATGGGACAAAACAAGACGTTCGGTCAGCCGTTCTCACCGAAACGGATCACCTTGGCGAACTCCTCCGCCTTCAGGCTCGCACCACCGACCAGGGCGCCGTCGACGTCGTCCTTGGCCATGATGCCGGCCATGTTGTCGCCCTTGACCGAACCGCCGTAGAGGAGGCGCGTGGCCTCGGCGACCTCACCGGAGTACAGCTCGGACAGACGCGCGCGGATGGCAGCGCAGACCTCCTGGGCGTCCTCGGGGGTGGCGACCTCTCCGGTGCCGATGGCCCACACCGGCTCGTAGGCCACGACGAGCCTCTCGGCCTGCTCGGCGGGGATCTCCTTCAGGGCGCCGTCCAGCTGCGCCAGGACGTGCTCGACCTGCCGTCCGGCCTTGCGGACCTCCAGGCCCTCCCCCACGCACAGGATCGGCACGATGTCGTTCTTGAACGCGGCCTTGACCTTGGCGTTGACCAGGGCGTCGTCCTCGGCGTGGTACTCGCGGCGCTCGGAGTGGCCCACCAGTACGTAGGAGCATTCGAGCTTGGCGAGCATCGCACCGGAGATCTCACCGGTGTAGGCGCCCTTGTCATGGGCGGAGACGTCCTGGGCACCGAACTTGATGCTCAGCCTGTCCCCGTCCACCAGCGTCTGCACGCTGCGCAGGTCGGTGAACGGCGGCACGACGACGACCTCGGCGTTGTCGTAGTCCTTGTCCTTCAGGGCGAAGGACAACTTCTGGACGAGCGCGATCGCCTCCAGGTGGTTGTTGTTCATCTTCCAGTTGCCCGCGATGAGCGGCAGGCGCTTGGACATCGTCGTCACTTCCTTCAACGTCTTGTCGGTTCTGCGAAACTATTCGGCGAGGGCGTCGATACCGGGCAGGGCCTTGCCCTCCAGGTATTCAAGACTGGCACCGCCGCCGGTGGAGATGTGACCGAAGGCCGCCTCGTCGAAGCCCAGGGCGCGCACGGCCGCCGCGGAGTCACCGCCACCGACCACGGTGAAGGCGTCCGAGTCGATGAGCGCCTTGGCCAGGGAGCGGGTGCCGCCGGCGTAGGGCTCCATCTCGAAGACGCCCATGGGGCCGTTCCAGAAGACGGTCTTGGTATCGGCGAGCTTCTCGGCGAACAGGAGCCTGCTCTTGGGGCCGATGTCCAGACCCATCCGGTCGGCCGGGATGGCGTCCACGTCGACGTCGTCGTGCGGGGCGTCGGCGGCGAACTTCTCGGCGGCCACCACGTCCACCGGCAGGACGATCTCCACGCCCTCACGCTCGGCGCGCTCCAGGTAGCCGCGGACGGTGTCGAGCTGGTCGGCCTCCAGAAGGCTGGAGCCCACCTCGTAGCCCTTGGCCTTGAGGAAGGTGAACACCATGCCGCCGCCGATGAGCAGGCGATCGGCGGTGCCCAGGAGGTTGTCGATGACGCCGAGCTTGTCGGAGACCTTCGACCCGCCCAGGACCACGGCGTAGGGGCGCTGCGGGTCACCGGTGAGCTTCTTGAGCACCTCGACCTCGGTCAGCACCAGACCGCCGACGGCGTGCGGGAGCTTTCCGGGCAGGTCGTAGACACTGGCGTGCTTGCGGTGCACGGCACCGAAGGCGTCACCGACGTACAGGTCGGCCAGCCGCGAGAAACGGTCGGCGAGCTCGCCGCGCTCGGCGTCGTCCTTGCTGGTCTCGCCGGGCTCGAAACGCACGTTCTCCAGCAGCGCGACCTCGCCGTCGGCCAGGGCCTCCGCGGTGGCTCGGGCCGACTCGCCGGCGGTGTCGGTGGCGAAGGCGACCTCCGCGCCGAGCAGCTCCCCCAGGCGGACGGCGACGGAACGCAGCGAGAACTTCGGGTCCGGCTCGCCCTTGGGGCGGCCCAGGTGGGCGGCGACGATGACACGGGCGCCGCGCTCGCGCAGCTTGGTGATGGTGGGCAGGGCGGCCCGAATACGCCCGTCGTCGGTGATGCGGTCACCGTCCAGGGGCACGTTCAGGTCGGCCCGGACGAACACGCGCTTTCCGGAGACGTCGAGGTCGTCGATCGTCCGCATGCTGGTCTCCTCGTTGGGGTTGGGAAGTCTGGGTGCACGCACGCGACGGCACCCCCACCGCGCGAAGCGGAAGGGGTGCCGGAACACGCGTATGCGGCCACGAGCCGTGAGAGCCCGTGGTTACAGGTTGGAGCCGACCAGCTTGACCACGTCGACCAGGCGGTTGGAGTAGCCGAACTCGTTGTCGTACCAGCCCAGGATCTTGACCTGATTGCCCATGACCATGGTCATGCCGCCGTCCAGGGTGCAGGAGGGCGCGGTTCCGACGATGTCGGAGGAGACGATCGGGTCCTCGGTGTAGACGAGCACGTCCTTGAGCGGCCCCTCGGCGGCGGCCTTGAACGCGGCGTTGACCTCGTCCCGGGTGACCTCACGGTCCACGGTGACGACCAGGTCGGTGGCCGAGCCGTCCGGCACGGGCACGCGCATGGCCATACCGTCCAGCTTGCCCGCCAGCTCGGGGATGGCCAGGGCGGTGGCCTTGGCGGCACCGGTGCTGGTGGGAATGATGTTCTGCGCGGCGGCGCGGGCGCGACGCAGGTCCTTGTGCGGCAGGTCCAGGATGACCTGGTCGTTGGTGTACGCGTGCACCGTGGTCATGAAGCCCTGCTGGAAGCCGAAGTTGTCCAGCAGCACCTTCGCCATCGGCGCCACACAGTTGGTGGTGCAGGAGGCGTTGGAGATGATGTGGTGGTTCGCCGCGTCGTACTGGTCGTCGTTGACGCCCATGACGAGGGTGATGTCCTCGCCCTTGGCCGGGGCGGAGATGATGACCTTCTTGGCGCCCGCGTCGATGTGCTTCTGGGCGGCCTCGGCCTTGGTGAAGATGCCGGTGGACTCGACGACCACGTCCACGTTCAGGTCGGCCCAGGGCAGCTGGGCGGGGTCGCGCTGGGCGATGACCTTGACGGTCTTGCCGTCGACGCGAATGAAGTCCTCGCCCGCCTCGACCTCACCCTTGAGGGTGCCGAGGACGGTGTCGTACTTGAGCAGGTGCGCGAGCGTCTTGGTGTCGGTGAGGTCGTTGACCGCGACGATTTCGATGTCACTGCCACCAGCGGCGACCGCACGCCAGAAATTGCGGCCGATACGACCGAAGCCGTTGATGCCTACACGGATGGTCACGGAACCAAACTCCTCATTTATCGCCCAGCAGTTTCACCCGGGCGTTCACGTCTGGGGGATCCGGTACCGCAAGGCCCGAATCGACCATGTTGAACAGCGTGAACGCATAACAGGTGTTCACAAAGAGCCTAGCGGAGCGTCGACGGAGACCTGCTCGGACCCCACGCTCAACGACCCTTCCACCCTCGCGGATTCATTACCCATCCTGGCACCACGAACCAAAGAGGTCTATACCATTTTCGGAAGTTATCCCCGAGTTTCCGCAGTTAACAAAGGCGAACATCTCCGTTGCTCCCGTGTCCGGGGGCGTACGGCCCGACCTGCCGGGTCGTACGTCCTCAGGGCACCAGCATGTCCGGAGTGAGGTTCGCCTCCGTCCCCTCGATACCGAGGTCGCTCGCCCGCTTGTCCGCCATGGCCAACAGCCTTCGGATACGCCCGGCGATGGCGTCCTTGGTCAGCGGCGGTACCGAGAGCTGTCCCAGTTCCTCCAAGGAGGCCTGTTTGTGCGCCAGTCGCAGCCGACCGGCGGCCACCAGGTGCTTGGGGGCGTCCTCCCCCAGAATCTCCAGGGCCCGCTCCACGCGGGCGCCCGCCGCGACCGCCGCGCGGGCGCTGCGCCGCAGGTTGGCGTCGTCGAAGTTGGCGAGGCGGTTGGCGGTGGCGCGCACCTCACGGCGCATCCGACGCTCTTCCCAGGCCAACACGCTCTGGTGAGCGCCCAGCAGAGTCAGCAGCGCCCCGATGGAGTCGCCATCGCGTACCACCACACGGTCCACACCGCGCACCTCACGTGCCTTGGCGTGCACCTTGAGTCGACGGGCCGCGCCCACCAGTGCCAGCGCCGCCTCCGGCCCGGGGCAGGTGACCTCCAGCGACATCGACCGGCCCGGTTCGGTGAGTGAGCCGTGCGCGATGAACGCTCCACGCCAGGCCGACTCCGAGTCACAGGCGCCACCGGCGACCACGTGTCGCGGCAACCCGCGCACCGGACGACCGTTGTTGTCCACCAGCCCGGTCTGTCGGGCCAGGGACTCGCCCTCCTTGATCACCCGCACCACGTACCGATTGCCCTTGCGCAACCCGCTCGGGGACAGCACGACCACCTCGGACTCGTGTCCGAACACCTCCGAGATGTCCTTGCGCAGCCGGCGCGCGGCCGCGCCCGTGTCCAACTCCGCCTCGATCACGATCCGGCCGCCCACGAGGTGCAGGCCTCCGGTGAACCGCAGGATGGTGGACACTTCCGCCTTACGGCAGCATGGCTTGAGAATCACCAGGCGGCTCAACTCGTCCTTCACCACGCCGGTCATCGCCATCGCCGCGATCCTCCCCCTTGAGCCGTCAGGAAACCGGTGTCCGACACCCGACACCGGCCACCGTCACCCGGTATGGGAACCGGGCGACCTACTCGTCGCAGACTACGTGACGCGGGCCTGGACGCCGACCCGTGCACGGCGTGTCGCCGATCCACCGGCCCAGGTCACAGGCGGCGTGTCGGCCTTCGTGGCGATGTGCGGTCAATTGCCCCCGGAGCCTTGGGACCCCTGGGAGCCCGACAACGATTCCAGGTGATCGCGCAGCACGATGGCGTGGTTGTGCTCGGTGTCCTTGGCCGCGTACAGCAGGGTCACCTGCCCGCGCCGAGCCGCGCCCAGAAGGGGTTCGAGTACCTCGGGGGCGTCCTCCAGTTCGGTGCGGTAGCGCTCGGCGAACTCGTCGAAGCGCTCCGGATCGTGCCCGAACCAGGTACGCAGGTCGGAGCTGGGCGCCACGTCCTTGAGCCAGGTGGCGTCCTCCATGGCGCTCTTACTCACCCCGCGCGGCCACATGCGATCCACGAGGAAACGCTCGCCGGGCGGGGGCTTCTCCTCCTGGTCCGGGTGTTTCAGGGCGCGGACCTCGTCGTAGACACGTTCCAGGTGGATGCGGTGCTTTTCTGCCATGCGATCGCCCTTCCCGGACGAGGGTCGATCCGAACCCGGACCCGATCAAGGTTCGTGTTCGTCGAGTTCCTCGGGGGCGGTCAGCACACGTTCGAACGCCGCGGCGAGCTTGTCCGTGTCGTGCCTGGGGGTGCCGTCTCCCAGGCTCAGGTCGGCCAGCTCCAGCCGTCCGCCCAGTTCGGCGACCACCGATGCGAGCGGGGCCGGGTCCTCGACCGTCCCGGTGTCGGCCAACACCACGTCCACCCCCAGCTTGGGCGCGTGCTCGCGCAGCACCTCCAGGTAGGTCTCGGGGCGGAAGCCGTCGGTCTCCCCTTTCTGCGGCGACAGGTTCAACGCCACCATCCGCTTGGCGCGGGTGGTGATCAGGGCGTGCGCCAGGTCGGGGACCAACAGGTGCGGCAGGACGCTGGTGAACCAGGACCCGGGGCCGAAGACCACCCAGTCGGCCTCCCGAACCGCCTTGACCGCCTGGGTGCTGGCCGGGGGTTCCTCGGGCAGCAACGACACCGAACGCACCCGGCCGTTGGTGCTCGCGCAGGCCACCTGGCCGCGCACCGTGGTGATGTCGTCGGGACGTTCGGGGTCCACCCCGAGCACTTCCGCGGAGATCTCCAACGGCACCGACGACATCGGCAGCACTCGGCCGTGGGCGCCGAGCAGTTGCCCGACCCAGTCCAGGCCGGCCACCGAGTCCCCCAACAGCTCCCACAAGGCGACGATCAGCAGGTTGCCGACGGCGTGACCGTGCAGGTCGCCTTCGGAGCGGAAGCGGTGCTGGAGCACCTGGGTCCACGTGTGACCCCACTCGTCGTCCCCGCACAGGGCAGACAACGCCATCCGCAGGTCGCCGGGCGGGAGTACCCCCAGTTCCTCGCGCAGACGGCCGCTGGACCCCCCGTCGTCGGCCACGGTCACGATCGCGGTGACGTCGGTGGTCACCCTGCGCAGCGCCGACAACGAGGCGTACAGACCGTGTCCGCCTCCCAGCGCGACCACCCGGGGCGGACGCGCGGTGTCATCCCCCTCCGGTTCATCCGGCTCCTCCGGCTCGGCGCTCTTCGGCATGCCTTCGGCCTGTCCCCTCGTCCCCTGGTCCAACGAACACCCCGGCCACGTCCCCGATCCGTCGTGCCCGAGTCCCTGCACGGATCCGCAGAACCGACCATGATCGGGCCAATGTAAGGGAAGACGCCCCTCTTGGCGATTCGGTTGACCGGTCGGTGTCGGCGCGGTGACGGGCCGGGGTCGCAGTCATTACTCTCGGTCGACGTCGCGGTGAACGACGTTGACGTCCACCCCTTGTCCCCGCAGTCGCTCGGCGAACTGTTCGGCCATGGCCACGCTCCGGTGCTTGCCGCCGGTACAGCCGACCGCGAGGGTCATGTAGTGCTTTCCCTCGCGCTGGTAACCGGCGAGGGTCAGCTTGAGCACCTCGACATAGGCCTCCAGCATCTCCTTGGCGCCGTCCTGGGAGAGAACGTAGTCGCTCACCGGCTCGTCACGCCCGTTCATGGGTCTGAGCTCGGGCACCCAGTGGGGGTTGGGCAGGAAACGGCAGTCCAACACCAGGTCGGCGTCGACCGGCAGGCCGTGCTTGAACCCGAAGGAGACCACGTTGGCGCGGGTGCGCGCCTCGTCGCTCTCCCCGAAGAACCCGATCACCCGCGCCTTGAGCTGGTGCACGTTGAGCTGGGAGGTGTCGATGACCAGGTCGGCCTCGCCACGGATGGCGAGCAGGGTCTCTCGCTCGCGGGCGATCCCGTCGGTGACGCGTCCCTCGCCCTGGAGCGGGTGAGGGCGACGCACCCCTTCGAAACGACGTACCAGGGCCTCGTCGGAGGCCTCCAGGTACAGCACGCGCGCGGTCATGTCGCGCTTGCGCAGCTCCTCGACCGTGGACAGCAGGTCCTCGGTGAAGGCCAGCGAACGCACGTCCACCACCACCGCCACTCGCGGCACCGCGCCATGGGTGCGGCCCGCCAGTTCGATCATCGTCGGCAGCAGTCCCGGTGGCAGGTTGTCCACCACGAACCAGTCCAGGTCCTCCAAGGCCCTGGCCGCCGTGCTGCGTCCCGCACCGGACATCCCGGTGACGATGACCACCTCGGGTGGCAGCACTCCACCCAGTTCGACCGTCATTTGTCTCCTCCCCCGTCAGTACTCTGCTCTGCCGTCGCCCCACCGGACAGGTGTGCGTGCACGGCCTCTGCCAGCTTGGCACCGATACCGGGCACGGCGGCGATGTCCTCGACGCCGGCCTCGGCCAGCCGTTTCACCGAGCCGAACTCCTTGATGAGGGCGCTCCGTCGGGACGGACCCAGCCCGGGCAGCTCGTCCAGACTGCTACCGGTGAGCGCCTTGGCGCGCTTTTGGCGGTGGTAACGGATGGCGAACCGGTGGGCCTCGTCGCGTACCCGCTGGAGGAGGTAGAGCCCCTCTCCGTTGCGCGGGAGGATCACCGGGTCCTCGTCGTCGGGAAGCCACACCTCCTCCAATCGCTTGGCCAGTCCGCACACGGCCACGTCCTCGATGCCCAGTTCGTCCAGGGCCCGCCGGGCCGCCTCGGCCTGTGGTCGGGCACCGTCCACCACCACCAGGTTGGGCGGGTAGGCGAACTTACCGGGTGTGGGCTCACCCTCGGTGGCCTCTTGTTGTGCGCCGTGGTCACCGGTCTCGCCCATGCGGGCGAGCTCACCGGCCTTGGAGCTCTCCTCCAGGTAACGGCGGAACCGCCGCCGGACCACCTCGTACATGGCGGCCACGTCGTGCAGTTCGCTCCCGCCCTCGCCGCTGCCGCGGATCGAGAAGCGTCGGTACTCGGACTTGCGCGCCAACCCGTCCTCGAACACCACCATGGACGCGACCACGTGTTCGCCTTGCAGGTTGGAGATGTCGAAGCACTCGATGCGCAGCGGGGCCTCGGGCAGGTCCAGGGCCTCCTGGATCTCGTTGAGGGCCCGGGAACGTGTGCTCAGGTCGCCGGCGCGGTGGGTCTTGTGTCGGGCCAGCGCCTCTCGGGCGTTCTTGTCGACCGTCTCCATGAGGGACTTCTTGTCGCCCCGCTGCGGCACCCGCAGGTCCACCGTGGAACCGCGGTGCTCGGACAGCCACCGGGCGACGGCCTCACGATCGGTGGGTTCGTGGGAGACCAGGACCTCGCGTGGCACCGAGGTACCGGTGCCCTCGACCTCCTCCTCACCGCCCAGGGCGCCGTAGATCTGGCGCAGGAAGGTCCGCATGAGCTCGCCGGGGTCGGCGTCGGTGACACGGTCGACCACGTATCCGCGTCGGCCGCGGATCCGTCCGCCGCGCACGTGGAAGATCTGGACCGCGGCCTCCAGCGGGTCCTCGGCCATGGAGATGACGTCGCAGTCGGTGGAGTCGGGCAGGACCACGGCCTGCTTCTCCAGGGCGGCGCGCAGGGCCTCGATGTCGTCACGGATCCGCGCGGCCCGCTCGTACTCCTGTTCCTTGGCCTCGTCCCTCATGCGGCCCTCCAGGCCGCGGATGAACCGTCCGGTGTCGCCGGCCATGAAGGAACAGAAGTCCTCGGCCAGCTCGCGGTGCTCCTCGGGCGTGGCCTTGCCCACACACGGCGCGACGCACTTGCCGATGTACCCGAGCAGACAGGGCCGGCCACTGTTTCGGGCGCCTCGGAACACCCCCGCCGAACAGGTCCGCACCGGAAAGACCCGCAGCATCAGGTCGACGGTCTCGCGGATGGCCCAGGCGTGCGAATACGGGCCGAAGTACCGCACCCCCTTGCGTTTGGCGCCGCGCATCACCTGCACCCGTGGAAACTCCTCGTTGAGGGTCACCGCCAGGTAGGGGTAGCTCTTGTCGTCGCGGTACTTGACGTTGAATCGCGGGTTGTACTGCTTGATCCAGGAGTACTCCAGCTGAAGTGCCTCGACCTCGGTGCCGACGATGGTCCAGTCCACGTCGGCGGCCGTGGACACCATCTGCTGGGTGCGCGGGTGCAGCCCGGCGAAGTCACGGAAGTAGGAGGACAGACGTGACCGCAGGTTCTTCGCCTTGCCCACGTAGATGACCTGACCGGCGGTGTCCCTGAACCGGTAGACGCCGGGCTCTGTCGGGATCGATCCGGGTGCCGGTCGAAGGTGAGGAGTCGCAGCCATGACCCCATTCTGGTGGGTGGTGGGGACAGACGGCCACCTGCCCGGCTCACGAGGGCGGATGGACCCGCTCACGTCACAATGATCGTTCATCCAAACGTCACGATTGGGTATCCACATGCTCTAGGTTGGGCGGGTAACGCAGCAACTTTCCGACATTGACGACAAGGAGGTCCACGCCGTGACCGTTGCGCACTGGATCGCGATCGGCATCGCCGTCGCGGTCTCCATGATCCTGGTCTTCGTGCTGCATTGGGTGCTCAACCACAAGTTGGGCAAGGTCTGGCCGATGACCCGCTACGTGGTCTCACGTTCGGCGGTGACCGCCTACACCGCGGCCGCGGTGGTCGGCGCCAACCTGGCCCTGCCCGGCGTGGGCGACGTGGGGTGGAGCACGTACTCGACCATCGAGCACGCGATGCGGATCCTGATGATCGGCACGCTCACCGCACTGGGTCTCAGCCTGGCCTACGCCGCCACCGACATGGTGTTGCAGCGCCTGTCCATCAGCAACGGCGACGCCGACCGTCGCGCCCGCAGGCTGCAGACCCAGGTCCGCCTGCTGCGCCGCGTCATCACGTCCGTCATCGTGGTCCTGGCGATCGCCTCGATCCTCTTCACCTTCGACGCCGTGCGCGCCCTGGGTGCCGGGCTCCTGGCCTCGGCGGGTGTCATCGGTATCGTCGCCGGTGTCGCCGCCCAGTCGACCCTGGGCAACCTGTTCGCCGGACTCCAGCTGGCCTTCAGCGACGCCCTGCGCATCGGGGACGTCGTCGTGGTCGAGGGCGAATGGGGCCGGGTCGAAGAACTGAGCCTGGTCAACGTCACCATCAAGATCTGGGACGAGCGCCGCCTGGTGGTCCCGGTCGTCAACTTCACCACGACCAGCTTCGAGAACTGGACCAAGGCCGGCACCAACATCACCGCCAAGGTCGAGTTCCCCCTGGACTGGGAAGTGCCCGTCGCCGAGCTTCGCGAGGAGGCAGGCAAGCTCGTCACCTCCAGCAAGCACTGGGACGGCCGCAGCTGGTCCTGCCAGGTCGTGAACATCAGCGAGACCGGTGAGATCGTGGTGCGCGTGGTGGCCACCGCCGCCGACACCGGCGACCAGTGGAACGTCGCGTGTGAGATCCGCGAACACCTCATCACCTGGTTGGCCACCAACTACCCGCAGTCGCTGCCGCGCAAGCGCACCGAGTTCGTCTCCAGCGGCGACGACGAAGACTCCGTCTACGCCTCGGAGTTCCCCACCTCGGCTTTCCGCCGCGCCACCGCCGCCTCCGGCGCCGTGCACGAGAGCAACGGTGACGCCCGCTCCGGGAACCCGGACGAGGCCTGAGGCCCCTTCCCCCCGTACATGACGGAGCCCCGACCGCTCACACCGGTCGGGGCTCCGTCATGTACGGCTCCGACGCCTTCAGTCCAGGATGATGTCGGTGCCGTCGATGGTGACGGTGAACGACTCCAAGGGGTCGTTGGCGGGCCCGGCCACCGGGTCACCGGAGGTGTAGTCGAACTCGCTGCCGTGACACAGGCACCGGATCAGCTCGTCCTCCACCTCCTGAACCGTGCAGCCACCGTGGGTGCAGGCGGCGTCGAAGGCCTTGAACTCGCCCTTCTCCGGCTGGGTCACCACCAGTTTGCTGTGGCTGAACACCGTGCCGCCACCCTCCGGAACCTCGGTGGTCTGACCGACCACCTGGCCGCGGCGCACCTCCTGCGGTTCGGGAGGTTCTCCGCAAGCGCTCACGGCGCCGACGGCCGTAGCCGCTCCCGCCGTACCGAGCAGGCGCCGCCTGCTCATTCCGCACCCGCATGTCCTCATTCCGGCCACGACCGAACGCTCCTCGCCTACGCCTGTAAGTCCACTACGAACTGTAGTAGCCCAGGTGGGGTGCCCCGTCCCGACCCCCGGTCGGCGAGAGTCAGAGCATCTTGGCGAGGAAGCGTCCGGTGTAGGACTCGGCGACCGCGCCGACCTCTTCCGGGGTGCCCTGCGCCACCACCAGGCCACCGCCGGAACCGCCCTCGGGGCCCATGTCGATGACGTGGTCGGCGGTCTTGATCACGTCGAGGTTGTGCTCGATGACGATCACCGTGTTGCCGCTCTGGGCGAGCCGGTCGAGCACGGACAGCAGCTTACGGATGTCCTCGAAGTGCAGACCGGTGGTCGGCTCGTCCAACACGTACACGGTCTTGCCAGTGGAGCGGCGCTGGAGTTCCGAGGCGAGCTTGACCCGCTGGGCCTCACCACCGGAGAGCGTGGTGGCGGGCTGGCCGAGCCGCACGTACCCCAGGCCCACGTCCACGAGCGTCTGCAGGTGGCGGCGGATCGCGTTGATCGGCTCGAAGAAGTCCAGGGCCTCGGCGATCGGCATCTCCAACACCTCGGAGATGTTCTTGCCCTTGTACTTCACCTGGAGGGTCTCCCGGTTGTACCGGGCGCCGTGGCACACCTCGCAGGGCACGTACACGTCGGGCAGGAACTGCATCTCGATCTTGAGCGTGCCGTCGCCGGAGCAGGACTCACAACGTCCGCCCTTGACGTTGAAGGAGAACCGGCCCGGCTGGTAGCCGCGTGTCTTGGCGTCGGTGGTCTGCGCGAACAGCTTGCGCACGTGGTCGAAGACCCCGGAATAGGTGGCCGGGTTGGAGCGCGGGGTGCGACCGATGGGGCTCTGGTCGACGTGCACCACCTTGTCGACCTTGCCCATGCCGTTGACCCGCAGATGCCGCCCGGGCACGTCGCGGGCACCGTTGAGCTCCTTGGCCAACGCCTTGTACAGGATCTCGTTGACCAGCGTGGACTTGCCCGAACCGGACACCCCGGTGACCGCGGTGAACACGCCCAGCGGGAAGGTGACGTCGATGCCTTCGAGGTTGTTCTCCCGGGCCCCGCGCACCACCAGTTCGTGTCCCTTGGTGAGGGGACGGCGGCTCTCCGGCAGCTCGATGACGCGTCGTCCCGACAGGTAGTCGCCGGTCAGCGAGTCGGTGGCGGTGTACAGCTCGTCGACGATGCCGGAGACCACCACGTGTCCGCCGTGCTCGCCCGCGCCGGGGCCGATGTCGACGACCCAGTCGGCGGAGCGGATGGTGTCCTCGTCGTGCTCGACCACGATGAGGGTGTTGCCGATGTCGCGCAGCCGTTGCAGGGTCTCCAGCAGACGTGCGTTGTCGCGCTGGTGCAGGCCGATGGAGGGCTCGTCCAGCACGTAGAGGACACCCACCAGGCCGGAACCGATCTGGGTCGCCAGGCGGATGCGCTGGGCCTCACCGCCCGAGAGCGAACCCGAGGAGCGGGCCAGGCTGAGGTAGTCCAGCCCCACGTCCAGCAGGAAGCCCAGACGGGCGTTGATCTCCTTGAGCACCTGAGCGGCGATGACCATGTCGCGGTCCGACAGCCGCAGTTCGGAGAGGAAGGCGGCGCTCTCGCTCAGCGACATCGAGGCGACCTCGGCGATGGACTTGCCGCCGATGGTCACCGCGAGCACGACCGGCTTGAGCCGGGTCCCGTCGCAGGTGGGGCAGGGCACGCTGCGCATGTAGCCCTCAAGGCGATCACGGGTGTGGTCGCTCTCCACCTCGGAGTGACGGCGCCGCACCCAGGGCACCACGCCCTCGAACTCGGTGTAGTAGGAGCGCCTGCGCCCGTATCGGTTGCGGTAGCTCACGTGGACCTGGGTGTCGTGCCCCTCCAGGATGGCTTTGCGGGCCTGCCGGGGCAGACGCTCCCAGGTGGTGTCCATGTCGAAGCCGATGGCCTCGCCCAGGGCCTGGAGGATGCGTTCCCAGAAGCCGCCGTTGGTACCGCCCGACCAGGGGGCGATGGCGCCCTCGGCGAGCGTCTTCTCCGGGTCGGGCACCAGCAGGTCCCCGTCGACCTCCATCCGAGTGCCCAGACCGGAGCAGTCGGCGCAGGCGCCGTAGGGGGCGTTGAAGGAGAAGGACCGCGGTTCGAGCTGTTCGAAGGACAGGTCGTCGTAGGGGCAGTACAGGTGCTCGGAGAAGACCTTCTCGCGCTCGGCGTCGTCGCCTTCCAGGTCGACGAAGTCCAGCACGATGGTGCCCCCGGCCAGCTTCAGGGCCGTCTCGACCGAGTCGGTGAGCCGGCCCAGGGAGCTCGGCTTGACGCTGAGCCGGTCCACGACCACGGAGATGTCGTGCTTGTCGTAGCGGCCCAGCTTGGGCGTCTCGTCCAGACGCACCGCCTGGCCGTCGACCATGGCGCGGGTGTAGCCCTTGGACTGCAGGTCCTTGAAGAGTTCGACGTACTCGCCCTTGCGGCCTCGTACGACCGGGGCGAGCACCTGGAAACGGGTGCCCTCGGTCATCTCCATGACCCGGTCGACGATCTGTTGAGGGCTCTGCCGGGCGATCTCACGGTGGCACTCGGGACAGTGCGGCACGCCCACGCGTGCCCACAACAGACGCAGGTAGTCGTAGACCTCGGTGATGGTTCCGACGGTGGAGCGCGGGTTGCGGCTGGTGGACTTCTGGTCGATGGAGACCGCGGGCGAGAGACCCTCGATGAAGTCGACGTCGGGTTTGTCCATCTGGCCGAGGAACTGTCGGGCGTACGCCGACAGTGACTCGACGTAGCGACGCTGACCCTCGGCGAAGATCGTGTCGAAGGCGAGCGAGGACTTGCCCGAACCGGACAGACCCGTGAACACGATCATGGAGTCGCGGGGCAGATCCAGGGAGACGTCCTTGAGGTTGTGCTCCCGTGCTCCACGGACCACCAGTTGTTCGACCATCGAGTGAGACATCCTTCGGCTGTGACGCACAGGACATCGGACCACGTCGAATGACGTCGGCTGACCCGTGTGCGGCTTCGCGGTACGGCGATCGCAGGCCCGTCCGGGCCACGGCGGCCTGGTATTCGGCCGCTTCCAGGGGATGTGGGGAGGGGGTCGCCTCCCCCGCCCGACAAGACTAACGATCGCCCGTGACGGTTTCTTCCACCACGCAGAAGTGGTGGTGCCCACGACGCTCCAGCGCCAGGACACCACCACTATAAACGAACAGTCGTTCGAATATTCAGGATTCTTCGAAGTTCTTCGGGGTCGGTCAGGACCGGTCGGCCGGCCGGTCCGATTCGACCTCGACGTTCTTGTCGCCGTCCGAACGCGACTTGATCAGGCTGCCGACGATGGTGATGGCCATGATGCCCAGGATGACGGTCAGCGAGGCGCCGATACCGACCTCGATGACCTGCACGCCGTTCTCGTGCAGCGCGTGCAGGATCATCTTCACACCGATGAAGACCATGATCGCCGACAGGCCCCAGCTGATGTAGGCCAGGCGGTCCATGAGACCGGCCAGCAGGAAGTACAGCTGACGCAGACCCATCAGGGCGAAGGCGTTGGCGGTGAAGACGATGTAGGCGTCCTGGGTCAGACCGAAGATCGCCGGGATGGAGTCGACGGCGAAGACCAGGTCGATGACGCCGATCGCGACGATCACCAGCAGCATCGGGGTCACGTGGCGACGGCCGTCGAGCTTCACGGTCATCTTGGCGCCGTGGTAGTCCTTCGTCACCGGCCAGAAACGCTTGACCAGGCGGACCACCGGGGTCTGCGTGAAGTCCTTGTCGTCCTCGTCACCCTTGAGGTGGTCCCGGATGATCTTGTAACCGGTGTAGATGAGGAAGACGCCGAAGAGGTAGAAGACCTCGCTCCAGGCATTGATGACCTGGGCGCCCAGGACGATGAAGATGCCTCGCATCACGATCGCGATGACGATGCCGACCAGCAACACCTCGTGCTGGTACTTCTTGGGTACCGCGAACCCCGTCAACAACAGATAGAAGACGAACAGGTTGTCGATACTCAGGCTCTTCTCGGTGACGAACCCGGCGAAGTACTCGGCACCCGAGGTGACGCCGCCGAAGTACATGACCCCGAAACCGAAGACGATGGCGATTCCGATGTAGAAGACCGCCCACCAGGCGGCCTGCTTCATCCCGAATTCCATGGGGCCCTTGGTCTTACTCCACGGGCGGTCGACGATGATCAGATCCATAGCGAGGATCAAGATCATGGCCGCGATGGTGGCAGCCCAGACCCACAGGGGAACGTTCACGTACTGACTCTCCTCCGGCCGGTGCGCGCGAGCGTTGTGCGCGCACGAAGATTAACCGGAGGTCTCTCCCGCCCGCACCTTGACGGTGTGGACCGACGGTACCGGGAATACGCCCTTGTATTCCGTGATGACGGCGCCGCCGCGATAGGGATACTCCCCTCACGTGGTGAAGCAGGCGCGTGAAGCGCACTCGCAAAGAGTACGCCATCCGAGCCGGTCCTCAGGATGTCATGAACCCCGCCCGGGAGGAAGTCACCCCGACGGTGGTATCGCCCTCACCATCGGGCCACCGCCTTGTAGATCGAACACACCGACTCCACCGCGTCGTCCTCGGTGGGAAGTGCCCGCGCCGTCTCACGGGAACGTGCGCGCAGGTCGGCGGCGAGCCCGGGGTCGTCGATCACCCGCCCGACCGCCGCGGCGAACGCTTCCGGCTCCCCCGGCGGCACCATCAGCACCGTGCCCGCGTACAGGTCGGGGATGCCCCCCACCCGGGTGGCCACCACCGGCAGGCCGGCCCGCAACGCCTCCATGATCACCAGAGAGGGGCCCTCCCACCGGCTCGTGAGGCAGAACACGTCCGCGGCCGCGAGCAGATCCGCCACGTCCCCGCGACGCCCCAACATGCGCACGTCCGTGTCCATCTCGGCGGCCATGTCGTGCAACTCCCCCCACAACGGCCCGTCCCCGGCGATCGCCACCACCGGTTCGGGCACTCTGTCGGCGATCGCCGGCGCCGCTTCCAGCAGCGTGTCGAGCCCCTTCTGTTCGGCCAGACGCGCCACCGTGAGCAGCAACGGTCGTTCGGGCGGCACCGCCAGGTCACCGCGGGTCTCCTCACGGCCCTTGAGCGCCCGCCCCGTGTCCGGCGCCGCCACCACCGCCATGCGCGCGTCCCCCGCCCCGGCGGCCCGCAATCTCTCCACCAGATCACCGGAGACGCCCAACGCGACGTCGGCGCGCAGCGCCACGATCCGCTCCAGCGCCGGATAGGCCGCGGCCAACGGCCCCTCCGCCCGGGGCGGCGCGTTGTGCGCGGTCACCACCAGCGGACGCGCCCCGGCCAAAGCGCACATCGCTCCGGCCCGCAGACCGTGCGCGTGCACCACGTCCGCCCCGCCCAGCAGTGCCCGCAGCCGCAGCACCGCACCGGGATCGGACCACGACGGGCCCCTGCCGACCCGCACCGGCGAGAACCTCATCCCCGCCTCGGCGAAACCGAACTCCCGCTCGACCTCGGGCGGCCCCACCACCGCCACCCGGTGACCGCGCCTCAGCAGCCCTTCGCCCAACGAGCGCACGTGGCGACCCACACCTCCGGTACTGGTCCCGACCACCAGCGCGATCCTGCCGTTCACCGCGTCCCCCTCCTGCGTTCGAGTACCGCCTGGGCCCGACCGGCCACCACGCGCACCGCCGACCGGTCCACCAGGGCCGCGACCGCGCCGAACACCACCAGAGCCGCCCCACCCGACACGAGTACCGCCCCCACGGCCGTCTGAACACCGCTCGGCTCCGACACCACCGCCACGGCACGGCCGGCGACCGTACCGGCGACCCCTCCCAGCAGCGCCGCGGCCAGGGACCGTGACAGTCCGGCCAGACTGTCACGTCCGTGCACGCTCACCACCCCGGCGCACAACAGGACCGCGGCCGTTCCCGTCCCCACGGTGGTGGCCGCGCCCAACCCCGTGATCGCCCACCCGGCCGGTACCGCCCACACCAGGGCACAGGAGCACACCATGACCACCGACCACCCCACGACCTGCGCGATGGCGGCCCGCCTGCCGTCATGGGAGGCGTACAGGGCCCGACCGGTCACGGCGATCAGCGCGAACCCCACCACCCCGGGCGCGTAGGCGAGCAGTCCCCGTTCCAGGGGCAGGGGATCGACCCGGGCGAGGACCACCGACAGCGGCCCGGCCGCGGCGGCGAGCGCGGTACCCGCCGCGGCGGTGATCACCACCACGGCCCTGGCCCCGGCCGCCGACAACCGGGCGAACCCGGGCCGATCGTGTTCGGCGTGCGCCACCGCCAGTTCGGTGAAGGCACTGGTGGCGATGGGCACGGCGATCACCCCGTAGGGCAGGGTGAACAACGCCCACGCGTAGGTGTAGTGCACGGCCGCCCCGGCGCCACCGCCCCGGTTCGCCAGGGCCACCGCCAACAACAGCGACGACTGCATGGCCACCAACGGCAGCAGGGAGGCCGTGGCCAGGTACCGCACTCGGGCCCCCACCCCGGGCGGGAAGGTCAATCGTGGCCGGAGGCTCAGCCCCAGGCGCCGGGTGGGGAGGAGCGCCGTGACGAACAGCGCCGCCACCCCCGCCGTGGTCCCCAGGGACAGCGTGAGTTCGGCGACCGAGGGCAGAGCCCCCGGTTCCTGACGGTGATCGGAGCCCAACGGAACGAACGCCAGGTAGGCGGCGACCACCACGAGGCTGGAGACCAGCGGGGCCAGGGCCGGGCCCAGGAAACGCCGGTGGGCCTGCAACACCCCGAAGAGCACCGCGGCCAGCCCGTAGAAGACGACCTGGGGCGCGAACACCACCAGCATGCGCGCGGCCAGGGAGATCAGCGCGGCACGGCCACAGCCGACGCCGCCCCCCAGCATCAGCGTCATCGCCGGTACCGAGACCAGCGCCAACAAGGCCGCCAACGGTAGGGAGAGCAACAGGACCCAGGTGATCAACGCCGAGACGGTCCGCCGTACCCGCTCGTGTTCGCCCCGCCTGACCGCGACCGCCAGCACCGGGACCACCATGACGGTCAGGGCCCCACCGATGACGATCTCGAACAAGACCGCCGGCAGCTGATTCGCCGTGACGTAGGCGGTGCCCAGACAGGTGTCCCCCACCGTCTGGGAGAAGACGACGGTGCGAGCGAAGCCCGCCAGCCGCGCGCCCACCGTGACCACGGCGATGAGCGCGGCCGCCGCGGCGATCCCACGGGTCATGTCGGCGACCGACCCCAACGGTCCAGGCGACGCAGCACCGGCGTCCGGTCGATCACCCGGGAGAAGCCGGCGACCTCTCCGGCCAAGGTCAAAGCGACCACCCCGCCGAGCAGGGTCAGCCGTACCGGTCGCGGGGCCCGGGCCACGGCCGCCACGCCCAGCGCCGCGCCCAAGGCGTTGGCGCCCGCGTCACCGAGCATGCAACGTTCGGCCAGTTCGTCGGGGAGCAGGGCGATCGAGGCCCCCACCACCGGGCCGACCAGCGGTGCGGCCGGGGTGGCCAGCGCGGGTGCGGCGACCAGCAGGGAGAACTTCACCGCGCGGCCGGGGCGCAGGTCGAACAGGTTGACCAGGTTGGCTCCGGCCGCGATCAGGGCCCCGTCCACCAGGGTGTCGACCGGGCCCCGCCGCGACAGGGACGCGGCGGCCAGGCCGGTGGCACCGATGCCCGCCATCTTGACCACGCCGGTGGTGACCCGTCCGCGGGCCAGCGCGCCCAGGTGGCCGCGCAGCCCCCTGACGTCGGCCGATCCGGACAGGTCGTCGTAGGCGCCGAAGGCGGCGGCACCGGTGACGGCCAGAGCCGAGGCGGCCCGTGCCCTCGGGTTCGCCCCGGGGATCAGGGCCATGGCCGCGCACATTCCCGACGTCAACGCGGCCCCCTCCTTCAAGGTGACGGTCCTACCGCGGAAGTTGACCCGTTCCCACCCGCGGTCACGGCGTCGCGTCAGCCACCGGTAGACGGAGCGGGCGGCCAGACCGCCCAGAGCGGCTCCGGCGAGACCGCGCGCCGTCGAGGTCAGGGCGGGCTCGACGCTCACTCCCCGCTCCCGGCGGCGTCCGGCAGAGGTTCGGGGAGGAACCCGGAGACGCCCTCGCCCACACCGTAGGCACCGCGCCCGCCCGCCAAGGCCTCGGCCAGTGCCAGGGCGACGACCACGTCGCCGGCGGGGCGACCCGCCACGTCCACGGTGCTGTAGGGGGCATCCTCGGCCAGGGATCGGGCGATGGGCCCTCCCTCGCGCGCGGCCTCGGCTCCCCCGGCCAGGACTGTGGCCCCCACTTCCCGGTTCATCGCCTTGGTGAGCGTGAGCAACACCGTGGTGGCGGCCTCGGCGTCCTCCTCGATCGGTCCGGCGGGCGCCACCACGATCAGGGCCCGGGCCGAACGCGCGGGCGACCCCTGCACGGTGATCAGGCCGCCCTCCTCGAAGGCGGCCAGGGTCGCGGCGGCGTCGTGTCCGCCTTCGTCGTCGTCCTCATGGGCGGACAAGGCGCGCCCCAGTTCCGTACCCGCCTTGTCGTAGGGCCCACCGGTCAGCTCGTCGGGGGTGTCGGAGACCTGGAGGGAGAGTTCGTCGAGGAAGGTGGCCTCCTCGGCGTCCGGGAAGGCGTCCCGCATCGACACACGCCCGGCGACCTCCGCGCCGGCCTCCTCCACACGCGCCCCCAGCGCGCGCACCACGTCCTCGTCGGCGCCGGGCGCGGCGACCACGACCAGGTCGACACCGTCGAGCCGGTCGGTGAGCACGTCATCGGCGGTGGCCTCGGCCAGCTGGTCCGCCCCGGCGTTGAGCAGTTCGGCCTCGTCCCGTTCGGCGCGCAGATCCTCGCTCTGGCCGCGCAGGTCGGCGGTCTCGGACCGCATCGACTCCAGCAGCGGGTCCTGAAGCATCGTGGTGCCCAGGACGAGTCCGACCGTCAAGGCCAGGAACACGGCGACGATGGACACCAGGTGGTAGCGGAAGTCGATCACGTGAACAGCCCCGTCGACGAGTAGACGAACGCGTCCCAACGCGCCGCCAGGAAGGTGAGGTAGACCTGACCGGCCGATGAGCAGTACGCGGCGACCACGATGGTGAGCAGGCACGCGGCCACCAGGGTCAGAAGCGCCCACGGCGAGATGCGCGAGCGGTACAGCCGGCTCACTCCCTTGGCGTCGACGAGTTTGCCGCCCACCCGCAACCGCGTCAGGAAGGTACTGGCCATGCCCGAGCGGCCCTTGTCGAGGAACTCCTCCAGGGTGGCGTGGGTGCCCACCGCCACGATGAGGGACGCCCCGGCGCCGTCGGCGAGCATCATCGCCACGTCCTCGCTGGTACCGGTGGCGGGGAAGACCACGGCGTCGTGGCCCAGGTCCCGCAGGCGCCGCAGTCCGGGCGCGCGCCCGTCCCGGTAGGCGTGCACCACGAGTTCGGCGCCGCTGCCCAGGGCCCGGTCGGTGACGGAGTCGAAGTCGCCGACGATGATGTCGGGCCGGCACCCGGCCTCCATGACCGCGTCGGCACCGCCGTCCACGGCGATGATGACCGGCCGGAATTCGCGGATGTAGGGGCGCAGCGCCGCGAGGTCCTCGCGGTAGTGGTAGCCGCGCACCACGATGAGCACGTGGCGGCCCTCCACGGCCGTGCCGATGGCGGGGATGCCGATGCCGTCCAACAGAAGGTCGCGTTCGCGCTGGAGGTAGGCCATGGTGTTGGCGGCGAAGGCCTCCAGCTGGGTGGCCAGCCCGGCGCGGGCGAGTTCCATGGCGGCGCCGACCGAGGCCCGGTCCTGACGGACCCCGCGGGCCACCACCTCCACCCCCCGGTACAGGGTGTCGCCCTCCAGGCGCAGTCGTTCGCCCTCGCGCACGCGGGTGAACACCTCGGGGTCGACGTCGTCGATCAGGGGGACGCCCGCGCCCACCAGGAGTTCGGGCCCCTGGTTGGGGTAGCGGCCACTGATGCCGGGGGCCACGTTGACCACGGCGGCCGCACCGCAACCCACGAGCGCCTCGGCGCTGACCCGGTCCAGGTCGACGTGGTCGATCACGGCGATGTCACCGGGGCGCAGGCGCTTGGTCAGGTTCTTGGTTCGACGGTCCGAACGGACGGGAGCGACCAGCCCGGCGGGGGGCTCCACCCGTGGGCGGCGAAATCGCAGTGTGCCTCTGAACGCCTCGGATACCTTCATCGGTGGCATACTGTCAGATTTCATTCACCCGGAGTCACGACAGTCGGCCGATCGGCGTTTTCGGGACGAAACGTCGCCGGTGCCCGAATTCTGGACACCGGCGACGGAGTGCGCGCGAGCGGGTGGTTCAGGCCGCCGGATACGCCCGCTCGGGGTCGGCGTTGGTCAACAGCTCCTCGGCGTGCGCCCGCCCCAGCTCCGAGTCCTCCAGACCCGCGAGCATCCGCGACAGCTCACGCACCCGACCACCACGGTCCAGCAGCACCACACCGCTCTCGATGACCAGACCGTCCGTGGACTTCTCCACCACCAGATGGGCGTCGGCGAACGCCGCCACCTGCGGCAGGTGCGTGACCACGATCACCTGGGCGCGCTGGGCCAGACGTGCCAGCCGCCGTCCGATCTCCACCGCGGCCTTACCGCCCACACCCGCGTCCACCTCGTCGAACACGAACGTCGGAACCGGGTCCGAACCCGCGAAGACCACCTCGATGGCGAGCATCACCCGGGACAGCTCACCACCGGAAGCGCCTTTGTGCAGCGGCAACGGCGGCGCACTCGGGTGCGGGGCCAGCAGCAGCTCCACCTCGTCGCGCCCGTGCGAACCGAACTCCTCACCGGTGGTGATGCGCACGATCACCCGGGCGTGCGGCATCGCCAGCGCGATCAGCTCCTCGGTGACCGCCGTACCGAACCGCTCGGCCGCCGCCTCACGGATCGCGGTGAGCTCGACGGCCGCCTCGTCCATACGGGCGGCCAGCTCCTCGGTCTCCGCACTCAGCTCGTCGATGCGCTCGTCGTCGCCGTCCAGGTCCGAAAGACGCTTGGCCGCGTTCTCCGCCCAGGTCAGCACCTCGTCGGTGGTCGCGCCGTACTTGCGCGAGAGCTGGGTGAGCAGGGAACGACGCTCCTGCACCGCGGCCAGCCTGCCCGGGTCGGCGTCCACCGACTCCGCGTAGGAAGCCAGTTCGGTGGCGGCGTCGGTGATGATGTAGGACGCCTCGTCCAAACGGCCACCGATCGAGGCCAGGTCCGGGTCGTGCTCGCTCACCGAGGCCACCGCCTGACGCGCGGCCGACAACAACCCCACCACGTCGGCCTGCACCTCCGCGGCGGCCGGGTCACCGGTGAGGGCCTCGTGCGCGGTGGTGGAGGCCATCCGCAACCCGTCGGCGTGCGCCAGCCTCGTCTCCTCGGCGAGCAACTCGGCGTCCTCACCCGGCAACGGCTCGGCGGCGGTGATCTCCTCCACCCCGAACCGGAGCAGGTCGGCCTCCTGGGCACGCTCACGCGCCCGTTCCACCAACTCCTCCAGCTCGGCCGACACCTCACGATGGCGCCGGTAGGCCACCGAGTAACGCTTCATCGTCTTGGCCAGGTCGTCACCGGCGAACCGGTCCAACGACGAACGCTGACGGTCCGAACGCAGCAGACGCTGCTGGTCGGACTGGCCGTGCACCGCCACCAGGTCATCGGCGAGGTAGGCCAACAGGCTCACGGGCGTGGAACGACCGCCCATGGTCGCGCGCGAACGCCCCTCCGCCGACACCGTCCGATTGAGGATCAGCACGTCGTCGTCGATGTCACCACCGGCCTCGAACACCCGAGTCGCCACGCGGCCGCCCTCGGGCACCGTCAGCCGGCCTTCGACCAGCGCCCGGTCGGCGCCCGGCCGGACCCGCTGGGGATCGGCACGACCACCGAAGAGCAGTCCCAGCCCCGTGACGACCATGGTCTTACCCGCGCCGGTCTCACCGGTGACCACGGTCAGACCCGGTGACAACTCCAACATGGCGTCGTCGATGACACCGAGGCCTTGGATGCGGACTTCTTCGAGCACCGAACCCTCTCCTGAATAGTTGACGCCCTGTGCGTGTGCCTACGCCGATCGTTCAACGTTCGTTCCCGGCACGCCCCCGCCATCCCGTGACCGGCAGACCGAACTTGGCCACCAATCGGTCGGTGAACGGCGCGCGATGCAGCCGGGCCAGACGCACGGGCGTATCGGCACGGGTGATCTCGATTCGTGCCCCCGCGGGCAATTCGACCATACGTCGTCCATCACACCAGAGCACGCCCGGTGTGGTGTCGGGCAGCACCTCCAACGCCACCGTCGCGTCCGGGCCCACCACGAGGGGACGGGCGAACAGGGCGTGCGCGCTGATCGGCACCACCAACACCGCCTCCACGTCCGGCCACACCACGGGCCCGCCCGCGGAGAAGGCGTGCGCGGTGGAGCCGGTGGGGGTCGCGCACACCACACCGTCACAACCCCAGCTGGACAGGGGACGCCCGTCCACCTCCAGGACCATCTCCAGCATGCGGCGGGCGTCGGCCTTCTCCAGGGTCGCCTCGTTGAGCGCCCAGGAACGCACCGGGGGCGCCCCGTCGCCACGGCCTCCGTTGAAGACCGCCACGTCCAAGGTCATGCGTTCCTCGACGATGTACTCACGCCGGACCACGCTGCGCACCGTGGCGCCCAGGTCCTCACGTTCGGCCTCGGCGAGGAACCCGACGTGCCCGAGGTTGACGCCCAACAGCGGCGCCCCCGCGGGACGGGCGATCTCGGCGGCCCGCAACAGGGTGCCGTCACCGCCCAGGACCATGACCAGTTCCACACCCTCGGCGGCCCCGGGGCCCTCCACCGGTTCCACCGGGGACAGCTCACAACCCTCGGCCGCCAGGTTCTCCAGCTCGCTCTTGAGCATGCGCACGGTCAGCCCGGCCCCACTGAGCCGTTCGTGGACCAACCGGGCGCTGCGCACAGCCGCGGGTCTACCGGTGTGGGCCAGCAGCAGAACACTGCGTCCGCCGGTCATCGCCGTCCCCTTACGTTCACTCCCCGTCCGGGAGCACTGGTACCGACCGGATACCTCGCCCGGACCCGGCCGGGTCACGTTACCGGACACCGACGACCATGGGCCACGCCCTCAGGAGGGCCCCTCCTCGATCGCCCGCTCCAAGCGGGCGGGGTCCAACGGGTCGGCGCCGGACCGCATCCACAGGAAGTACTCGACGTTGCCCGAGGGGCCGGGGAGGGGGCTGGCGGCCACGTCGACCACGCCGAGACCCAAGGTGAGGGCGCGCGCGGCCACGTCGGTCACGGCCTCGGCCCGCAGCGCCGGTTCACGAACCACACCGCCCGAACCCACACGGTCCTTGCCGACCTCGAACTGGGGTTTGACCATCATCACGAAGTCCGCCTCCGGGTCGACGCAGTCGCGCAGCGGACCCAGCACCAGCTTCAGGGAGATGAACGACAGGTCGCCCACCACCAGGTCGGGTCGGGGTTCGGCGATCCGCTCGGGGGTGAGTTCACGGACGTTGACCCGCTCCATCACCTCGACCCGATCGTCGCTGCGCAACGACCAGGCCAGTTGCCCGTAACCGACGTCGACCGCGGTGACGTGGGCGGCGCCGCGCCGCAACAACACGTCGGTGAATCCGCCGGTGGAGGCGCCGGCGTCCAAGGCGCGACGCCCCTTCACCGAGAACTCGAACGCGTCCAACGCGCCGATGAGCTTGTGCGCCCCGCGGGAGACATAGGTCGGTTCCTCGGAAGGGGTGCGCACCACGATGGGTTGGTCGGTCCCGATCTGGGTGGCGGCCTTGGAGGCGACCATCCCCGACACATGGACGAACCCGTTCTCGATGATCTCGGCCGCGTGACCGCGGGAGCGTGCGTGACCGCGGCGGACCAGTTCCGCGTCGAGCCGACTACGTTTTGCCATGGTCACCTAGGGTACCGGGCGCTATCGCCCGCTCTGGGACCCCTGCCCCAGGGCTCCGAGCACACCGGACAGCTCCTGTTGCAGAGCGTCGAAGACCGCCACGTGTTCGTGGGTGGGCGCGTCGTCCAGGCCGGCCAGCCGTTCCCTGGTCGCCCGCAGGGTCTGTTCGGCCAACGCCTCGGCCTGTTCGTCGGCGCCCATACGTCCCCCGTCCCTCGTTTCCCTCTCGACACCACCGTTCACTTCTTGGCGCTCTTGCCCTTGGTGGTGCGTTTGGCGGTGGAACGAGAACGCGTGTTCTTGGTCGTGGCCCCGGTGCCGCCGGTCTTGGGCCGGGGGGTCGAGGGCTCGGCCGAAGCGGTCTCCCGCGGGGCGGGCTCCGGTTTCGCCACCGGCTCCGGCTCGGCGGGCTCGGTGGGTTCGACGGGCTCCTCCCGGACCGGCAGCACCGAGGAAGCCCCATCGCGCGGGGCCAGCGCCCGCTCCACCGCGTGTCTGGCGCCCAGCCGGCGCTCCAGCTCCGCGACCCGGCGCACCACCCGCTCGTGCTCGGCGCGCGGCACCATGTCCATCTGTTCCAGGGCGTGCCCCACCTCGGCCCGCACCAGGTCGGCGATGGCCGCCCGGTTCGCCTGACTGGTCTCGATCAGCTCACCGGCCAACGCCTGGATGTTCTGTCCCACCCGCGGCGGCGGACCCTGAGCACCGTCCCCGGCGGGGGGCGGCGAACCGCCCGCGCCACCGGCCCGCAACAACGCCTTGGCGGCCGAGACCGCCTCCTTGCGGGAGAGTTCGGTGAGGCCATTGGCGGCGTCCAGGTAGGTGCGTACCGCGTCGACGACCATGATGACGTGCTCCTTGATGGGACCGCGGGAGGAAACGAACGAAAAGAGGGCGCGGGTGAGGGACGGACCTCGTGCCGGGGGACGACGCCAACGCTACCGTTCCCACGGTCCCCGTGACACTCGAACGGACGATCCCCTCACCGATACGGCATCATGACCCCATGAGCAGCATCGACGCGTGCCTCGCCGGCATCGCCCGGGCCAACGTGCGCCTCCTCGAAGAATCCCTCGACCGGCGCCGCCGACACATCCGCGAACGCACCGTCAGCGTGATCGTCCCCGACCTGGACACCGCCTTCGACATGCGCCTGACCGTCGACGGTCTCACCGACGTCACCCATCGGACGCGCACCGCGCCGGCCCCCACACCCCAGGTCACGGTGACCGTCTCCAGTGACGACTTCGTCGCCCTGTCCGAGGAGCGCCTGGACCCCGCGAAGGCTCTGCTCAGCCGCCGTCTGAAGGTCGACGCGACCTTCGGCGACCTGCTGCGCCTGCGCCGTCTGCTCTGATCCCAGGGGGTGCTCCGACGGGCTTCCCCGGGGCGATACCTTTCTGGGATGCCACGCCGATCTCTTGACCTGGCCCCCTTCCGCGGTCTCCGCTACGCCGCGCCCGACGTCGACCGCTTCATCGACAACGGTTTCGACGTCGCCCGACTCCTGGCCCCGCCCTACGACATCCCCGACGCCCGGGAGGCCCGGGAACTCCAGCGCTCCGACCCGCACAACGCGGCCAGGGTCACACTCCCCTTCGAGCTGTCCCGCCAGGACGCCGCCGCCCACCGCTACCGTGGCGCCGCCACCCTACTGCGCAGCTGGATCGACGATGGCTACCTCGCGCAGGACCCCGAACCGGCCCTGTACGTGTACGAGCAGATCACCCCGGACGGCCGGCTCCAACGCGGACTCATCGGCGCTCTGGGCCTGCCCCGGGACGAGTCGGAGACACCGGCGGTGCGCCCGCACGAGGACGTGGCCGAACCCCCCGTACTCGACCGCTTCCTGTTGATGGGCGCCGCCCGAGCCAACCTCGAACCGATCTTCCTGGTGTACCGGGGCGAGGGCGGTACCGCCTCCAGCGTCACCGAGGCCGCCGCCCAGGGCACACCGCTGATCTCCACCCGCACCGGCGACGGCGCCCGACACCGTCTGTGGGCGATCACCGATCCGGCCGTCCACCGCGACGTCGCCCGGGACCTGACCACGCGCACGGCCCTGATCGCCGACGGACACCACCGCTACGCCGCCTACCGGCGTCTGCGCGACGAACACACCGACCCCGGGTGGAGGCACGGTCTGGCACTGCTCGTGGACAGCGACACCCACCCGCCCCGGCTCGGTGCCATCCATCGTGTCCTGCCCGGACTGGACACCGCTCGGGCCCTGGACGACGCCCGCTCCGTCGCCACCGTCTCCCCCCTCCCCGACGCCGACCCCGCTCACCTGGACACCGTGGACTCCCCCGCCCTGTTGGTGGTCTCTCCCGACGGCACCGCCCACCTGGTGCACGAGTTCGCCGAACAAACCCTGTCACGGGCCATGTCCGAACGCTCGTCCGAGTGGCGGCGTCTGGACACCGCGGCCCTGCACGAGGTCCTCCTGCCGCTCTGGGGCGTCAGCGAGGAACGGGTGCGCATGGTGCACGACGACCCGACCGAAGCGGTGACCGCCGCCCGCACCGAGCAGGGCACCGCCGTCATCGTGCCCCCGCTACGGGTGGAACAGGTCTACGCGGTCGCCGATCGCGGCGAGCTCACCCCCCGCAAGTCCACCTCCTTCGGCCCCAAACCCCGCACCGGCCTGGTCATGCGGGTTCTGGACCGACCCACCCCCGACCGAGGAGAACATCGACATGCCCACGGATCACCCCCAGACCGGTGAACTCCTGACCCGGGACCTGACCCGGCTGGGTGTACGCCCCGGCGACACCCTCCTGGTGCACTCCTCCCTCGGTTCCCTGGGATGGGTGTGCGGTGCCGAACAGGCCGTGGTGCGGGCCCTGATCGACGCGGTCGGACCCCGAGGAAACCTGGTGGTGCCCACCCAGACCTCCGACAACACCGACCCCTCCGGGTGGCAGAACCCGCCGGTGCCCGAGTCCTGGTGGCCGACCATCCGCGAACACACGCCCGCGTTCGACCCCCTCGCCACCCCCGGCGCCCACATGGGGCGGATCTCGGAGATGGTGCGCACCTGGCCCGGAGCGGTACGCAGCCCCCATCCGCAGACCTCCTTCGCCGCCTTGGGCCCCGACGCCCACCACCTCATGCACCCCCATCCACTGGGCTCGGCCCTGGGTGAGGAGTCGCCTCTGGCCAGGCTGGAGCTCTCCGGTGCCCACGTCCTGCTGCTGGGGGTCGGCTATGACACCTGCACCACCTTCCATCTCGCCGAATACCGGGTGCCTGCCCCCGTCCGGGCCGACACCTCGTGCGCGGCCACGACCCCCGGCGGGGAGCGGGCCTGGGTGACCGTCCTGGACGTCGCCGTCGACTCCGACGACTTCGCCGCCCTGGGCGCGGACCTGGAACGGACCGGCACGGTCACGGTCGGCCCCGTGGGCGCCGCCACCGCACGCCTGTTCCCGCTGGCCGACGCGGCACGCTTCGCCACCACCTGGCTGACCGAACACCGAACCCCGGCTGCGATACAGCCCACACCCCACCGGGGAGCCCCGTGAATCGGAGGCGTCTAGCCTGGAGGCGACCGCCACCACCGCACGGAAAGACAGGCCGACCTCCATGTCCCTCCAGGCAGCAGACCGCCCGCTCAACGAGCTCCACGACGCGATGCTCCTGGACCTGGACGGTGTGGTCTACATCGGCGCCGAGGCCGTCCCCGCCGCACCCGAGGCGATCGGCAAGGCACGCGCCACCGGCGCCAAGGTCGCCTTCGTCACCAACAACGCCGGGCGCACCCCCGCCCGGATCGCCGAACACCTCACCCACCTGGGGGTGCCCGCCGTCCCCGAGGACGTCGTCACCTCGGCGGAGGCCGCCGCTCGCCTGATCGCCGAACGCTTTCCCTCCGGTTCGGACGTCCTCGTGGTCGGCGACACCGGACTGCGGCAAGCGGTGCGCCGCATGGGGCTGCGGCCCGTCACGGTCTCCGACGAGTCGACGGTGGCGGTGGTGCAGGGCTTCTCCCGCACCATGAACCGCGACCTCCTCGACCAGGGCGCCCTGGCGGTGGCGCGCGGCGCCTTCTACGTGGCGAGCAACGCCGACGCCACCGCCCCCGGCGCGTGGGGCATCACCCCCGCCAACGGCTCCTTCGTACGTGTCATCGCACACGCCACCGGTGTGGAACCGGTGATCGCCGGCAAGCCCATGCGCCCCCTGCACGAGGAGGGCATGCTCCGGACCGGGGCCACCGACCCGCTGATCGTCGGCGACCGGCTGGACACCGACATCGAGGGCGCCACCACGCATGGCACGGCCTCGCTGCTGGTGCTGTCGGGGGTCGTCACCCCCCACGACCTGGTGGCCGCACCGCCCCACCAGCGTCCCCGCTACCTGTCCTGGGACCTCTCCGGGATGAACGAGACCCACCCCGGCCCAAGACGAGGGGACGGTCGGACGGAGTGCGGCGGTTGGGCCGTCACCACCGGCCGAGGTTCGGTCGAACTGTCCGGGGACGGTGACCGGTTGGACGGTGTTCGTGCCCTGTGCGACGCGGTGTGGGCGGACGAGTCCATCGACCCCACCGGGGCGTCGGTGACCTCCGCGCTGCGGGCCCTGGGCTGGTAGATCGGATGTGACCGTCACCGTTCGGCCTCCCGTTCGAGTTCGACGGTCGTCACCTCCACCTCCAGGATGCTGCGCACCCCGTGTGGGCCACGCCAGATCCGGCGGCGCAGCGCCCCCGTCACCCGGAGCACCTCCCCGACCCCGTGGTCCCGGACCCGGTCGATCAACGCGTCCTCGAAGGAGATCAGGGTCAGCGAGTCCAGGCGGTGCCCGGGGCGTCGCGGATCCTCGGGGCGGGCCACCCCGATCCGCCAGGAGACCAACCGATCACCGCTGGGCAGTTCGCGAACGGTCGGCGCGGCGGTGACCCGCCCGACCACCAGCACCTGGTTGAGGTGGCCCTGATCCTTGACTGCGAAGGGGTTCTGGATGAGCACGAGGAACCTTCCCGGTAGAGGGCGACCTGGTGCGCGCGCTGATCCCAGGATCCCCGGTGGAAGGGCCCGGGAAAAGGCGGTACGAGAATCTGTGGATAACTCGGATGACCAGGTGACCCCCGCCACAGGACCGTTCATGCCCCGTGCCCTAGAGTCGGGTTCGGTCCGCAACGGATCGCACGACGTTCGTAGAAGAGGGGTGCTCGGACGTGCACAAAGACGTGAACACCGATGACCTGCCCGAGGGGATCACCCCTCTGGGCAACGAGATCTACGCCATCGACACGATGCTGGCCGGGTACCCGGGGGTGGTGTCCGCCTACCTCATCCGCACCGAGCGGCCCTGCATCGTGGAGGTCGGCACCGCCGGCTCCGCCGCGGTCCTGCGCGACGCCGTCATCCGGCTCGGCCTGTCCCCCGAGGACCTGGCCACCATCGTGGTCACGCACATCCACCTGGACCACGCCGGCGGCACCGGCGACATGGCGGCGCTGTTCCCCAACGCCGAGATCGTGGTGCACGAACGCGGCGCCCGGCACCTGGCCGATCCGAGCCGGCTGATGGCCAGCGCCAAGATGGTGTGGGGGGACCGACTGGAGACCCTCTTCGGGCACATGCGCCCCACCGAGGCCTCCCGCATCCGTTCAGTCGCCGCGACCGGCGAGATCGACCTCGGAGCGGGACGCAAGCTCGTGTCGCACTACGCTCCCGGCCACGCCAAACACCACATGGGTCTGGTCGACACCGTCACCGGCGACCTGTACGTCGGCGATGCGCTCGGTGTGTACAACCCGCTCACCGGCGACCTCCGACCGGCCACCCCGCCACCGGACTTCGACATGGACGCGTGCCTGAGCACGCTGCGCCTGTTCGGTGACATCGGCGCCCAGCGCCTGATGTTCTCCCACTTCGGCGCGGTGGACGGCGTCGGCGAGAAACTGGACCGGGCCGAGCGGGAACTGCGCCTGTGGGTGGAGACGGTCCGCGACTCCCACGACACCGGCGGGGACCTGGACCACGCCGTCGCCATGGTGAAGGACAAGGTGATCTCCCGCTACAAGCCGCTTCCCCCGGACGCCTCCCCCGACGCGGCCGCGGTGCTGGACATCCTCAGCGGCGCCGAGGCCAACGTCGGCGGAATCGTGCACTGGCTGGACCGGCTCGCCCAGGAACAGGCCGACGCCGCGAAGAAGGCCGCGGAGGAACGCGCCTGAACCTCGCGGGGTCCGGGCGGCGTCACGGAAAAACCAGGTGCGCCCCCGGAACCCGCGACGTAGCGTCACCGGTATGACCATCGAGATCCGTCCGATGCGGCGCACGGACATCCCCGGGGCCTTCGCCCTCATCCAGAAGGCCTACCCGTGCCTGGTCTTCACCGAGGCCCTCATGACGGAGCGCTTCGACCGGCCCTTGACGTACTACCGGGACCAACGCCTCGTCGCGGTGCGAGGCGAGCGAGTGGTCGGCCACGTCCTCTCCCGTCTGCACGAGAGCGAGAAGGGGCGTACCTACGGACAGTCGTACATGGCCGCCGTGGCACCACCGCTCGTCGACGGCGATCTCTCCGACCGGCTGTTGGCGGCCTCCGAACGGAACCTGGTCGACAACGGCGCCGACGTCCTGAGCGCCGACGCCGCCGAGGAACGCGTCCAGGTCGGCGGGGAAGGCTTCCGCCGGGCGATCCTGGACCGCGGTTACACACTCGTCGAGAGCGGCCAGATCCTCGGACTGGACCTGGCCACGCTCCCCGGACCCCCGACCGCACCCGAGGGCGCCGAACTGCGCACCTTCCGGGAGTTCGCCGACGACCCGCGTCCCCTCTACGAGGTCGACCGGGCCACCAGCGAAGACGAGCCCGGCGGCTTCGACGACGGATTCCTGCCCTACGAGGACTGGGTCCGCGTCCTGTGGAACAACCCGTTGGCGGACCACGACCTCAGCCTGGTGCTCCTGCTGGACGGGGTCCCCGTGACCATCTCCTGCTACAAGTCCGACGGCACCGGCCGCATGGAGTCGGGGATGACCGGGAGCCTGCGCGAGTACCGGGGTCGCGGGCTGGCCACGTACACCAAGACCAAGGCGCTGCACCTGGCGCGGGAGATGGGCGTCCGCCACGCCTACACCGGCAACCACGCCGACAACAAGCCCATGCTCGCCATCAACGACCGGCTCGGGTACCGCGTCGTCGGCAGCGAGGAGACCTACCGCCGGCCCTGATCCGCTCGGGGCGCCCCGGGCAGCTCCAGGACCCGGAGCAGGTGCGCGTACAGACCGTCCGCCCAGGACAGTTCGCCGTCGGAGGGCAACCGGTCGAAGGCCCGCACCTCGACCGTCTCGAAACGGCCGGTCAACGGCTCCAATTCGTGCACCCGGGCGTGGGTGACCACCGTGGTGTGGCCCTTGGCCAAGACGTAGTGGCCCACGACCCGGATCTCCCCGAGCGTGGCACCGGCCTCCTCCCAGGCCTCACGGCGAGCCGTGTCGGAGATCTCCTCACCCGGTTCCCGATGCCCGCCGGGGAACTCCCAGGCCCGCTTGCGATTGCGGACCATCAAGGGGCGCTCTCCCAGGTAGGTCAGGCACACCACCGAGTCATGGTCGGCGGGCAACTCACCCAGACGCACGACGGCGCCGCCGAGTGGCTCCAGGCCACTCGACGGCGCGTCGATCGGTTCGGGGAAGGTCAGCCCCGACCCCCGCGGTCGTCACGACGGTCACGGGGCCGCTCCGCGGCCTCGGCGGCGGCCTCCGCCGCCCGATCCGTCTCCTCCTCGACGTCGGTCCAGACGATGCCGTCCTCGACGTCGATGTCGACCAGCTCCACGCCTTCCAGGGCGGCCAGACGCTCGTCGGCGTCGGTCATGCCCTCACGGTCCACCGAGGAGGACCGGGCGAAGTACTCGCGGGCGTCGTCGGTACGACCCAACTCCTCCAAGACGTCGGCGTAGGCGTAGAACAGCCGGGCCACGTGCGGACGGGCACGGCGTTCCTTGAGCTCCGGCACCTGAAGCTCGGCCAGAGCGGCCTTCGCGTCGCCCATGTCCCGGCGGGCGCCGGCGGCCACGATGCGCAACTCGATCCGGTCAGCGGCGTCCAGGTTCTTCCCGGCCGGGTCGTTGGTGATCTCCAGGGCCCGTTCCGGACGGCCCAGACCACGTTCACAGTCGGCCATGACCGCGAGGAAGGTGTCCCGGCCGCTCATCCGCCGTGCCGCGCGCAGGTCCGACAGGGCGTCCTGCCACTTGCCGACGTTGTAGGCGGCGATACCGGAGGCCTCACGGATCGTGGCCAGGCGGGAGGCCTTGCGACGAGCGTAGGCGGCGTGCTTGTAGGCCCGCTCGGGGTCCTCTTCGACGAACAGTCCGGCAGCCACGATGTGCTTGCCCACCAGCTCGGCCAGGGACTTGGGCAGCGAGTGCAGGTCGCGCTTGGTCTCCGGGTCGATCTGGTTGTAGGTGGCCTCGTCCGGCAGCGGCGGGGCGATGTCCGCCGGGTCCCGGTTCTCCTCACGAGGCCCGCGACGGTCGTCCTGCCGGTCCCCGCGATACCCACCACCGCGGTCGTCACGGCGATCGTCCCGACCGCCACCACGACGGTCGTCACGGCGTCCATAGCCGCCACGGTCATCACGGCGGTCCCGGTCGCCTCTGGCCCCCCGGTCGTCCCGGCGGTCCCCCCGGTAACCCCCACGATCGTCGCGTTGGCCACCCCGACGGTCCCGGTCCTGGTTTCGGTCACCGCGGTAACCACCCCGGTCATCACGACCGGCAGCGCCGCGGTTGTCCCGACCAGCAGCCCCACGGTCATCACGACCAGTACCGCCACGGTTGTCCCGACCAGCAGCGCCACGGTTGTCTCGGCGGAAGTCCCCACCGCCACCACGGCGGTCGCCACCACCGCGATAATCACGGCCGCCGCCAGACCCCTTGTCGTCGCGGGATCCCCTGTAGCCGGACCGGGAACGGGAGTCGTCACCGCGCCCGCGTCCGCCAGGCTCACCGGAGCGTTTACCGCTGTGGTCGTGTGCTCCGGAGTCCTCGCGGTCTCCCGATCGGCTTTCCTCAGTCATCGAACCCGTCCGTCAACATTCAAAAGCGCTGCCACCTTGACCAGGAGCAGCGCGTAGTAGTACTCGTACCCTCCAGCTTACGACATGGGATGAACCCAGATCACCAATGCCGTATATCCCCACGGGTGCGCTTATCCACAGCCCGCACATCTCCAGTGGCCCCGAAGCTCTTGCCATGTTCCCCTCGTATAGGGGGGACCTCGGTTTCCGCCGACTTCGTGCTGCCCGAAATCGGGCTTGGAGGCGACGTCGTATGTCGAGGAGACGATGTCGAAGGGCGGGTCTCGCGTACCGAGCACCGAGGGTCGAGGGTCGAGGGGTGGACATCGGGTGAGTACGTGATGCGTCCGAGGAGGCCGAAAGACCTGAGGTTGTCGGGCGTCTCATGGGTGTGTTGGTGGGGCGCGTGAGGGGGTGATCCTGCTGGTTGTTGGGCGGGGTTGCGGTGGTCTCCCCCTTCCCCGCCGCGTGATTGTGGCCGTCTCCGCTACGCGCGTCAAGGTCGTCGCTGGGGCGGCTTCGCCGAGAGAGCGCTCCACCTTGACCCGCTTCGCTACGACGGCAGTTGGCGGCTATCGGGGAAGCGGGGAGTGGGGTCAGGGACCCCAAAGCCCTTCCGGGCCTTCGGCCCGGGCCCTGGCGGGCCGCCGGGCTTCGCCCGGTCCGGCCGCAGCCGGCCGAATCCCTACCCGGCCGCCT
>NZ_FRFF01000080.1 GCF_900143625.1 Nocardiopsis sp. JB363
CGCGTCAAGGCGATGTTGTGTGCTGTGGCAGCGGGGTTGGTGGCCTTGACCCGCACGGCACGGGCGGCGGTTGGCGGCTATCGGGGAAGGGGGAGGTGGGGTCAGGGACCTAAAAGCAACGGCCCTTCGGGCCTGGGGGCCCTCACGGGCCGGTCCGGCCGCAGCCGGCCGGATTCCTGCCCCACCGTCTGGTGGTGTCGTTGAGCGCGTCGCCACTACGTGACGGGCCCGGTCACGAAGGGCCCGCTACAGGTCCGGCTCAGGGCGGGGCGCGTCCCAGCGGTGGCCGGCTCTGTGGGGGTGGGCCGGTCACTCCCTAGTACCGGCGGTGCCGACACCCCGGCGGGAGCCACGTTGGCCCTTGGATGTGGCTCTGGGTGGGGGGTTCGGTGTGCGGGCATGGCTGTATCCCCACAAGGCACAGGGCCTTTGGGGTCTGACACCCACCCGGGGGGTATTTTTCGAGAGGTGCGGGGGTCTGCTCCGGATACATGGTTCGGAGCGGGGCGGTGTTTTCGCCTGGTGGAAGCTGGTGCGGTGGTGTTAGGCGGTGGCTGGGGCTGGCTCCCCCTCACCGTCCCCGCCGCCACCGTCCTTCTCGGTTTCTTGGCGGTTCTGGGTGTGGTGGTGTTCCCAGATCTGCTGGTTCGCTTTCACCTGAAGGCGGTGCTTGAGCCGGTTGTGGGTGGAGCACAGCAGTTGCATGTTGTCCGAGCTCGTGGCCCCGCCGTGGGAGAAGGCGATGATGTGGTCGAACTGCGACCAGCTACGCGGCATGTCGCAGCCTTCGTGCCACTCGCAGTGAAACTCTTTGTAGCCGGCCGCTTGGCGTACGGGGTCGGGAGCGCACCGGTGCTTCTGCCCCACATCGAGCAGGGTTTTGCCTTCGGCGTCGGTCAGGAAGCGGCGCAACCAACTCTTCGGGGTGAGGCGGGAGATCATCTGGTCGGGGATGACCACCCCATCCTCCGTCACCGCAGGCTCCGCCGTACGGTCGCCGAGGTAGCGCTTCAAAGGCACGGTGATGTTCAACGTCACCACCGGCTTCGGAGCCTTCGCGCACTTGCGGTGGGCCAAAGCGGTCTCGAAGATCCGCATCATCGCGTCATAAGTGCGCTGATGCTTTGGCACCGCCGCACTATCCGGACCATACGGTTCGGTGTAAGCGTCCAGGGCGGCCTGGATCAGCTGATTATCCGCACCCGGCCCCCACATCCGCAGCAGGAACCCGCCTTCGAAGGTCGGCGAGAACTGCGCACCACGATTGTCGAAAGTCTCATCATAATCCCGGTCGGCCTTATCCGGATCCAGCTGGGCGACGAACCATTTCGCCGCGTCCCGCAACTGCCGCACCGACGCCTTCGGGCATTCCTTCTTATAAGCGATCAGCCCGAACTCCAGACGGGCCCGGAAACCCTCCACGTCGGGGTGCTGCGCCCGGAAGTCCTCATCCGCCGAGTCCAGGACCTTGGCCCAGTCCGTCACAGCCTTGTCGGTGGAGGTCGCGATCGCACACGCCTCACCCAACGACAGGACCTCACCCTGGAACGCTTCGTCGACCAGCGGGAGCTGCTGGTGGTGCAGGGCTCGGGCCAGGGTGGCCAGGTTGCTGGCCTCGGCGGGGGTGGTGCCCCACTTGTGGGTGATCCACGCTTTGAGGGTGTTCTGGCCGCCTTTTTCCAACACGGCCCCGGAGGCTTCCAGGGTGGCCAGAGCGGGGAGCATCGCGTAATAGATGCGATCCATTTCCCCGTTGATCCGCCCGCACTGTTCGAGCGCCTCGTCCTCGGCCCCGAGCGGGATATCTTGGCCGGCGAATCCTACCGCCATCTCCCGCGCATGGGCCATCGCCTGATCGACCGGGGTGGTCCCGGTCGAGTGCGGTGCGCTGGGAGGAAAGATCATACTCTGATTATATGCCAATGCCCCAAAGAATGGCATCCCTACTCCCGGGTATATTGTTTTCTTTTCTCAGGGTGCTGGGATTCCTATCATGGAATGGCGCCTTTTGCGGGTTATCCACAACCCCTTTTTCCGCCATTCCCCCCACCGGAGCCGGCAACCGCTGGGACGCGGACCACCACCCGACCGACTTGTAGCGGGCCCTTCGTTGCCCGACCTGTCACGTAGTGGCGACGCGCTTAACGAGACGACGAGAGGGCTGGGTAGGGATTCGGCCGGCTGCGGCCGGACCGGGCGAAGCCCGGCGGGCCGAAGGCCCGGAAGGGCTTTTGGGTCCCTGACCCCACCTCCCCCTTCCCC
>NZ_FRFF01000026.1 GCF_900143625.1 Nocardiopsis sp. JB363
CCCCCTCTCTATTCGTCGGCAGCGTCAGATGAGTAAAAGAGACAGCTTCGCTCCCGTCCCCCCCGGAAGGCTTCCTGGTGAGTTTCGAGCCCACCGAGCCCCAGGACGGCGTGGACCCCAATCCGTTCACGCTGATCGATCCTGAGGCCATCCCCTATCCCCTGACCGACGTGTGGTCCCTCAACTACGCCGCCGAGACGCTACGCAGCGGTGGGGAGGACATCGCCAGTGGAGCGGAGGACATGCGTTCCACCTGGCAGGATCTTCAAGCCCACTACGAGGCCCCCGAGAGCGAGACACTCTTCGCCAAGATGGACCCGGTCGTGGACCGTGGTGATGGCTTGGAGACCGACCTCGCCACCGTCGCCGGCGCGCTGGAAGACCTGGCCGAAGCCGCCAAGGCCGCCCGGGGCGAGCTCAATACCCTCAGGATCGAGGCCCAGGGACTTTGGAACCGCAACCACGACAACAAGGTGTGGTGGTTGACCAAGGACGATGAAACCGACGAGTGGGCCTTTGCGGAGAACCTCCGACTCAAGAGCGCGGTCAACGCCGCTTGGGCTACCTTCAACGAGGCCGAGAACGACTGCGCCACTCGGATCTCGAACCTCTTCGATGGGCCCGCCTATGCCTCCCCCGATCAGGCGAGCGGGGATGACGTTCTGGTCTACGGGTTGCCCACCGACGCCGGTGAGATCGACACAGACCTGAGTGTGGAGGGCGCGAACCAGTTCGCCAACGATTTCACCGCGTGGGCCGGCAGCGAGTTCCACCCCGAGTTGGCGAAGTTCGACAACGACAGCGGCCAGGCCCTGTGGGACACGGTGGTCACCGACGTGTTGTGGGGATCCGCGGTCGGGTTGACGTCCAAACTCGGCTACTGGCACGCGGACAATGGGTGGCGCTTCGACGCATCCGGCCGATGGGAGAACACCAAGGCGGCCTGGAACGACGCGAGGATGGACGCGGCAGCCCTGATCGGCATCCACGACGAGCACGGATGGTTGTGGGAACCGGGCGAAGGCGGACAAGAAGGGGCCGGCGCCGGGTGGGACCGGTGGGTCGACAACCTGGGAGACACCAAGGACGAGTTGATCGAAGGTCACACCGCCTGGTCCACCCGTGAGGACGGTGTCGCCTACTCCAACACCACCATCGCCACCAACGCGGTCATGATGACCGGTGGGCTTCCGCTCAAGCTGGTCAAGATCGTGCTTGGGTCGGGGGTGGACGCGCCATCCGGCGGTTCCGGCTCCGACGGTTCCCCTGGCGCCGGCTCCGGCGGATCCGGTTCAGAGAGCTCCGACGATTTCAGGGCGCGAGGTGGGCCCGGGGCCGAGGGCTGGCCCAGCAGCCCACTCCCCCAGGACCGTCCGGATGGCGCCACGTCGACCAACGAACGCTTCGCCGACCAACTCGCGATGACGCAGGAATCGCTGCTGGACCCGAACCAGCACCGGCCCACGCCGTCACCCACTCCAGACCGTCCCACTTCCGGTAGCGAACCGGCCCCACGGAATCCCACCACTCCGAGTCAGGCGGACAGCGGTCCCACTCAGGAGGGCGGCACTTCGCCCCAGCGCCCCGGCGATGAGGAGGCTCCTCCTCGCTCCGGAGAGGACGATCAGAGCACGCCACGTCCGCAGCGTGAGGACACGGGCACCAATGCGTCGCGCGATCCTGGTCGGGAGACGAATCCTCCACAGCCGTCCCCACGCTCGGGGGATGAGCCCCGGCCGGAGGGATCCAGCACCCCCCGGAGCGAGGAGAAGCCCGAGGGGCACCGTGACGACCCGAACAATGGTCGCGAAGACACCCGGCCCCAGGACCGCGACAATGACCGACAGGACCCGAGCCGTCCGCGCGAGGAAGCCGAGGGCCCCACACCCACGCCTGGAGGGGGCAACGACGGCGACGGTCAACCACCCAGGGGAGGAACTGGAGGTAACGACGGTTTCCAGAATGGCGATAATCCCAACGGGCCAGGTGATCCTTCAGGACGGTATTCCATCGTCGAGAGAGGAGATGAATCCGGATTCTCAAATCCGGTCGACCCCAGCGGTAATATCACTCCAGGAGACCCTGTAGTTCAACAGCAACTACTCGACCAAGGCCTCAAGGGTGAACCACTCGCTCGAACAATGGATTACCTTGCAAATAATGAAACAAACAACGGGAATCAGATCGCACAGATCATTACCTCTGGCCAATTAAACGGGATTAGCGGATATCCAGAAATACTCTCAGAGATCGGGAGCAATAATAAGGACTTCGCCGCCGACAAGGTCACGGAGCTGAGATTCGCACATGAACTGACAAGGCGAGAGCCACCGGTCAACGACTTTACATTCCCACAGGGGGCGAATGACAAGCATAATGATGTAGACGTTCAGATCACTGCTGGCGACAAAGAAAACTGGTACTCATACCAAATTAAAAACGCTAAATCTCCCAATTCCGCCAAGAATAACATCAGGAAGGTGATCAATCAGCTATCCGGAGAAACCGCCGAGGGGACGAATAAAATTGGTCTCCTGGAAGTCAGTGGTTCACACAAGGACTTTCCGGCAAGCGCTGTTGACCTGGTGAACAACAAGTTCGAAACGAGCGGGGTATCTTTTAGGCTATACTTTGACGACGGTGTCATGACCATTCCAGAAGACGCACAAATCTACCCGGGGTAGAACTTAAATGACTCAGCTGCTCAGCGCATCTAGCGAAATTGCCTCCTGGGACTGGTATGTCGATATTGAACATAGAAAAGCCCTTGATAGTGCTTCTGCTATGACGCTGTCAATATCCAGAGCCCTCGACCACAAATCCCTTATGGAGCTTACCGGGGTACGAGTATCCTGGCACCGCTACCGCCAAGGGCCAATCGGATTTCGCTCTCTGGTCTCCCTTCGAGGCCTCCAAAAATTGAACAAAGAGCTCGTCAGTGAGCGAATCACGGAGAGCCAACCGGTAGGCCACCCGGATACACATGTGGGCCAGATCGAACTTTTGGGTTCAGGGTATTGGATCAACGCTGATGGGGAGAAGAAGAGAGAAGAACGACTTGTCGACGTCTCAATTCTCCTGTCTCCAGACGATATCAGCGTGGCACTCGGAGTCCGACATGACATTTGGATGTGGTTCGACTTTTCAGGCAAACCACATCCAAAGGTTTACAACAACAACAAAACGCGCCTATCTGAAGCACTCAAGGAAATTGAAGAAGCATTGGGGACCGATACGATTCCGGGGGATCCCACCTATTTCGCCGAACCAGAAAAATATGGAATAGTCACCCCTGAAGCAAATTCAGAAGGCTTCGGCCGCAATGAAACACATATGCTGTAACAATCCAAAGATTTGACAGATAACTCAACCAAGATAAGCAGGATACCGCTGAAGTGATTTGTTGGTTCTCAGGGGGATCATGTCTTCTTTGATAAGACGCCAAGGCCACCGTCACATGGACATGAGTGATCATGGAACCTCAGTGATACAACAATCTACCACTACTGGATTGATGCAATAAACGTCTCTTGGTAAGTAAACATTTTAAACGAGGCCACCTTAACCACACTCAACAGCTCGGCCTTATCAAGGAGATCTGCCAGCACATTCTTTTGTGGGCACCACAAGGATGGAAGAAGGTAATTTATAGAAGCGACGCTGTAATCGATCACAGTTCCTCTGATTTTAAGGTGCACGATACATACGGAAAAAACATAGCAGGCTGGGGGCCCAACACTATCGGACGTTTACTCCAAAACTTGCGCGCAGGAATGTATCGAGAAGGCGAGGGAACCTGGTTTTCAATTAACTTCACGATCATCCGACCTGGAAAATTCCAGGTCGAATATAACTACGACGAAGACCCTCATATTCTCTTCCCTACCGCATGGGGATACACCAACGACCTCAAATATTTCCCCCGCGACGAAGAACACACCCCAGCATGGCTCCGGCAAAAACTCAGCGAGGAACCCCGAATGCAATCCGAGTGATAATAGGAGCGGGGGCGGACCACGGAGCAGTCTCGGGATCGACTTCCACGACAGTCTCTCACCAAAAGGAGGTGTAAGCCATGGAAAAACGATACTCAGATGCAGGAATTATCGAACTCACCGGAAAGCAACTGGATCCGTCAAAGCAACAAGAGCTTCTGGTGAAGATTGGCCGGAAGATGGTAGAAGAAGCACCGAACGACTGGACTGAGATCGTTTACACTCGCGCCTCCATAGCCGATCAGTCGTTCACCACCTACACGGTCAAGAACCAGAACGGGGACACCCTCGAATCCAGAGAACCAGTTGCGGTCAACCCGTTGTTCGAGGACTTGAGGGCGGGCCTCTACCGGGACGGAAAAGGAACCTGGTTCTCGGTCCACTACTCCGTCACCCATCCCGGCCGATTCTCCATCAAATACAACTATGAGGATCCTGAAATCCCGGGCCTCATCGGCCCGGCCTTCACCAACGACCTCAAATACTTCCCCCGCGACGAAGAACACATCCCCGCCTGGCTGCAACAAAAGCTCGATGGAGAAGCGGACGGATAGGAATTTTGGTACACATGGCTTCACAGGGCGCCAAGGCGACCCGCCCCTCCCCCCTGGGCGAAATAGAACGCATCCTTCGCAGATGAGCTGAACAGGAATATCGAACGAACCGTAAGGCTCATGCCTCGACCGCTGATCGCTCACGGATATTTCGCATCGTGACATCGGTTCGTTGACATCGAGACGAAGACCCCACAGTTCCAACCGTGGCGGCCGCTGTCACACCACTCCCTAGCCCGACCGTCACCCTCCCGGTAGGGCCTTGGCGCGATGAAGGCGCGTGCGCGTACCTTGGGGCTGAGTACAGGTGGAGCATGCACGCTCCTGCACCTGCCTGGCCTGGAGGAGAGATCATCAAGATCACAACCGTCGTATCCGATCCCACGGCGGAAGGAACGCCCCGATGACCAACCCCGAGGCGAACCCGGACACCCACGTGTGCGTCGATGGCGGCCTCCCGGGGCCATGGGCCGAGCGGGAGGGTGGCGCTCCCGTCGAGCTCATCACCGCCCGCGACGTCCCCTTGGGCGGACCGCGCGCCATGAATGTGCGCCGCACCCTGCCGCAACGACAGCGTTCGCTGATCGGTGCGTGGTGCTTCATCGACCACTACGGGCCCAACGACGTGTCGGACAGCGGTGGGATGGACGTGGCGCCGCACCCGCACACGGGCCTTCAGACGCTGAGCTGGTTGTTCGAGGGGACCGTCGCCCACATCGACTCCGGTGGCAACAGCGCCCACGTCCTTCCCGGTGAGATGAACCTGATGACGGCCGGTGCCGGCATCTGCCATTCCGAGACCTCCACGGAGGACACCGACCGGCTCCACGGGGTGCAGCTCTGGATCGCCCTTCCCGAAGAGGCACGTAACCGGCCAGGCCGCGAGTTCGAGCACTTCGTCCCCGAGCCCGTCGAGTTCGACGGCGGTTCCGCGCTCGTCTTCCTCGGTTCGCTGTTGGGCACGGAGTCCCCGATCAGCATGTACTCGCCGCTGGTGGGGGCCGAGATCAGGCTCGATCCCGGCGCCACCCTCGACCTGACAGTCGATTCCGGGTTCGAGCACGGCCTGCTGGTGGACACGGGTGAGGACGTCACTCTGGAGGGCGTGCGTGTGCCCAAGGACGCCGTGGGCTATACCGGGGTGGGGAGCCGGAACCTGCGTATCGCCAACGACGGTGACAAGCCGGCCAGGCTCGTACTCGTGGGAGGCGCCCCCTTCGACGAGGAACTCGTCATGTGGTGGAACTTCCTGGGCCGCACGACGGAGGAGATCCGGCAGTACCGAGAGGAATGGCAAAGCCGCGGCGAGCGGTTCGGGCGCGTCGAAGGCTACGTGGGACACGGCGGCCCGGGAAAGAACCGCGAAGGAATGGGGTGGATCCCCGCCCCGGAACTGCCACCGGTCCGAATGCGGCCGAGGAAGAACCCGCCGCCCCACGCACAGGTCCAGGACTGAATCACCCCGATCACCCACCCCGCCGGGCCGAGGCACCGTCATGCCCGCCATCGACCGGCCCGGCACGATCCCCACAGAGAGGTCTTCGCCATGACCGAGCCACAGACCGACAAGACCGGCGCTGTCGTACATATCGCCCTTGACGAAACGCGCGCCATCAGTGCCTACACCGTGACGCTGGACGACGGCACCCTCGCCGGCCGCGCAGACTTCATCGACCCGCCGGAAGGCGAGGGCGAGGGCGAGCGCGTCTTCTTCCACACCGAGGTCTCACCGGAGTTCGGTGGACGGGGCCTGGCCGGGCTCCTGCTGCGCGAGGCGCTGGCCGACAGCGTTCGCAGGAACGTCACCGTCGTGCCCGTGTGCCCGCTGTTCGCCAAGCACCTGAAGGAACACGGCGAGGAGTACACGGCCCGGGGTGGCCGGTTCCGTAAGCCCAGACCCGCGGACCTGGCGCTGGTCAAGAAGACGACCGAGGAGCAGGCATGAGCGCGGAGCGTCCCTTCATCGACAAGGAACACCCCACGGTGTACAAGGCGCTCGGCAAGGCGGCCGTCGCTTCACGGGCCGCCTCGCACGAGGCCGGCCTGGGCGATGACACCATCGAGCTGATCAACGTCCGGGTGTCCCAGATCAACGGGTGCCCCACATGCCTGAGCATCCACCTGCCCAAGGCGCGCAAGGCCGGGGTGAAGGAGAGCGCCTTGGACGTGCTGCCGGCCTGGCGTGAGGCCGGTGTGTTCACCGACGAACAGAAGGCCGCGCTGCTCTTGGCGGAGTCCCTCACCGTTATCGACCCCACCGTCGACCGGCAGGCGATCAACGCCCGCGCGGCCGCCCACCTGACCACCGCCCAGATCTCCGCGGTGGAGTGGACGACCACGCTCATCAACGCGTTCAACCGCGTCTCGATCGCCAGCGGTCATCCCGTGCTCGCCCGATAGGAGAAAGCGCCTTCCGCCGCTGTAACGCTTCCGAAGGATGCGCTACAGCGGTGGGCCCCCTTTTCTGGAAGCCCACTTTCTCCAACAGGGTGACGTGCTCGGTGGCCTACCGGCCCTCAGCAGCCCCGCCACGGTTCCTGCCGCGCGCCTTCCCTACGGGGTGGGGAGGTCCGGAAAGGTCGAGGACGGCCCTTCGGACCTCCCATCTCCCAGGCCTCCCTCCCGTTCTCAGTGTGGTGAGGGCGGCCGTTCCAAACCCAGATGGCCCCGAAGCGTGTCCGCTTCGTACTCGCGACGGAACAGCCCCCGCTGCTGTAGGACGGGGACCACATGGTCCACGAAGTCATCGATCCCGCCCGGCAACGACGGCGGCATGAGGTTGAACCCGTCCGCGCCACCGTTTTCGTACCACCGGGTCATCCGGTCGGCGATCTGCTCGGGCGTTCCGACCATGGTGCAGTGTCCGCCGCCGGCGGCCAGCCGGCCCAGCAGCTGCCGCACCGTGGGTCGTTCGGAGTCGATGATGCGCAAGATGGTCTCGTAGCGGCCCTTGGGACCGGTGAACTCCTCCAGTGGCGGCAGCTCGGGAACCGGAGCGTCCAGCTCCCAATCGGAACAGTCCTGTTCGGTGAACAGCCCCAGCTGCTGCAATGACTCCTCGGTCGGCAGCAGTTCGTCCAGTTCACGTTGCTTGTCTCGGGCCTCCCGCTCGGTGGAACCGACGTAGGTGACCAGTCCGGGCATGATGGCGACGGACCTGGAGTCGCGGCCCGCCCGACGGATCCGTGCTTTGACGTCGCCGTAGTAGTCCTGGGCGCTGGGCAGGTCATAGGCCACGGAGTAGATGGCCTCGGCGCGGCGGGCCGCCAGCGTGCGTCCCTGCTCCGAGGAACCCGCTTGGAACAGCACCGGGTTGCCCTGTACCGGGCGCGGCACGTTCAACGGACCCTCGACCTGGAAGTGCTCTCCCCGGTGGCTGATGGGGCGCACCAGGTCCGGGTCCGCGAAGACCCCGTTCCGGTCGTAGTGGAAGGCCTTGTCGTTCCAGGAGTCCCACAGCCCCAGCACCACCTCCACGAACTCCTCGGCTCGTGCGTAGCGCTCCTGGTGCGCGGGCATTTGCTCGTATCCGTGGTTGCGGGCCTCGGCGTCGAACATGGACGTCACCACGTTCCATCCCACTCGGCCTCCGCTGATGTGGTCCAGGGAGGCCAGCAGGCGTGCCGCGTGGAAGGGCGTGTAGAACGTGCTGGAGACGGTGCTGACCAGACCGATGTGCCGGGTGGCCCGGCTCATGGCCGCCAGAGTGGTCAACGGTTCGAGGAACCACCACGGGCCACCCGCGACGTCGCCCGCGGCGTGGCCGTCGGCGAAGAACACCGCGTCCAAGCGGCCGCGCTCAGCGGTGCGGGCCAATTCCTCGAAGTAGGTGACGTCACCGATCCGTTCGGCCGGCGAGTCGGGGTGACGCCAGGCGGCCTTGTGGTGGCCACAGCCGAAGATGAACAGGTTGAGGTGCATCCGGCGGTCGGGAGCCTGGTCAGGCGCGGAGGCGATGGCCATCAGTTCATCACCAGCCCGCCGTCGACGACGAGGTTCTGGCCGGTGACCGCGCGCGCCCAGGGGGAGGCGAAGTACAGGGCGGCGTCGGCGAACTCGGCCGGGGTGGTGACCCTGCGCAGTGGTGTGGTGGAGGCGATCATGTCGAAGACGCCCTCGGGGGTGGCGGAGCTGGCGTCGGTGGTGCGCAGCAGACCGCCGGAGACCATGTTGACGGTGATGCCATCGGGTCCCAGGTCATGGGCGAGCGTGCGGGTCAGCGACAGCAACGCCGCCTTGGCCGCGGTGTAGTCGTGGTAGGGGACGACCGGGTGCTGGAACAGGTTGGTGCCCACGTTGATGACGCGACCGAACCCTTGACCGCGCATGGAGGCCAGGGCGGCCTGGACGGTGTTCAGGGCGCCGTGGACGGTACCTCTGAACTGTTGGTCGAGGTGCGCCGGGGTGAGCGTGTCGGCGTGGGGTCGTGCGTCGCCATTGAAGGAGAAGTCGGCGAGCGCGTTGTTGACGACGGTGGAGACGGAGGAGCCGAAGTGGTCCTGTGCGGCTTGGACCATCGAGGCGACCTGTTCGGGGGCGCGTACGTCCGCTCGCACGGCCAGGGCGCGGTCGGGGTGGGTGGCGGCGAGCTCGCGGGCCGCTTCGGCGCTGTGGAGGTAGTTGATCACCACACGGGCGCCTTGCCCCAGGAAGGCCTGGACCAGCTGGGACCCGAGCCCTCGGGCCCCGCCGGTGACGACGACCGTCTGTTGGTCGATAGGGAGCGCGGTGCGGGAAGAACTCATCGGTGGCCTTTCTGGCATGGGCGAAGGCGTCCCTTCGGCCACCGATACCACCGGCCGTGTACGGACATCCCTTCGCCGGCGTTATCCGGATCAGGTTCGACGGGTGTCATCTCAGCCCGAATCAGTGGATTCAGGGCACCCCGTGTCACTGCGGCACAAGGTAGCCCATGGGCGCGGGCCCATGGGCCACCGGGTCCTGTATCCGGGCGATACGCGGGTGCCGCGGCGGAGCCCGGAGTGGTTCTGGGTCGGGGCGGTCTCTCTACCCCCAGACCTCCTCGGCGGTCTGCACGATGAGGCTCAACTTGGCCACCTGCTGGTCGTAAGTCAGGTCGTTGCCCTCGAAGGTCGAGGAGAAGCCGCACTGTGGTGACAGGCACAGCTGTTCCAACGGCACATGGCGGGCGGCCTGGTCGATGCGGCGCTTGAGTTCGTCCTTGCTCTCCAGCTCGCCCTTCTTGGTGGTGACCAGACCCAGGACCACGTACTTGTCCTCGGGGACGAAGCGCAGGGGTTCGAAGCCGCCGGAGCGTTCGTCGTCGAACTCCAGGAAGAAGCCGTCCACGTCCAGCTCGTTGAAGAGTTCTTCGGCGACGTGGTCGTAGCCACCGCTGGCCACCCATGAGGACCGGAAGTTGCCCCGGCACATGTGGGTGGTGACGTTCATGTCGGCGGGGCGGTCGGCCAGGGCGGCGTTGAACTGGCGGATGTAACGCGTGTGCAGGTGATCGCCGTTATCGCCGCGCTCGTCGATCATGCTGCGCTGCGCGGGATCGTTGAGGTAGGCCAGGCTGGTGTCGTCCAGCTGTAGGTAGGTGCAGCCCAGCTCACCGAGCGCCCGCACCTGCTCGTTGTAGGCCGCGGACAGGTCGGTCCAGAACTGTTCCTGGTCGGGGTAGACCTCGGGGTTGATGGCGGCCGATCCGCCCCGGTAGTGGACCATGCTCGGCGAAGGGATGGTCAGCTTGGGGGTGTTCCGCGTGACCGTGTCGCGCAGGAACGCGAAGGCGTCCCCGAAGATCGTGTGCTCGGACCGGAGGGGTTCGGTGACCCTGAGCCCGGAGGGGGTGAACTCGATGTCCCCCTCCTCGTTGTGGAAGGTGACCTTGAGTTCGTCCTGGACCTTGGAGACTCCGCCGAGCTGATAGATGAAGTCCATGTGCCAGGACCCGCGGCGGTGCTCGCCGTCGGTGGCTGACCGGAGCCCGACCTCTTCCTGCATGCGCACGACGTCACGGATGGAGGCGTCCTCGACGGCCTTGAGCTCGGCATCGTCGATATCGCCCGCCGCGTGTTCGGCTCGGGCGTCGAGCAACCGCCGGGGACGCAGCAGGCTGCCGACATGGTCCGCGCGGAAGGGAGGTGTGGTCTTGGGTGCCATGTGAGGCTCGGCTTTCTGTCAACGGGGGCCGTGGCCGGTCGACTCGTTCGCGCCCACGGGCACGGCTTCGGGGTGTCCGGTTACCCACCGATCCCATGCGTGCGGAATGCGAACATGAGTTCTCTGGGTGAAGCTAATTGATCCCCAGAGTGAGGTCAACCCTCCGTCACCGCCTTTCCGCTGTCCGCGAGCGTCCGCGACCCGACCCCGTCACCACAGCTCCGTAGGGCGCCCAGATGGAGGTCCAACAGGGTTTCACCACCCCCTGGTAGACGGATGAGACGCTGCGGTTGCTCGGCGCGGAGGCCGACGGCCTGACCCTGATCTCCGGGCGACTCCACTCCGCTCGGCCGACCGATTCCCCGAAAAGGCGTGTGATTGGTATTACATTTTTTGACACCCTTGCGTGTCAACCAAATTTCCCCTGTCGTGAATTCTGGTTACCCCTAAGGCTTTTCGCGCACTAACGCATCGCCGCTTCGACACAGGATTGTTCCTTGGACACCGAAGATCGGTGATGACCTGGCGATCTGGCCCTGGGGAACGTTCCGCCATCTAGAATAGAGGCATCATGTCCAAGCCGGTTGCCTGATCCGTTCCTCGCCCGGCTTCTCTGAGGAGAACACTGTGAACAAAACCGGCTGGATCGTGGCTACGGCGATCGGTGTCGTAGCGTTGTTGTTCGGTTTCTGCGTCGGCTGGTTCGGAAACCAGATTTACATCCGTTCCCAATTCGAGGCCGCTTTCGAGGACATCGGGACCGACCTTGAGGAGTACACCGAGGACGCGGACACGGACATGGAGGCGATGGAGGAGTACGAGGAAGAGCCCGAGGAGGTCTCGGGAGCTCCCGGCGCACCCCCGGAGGGCGAACCCACCGACGGGGTGTTCGACTACGAGGTCACCGACGCGCGAACTTCGGACACCTATAACGATGAGTCGTGCGGTCAGCACTACTCGGCTTCGGGCGTGTACCACGTGCTCACCATCAGCGCGGAGAACGTGGGGTCGGCTCCGGCCTACCCGCCGTCGGACTCCTGGTCCGGAGTGTACGCGTACGCCGAGGACGGCACCCAGTACTCCATGCAATCCGACATCTGCTCGTTCTCCGACGAGACCAATCCGGGCAACAGCACCGAGTACGAGTTGGTGTTCGACGTCCCCGAAAGCGCCGATCTGACGGTGCTCAGCCTGACCGCCGAAACCGCGCCGGACATGGCCGTGATGGACATTCCCTGACCGGTCTTGGTAGACATCGCTCGAAGGCCCCGCCCGCAGTGAGAATGGGACGGGGCCTTCGGCATGGTCGAAATCGAACACCTGTGCCGCTGGCTCCGTGCATCGTTTGTCCCGCAAGGGTGTGGAGTCCTCGAAGCGGTTGGGCGGCACCGGTGGGTTGAGCGCACTATGGCCGGGCTGTCCGGATGTCGGTCTCTCCATCGTCGCTACGAGCGCAAGGCCGAACACTTCCTTGCGTTCGCTGGCATCGCATGCATGTTGACTTTCTTCCGCAGGCTTACCAAAGAAGACGAGTTCTCAGTGAGGTTTTTCAGTGAGTTCTCTTTCCATGCGTTGTTGAGGACCAGAGTCGCACTGGTGATGGCTCCGACCGGGCCAGCGCTCAACGTGACATGCTTCAGAGCCCGCCAGCGCTGCTTCCATTCGGCAACGGCCCGTTCACTCAGAGCCCGGACCCAGCGCAGGAGCCGGATGTGAGCACGGAGGTGCCGACCCCCACGCGGCTTCCTCGACGGGGCCGAAGAACGGGGTCTGCGAGGAAGCGTCGCGTGGGTGATCCTCAGGGCATCGACCTTTCCGATGCGAGTCTCACCCCAGGTCGAGTCCTAGTTCCTGGAGTCGTTCCTCGAACCTTCGATCAGCCTGTTCACTCCGCTTCAGCAGATGGGTCAGAGGCAGCCCGTAACGCTCGCCCCATTGACGGACGGTGTCCACGAGTGCTCGTTGACGGTGTCTGACAAGCTCTTCGAGCTGTTCGCTCAAGGGGGTGACGAACCGTGCGCGGACATGCTCCACCAGCACCTGCCGATCCTCGTGGAAGTGGTCCTTGATCTGGTAGGAACGCTCCGACCACACCTGGGCGAAGGCACCGGCGAGTTCGTACTCGTCCAGCACGCCCTCTTCAGCGAGCTCGGCGCAAAGACCATCGACCAGCTTCTGCCTGAAAAGGTCGAGGGTGGGACGTGTAGTGGGCGGATGCGCCCGTTGGACGATGTCGGGCCAGGATCCTCGTAGCTTTTCGACAAGGTCCCCGGCGACCGGAGCGGCCAGGGTGGAAAGCCTTTCCATCACCTCTGCGAACCCATCCTCGCCTCGCGGGAACAGGTAACCGTCGGTGCGTTGTTCGAAGAGCAGCTCGGGGGGCCGTCCGAACGCGGCGAATCGTTCCCGGACCGGCTCGACCTCTCCAGGAGGAACCCCTCCACTGACCATGGCTCGAAGGTCGGGAGAGTGCCGCGCCGACGGTTCGATGTATCGGCGGATGTTCAGGTTGTGCGCGTTCGCGGCGATCTCCTCGTACGGCACCAGCCGGGAAAAGCCCGGTACTTCGGCTCGCCGTTGGAAGACCCTCGTGATCTTCTCGATGTGGCGCGGTTCCAACCGGTTCTGGTTACGCCCCTTCTCCACCTCCCGCTCGGCGTTGATCAACAGCACGTCGGCTGATTCCCCAGGGTCTTGGACGGGGCTTCGAAGCACGATCAGGCAAGAGGGGATCGCCGTTCCCTGGAAGAGGTTGGGCCCGATTCCGACGATGGCCTCGATCTCTCCGCGCTCCAAGAGGGCACGACGGATACGCTCCTCCGGTCCACCGCGAAAAAGGGGGCCGTGGGGCATCGCCATGATGACGCGTCCCCCCGGTCTGATCGAGGCCCGCATCTGCTGGAGCATCATCAGTTCGGATTTGGCGCCCGAGGTGTGGCCGAGGAAATCCGGTGGGGTCCGGTAGCTCTCCTCGTTGTAATGGAGGGAGAAGGGAGGGTTGGACAGGATCCTGTCGAAGCTCCGGCCTTCGTCGTCGGTGGGGCGCCAGGAGCTGAGCGCGTCCTCATGTCGGATGAGACCGGGGTCGGTGTCGTGCAGGAGGAGGTTGATCCTGGCCAAGAACACGCTCGCCTGGTTCACCTCGGATCCACTGATGGGCGTCTCACCGCGTTCCGGGGCGCCCACCTGGCGCAAGGCGGCGATGAGGGTCCCGCCTTGCCCCGCGTAGAAGTCGCCAACGACCATCCCGAGTCGGAGTTCGGCCAGCCGGACCATGAGTTCGTTCACCGAACGCGGCGTCGAAAACTCGTCTCCCCGTTTCCCCTGGCGTTCGCTCAGCAGGCTCAGAAAACGGTCGAAGATCTCCCCGACCAGGTATCGCCCTTCCCGTTCGGGCAGACGCAGAAACAGACGGTGAACGGCCCGTGCGGCCTCATCCAACCTTCCCAAGGGAAAATCGCGGAAGGGCCTCTCGTGGGCGAAGAGTTCACGACGGTTCGCCGTCTCCAGCCAGTCGCTCCATTGCCCCTGCAGGCCCCCGGACCGATCCCGCGAGGGTGGTGATGCGGCTTCGATCGCCTTTGTCAGTCGGGACCAAGACGTGCTCCCGTCCACGAAGAGCTGGTCACTCTCCGGCATCGTGTCCGTTCCCAGAACGAGCAGCGCCGCCACCACCCCGGCCGTTTCGCCGAGGCTTCCAGCGGCCAGCTTCTCGGCGATGCGCAGCAATTCGTCGGATTCTCGGACCACCACGGCCGGTCCACTCATGAGGACTCCCCTTCGAGTAGCGCCTCGAAAACGGAGGGGCGCAGGGCTTTCATGCGTTCCACGACGGCGAGCCTGGCCGCGATGGCCTCGTCCATATCGTTGAGGGTCGCCACGATCCTCTCCTGCTGTGCGGATTCGGGGACCGCGATCTCCAAGTCTCGCAACGCGGTGGCGTTGAACGACGGGATGGTGCTGGAAAGCGCGGGTCCCTTCAGACGTTCCAGGGTTCGTGGCTGTGACAGGTAAGCGGCCAGGTAGGAGGGGTCGACTCCGGTGGAGGATTTGATCCGCACCCGCAGACAAGAGGAACCGTAGACCCATCCCCGTTGGTCCGGTTCGATCACGGCGAGACGCCCTAGGGCTCCCTGCCTGACGACGAGCAGGTCCCCTTCCTCCAACCGGTAGGCCTCAAGGGGTTTCTCTTCCCGTTCGGGAACCCTGCGCACGTTTTGCGAATCGACCCGTTGGGCCTCCGTGAAGTCGGCGGGGGTGATGACACGAAGGCCTCGGGGATGGTCACCGAGTTCCTTGAGGCGAGCCCCGGAGGGGCCGGCCTTGATCTCGGCGACCGTACCGAGAGAAGTGTGCCTGAGGGGCACGGCTCCTGCTGGCCGCATGGGTTCTCCTCTGACTGATCTGTGTGGGGGTGGCCCCGTAGGGGCGGGGGCGCCCGCCACGGCGCCCCCGAGTGGTCAAGCCTGACAGGTTCGACACCCGTAGAGGAGTTCGACCGTGTCGGCGAGGAACTTCTTGACCTTGGCCTTCATCGTCGCCGGGGCGTTCTGCGCGAAGTACAGGACCGCCGCGGCCACGAAGGCACCCAGCTCCTCACTGTCGTAGCCGACGAGCACGAGGATCACGATGACGAATCCGAACAGGGCCGGACGTGTCTTCTTCAGCCGGGATCCGGCTTTGTTCCCGCGCTCCTGGTCGTCGTATTCGTCGGGGGTGTTGAGCAACTGCTCTCCAAGAACGTTCGTGATGATCACTGACGCCGTCCGCACCCTCCCCTAGGTTCCGACCTTTACGGGCGAGTGCGGCCTGTCCGTCGAACGGGCTCCGGTGCGGGTCCTGACACCGTGGCTTCGAGCCGACCAACGGTTTCGAGTACGCCCTCAAGCTAGCACAAGCCGATCGTCAAAGGCAGCTTCGCTGGAAGGAAAAGGCGAGAGGGACGCATTCAATGCACACCGAAAAACCAGACATTAGGGAACAAAAAACCCACCCTCTCCCGAGTTGCCGATTCATCAAGAGAAATTTCGACCTGCCCTCATGTTTTTCCGACAGAATCGGAATGAATGACGTGATCCATGCCACATCAAGTGACCCATGCGATACTCTGATCGCGCCCCCGGGAACAGTCGCGCTCCTCAACCCGAGAGGTGACAGCGAAGCTGATTCCGCCCTCTGGCTTATCTGGCACATCAACAGTTCAGAATTCCTGGATGTGGGGCCCTTAGAGCTCATCCCATTTGGTGAGTCTGCGGAAGCAGATCAACGTGCAGGCGATGCCGGCGAACGCGAGGAAGTGTTCGGCTTTGCGTTCGTAGGGACGGTGGAGTCGGCGGCATCCGGCCAACCAGGCCATGGTGCGCTCAACCTGCCAGCGGTAGCGCCCCAACCGCTTGGAGGACTCCACGCCCTTGCGGGCCAGGCGATGGACGATTCCGCGCTCTCGGAGCCATCGGCGCAGGTGGTTGCAGTCGTAGCCCTTGTCTCCGTGGAGCTTGCCGGGTTTGCGCCGCCTGCGGCCTCGCCTGGATCAGATGGGCGGTATCGAGCGGATCAGCGGCTGCAAAGCTTGGCTGTCGTGCAGATTCGCGCCCGAGATCGCCATAGAAATCGGAAGCCCGGTTCGATCGGTGATCAAGTGGATCTTGGCGCCCTTCTTGCCCCGATCGACAGGATTCGGACCCGTCAGATCCCCCCTTTGAGAGCACGCGTGTTCACCGAGTCGACCGCACACCGCGACCAGTCCAGCTCACCGCGGGAGCCGAGTTCGTCCAAGACCAGGCGGTGCAGCTTCGCCCAGACCCGGGACCGGCTCCATTCGGTGAAACGCCGGTGCGCGGTGGGTCCGGAGGGGCCGAAGACCGGTGGGAGCTGGGCCCACGTGCAGCCGGTGGTCGCCACGAAGATGATCGCGGCCAACACCTCACGGTCACCGTGTCTGCGCCGCCCACCCCCTTGAGACCGAGTGGGCGCCTCGGGCACCACCCGCTGAAACAGCTCCCACAGTCCGTCCGGCACCAAACGCTCAACCATCGACACCAGGCCAGGTTGCCGAGAATCCAAATAAGATGAGCTCTAAAAGCGGCACGAGTCAGGTCAAGGTGATGTTGCTTCGGTTCGATGGACAGATGCCCGCTTTCGGGTAGTTTGTCACCGAACGAGGAGATTGAAGTGCCTAAGACCCGACCGGCGTACCCGCCGCCGTACCGCGATCAGGTCATCGCGCTGGCCCGCTCGGGCCGCAGCCCCGAGGACCTGGCAGCGGAGTTCGAACCCTCATCGCAGACCATCCGCAACTGGATCAAGCAGGCCAAGGTCGACTGTTTCGTGCCGGGTGTGATGGAGGCTCTCAAGCCTGGGAAGGATGAGAGACATGCCAGCACCGAGGAAATACCCCGATGAGCTGCGACAACGCGCCACCCGTATGGCCGTGGACGCCCGCCGGGACCCGGCCAGCCGCAGCGGGGCCATCGCCCGTACACCTCGTCACCGGCCACCCAGGCGTGGGGCACGTGTTCCAGAGCGGCGTCGATCATCTGGCCGGCCAACTCCGGCTTGGTCGCGAAGCCGGCGGTGTCGGGGACCCCGGCCTTGTGAAGCCGGGCGACATCATCGGTCCAGGAGAGGGGAAGGTAGAGGCGGTGATCGACCAGGGCGTGCCCAACGGTTGTGGTGTAGGCGAGGTAGACCGCGACCTGGCAGTTCTCGACCTGGCCTGTGGTTCCCGTGTATTGACGGGCGACCCCTACGGTGCTGATGCCCTGCTTGATGTCGCCGGTCTCGTCGACCACCAGGACGACGTCGTGAGTGCCGAGCTGTTCGATCACGTAGCCGCGTAGCGCGGCGGTCAGGGCGTTCTCATCCAGGCTGGCGCGGGCCAGTAGGTGCTGGGTCCGGTAGGGGGAGGGGTGTCCGGCGTGCTCGGCCAGGGTCCAGCAGTTCTTGCGGGTCAGTGGGGACAGCAGGGCGCTGATCACCTGGCGGGCGGTGGCGCGGGTTTCGGGGCGGGCCAGGTGCGGGGCCAGGACGGTGTCGATCGTCTGGTTGAGCAGGTGCGGCCAGCGCTGGGCGGCTACGCTGGTGGCCGCGGCCGCTGCCTGGGCGTTCTTTGTCTTCACAACCATCGATGTTCGGGCGGCGGCCGTTCGCGTGCGCGGGAAACGGCCAGATCAGCGACTCGAATCCCTCAGGGAAGTACGAGACGGTACGGAACACCCGGACCAGGGCAAATCGGAAGTGCAACTGTAGTACCGGCCGCACTACCCACCGCGAAGGTGAACCCGAACTCACACCTCGAGGTGCAGTCGGGTATCTGCCCAAGCACCTGATGCAGCGTTCCGAAGGTCGTATGACTCCCAGTAGCGTGGAAACCATCTGAAATCCCCCTTGAAGGAGCCCTCGGTTGAGCCGTGACGTGATCGCTCTGCTGGCGCAGAGCCCCAGCCGCCGTTCGCTGCTGGAGTCCCTGGCCGCGGCCGACCCCGCGCTACGAATCCGGTTGGTCGCCGAGGGAACCGTGGTGGAGCTGCGCGAGGACTCGGGCCGGTTGGTGCTCGCCGTGCAGTCCGCACAACACCTGGCCGCGTCCTCCGAGGCCGACCGGCTCCTGGAACAGGGCCTGGCCGACGGCCTTCCGGCACAACCCCTGTGGGTGGAGGCTCGGGGCACCGACCTGGCGGACGTGGACACCCTCGCTTTGGCCCGCCGCTTCGCCCAGGCCCTGGTCCAGCGGCACGGTGGAGTGCTGTGGGAGCCGGAGTCGCGGCTGTCCCGGGACCCGTGGCTGCTCGGGGGAACCGACCACCCCGCGGTGAGCGCGGTGACCGAGAAGAACGCGGTACTGATACAGGACCGCCCGGTGGTGCCGTTGTCCAGTTGGTTGGTGGACGCGCTGGCCAGGTACGGGCGCGAGGGCCTGGGCCTGCAACTGCTCACCCCCTCCGGCTCCATGCTCACGCATGGCCTGTGCACGCTCCTGAGCGACCCCAACGCCACCTGGGTGGTGCGCACCGACGACGGACACCACTACGACGGGTTCAACGGTCTACCGCTGACGTGGCAGGACGGGGTGGGCTACGTCCCGGACCCGCAAGCGGAGACCAAGGACGGCCCGCACCAGGACTTCCAGGCACGCCGGGAACACGTCACCGGCTCCCATCTGTACGTGGACCTACAGATGGATCATCCGGTCTCCGACGAACTGGAACTGGGCGGGGTCGTGGAACTGCTCGCCCAACAGTTGGGCGGTGCCCCACCATCGGTGTGGGGTGTGGCCGAACCGTTCTCCCGCGCCTGGGACACCGCCGAACTCACCGACCTGGCGCGCGGGCGGGCGCCGGGTGAGACCACGGTGCTGTTCCATGGGCCGCACGGCTCCGACCTCACGTTCGGTGGTCGTTGGCGGGTCTTGAGAACCGCCTCGGGGATGCGCGAACACGTTCGTTTCACGGTCGGGGTCCAGGGCGATCCGGACCTGGCGGCGTTGGAGCCGCTGGTGCGAGGGTTGGCCGAGCGTGACGGGTTGCGTTCCATGACGGTGCGACGCGCCATGGGCCGCGCCGACCTGCTCCAGCCGCCGCGTTGGGCCGGTGTCTCGATCCCGGTCGGTTTAGCCGTGGGAGCCGAGGGCGTGATCGCGCTGGGCAAGGCCAGCGCGTTGGCCGCCCCGGTCAAGGGCGAGGCGTTCGGCCCGCCGATGACCCCGGTCGTGTGGTATCGGATCGGGGACGGGGTGGAACCGGACTCCTGGAAGCGTTTCAAGTCACTGATGCGGCACCTGCGTCCCCCGGCGCCGAGGCGTCGCTGACGTTCATCGCTCGGAAAGGCTCAAGGGGCGTCACGGGCGAAGTGATCGAGCGGTTCCACGTACCCGGGTCCGCGAAGCTTCGCGCTGCCTCCACCGGCGTGTTCGTCTCGCACCATCGGTTCCGGGTTCATTCCCAGGGGTGTTGCAAAGTCAGTGACGGGCGGCATCGCTCCTGGTCACAGGAGCGTTTCAGCATGAGGGAAGCCCCTTGAACACAACAACGGAGCCCTGGTAGAAGATCAGGAACTCTCACACCCCTGGCCTCACAAGGACTCCGTTGCACCCCAAGTCTGCCATGCCCGCCTCCGCCCTGTCCGCGCCCGCAGAGGAAGAAGCTGATCCTCGCCACCGGCGGGGCCGCCGCCACCGCCTGGGCTGCATCGTCCTGATCTGCCTGTGCGCGGTGCTGGCCGGAGCCCGCTCCCTGACCGCGGTTGGCCCATGGGCGACCAACGCACCCCAGCACACCCTGGCCCGGCTGGGAGCCCGCACCACCTGCCCCGAACTCGGAGTGCGCACCGCCCCCTCAACAGCCACCATCCGACGGGTGCTGACCAGCCTGGACCCCACCGCCCTGACCCGCATGACCACCACCGCCGACCTGGCCGTGCTCATCAGCGACGGCAAGAGCGTGCGAGGCTCACGCACCCGCGACCACCAGTCCGTGCACCCGCTGGCCGCGATGACCCCCACCGGCAACGTCGCCTCCCAGGTCCGGGTGGCCAACAAAACCAGCGAGATCGGTGCTCTCCAAGATGTCCTTGACGGGTTGGACATCGAAGGCAGCGTGGTCTCAGCCGACGCACTGCACACCCAGACCGACACCGCCCAGCACCTGGTCAGCGAGCGCAAGGCCCACTACGTGCTCACCGTCAAACGCAACCAACCGACCTTGTTCAACCAGGTCAAAGTGCTTCCATGGGCGAAGGCGCCCACCCTGTTCACCGAAACCTCGCGTGGGCACGGGCGGCAGGAGAGGCGCACGGTCAAGGTACTCACCGCACCCCGGATCACGTTCCCCCACGCGGCGCAGGTGCTGCGGGTGCACCGGTGGGTCAAGGAGTTGGCCACCGGGCGGGTGCGGCGTACCTACGCCTACGTCATCACGAGCTTGCCCGCCGAGCGGGCCAACGTTGCCCGGTTGGCGGGCCTGGTGCGGGATCATTGGCGGATCGAGGCGCTACATCATGTACGGGACGTGAGCTTTGGTGAGGATGCCTCGCGGGTGCGGACCGGGCACGGTCCGCAGAACATGGCGATGCTGCGCAACCTGGTGATCCCGCTGCTGGCGGAGTTGGGACACACGAGCATCCCCGAGGCGGTGCGTTGGATGTCCTACGAGGCTTTCAACCGCCCGCTCGACCTTCTCGGGCTCGCGTGACCAGCGCTGATCCCGACCTCACCCGACTTTGAAACAGCCCTGGTAGAGCTGTGACGCGTGCTCGACCTTCAACTCCCCGTTCGATTTCTTGCACTCGATGAGCATCTGCCCTTCGTTGTTGTGCATGATGGCATAATCGACCTTCTCTCCCTTCTTCACCCCCACATCAGCGGTGAATTCGGGAACCACCTCGCGCGGATCGAAGACGTCGTATCCCAGAACCGTCGCGATGAAGGGCATGACGAACGCGTTCTTCGCCGCCTCCTCGGTCTGGGCCATCTCGCGCTGCTTCTGCACCTTGAATCTCAGCGCGGAGACCTTCTCGTTGAATTCCATGACGACCCTTCTCCGGTGACTGGTCAGGGAACCATAACAAGGGAGAAGGCTCGATACCCACAGGTCGATAGGTTCGTTATAACTGCGGATCAGGTAACTGTTTCCATAAGAAAGGAACCCGCCTCCACTGCAGCTGAGGACGGGCGGTGCGGGTCGGCCCCACCCAGCAACGAAACCGCAGTGACTCGGAACCCACCTTGACCGCGACGTGTAATGGTGCGTCCGGCCACGGCCACGGAAAAAGATGTTCTAAAAAGGCGTTTCTGTTGGAGCGCGTGCTAGTTCCGGTCCATTCTGCCGAGAACGAACGCCAGAGGTCCTTGGTAGGTCGTCCCCAAACTGGTGACGGTCGCTTCCAGCGGGCCAGGCCCGTGCTTCAATCGGCTGACGTAGTTCTCGGGCAGGAGCACGCGGTCACCGACTTCAAGCGGAGTCTCACCACGCCAGCGATAGGCATAACCTCCGACATCCACGACCTGGTCTCCTCCGATCTCATGGATACGCGTTTCCTTGTCGAGTCGCTGGCGGAGTTCCTCCACCTGCCTTTCAAGCCACGTGATTCGGAGCTTGGAGGATTCGCTGGAGGACCTGGCGCCGGACTCACGACCTTCCTGGTAGCCACACCGGTACGCGTCGGCCACAGCCCGGTCCTGCTCCGTGGAGTGGATACCGCAGGCAACGTCCGATCCGCTTACCCGGACTTTGCAGGGGTTCCCGGACTTGGTGGGACGTCCGCACGTACGCACCTGGTTCTCCATCATGGTCTTTTGCTCCTCGTCAGGGGGTGGAAGCGCTGGATTCCGTCTAGAAGGGCAGCAGTCCCGAGACTGCCGCCGCAACCGTCGCCCCGGTCGCCATGAAGAGCAGCACCACGCCCGCGCAGCCGCCGCTCTTCTTCTGGGCCTCAGCGGGGAGAGTGGCGGTGATCCGGTGCGGGCCCCGGTCCGCCCGGATCTCGCCACGCGCCGCCCGGTCGCGCTGTTCGTGCGGGGCCATGAACTCGCGGTGGTACTCCTTCTCCGTGAGCTCGCGGGGCCGCCAGGTCGTCAGCCAGTTCCGGTGGTCCTCGGTCCGCTGGTGCTGGCGCTGTTCGGCACTGACCTGACCCGCGATCCTGGCGCTGCCGCCGTCCTCGAACAGGTTTCGGTCGGCCCGGTGGGAGGCCTCCTTCAGCACGTCCCACGCCTGGGCCGGGGTCAGCACGCGGTGCCCGCTCTCGAGTGCCCCTTGGACCTTGGGATCCTCCGAACCCCCCTCGGCGATCACCAGGCGCACGGTCTTGGTGACGTTCACCCCGACGGTCGCACCTTGGACCACGGCGTGCTCCGCCACGGCGCTGATCGCGGCGGACTCCCCCAGCGGAACGATCCGCCAGCCCTTGAGCGGGCCGTTCTTACGCTCCTTCTCCTTCTCCGCGATGTGGAGCAGGTCCTGGATGGCGTGCCCGGCCCCGAGGTTCTTCGCGGCCTTCTCCAGCTCGCGGAGTTCGGTGCTGGTCACCATCCCGTCCGCCTCGGCACGGGCCCGGGCTTCGAGCATGACCTGTTCGTGCACCTGACGGATGGTGGACTGCGTGAACCCGGCGGCGGTGGCGAGGTCGGCGAGCGGGCGGGCCTCCTCCGCGACGATCTTGCCGTCAGCCAGGGCGTGGCCGAGCATCGACCGGTAGGCGGCCGCCCCCTGAGGACTGGGCCGGGGCGAGGGGTTCATGTCGGGCAGGCTGGCCACGAGGCTAGCCAGCCATCCTTCCTGCCCTCTGCGCAGCCCCACGATGTGCGGGGCGATGACCCCGTTGCGCGGCAGCGCGGGCAGCGGCACAGGCCCGGGACCGGTCCAGCTGAGCGGTACCGGGCTCTGGTCGATGAGCATGCGCAGCATGTGCGCGCGCTGCCGGGCTCCGGACAGGGCGTTGGAGTTCCACGCCGGCCACTCCCCCGTCATGAGCCGGTACAGGTGCCGGGCCTTGTAGGGATAGGTGTCCAGCTGGCTGCGCATGAGGCGGAGTGTGCACAGTCCGGGGACACCGGTGGCGCGGACACCGAGACGCTTGAGTTCGCTGTCGAGGAAGCGGTCTTCGTAGTCCAGGTTGTGGGATACGACCACGGCGCCGCTGAGCCGTTCGAGCAGGTCCCCGGCGATCCGGTCGAAGGTGGGGGCCTGCTTGACCTGGGCGTCGGTGATCTCGGCGTGGTCATCATGGGGAACCGGACGCTGGGGGTTGACCAGTGTGGAGTACTCGTCCAGGACGGTGCCGTCGCGGGTCGAGACCCTGGCCTCGGGTCAGGCGGCCTTGGGTGAACATGGGGACTCCGAGGGGGTAGTGGGGCTGGGGCTGCTCGTGGGCTGACCGGTGATGTCGCCGGTGTAGAGCAGGTGGTTTCAGCCCCGATTGTCTTGCTCACAGCGCCCCTTCGGGCGCCTTGAGGTCGGTGGTTTTCAGTGGTTGTCGCGATGGGCAAGAAGCGTCATCTGGGGCACGTTCGAGCCGGTTAACCTTGACGGCAGCCGCGCTGACGGTACTGGCAGCGCTCACATCACAGGCCGACGGGCTTGATCTCCATCCGCTCCAGCTGCTCCCACAGGGGTTGCAGAGCGCTCTCGGGGTCACGGAAGAACCTGCTGCCGCGGATGCGCACGAAGGTCCAGCCGACCCGTTCGAGTTCGCGCTGGCGAGCCGCGTCCGCGTCGGCGTTGGCCTCGTTGTGGAAGGCGTCGCCGTCGCATTCCACCGCCAGACGGCGGGTACCCCCCTCGACCACCAGGTCGATCCAGTAGCGCCCGGCCGGGTACTGCGGCCGGACCCGGTGGCCGCGGGTGCGTAGCGCCCGGTAGACGCGCTGTTCGAAAAGACTGTCGAAGGGCGCGACCCGCTCGTCAGCGGGTACGTCCCCGATCCCGGTGCCGTCCTGCTCGTGGACGGGTCGAGCGAGGTAGTCGAGGTAGGCGCGGCGCAGGTCCGTCTCCCCCAGGTCGGTGAGCGCGAAGCTGTGGAAGAGCCACACCTGGTCGCGGGCGCGTGACGCGGCGACGTTGAGGGCTTGCTGACTCGACTGGGAACTGTAGGGGGCGGGACGGCGCGGCTCCCCCTCGGCGTCGAAGGGGGCCCAGACCGCACTGAGGAACATCACGTCGCGTTCGTCGCCTTGGAAGGCGGCGGGGTTGCCGACCCGGATCCGGCGCTCCGTACGCTCCTCCAGGCTCACACGTTCGACGAGCAGGTCCTCGATGAGCGTCTGCTGGGCTCCGCTCTGGAGGGTGACCACGCCCATGGTCCGCCCCTCGTAGGCCGGGTCGGCGCAGCAGGCGGCGATCTGTCCCACCAGTTTTCGGGCCTCGGCCGGGTTGGTCTGCCGCTGGTTCCTGCCCTCGAGCATGCCGTCGCCCACGTGGACGGTTTTCACCGGGGGTAGGCGGTCGGCCCCGTACTGGCGCAGGGGCTGGAGCCTGCCGTCGTAGAAGTTCTCGTTCGAGAACCCGATGATCTCGGGCATACAGCGGAAGTGCTCCCTGAGCATGAGCTGACCACGGCTGTCCGCGAGGCCGGAAGCGATGTCGAACAGGCTCCGGTTGGGGGAGAACAGGTGGCGCCGCGAGGCTGGATAGCCGCCCAGGTGCCGTTCCTGGAGAGTGAAGACCTGTTCCTGGTCGACACCGACGTTGGCCGGACTGACCTGTTTGTCGTCACCGACGACCACGAGGCTCTTGCCGAGCCAGGCCAGGAGCAACGCTTCAGGCCCGGACTGGCTGGCCTCGTCCACGATCACCACGTCGAACACTCCCGGGGTGTCCATGGGAACCGTGGACACCACCTGGTAGAGCGGCATGATCCACGCGGGTACGGCGGGCTGGGCCTCGCGCAGGCTCTCCCTGGCGTGGCGCCGATGGCGGTGGGCGTGCGTACCGGTGCCCTTTCCGAGCTGACGCACGCTCTGTTGGTAGGAGCGCAGCGCGACCTCCTGGTCGCGGGTCAGGCGCACCAGGCAGGACTGCCAGGCCTTGGCCGCCGCCAGCCTGGCCATGGTCAGTCGGGCTTCGCCGTCGGCTTCCTTGAGGCGTGAACGGCACCTCTCCTCGGCTTCGGGGTCGGTGAACTCCGCGAGGCGCCGGTTCCACACCGCCCAGGCCCAGGCCGGTTCGATCCCGGTGAGGCGCTCGTCCCAGACCGGCGACTGAGGGGCGTCAGCTATGGCATGCGCCAGGGAGGGGTGCGCGTCGGAGACGACGGCGAACGCCCTGTCGTAGGCGTCCGCCAGACGGGCGGCACCGCGTACGCGTTCCAGGGCGGTGCAGGCGTCGGTGTACAGCTGCGGGTCGCGGGTGCGGACGGCGGTGCGGGCTCGGCGCAGTGCTTCGGGCTCGGGGTGGGAGTGGTCGGCCCACTGCCGGAGTTCGGTGCGTGCCCCCTCCAGCAGTTCCCGGGCGGGGGCGGCGTCGAGTTCGGCCTCCACGGCCGCCAGCAGGGTCACGACCCTGGCGGTCTCGGCCCCGTCAGCCCAGTCCAGGGAGGTCAGCTGAGGCAACCCGACGGCGGCCTCGATCAGAGCGGACCTGGCGGCCGCGAGTTCGATGAGCTGGTCCAGGTCGGCGAGGGTGTCGCTGAGGCGAGCTGTACGGGTTCGGGGGTTCTCCCAGTCCGCGGCTCCGGACTCCGCGGCCATCGCGCTGTCGGCCTCGAACAGGGCGCGTTCGGCGTCAACGCGGTGGAGCAGGACACGAGCCGCCCGGTCGCTGTCGGGCGGGCGGCCGTCCACCGTGACGGCCGACAGGAAGGCGGCGTTGCGCTTGGCCAGAGCGGTACGCAGACCGAGGAAACCGTGGAGGCGCTGACCCGCGGACAGACCGTCGTGCAGGTCGTTGGCATGCCCGAGGGCCTCTCCGAGGCCGAAGCCATCGAGTCCACCGATGAGGGCGCGGCCGACCTCTGCCATGTCGCGCTCAGCGCTCTCCAGGGCAGTGCGCACCGACTCCGCCTGGGTGCGGATCTCTCGGTCACGGCCCGCCAAGGCCTTGCCGCGTTGGAGGTCCCACCCCGGGTCGAGGCGTGCGGTCGCTACCCCGGCGGCGGTGAACCCGTCCAAGCGCGCGCGGAGTCGGGAGCACTGTTCGCGGGTGAGCCCGCGTAGGAGCTCGTCGAGATCACCGCCCCAGGTGCCCGCAGCGCCTTCGGCCGCTTCCTCGGCCCGCGCGACCGCTTCCAGCGCCTGCTCGAAGGCGCTGGGAGCGGGGATACGGCCTGCTTCGGGGACCTCCGCGGTGATGGCACGTAGTTCGGGGGTGTAGTCGCGGGCAGTGTGGAGGAGGGAGAGCGCGGCGGCCGAACCGAGCGGAGGCTGGTCCGGAGCTACGGAACCGATCCAGGAGTGGCGTGGTTCCTCCGCCGCGAGGCGCTCGGCGATAGCGCTGAGGGTGCCCTCGTAGTCACCGACGTCGCGCGGATGGTGGTGGGTCTCCCGTTCACGGATGGCGCGCAGGTCCTTCAGCGCCCGGTCCCGATCCCGGCGTGCCCTGCTGAGCCGGTCCTCCAGGGCCGCGATCTCGCTGTTGGCCCGTGCCGGGTCGTTCCCCGCCTGGCGTTCGAGGATGGCCCGGACCGAGTTCTCCAGTTCGCGTTGGGCCTCCACACCGTCTCCCGTGCGGCTCACCGCCAGAGGACGGATCTGTTCCGGGAGTTTGTCCTTGAGGACCTTCAGCGCCCGAGTGGTGTGGCTCGTGATGAGGATGCGCCGGCCCCGGGCGAGAAGGTCGGTGACCAGGTTGGCGATGGTGTGTGTCTTGCCGGTTCCCGGCGGGCCCTGAACGACGACGAGATCACTGTCGCGCAACCGGTCGGCGATGGCTCGCTGTTCGTCGTTGGAGGGCAGGGCGAAGTACAGCTCCTCGGAGGGGACCGGCGGCCGGGGTCCGTCCTCACCGTGTTCCCCTTCCCGTCCCGGCTCCGAGGAGGGACCCTCCCCGATGATGTGCCGAAGCAGGCCGGTGGGTGCACCGTGCCGCGCCACTGCCTCGCTGATCTCACGCAGGGCGTTCACCTGTCCGCGCTTGGGCCTTTCCCGGAGGACGAGAGCTGGGGCGAAGGAGACCAGCGCCGTCTCGCCCGGCGTGTTCGCGGGCTGGCGTTGGAGGTTCTGTTCGTATCGGGCACCGGCGGAGGCAGACAGAGCCCACTCCCGGAGCGCTTCGTGCAGGTACTGGACGCCTTCCGGGCCGGGGGACTCCGAGGCGCGTTCAAGCAGGACGCGGAGGCGTTCGCCGGGTTCTTCCCGCAGACGCTGACCGGCTTCCAACATGTCCTCTTCAAGGGTGAAGCCGGGGGCGTCGGGGTCGGGGGTGACCTCGATACGGCCCTGGTCGTCCATGCCGAGGACCACACGCCGGGTGAGGAGGTGACGCCGCACCGCGTGGCCTTCGGCTGTCCAGGTCAGGAGCCCCATTCCGAGGACGAGCTCGTAGGACTCTCCGAAGCCCACCGCTTCCTGGCGGATGCGGTGGAGGTCCTCGTAGAGCTTGACCAGCGGAGCTATACGGCGCTCCCGCTCAGCCCAGGCCCGCCAGGATTCCGCCCACACGCGGTGGGCCGCGATCACCTCCTCACGGTCGTGCAGATCCGTGAGGGCGGCGGCGCGACCGTCCGGCGGGCGGGCGGAGGGTTCCCCGCCCTGTTCAGCGCCTCCGGTGACACGTACGAGTGCCTCCTCGCGCAGTCCCGGCGGTTGTTCCCGTTCGCGGGACCAGAGGGCCTCGGGGTCCACCCAGGGGCTGAGAAGTCCGGGGAGCGCCGGAGGGTCGGAGCGTTGAAGCCGTTCCACGAGCAACCAGGTACCGGTGGTGTTGGTGTTGCCAGTGGTGTCGGTGTCGAAGAACCCTGAGGCGACGCTCGGCGTGTCCCGTGGCAGGTCACCGAACCAGAGGGTTCTGGCGGCGCTGTCCACCGTACGCACAGGTTTACTCCGCGTCTCCTCCGATTGGCGGAGGAAGTCGTACATGCGCTTGACACCGTCGGTGACCGGCGTCGGCTCTGGGGCTGCCACAGTGCTCTCGTGCTTTCGTCGCTGACTCATATACACAACTCCGAGCCCACGAGACGGAGCTACATCTCGAATGCCGT
>NZ_FRFF01000109.1 GCF_900143625.1 Nocardiopsis sp. JB363
GCCGGGGATCGGTGTCAGGGGGCGGGGAGAACGACACGGGGTGCGCCCCTGGCCAGATTCTCCACACCTTGTGGTGATCCCGGGGTCGAGGCCGGGACAGGCCACGGGTCGTTTCCGGGCAGCACGACGTCGGCGGAGACTCAGGTCCCCCCGAGTTCGATGGGATCACGATCCGCGGTGTGGGGCCACCGAGGGGAGCACGGGCTGTGGACAACTCTCCCGGGCACCAGAAGTCAGAGGTCCGAGGTCGGAAGGCAGGGCGGGGTCCGGAAACGGCGATGGCCGCACACGCTGTCCAGCGTGTGCGGCCATCGGGTCGCGAACCGTGGGTTCGGGACCGTCGGTACTAGTCGTGGAAGGGCAGGGTGTCCGGCATCAGGGGCTCGAAGTCGACCTCCTCGATGGCACCACCCTCGCGGTCGGTGACACGCGGTTCCTGGACCACCTCGATGGCACCACCCTCCTGGTACTGGACCACGTACACACCCTGGTGGCCACCGTGGTCACCCTCGGAGGAGGAGAAGGGCACCGGACCGGGCCCCTGCCACTCCTGGCTCTCCAAGGCGTCGATCAGGGACTGACGGGTGAGGTCCTCGCCGGCGGACTTGAGGACCTGGGCGAACATCACGGCCTGGGTCATCCCGAAGACGTGCGTGTTGGTGACGGTGTCACCCTCGCCGTACTCGTCGTAGATCGAGAGGAAGAACTGTCCCCACTCGTCGCTCTCGTCCTCCACCCGGGGCATGTAGGTGGTGATCAGCATGTCCGACAGGAACGCGTCGGCCGGGACGTCCTCGGCGTCGCTGCCCTCGGTGAACGTCGCGAGCAGACCCTGGAGGGTCGTGGTGTCGCCACCGATGCTGGAGACCACCCACTGGGGTTCGTAGCCGATCCGCGCGGCCTCCAACATGCCCAGGGCGACGAACGCCGGGATGCAGGAGCACACGACGACCTCGGCGCCGGAGCTCTCCATTTCGGCGATCTGCGAGCTCAAGTCGCTGACCTCGGACTCGTAGTGCTCACGGGCGACGACGTTGTCACTGAGGTACTGGTCGAGCCCGGCCTGGGAGTCCTCACCGACGTCGTCGTTCTGGTACAGGTAGCCGACGTCCTCACCGGGGAAGTTCTCGGTGATGTACTCACCCTGGATCTTCGCTTCCTTGGTGTAGTCGGTCTGCCAACCGTAGGTGAGCGGGTGCTCGTCCGGGTTGTTCCAGGCCAGGGCACCGGAGGAGGGGAAGATGTCGGGCACGCCCTCCTCGTTCAGGTAGTCCAGGACACCGCTGTGGGTGGGGGTACCCAGGCCCCCGACCATCGCGAAGATCTCGTCCTCGATGACCAGCTGACGGGTGACGTCGATCGTCTGGGACGGGTCGTAGACGTCGTCCTCGATCCGGTAGTCGATCTCGCGGCCGTTCACTCCGCCCTGGGCGTTGACGAACTCGAACACGGCCGCCGCCCCCTGGGAGACCGCCAGGTACCCGGCCGACGCCGGTCCGGTCAGGGGCTGGTGGGTGCCGATGACGACGGCGTCGTCGGTGACGCCCGGGGACACGTCCAGGTCGACCTCGGCGCTGTCGCCGACCTCGCCCGCGCCCGTGCAGGCCGTGGCGAACAGGACCAGGGCCAGTCCCGAAGCCAAAAGGGCTCGGGTTCCGGTGCTTGTACGCATGGTTCTCTCCTTTGAAAAGGGGGTTAGGAGTTGCGGGCTCGGAGACGGGCTCTGAGGCTCTGGAGGGCCCCGTGGACACCCAGGGGCCAAAAGCGCAGGACGAGGATGAGCACGACGCCGAAGAACACGATGGGCAGGTTGTTCTCGGCGTCCCGGCTCAGGTCCATGGCACGGGCCAGGTCGGTCGCCCAGATCTGCAGGTAGACGATGGCGATGGCCGCCCACAGAGCACCCCACAGGCTGCCGATACCACCCATCACCAGTGCGGCGAGCAGGGTCAGGGACAGTACGAGGGTGAAGCTGCTGGGAGTGACGGTGCCCAGGACGTAGGCCTGGAGACCACCGGCCAGACCACCCGCGGTGGAGGCGATGACGAACGCGACCACCTTGGTCTTACCGACGGGGACACCGGCCATGGCGGCGGCGGTCTCGTCGTCGCGGATGGCACGCATCCGCCGGCCGAGGCGACCGGAGGAGATGGTGGCGAGCACCGCCAGACCGATGACGACGGTGGTCCACACGACCAGTGCTCGCCATTCGCTGGTGCTGACGAGGCCTTGGAGGAAGGGCGGCACGCCGGCGGTGCGGATGTTGAGCCCGTTGCTGCCGCCGAGAAGGTCGTGGAAGCGGTGGGCCAGCCCGGGCAGTCCGACCGCGAGGATGAGGGTGGCGCCGGCCAGGTAGGGCCCGTGCAGGCGTGCGGTGGCCGCACCGACCGCGAGGCCGGCGACGATCGACACCACGACGATGATGCCGAGGTTGGCGCTGATCGGCAGCATCGGCTGGTGCAGCACCAGCAGGGCCATCGCGTAGGCGCCGATCATCATGAACGCGCCGTGGCCGAGGGACACCTGCCCGGAACCGCCGACCAGGAGTTGGAGCCCGGCGATGGCGAGCATGGTGTACCCGATGGCGGCGATGCGCAGGGCGGTGAGATCACCGGTGACGAACAGCAGCCCGGTGACGACGGCCAGGCCGAGCGCGGCCAACACCAGGTGTCGGACGGGGAGGGGCAGTACCGCCCAGCGGGACGGTCTGGGAACGGCCGCGGCCTCGGTGGGAGCGGTGCGCTTCTCGCGCTGTGCGGTGGGCTGGGACATGGCTACACCTTTCGCGCGGTCGGTCGGGACAGGATGCCGTCGGGGCGCACGCTCAGGACGAGGACGACGATGACGAGGGCGGACAGGGTGGCCAGCTCGGGCCCGAGGTACCCGGACACGTACGACATACCGAGACCGATGAGCAGACCGCCGATGACCGCGCCGAAGGGGTTGTCGAGGCCGCCGACGACGGCGGCGGTGATCCCGAAGACGAACACCACGTCGAAGACGTTGGGCGAGATGAACGGGGGCCCGGCGAGCATGCCCGCGAGGGCGCCGATCAGGGAGGCGATGCCCCAACCCGCGGTGAGCATCAGGCCGACCTTCACCCCGCTGAGTCGCGCGGCCTCCGGGTGGAAGGCCGCGGCGCGCATGCGCAGGCCGAACGGGGTGAACCGGTACACCAGGAAGAGAAGGAGGGCGACGGCGCCCACGGCCGCCAGCGCGAACCCGTCCGCGGGCGAGAAGCGGCCCACGTAGCTGAACGCGTAGCTGAATCCGTGCTGTTCGTTGCCCCAGATCATGCCGACACCGCCCTGGATCACCAGAAGGAGTCCGAGGGTGACGATGATGGCGTTGAGCTGTGAGGTCTTGGCGATGGGCCGGATGATGACGCGCTCGACGAGGGCGCCCGCGACCAGTCCCACGATGAGGGCGGCGGCGAACCCGATCCAGTAGGAGCCGGTGAGCTGGGTGATGGTGTAGGCGGCGTAGACCGCCACCAGGGCCAGGGCGGGTTGGGCGAAGTTCACCAGCCGGGTGGCCTGGTAGATGATGACCAGGGACAGCGCGAGGGCCGCGTACGCCGCCCCGGAGGCCAACCCGTTCAGGGTCAGGTTGATGAAGTGGGTCATGGGGGTCTCCCTCAGAAACCGAGGTAGGCGTGGCGCGTGCGGTCATCGGCGAGGAGGCCGTCGGAGGGGCCCTCCGCGGCGACGCGGCCCTGGTTCAGCACGAACCCGTGATCGGTGATCGACAGGGCGCCGGCGGCGTTCTGTTCGACCAGGACGACGGTGAGCCCGGTGCGGTCGCGCAGATCGCGCAGCAGGGTGAAGATCCGCTCGGTGATGAGCGGGGCGAGGCCGAGCGAGGGCTCGTCGAGCAACAACACCTTGGGGCGGGCCATGAGGGCGCGGCCGATGGCGAGCATCTGGCGTTCGCCACCGGACAACGTGCTCGCGGACTTGTTCCGGCGTTCCGCCAGGGGTGGGAAGAGCTCCAGGACCTGGTCGAACGTCGTGCGGTCACGCCGGTCCGAGCGCCACAAGGATCCCAGGCGCAGATTCTCCTCGACGGTGAGTTCGACGATGACCCCACCGCCCTCGGGCACGTGGGCCAGCCCGCGGGTGATGACCTTCTCGGTGGGTAGGCGGGTGATGTCCTCGCCTTCGAGCAGGACCCGGCCGGAGGTGGCGCGATGCAGTCCGGTGAGGGTCCGCAGCAGGGTGGTCTTGCCCGCGCCGTTGGCGCCGAGCACCGCGCAGAGCCCCCGGGCCGGGACGTCCAGGGAGACGTCGTCGAGGGCACGGACGGGACCGTAGTGGGCGGTCAGCCCTTGGATGGACAGGAGGGGTTCGGCGCTCATCGGGCGGCTCCGTTCCGTCGCGTTCCGTTGAGCCCCTGCTCGTCGGCGACGGAACCGCCGTCGATGGGGTTCTCGTCGCCGGGAGTCTTGTCGGCGGGGGTTCCGAGGTAGGCCCGGGTGACGGCGGGGTCGGCCTGCACCTCGGCGGGGGTGCCGGCGGAGATGACCTTGCCGAAGTCGAGGACGAAGATGTGGTCGCACACGTCCATGACCAGGTCCATGTGGTGCTCGACGAGGACGACCGCCATGTCCTGGCTGAAGCCGCGGATCTGTTCGCCCAGGTCGTTCATCTGTTGCCCGGACAGGCCGCTGGCGGGTTCGTCGAGGAGGAGGAGTTCCGGCTCGCCCACGCAGGCGCGGGCCAGGGCGACCTGCTTCTGCACGCCGTAGGGGAGGGTGCCGGGCAGCCGCGTGGCGTACTCGGCGATACCGAACCGTTCGAGGGTCGTGAAGGCCCGCTCGCGGATCTCCCTCTCGTCCTTGTGGTGTCGGCCGAGCCCGCTGATCAGGGAGAACGGGCCACCGCCCGCGAGCCGGTCCGCCCCGACCATGACGTTCGCGATCACGGGCATCATCGGGAAGAGGTTGAGTCCCTGGAAGGTGCGGGCGATGCCGGCCTTGGCCAGGTGGTGGGTCCGGCGTCCGGGCGGCGGTTCCCCCTTCCAGGAGATGGTCCCGGCGGTGGGGCGCAGGACCCCGGACAGGACGTTGAACAGGGTGGTCTTGCCCGCGCCGTTGGGGCCGATGAGTCCGACGACGGAGCCCGGTGCGACGTGGAGTCCGACGTCGTCGAGCGCGGTGAGGCCTCCGAAGCGCACGGTCACCCCGTCCGCTCTCAGGAGGTGTTCCGGTGCTGTCGTTTTCATGACTGCCTTTCTGGTGACGGGCCGGACGTACCGACCGGTCGGCACGTTACGGTGATCCGTCCGCCCCGTCGCGTCCGGACCGGGGTCCCTCCCCTTCAGTTGAAGAGGCGGGCCAGATCCACCCGGGACCTGATGTTGAGCTTGCGGAAGATGCCGCGCAGGTGGTGCTCCACCGTGCGCGGGCTGATGAACATGTGCGCGGCCACCTCACGGTTGGTGGCGCCTTCCGCGACCAACCGTGCGATCTGCTGTTGTTGAGCGGTCAGCTCACCGGCGGGAGGTGTCTCGGGACCGCGTTCGGCGGTACCGATGGCGCGCAGTTCGGCGCGGGTCTGTCGGACCCACAGCCGCGCCCCGAAACGTTCGAAGGTCTCCAGGGCGTTGTACAGGTGTTCGCGGGCCCGGCCGGGTAGGCGGCCCCGTCGCAGGTGGGCGCCGAACAGCAGCTGGGTGCGCGCGTGTTCGACGTCGTCGTCACCGCAGGCCCGGTGCAGGGCCAAGGCGGTCCCGAAGTGGTCGGTCGCCTCCTCGCCCGTGGAGAGGAGGCCGTCTCCGCGCGCGGCCAGGGCCAACGCGCTCGTGCTGTCCACGGACTCGGCCCAGCCCCGGTATCCGGCCAGAGAGGCGCGTGCCCACTCCATCTCGCCCATGCGGACCGCCGCCTCCACGAAGTGCGGGGCGGTGAGCAACCGCATGGTGGGGTGTCCGTTTCCGGGGCCGGCGTGCACCAGGGAGCGCAGCCGGAAGAAGGCGTCGGCGGCGTTGCCTCGGGACAGTTCCAGGACCGCCAGCGCCCAGGAGGCCAGGGCGGCGGGGAGACCGAGGCTGTTCTCCCCCGCCTGGGTGGCGACCGCCCGCGCCCGAATTCGGCAGGTTTCGACGTCGCCCTGGATGGCGGCGATCATCGCCAGTGACGCCAGGTTCTGGGTCGCCCAGATGGCCTGACCCGATTCTCGGGAGGCCCTCAGCCCCTCCAGGGCGGTCCCGGCGGCGGACGGGAAGCGCCCGCTCCAGAACTCGGAGAAGACGAGGAAGGCCAGAGCCGAGGGGACGAAGGTGTGTTCGCCACGGGATCGGGCGTTCTCCGCCGCGCGCGAGGTCACGCTGCGGACGAAGGTCGCGTCGCCCAGACGCAGACCGCAGATGCCTGCCCACACCAATTCCGTGGGGGTGGACACCTCCGAGGAGAGCCGGACCGCTTCGCGCAGCAGCGGGGTGGAGCCCGTGTAGTCGCCCCGGAAGGAGATGCTGCATCCCTCCAGGTACGCCGCGGTCAGCCGCATCGGGGTGGGGTCGTCCGGTCGCACCAGACGGATCGCCAGGGCGGCGGCGCGGTCGTGTCGTACCGGGTCGCCCGCGTAGGAGGCGCTGTCGGCGGCGCGGGCCAACGCGCGCAGGGCCAGGTTCCGGTCGTGCGGGGCCAGGTCGCGGCCGATCTCGAACAGACGCTCGGCGGCGTCGATGGCGTTGGAGTCGCGCATCTTCAGCTGGGCGTCGATGAGGTCGATGATGGCCCGACGCCGGTCCGAGACGGCGAGTGGTCTGGCCTGGGCGAGCAGCCGGGATGCCCGGCCCGTGTCCCCGGCGAGGTAGGCCTTGTGGGAGGCGCTGGACAGACGGCAGGCGCGTTCGTCCGCCTCGGGGGTGAGTGCGGCGGCGCGTTCGCTGGTGAGTGAGGCCGCCAGCGGGCCTTCCAAGCGCCTGGCACCACGCGCGGCGACCGCGACCCGGTCGGCCAGGTCGGTGTCGGGGGCCTCGGCCCCCTGCGCGGTGTGCCGGGCGAACTCCACCGGCGCGAACTCGGGATCGGTGACGGAGGCCAGGGAGCGATGGGCGGCGCGAAGCCGGCCGATGGGTGTGCCCTGGGGGATGGTGTCGCGCAGCAGCGGGTCCGTGAAGGTGACGGTGTCGACGTCCACGACGACCAGGCCGCGTTCCTCCGCCGGTTCCAGCACGGAGACGGTCGCGTCGGGCCCGCCGGCCGCCAGGAGCAGGTGGAGTCGGGGGTCCGCGGACAGGGCGGCGAGCAACAGCACGTCCCGGGTGCCCTCGGGCAGCGCGATGTACGGGGCGAGGAGCGCCGAACGGAGCCGCGCCGGGAGGGGTGGTGGTTCGGGTAGCGCCTTCTCGCCCTGGATCTGGGCCGTGCTCAGTCCACCGAGGAACCCGAGCAGCGCGGCGGGGTTGCCGTGGCAGGCGCGCACCAGAGCCGAGCGGACCGAGGAGGCCAGGTGCGCCGGTGCCCGGTCGGTGAGGAGGTCGTGGACGGCGCGGTCGCTCAACGGGGCGAGCGGGTGTTCGGTGACGCCGTGGACGACGGGTTCGCGGGCTCCGTTGCCGGTGGGGCCGGGGACGACCTGCGTGTCGGTGGGTTTGCCGCGCCCGTCCTGGGCGGCGAAGAGGAGGGCGACGGCGGTGCCCGTGAGCCGTCTGGCGGTGAAGGCGAGGGCGTCGAGTGTGGGGGTGTCGAGCAGGTCGGCGTCATCGACGCGGATGAGGAGGGGTTGCTCGGCGGCGACCAGGGAGACCAGGTCGAGGAGGGCGGTGGAGAGGGCGAACCGGTCGGACTCGGCGACGCCCCCTCGGGTGACGGCCTCCCGGAGGAGGGCGCGTCGGTCCTCCCCGAGTCGGTCGAGCGCGGGCTCGACGGGCCTGAGGAGCCGGTGGAGTCCGGCGAGGGGGATGTCGGATTCGTCGGCGACACCGGCCACGTGCAGGACGGTGAAATCACCGGCGATGGTGCGGGCGTGTTCGAGGAGGGTGGTCTTGCCGAGGCCGGGGCCGCCGGTGAACAGCATGGACACACCTCGTCCGGACCTCGCGTCGCCCAGGGCGTCGGTGAGTGTCCGCTGTTCGGCGTCCCGTCCGCGAAGACGTGGACCGGGGGGATCCGTGTACATGTGTGCCACGTGTCACACCGTTGCACAGAGGGACCCGGTTCCGGCAGGTTCGACCAGGCACACTGGTCGTTTCACCGATCCCCGTACCGAGTCGCACGCGGCACCCCGAACCGGGGGTTCGCGGGAGCGAAAGAGGGCCTCACGAAGAGGCCTTGGGGGTCTTGGAACCCTTGCTCCACCTGTGGTTCCATCGCTTCGCCTCGAAGAGGTCGGCGGCCTGCCTCCACCCCCCGGAAGTCCCCCTCGCACCGCTTGAACACGGTCGCCCGGGTTATCAAGACGTTACGTGCGTGCAACACCCAACCCGCGAAACAGACAAACAGAACACATGCCACCATCGGTAGCTTTCCGCCGTCTTTGGGAGGTTGGCGTGTGGTCTCGGATGGCACTAGGCGGGCGGGTTCGCGGACTCCCCCCGGGGGTCGAAAGAACACGCGCGGGCCATCCCGGCCCGGCCGTCATGTTTCCACAGCCTGTGGACAACGGACTCACCCCGACCCGCGCCCCTGCTCGTCTTCGGTCAGCGCAGGTTGCTCTTGGCGGTGTGGAGGAAGGCGTTCCACTCGGCCTGGTTGTAGATCAGCGCACCCAGCTCACGGTTCTGGGTGTCGCGAACAACGGCACCGGTTGGCCAGTCCGCCACCTCGACGCAAGCGGTCTGGCTGGCACTGTAAGAGGACTTGCGGAATTCCAGGTTCATGCTCATGTGGGAAGTCCTTCTACTAAGGGTTCCACCCGCGACTTGCGAGGCTCGTCTTCGGTCAGCGCAGGTCGCTCTTGGTGGTGCGGAGGAAGGCGTTCCATTCGGTCTGGTTGTAGATCAGCGCATCCAGCTCACGGTTCTGGGTGTCTCGGACAGCGGCACCGGTTGGCCAGTCCGCCACCTCGACACAGTTGTGGGCTCCGGAACTGTAGGAGGACTTGCGGAATTCCAGATTCGTGCTCATGTGGGAAGTCCTTCTACTATTTCTTTGATCAGCGTCCGGGAATCTGCGCTGTTCAGAGCAGCCTTGCATAGATGCTCGAAGGACCGTTGGTACATGGTGACGTCCGGTGGGTCGCCCATCAAGATGTCGGCGGTGGGTCCTGCCAAATCCTCTGACACGGAAGTCATAGCGAAGATGAACTTGCTGATGCCGAGACCGGCGCTACGTGCAAGGTCATCGGTGCCTGATCGAGCCTGGCGGTTCTCCGGCCTTTCCGACCATCACGCTTTGTTCAGGAGCACGCGTGCGTGGTGGTGAAGCAGCGGTGCGGACCCGGGCCTGTTCGTCGCGGGTGGAGCCCAAAGGTTCCACCCGCGACTTGTGAGGCTCGCCTTCGATCAGCGCAGGTCGCTCTTGGTGGTGCGGAGGAAGGCACGCCACTCGGCCGGGCCGTAAGTCAGTGCGCCCAGCTCGCGGTTTTGGGTGTCGCGGACAGCGGAGAAGGCGGGGGTGTCAGCCACCTCTAGGCAGTTGCCCGAGGAGCCGCTGTAGGACGACTTGCGGAACTCCAGGTCAACGGAACTCATGAAGGGAGACCTTCCAGTATCTCGGTGATCAAAGCTCGGGAGTCCGAGCTGTTCAACGCTGATTTTCGTAGATGCTCGAACACACGTTGGTACGTTGTGACGTCTTTTGGGTCGTCCATGAAGATGTCCATCGTGGGACCTTCTAGGTAGACACTCGACAAGCCGACGTCAGCCACTTCGAGGATGGTGAACGCCGGGAGTTCCATAGCTGCGTGTGCTCCTGCGGCGTACGGCAGGATCTGGAGGGTGAGTACGTCCTGCTGCTCAGCCAGCTTGAGCAGATGCTCTAGCTGGTCGCGCATGACGTCGGTGCCACCTACGAGAGTCCTTGGGGCGGCTTCCCCGATGATCGCCCACACGTGGGGGGTGCGTCGTGAAAGCCATGCCTCTTGTCTCTTCATCCGGACAGCGACGCGGTCGGAGATGTCTTCGACCGGAGCACGCATTGGAGCGTGACCAGCTCGTACTACCGCGTGCGTGTAGTCCGGCGTTTGCAGCAACCCCGGGATGAGTTGTGCCTCGTACGCACTGACGTCGGCGGCGGCCTCTTCCAGCCCGATGAACGTGCCATAGGGCTTTTCCACATCATGACCCTGCCACCAGCCGGGTGTTCGCGCTGCTTCTCGAAGACTCATGAGACGTTCGGCTTCTTCTGAGTCTGCTTCGTAGACCTCTAGAAGCTTTTCGAGGCGAGCCACCCCCGGAACCTGACCATCTGGGCCTCCAGATTCCCAGCGGCCAAGACTCGAAGGTTGGGAGCGAAGAGCTTTGGCGACTTGGGCAGCCGAGCGGTCACCCCTGAGACGGCGCAACTCTCTAGCCAGCACCCATCGAGCCACAGTGGGCTCCTGTGTCTTGCTGGTCATGGGCCCAGCATGCCACACGGGAACATCCCAGACATGCCTAGAAAGAATCTTAAGCAATGTTGTAAAGCTCATTGCTTTTTCCTGTGTCTGGGTTCACACTGAAGGAATCGTCACTGCTTCGTCACTGTGGGTCGCTCTGTTGGGTCTCTGCTGACAGCGGGTTCTCCTCTTGAGCTCTCACCCATGTGTCGGAGCTGGCCAGGCACACAAAAGCCCCAGCAGGTGCTAGCACACCCGCCGGGGCCGGGCCGACAACCAACCCTTCAACCAGGAGTTGCCGACATGTCCATTGTCCCTGAAAACCCCACGCCCGCCTACCCGGGACGGCGCTGGCAAGCCCGTCATTACCCCGGAACCCGCTCCACCTGCACCCGCTTCCGGTCGGAGCTGCGCTCTGACCTGCACGCCCTGGCCGGGGTACCCCGCTCCCTGCGCGAGGACATCGAACTGTGCGGGAGCGAGGCCTTCGCCAACTCCGTCACGCACTCCCGCTCACAGCGCCCTGGTGGCACGGTGGTGCGGATGCTCTCCACCCCGATCGTGATGGGCCGCGAGACCACCCTGCGCCTGTCCGTGATCGACGAAGGGCCCCTGAACGCACGCCCCCTGTGCCCGCCCGCGCGAAGCTCCATCGAAGAGTGGGAACAGAGCGAGTCCGGGCGCGGCCTGCTGCTCATCCACCAACTGGCGAGCGAGTGGGGCACCCAGCGCTGGACCGACCCCACCTCACCGGCCGTGTCGGGCACGGTGCTCTGGGCCGAGTTCGCCTACCCCACCCCCGCCACCCCTAACGCTACGGCTGGCACCTCCACCACCTGCGCCTGCGGGGGTGGGCGATGAGCAACGCGACCATACCCATGGACCTGCGCCGGGTCCTGGAAGCTCCCCGAGGCCGACGCTTCAACCACACCCCACACCGTCCCGGCACCCGACCGACACTGACCGACACCCCCCACCAGAGGAACGAAACCGGCCCCGCATCACTCCCGCCGCTGGTCTCGCTGGGCCGCACCCCCAGGGAACGCGCACTCCTCGCCCAGACAGTCTCTTATACACAACAGACGCTGCCGACGAATAGAGAGGTGTAGATCTCGGTGGTCGCCGTATCATTAAAAAAAAAAGGGGGGGGGGG
>NZ_FRFF01000025.1 GCF_900143625.1 Nocardiopsis sp. JB363
CCTCTACTCCTCTCTTTTCGTCGGCAGCGTCTGTTGTGTTTTAGAGTCTGGTGTGGGGGGCGTTGGTGAAGGAGACGAAGCGGGCGAGTTTGTCGGGGTCGGAGAGCACCTGGGCCCATTCGTCGGTGTAGGAGGCCACATGGTCGGCCATGGTGGCTTCCAGGTCGGCGGCGATGCCCAGGTGGTCGTGGACCACGACGGCGCGTAGGTGGTCCAGGCCGCCGTCCAGGGCCTGGATCCAGGGGGCGGTGCGTTGGAGGCGGTCGGCGGTGCGGATGTAGAACATCAGGAACCGGTCGATGTAGCGGATGAGGGTTGTTTCGTGCCGGGTTCTTTAGAGGCTCGGAACCAACGCTTCGTCGTGTGCTGACACGGATTGCTGCCGGTAGAAGTGGTCTTCGAACTCCGCTGGCGGAACCAGTCCGATCTCGCCGTGCAGGCGGCGATGGTTGAACCAGTCAATGTACTCGGCCACCGCGATCTCGACCTCGTCCAGACTCTTCCAGGGCCCGCGGTTACGGATCAGTTCGGCCTTGAACAGCGAGTTGAACGCCTCGGCCAGGGCGTTGTCGTAGGAATCGCCGGTGGTGCCGACCGAGGCCACCGCCCCCGCCTCGGCCAGGCGTTGGGTGTAGCGCACCGCGAGATATTGCACGCCGCGGTCGGAGTGGTGGATCAACCCGTCGATGCGCCGGCCGACATGGGACCGGTTCCAGACCGCCATCTCCAACGCGTCCAGGGCCAGGTTGGTGTGCAGCGACCTCGCTACCTGCCAGCCCACCACGCGGCGTGAGTGCACGTCGATGACGAACGCGGCGTAGACCCAACCCGCGAAGGTGCGGATGTAGGTGATGTCAGCGACCCACAGCTGGTTGGGCGCATCGGCGGTGAACGCTCGCTCCACCAGGTCGGGCCGAGTGTCCGAGGCCCTGGATCCCGTCGTGGTGCGGGGCTGCTTGGTGCGGGCGATGCCGCATAGCCCGGCCCGTTTCATCAGGCGTTGGACCGTGCAGCGGGCCACCCGGTGGCCTTGGCGGTTCAGCTCGGCGTGGACTTTACGGGCCCCGTACACGTCGTAGTTGTCAGCGTGCACCTGGTGGATCTTGGCGGTGGTGACCTCATCGGTGCGTGAGCGCAGCGACGGGGCCCGGCTTTTGGCGGCGTAGTAGGTGGATGGGGCGACCTGCAGCGTGCGGCAGATCGGCTCGACCCCGAACTCCTGTCGGTGGATGTCGATGAACGCGACTATCTGATGTGTGGGCGGTCGAGCTCCGCCGCGAAGAAAGCCGACGCGGACTTGAGAATGGCGTTGGCTCGCCGCAGTTCGTGCACTTCGCGTTCGAGCTCGGCCAGGCGTTGGGCCTGGTCGGTGGTGGTGCCGGGGCGGTCGCCGGCATCGACCTCGGCCTGGGTCACCCAGTTGCGCAGGGTCTCGCGGTTGATGCCCAGCTGGTCAGCGATACGAGCGATGGCACCGCTGCGGCCGGCCGGGTCCCGGCGAGCGTCCACGGCCATGCGGGTGGCGCGTTGTCGCAGCTCATCGGGGTATTTCCTCGGTGCTGGCATGTCTCTCATCCTTCCCAGGTTTGAGAGCCTCCATCACACCCGGCACGAAACAGGTGTCGGTGTCCAGGTCGGTGGCCAGGAGTTCGGCGTGGCGGGGGGTGAAGCCGCCGTTGCCGCCCACGTACAGGTTCCAGCCGGTGTCGGTGGCGATGACGCCGAAGTCCTTGCTGCGGGCCTCGGCGCATTCGCGGGCGCATCCGGAAACGGCGGCCTTGAGTTTGTGGGGTGAGCGCAGGCCTCGGTAGCGCTCCTCCAGGCGGATGGCCAGGCTGACCGAGTCTTGGACTCCGAAGCGGCACCAGGTGGTGCCCACGCACGACTTGACGGTGCGCAGGGATTTTCCGTAGGCGTGTCCGGATTCGAAGCCTGCCTCCACCAGGCGTGCCCAGATGGTGGGGAGTTGCTCCAGGCGGGCGCCGAACATGTCGATGCGCTGGCCGCCGGTGATCTTGGTGTAGAGGCCGAAGTCGCGGGCGACCTCGCCGATGATGATGAGTTCGTCGGGGGTGATCTCCCCGCCGGGGATGCGCGGCACCACCGAGTAGCTGCCGTTGCGTTGCAGGTTGGCCAGGTAGCGGTCGTTGGTGTCTTGCAGGGTGGCCTGTTCGCCGTTGAGGATGTGGCCGTTGCCTTGGGAGGCGAGGATGGAGGCGATGGCGGGTTTGCACACGTGGCATCCGCGGCCGGTGCCGTGGGCTGCGATGAGTTCGGAGAAGGTGGTGATGCCGGTGGAGCGGACGATTTCCCACAGTTCGGTGCGCGAGTGGGTGAAGTGTTCGCACAGGGCGTGTGAGCGGGCGATGCCGGCCTCGGCCAGAAGCTTTTCGAGCATGGGTACGCACGAGCCGCAGCTGGTGCCGGCGCGGGTGGTGGACTTCAGGGCGGCCACGTCATGGGCGCCCTGATCGATGGCGCTGGTCAGTCCGGCTTTGGTGATGGCGTTGCAGGAGCAGACCTGGGCGTGGTCGGGTAGGGCTTCGGTGCCCGGGGCGGTCCCGCCCGAGGGGCTGATCAGAGCCAGTGGATCGCCGGGCAGGGGTTGTCCGACCAGGGGGCGCAGGGTGGCGTAGGCGGTGGCGTCGCCGATCAGGATGCCGCCGAGCAGGGTCCTGGCGTCGTCGGACAGGACGAGTTTGGCGTAGCGGCCGCCGGCAGCGTCGTTGACGACCACGTCCAGGGCTTGGGGCGGGCCGGTGTGGGTGTCGCCGAAGCCGGCCACGTCCACGCCCAGAAGTTTGAGTTTGGTGGAGGTATCGGCGCCGGTGAAGGTGGCGTCTCCGCCCAGGAGGCGGTCGGCCAGGACTTCGGCCATGGCGTTGCCGGGGGCGATGAGTCCGTAGATGGTGCCCTCGTGGTGGGCGACCTCACCGATGGCGTGGATGGTGGGGTCGCTGGTGGTGCAGGTGTGGTCGATGTCCACGCCCCCGCGTGGGCCCAGGCGCAGGTCGGCGTCGCGGGCGAGTTCGTCGCGGGGGCGGATACCGACGGAGAACACGACCAGGTCGGTGTCCAGGTGGCGGCCGTCGTCCAGGAGTAGGCGGTGTACGCGCCCATCGGGGCCGGGTTCGATGGCGGTGGTGGCGGCACCGGTGTGCACGTGCACGCCCAGGTCGGTGATCAGTCGTTCGAGGAGGGCTCCGCCGCCCTGGTCGATCTGGGCGGGCATCAGGTGGGGTGCCAGTTCCACCACGTGGGTGCGCACGCCCAGCAGGCGTAGGGCGTTGGCGGCTTCGAGGCCGAGTAGGCCGCCGCCGATGACCACGCCGGTGCGGGCGCTTCGGGCGTCCCGGGCCAGGTCGTCCAGGTCCTCGATGGTGCGGTAGAGGTGGCATCCGGGCAGGTCGTGGCCGGGTACGGGGGGTACGAAGGGGGCGCTGCCGGTGGCCAGGACCAGGCGGTCGTAGGGCAGGGTGCGGCCGGTGTGGGTGGTGATGGTGTGTTGGGTGCGGTCGATGGTGGTGACGCGTTCGTCGACGTGCACGTCCACGTGGGGGCCGGCCACTTCGCCCAGGGACAGGTCTTGGGCTGTGGTGTCTTGGAGGTAGCCGGACAGGGCTACTCGGTCGTAGGCGGTGCGGGGTTCCTCGCCCACCACGGTGATGTTCCATCGGTGGGTGTGGTCGCGGTCGTTGAGGGCTTCGATGAGTCGGTGGCCGACCATGCCGTTGCCGATGACGACGAGTTCTTCCACGGGTGGCCTCCTGTGCGGTCGGGTGGGGCGCGCTTTTCAGGTAACCGGGTGGGTGTTTCCCTGGGGTTGGGTGGTTGTGTCAGGCAGGTTTCGTTGTGCTGTCACCGCAGGTGGAGGGTGCGTGATCGGGGCGGTGCGGTGCTGTGACGTGGTCGGACGTGGGGTGTGGGCCGGTGTGAGGGATGGTGCACATGCTCGGTCGCACGTGCCCGGGGTGTGCCTTGGCCTCTGTGCGCTCTTGGGGGTCGGTTCGTTCGGGCCGGCCGGGGGCGAACGAGTCGGTGGTGTCGGTGCGCGGCGAGGTGGCGCGCACGGTGTGCGTGCCGGTGATGGTGTTCTGTGATGTCGGCCCAGTTCTCCCGAAGGCCCGGCAACAGGACAAGTAACCCGCGAGTAACTTAGTCGACGTTCGCAGCGGGTGTCGTACTTCTGGAAACTAGTGTTCCCGGAATTAGACTGGCCGGGTGACTTCTGGAAACACAGCTTCCTCCGCTGAACAGGCTACTGATTCGACTTCTGGAAACACACACACCGGGCGGCCGCGCCGAACCGTGGCGCTGCCCGGCGACCTGGACGCCGAACGCGCGGCCTTCGCCGAGAGACTGGCCTCGGCGACCGACCTGGGCGCGGCCACCCGCGACAAGTACCGGCGCAACGTCGGCTACTTCCTGGCCTGGCTCGCCGACGCGCGCGAGGCCGGCGCGCTGGACGGCGACCCGCTCACCGATGCGACCGCGCGGGACTGGGCGGTGCGCGACTGGCGGCGCACCCTGAAGAACACCCGCACCCGCGCGGGTGCTCGCCTGTCGGCGGCCACGATCAACAACCGCCTGGCCGCGCTGGATGCCTTCTTCGCCCTGCGCGGTTCAGGGCGCCCCGAGGTGGTGCGCGAGCACTTGGCCCGTCCCAGCGCCCCACGGGCTCTGGATGGGCGGGCCAAGCTGCGGTTCCTGCGCACCGTGGCCCGGGACGCCTCGGTGCGCGACCGGGTGATCTGCCACCTGGCCTACTACGCCGGGCTGCGGGTCGCCGAGATCGTCGCCCTGGACGTGGCCGATCTGCGGCTGTCGGCGCGCAAGGGCACGGTGCGGGTGCGCGGCAAGGGACGCCTGGGCGGCAAGGACCGCACGGTGCCGCTGCACTCCGAGGTGCGCTCCTCGCTGGAGCGGCTGTTGGACGAGCTCGGCCGCCCCGGCGCGGGGCCGCTGGTGCGCAACCGCGACGGGGGGCGGTTGTCGACCCGGGCGGCCGCCGCGGCGGTCACCGCGCTGGGCGCGGCGGCGGGGATCGGGCCGGACGATGACGGCGAGGCGTTCGGACCGCACGTGCTGCGCCACACCTTCGGCACCGACCTGGTGCGCGGCCGCGGCGATCTGGCGCGCGATCCGGTGGACCTGGTGACGGTCGCCGAACTGATGGGGCACGCCGACATCAACACCACCCGCCGCTATGCCCTACCCACCGAAGCCGACAAAGCCACAGCCCTGGAGGCGCTCACCATCGACCGGTGAGCGGCCGGAGGCCTACCGCTAAATCCTGTAGTAATCCTCTCGACCCCCATCTGTGACCTCAGGTCGGGTCGCCCGGGGGTGAGATTCCCCCGGGCGACCCGACCTCAGACCGCTCCCGAAGCTACTCACGGGTTACTTTGCCCCTCGCCGTAGCTTCGGGAGAACCGGGCCGAGACCGAGCGCGGGCACGGACGGGCCGAAAGGCGCACGGTCAAGGTCGTTACCGCACCCCGGATCACTTTCCCGCACGTGGCGCAGGTGCTGCGGGTACACCGGTGGGTCAAAGAGTTGGCCACCGGTGATGTGCGGCGCACCTACGCCTATGTCGTGACGAGTTTGCCCGCTGAGCGGGCCGATGCTGCCCGGTTGGCGGGCCTGGTGCGGGGCCATTGGCGGATCGAGGTGCTGCACCATGTGCGGGACGTGAGCTTTGGTGAGGACGCCTCGCGGGTGCGGTGCGGGCACGGACCGCAGAACATGGCGATGCTGCGCAATCTGGCGATCCCGCTGCTGAGCGAGTTGGGGATGAGCGGCATCCCCGAGGCCACGCGGTGGGTGTCCTACGAGACCTTCACGCGCCCTCTCGAGCTTCTCCAGATCCCCTGACCAGCACGGGTGCAGCCCTCATCCGACTTTGCAACAGCCCTGTGGTGGACCCGGTGTCCGGGCTCTTGTGGCGGTCAGTCACGAAACCTTGACGTGTTTTGTCCGAACCACGCGCGTAATGCTGTTTCGTCCTGGTGCTAGGAGAGCAGGGTCTGAAGCAGGGGCAGGCAGCCCCGCCAGCCCGATTCCGTCCCGCACCCATTCTTGGAGAAGATCATGAAGGCTCTTGTGTACAACGGATCCCGCGACGTATCCGTCAAAGAGGTGCCGGACGCCAGGATCGAGCGTCCCACCGACGTGCTCGTGCGCATCACCGCCACCAACATCTGCGGTTCCGACCTGCACATGTACGAAGGACGCACCGACCTGGAGCCCGGCAAGGTGCTCGGGCACGAGAACCTGGGCGTGGTCATCGAGATCGGTGACGGCGTGGAGCGCGTCAAGGTCGGCGATCACGTGTGTCTGCCGTTCAACATCGGCTGCGGGTTCTGCCGCAACTGTGAGAGCGGCATGCCCTCCTACTGCCTGACGGCTAACCCCGACCCGGAGATGGCCGGGGCCGCCTACGGCTTCGCCGGGATGGGCCCCTTCTCGGGCGGGCAGGCCGAGTACCTGCGCGTGCCGTTCGGGGACTTCAACTGCCTGCGGCTGCCCGAGGACGCGCAGGAGAAGGAGGACGACTACGTCATGGTCGCCGACATCTTCCCCACCGGCTGGCACGCTACCCGCCTGGCCGGGCTCAAGCCGGGTGAGTCCTGCGTGGTCTACGGCGCGGGTCCGGTCGGCCTGATGGCGGCATATTCGGCGCTGCTGCAGGGGGCGTCCCAGGTGATGGTGGTCGACCGCCATCCCGACCGGCTGCGCCTGGTGGAGCGGATGGGGGCGATCCCCGTCGACGACTCCAAGGGCGACCCGGTCGAGCAGATCCTCAACCTCACCGACGGCCGGCGTGCGGACTGCGGCTGCGAGTGCGTCGGCTACCAGGCCCACGACCATCTCGGTGTCGAGCACCCCGAGATGACCATGAACAACCTGGTCAAGTCGGTGAAGTTCACCGGCGGCATCGGCGTCGTAGGCATCTTCCTGCCCTCCGACCCCGGAGCGTCGGACGAGATGGCCCGCAACGGCCGGCTCGACTTCGAGATGGGGACGTTCTGGTTCCAGGGTCAGAGGATCGGTACCGGCCAGGCGCCGGTGAAGGCCTACAACCGGCAGCTGCGCGACATGATCCACCAGGACCGCGCGAAGCCGTCCTTCATCGTCTCCCACGACTTGCCGTTGCAGAGGGCGCCGGAGGCCTACGAGCACTTCGACAACCGCGAGGACGGCTGGACCAAGGTGGTACTCAAGCCCGCCATGGCGTGAGCGGCGCCGCTGTCGGCCCGTGGGTCCGTGGGTCGGTGGGTCCGTCAGGGCCCGTCAACCACGGAGCCGACACCACGCGGGCCCGAAGGAGCTTAGGTTCTAACGGTGGTAGCCGTCTCAGCTGGGGATCGGCTTACGGCACTCGCGGCGCGACCGTGTGGCGGTGATCGCCCGAGACGCAGCGTCGGCCCGGCTCACCGACAGCGGTCAGAGTCCCCCTCGTCCGGCCGCACAGCCCTTGACCCCACCCGCCTTGGGCTCGTGCTCGATGGGGTGAACACCGTGGGCACGCGGCCACGCCTGCACGGCCCGTCGATCCGCGCTAACCGCCCTCGGCGGGTGGTTTCGACCCGGCCTGACCGGGCAACTCTGTGGTTATCCCACACTATGAGGAGGCGCGATTCCCATGGCAGAAGAGCTGCGCGGCCGACGGGTCGCGATCTTGGCCACTGACGGTGTCGAGCAGGTCGAACTGACCCAGCCCCGCGAGGCGGTGGAGCAGGCCGGGGCGCAGGTGACGCTGCTGTCGATCCACACCGGAGAGATCCAGTCGATGAACGCTGACATCGACAAGGGCGATACCTTCACCGTCGACCGGCTGGTCTCCTCCGTTCGGTTCACCGGCGGCATCGGCACCGTCGGGGTGTTATCCCCCAGGACCCGGGCGGGCCGGACGAGCTGTCCCAGCAGGGCAAGGTCCGCTTCGACTTCGGCAACTTCTGGTTCAAGGGTCAGCAGATGGGCACCGGGCAGGCCCCGATCAAGCGCTACAACCGCCACCTGCGCAACCTCATCGCCGCCGACAAGGTCACCCCCTCCTGGATCGTGTCCCACAACCTGCCGCTGGAGAAAGCCCCGGACGCCTACAAGCACTTCGACGCCCGCGAAGACGGCTGGACCAAGGTCGTCCTCAACCCCGGCACGGCGGCCTGACTTGTCCGCCGCGGCTTTGAACAGCACCCGTTTGAGTAGGAGGCCAGAGCATGGCTGAATCGGTGACCGTCGGGCTCCTCGTCCGGATCGAGGCGCTACCGGGCCACGAGAAAGAGGTCGAAGACTTCCTGCAGCAGGGGCTCGGCATCGTGGAGCAGGAGCCCAACACGGTGCGGTGGTTCGCCATCCGCTTCGGGCCCTCGTCGTTCGGGATCTACGACGCCTTTCCCGACGACTCCGGCCGCCAAGCCCACCTCTCGGGCCAGGTCGCCCAAGCCCTCGCCGACAACACCGGCACCCTGTTCGCCCAGCCCACCATCGAACCGGTGGACGTAATCGCCGAGAAACCACCGAGCTGATCACCGAACGGGCGACTCGGGGTGATGGTGGGGTCCGAGTAGGAACGGAACGGTGAGTACCGGCAACTGTCACATCTGTTGACACCCGTGGCGGGGCGCGCCACGCTACCGGCATGGACAGTGACGCGGTGGCCTTCGTCAGAGCCGAACAGGTCCCCGCTGGAGCCGCCGTTGACGCCCAGGTACCAGCGGAAGGTTCCGGACTCGACGCCGGTGAAGGTGGCGGCTTCGCCGTCGCAGTCCAAGCCGTAGACGCTGCCTACCTCATCCCACCCGTACCAGACGTCCTGCTCCAGGCGGATGTAGAAGGTCCCGAGGCCGGGGTCGCAGTTGGTGATTGAGTCGACCGTGATGGTGTGCGTGCCAGAGTCGGTCGCGGTGTAGTTGCGGGAGAACACGACGCCGTCAAACTCAGCATCCCAGGAGAAGTATCCCGTCATGAGCTGGCTCGAGAAGGTGGAGCCGTCCTCATAGGTGAGCGTCGTGGTGTCGCCGGCGGTCTCCACGTCGGCCACCTATGAGGCCTGCGGCTCCGGGACCTCAGCGGCCAGGGCCGAGGCGGAGGGAGCGAGGCTGAAGGCCAGAGCGGCGGCTCCGGTCGTGGCGATGACACGGGAGGTGACGCGCATCAAAAAGCATCCTCTACACAAGGGGGAATGATCGGACGATACTCACCTTTACCGTCATGCTGCACAGCAACCACCCGGGGCCACATTTGGCCACAGCAAACACAGCTGCCCCTGCTCAAAGATCCTAAGGCTTGGTATCGAACGGATGAGGGCCATGATCCTCTTCCTTGGCATCAACTCATCTGTTAAAGCCCTTTGATGTCCTGGTGACCTCGCTCATGAAAGGAGTATTGCCGCTTGAGCTGGGAAAATGGCATACCAGAGCGCCCGGGAAGACCGCCAACCGCACACGTAAAAACCAGACGTGGTGCCATTTTCCTGCTTGTCGGTGTCAATGCCAGATCCTCACACGGCCAGGTCCAGGCGTTTGTCCATGTCTAGGTCGAACCGGCCGTAGGGGTTAATGTGGGTCCAGAACAGCGGGTTGAGCGCCCGCCGGTCCTCGGGAGTGAGCCGCCCCGCCCAGGCCGGGTCTTCCAACACCCGTTGCAGGAGCAGGGTGTTGACGTAGACCAGCGCGGACTGGAGCAGGTGCAGGCACAGCATGGAGATCTCGGCGTGCTCGCGATCGCCTCCGGTGAGCACGCCCTCCTTGCCATAGAAGAACTTGTCGTTGGCGCCGTTCCAGTTCTCCACCACCTCCAGGCCGCCGTGGATCTCCCTGCGCAGTGCCTCGTCGGCCAGGTAGTCGCAGGCGAAGATGGTGCGCACCGCCCGGCCGAGTTCTTCGATGGCCTGATAGACGGGGTTCTTGGGGCCGCCGCCCTTGGTGAAGCGGCGCAAGACCTGCTCGGTGTCGGCCGTGCCCAACCTCAGGGCGGTGGCGTAGGCGACCATCTGGTCGTAGTTGCGCTCGATCAGCGCCCAGTCGATGGGCCGGTTCTTGACCACCCGCTCCAGGCGCGGCCAGGTGGCCGGGCCGGTGTCGGGGCTGTACAGGCGCACCGCGCCGATGTTCTTCAACCGCGGCAGTAGCTTGAACCCGAGCAGCTCGGTGAAGGCGAACCCCACAATGCTGGCGCCGTGGGTGTCGGTGTAGTTGGCCTGAACGTCGGCGTCGGTGCAGTGGCGCAGGACCCCTTCGATCATCGCCGCGACCTCGGAGGAGGAGCACGACTTGAGCTGGGAGTAGATGCAGGCCCGGCCCTTGTCGACGTGCCAGTAGATCATCACCCCATGCCCGCCGTAGCGGGCGTGGAACTCCGTCATCAGGTTCGACTCCCAGGACCCGAACCGTTTGGAGTCCGACGCGGTCGTGGTCGCGGTGCCCCACCAGGTGGCATCGCGGGCGGCGAAGGTCTCATTCACCACGGTCGCGATGGCGCGGCGCAGGTTGTCGCGGGTGATGTGGCTGGCGCGGGTACGGCGCAGCGCCCCCTCGTCCTCGCCGTGGTCGCCGGTGGCGATCATCTGCTTGATGCCCATGTTGGTACCCAGCGCGAACAGGCACAGCAACAACCGGCGGTGCAACGTCGCTTTCGGGATGGCCTCGCGGGTGGCCACCGAGGCGAACTCGGAGCAGAACCCGGTGAGCAGGGCGGTGTCCTTGAGGATGTCGAGCAGGTCGATGGTGCCCCACCGCCTGAGCACCTCAGCCTTGAGCGCTCCCAGGTTCTGCGGCTCGGGCAGTGGTTCCAGCTTCGGGACACTGATCCAGGGCTGGCCTTTGCGGGTCACGATCCGCACCCCGCCGGTAGTGCCCTCCGACATCGCGGTGTTCAGCCGGTCCAGGGCCGCTCGCATCCGGGTGCGTACCCCGTCCACGAACGCGTTCGGCTCCAGGGGCTTGTTCAACGCGGCGTAGTGCACGTCCCGGTTGTCGGCGAAGTCGCCGGGCAGATCGGTGTCAGGATCGCGCCACTTCCCCGCGCCCTGAACGTAGATCTCGCGGCGGCGCAGGGCCTCGCGCAGCGCGATGAGCACGCACAGCTCATAGGGGATGCGCTCCACCCGCCCCGAAGCCTGGTCGGTGACCGCTTCGTGCCAGGCCTTGGGCACCACGCCCTCGATCGGCACGTGCTCGGCGGTCCCGTAGAACTTCTCGGAGCGGTCGACGTCGGTGTAGCGGCCCAGTAGCTCGATGGCCTCCATCACCGGCCGGTAGGCGGTGTTGTTGCAGGCAAACGACAACGCGGCCAACAAGGGGGAGAGCATACGCCGATAGTGGTGGGAGTAGGAGCCACGCAGCTGGTAGCGCACCCGCTCAGCCATCGCCTTCTCCGTGGCCATCAACTCCCGCGCGAGCTTGCGCAGCGTCTTCTCCCCACCCGGAACCGCGCCGAAGATCACCTCGGCCACCGTCCCGCCCGGCTCGGCCAGGGAGGCGTCCACCATCCGGCGCAAGATGCCCTTCTTGCCCGGCACCGCGCTCAACTCCCCGATCAGCTCCTTCTCCACCCGCTTCTCCGCGCGGGCGTTGATCCGGTGGATGAGCCGGATCAGCAGCTCTACCAGGGAGTCGATCAGCTCGGCCTGACGGGTCCAGCACAACGCGGCCAGCAGGGTGTAGCGCACCGCCGGGGCGCATTCGGCGAAGTCGGAGGGGTACATCCGCGCCGCACGCGAGCGCCAGGCGGCCACGATCTTCTCCGACACGCCCCCGAACGGCTCGTCCGGTAGGCCCAGGGCCTGCACGGTCTTGAGCTTGTCGACCTCCTCCAGCAGGGTCTCCAACCCCAGCGGCCCCGGGTCGGACTTCACAGCCCCCAGCACGCCCTCGGTACCCAGCACCTTGGACTCCAGCCGATCGCAGATCCCCGGGCCCAGGCGGGTCATCACGCTGGTGGTGAAGGCCTCCTCGAACCGGCGCACCCCCGAGGCCACGATCCGCTCGATCTGCCCGGGGCGCGGGGGTTCGATCTTCAGGGTGAGGCACCGGCGCTGAACGGCTTGGGCGAGTTCATCACGGCCGGCTTCCACCGGGCACACCTGGTCGGCCAACCAGTCGGCGAGTTGGTTCTCTTCGTCCTCGGTGGCCGCGTGGGTGCCGTAGGTGTCACGGATCTGGCGGCGGTGCCGCCCTGGAACTCGCGTGTTCCAGGGGTACTTGCCGAACAGGGTCGGCTCCACGCCCACCTGGTCGGCGACGAAGGGTACCGCCGCCGCCGGGATCTCCTCGGCGTAGGAGGGGAAGCGGCCCTCGATCTGAAAGAACTTGAGCTTGAGCGCGAACCCGAGCCGGGTAGCGCCGCTCTTGTTGCTCAGCAGCTTGCGGTCGCCCTCTTCCAGGGTCCACTCATCGACGAGCTGTTCAGGGGTCCAGTCCTGGCGCATGAAGGTGCTCCGCGATCGTGTGCGGTCAGTCGACAGCGCACACGATGGCGGACAGGTGCTGGGTTACCGGGGAGTTCGTCTGATCCGTGATCTCGAACTGGACTTTAAGTTACTTACGGGTTACTTGTCCTGTTGCCGGGCCTTCGGGAGAACTGGGCCATGTCTGGTCGAATCCGTGCTCGCCCCGGTCGGGGTTCACCGGAACTTGATTTGAGGGTTTTGGCGCGCTAGAGGCTGGTCTTGTGGGAGTGATCGTCTTCAGGTCTCATAAAGCAGTTCAATGGAACACTCGAAGGTAGGGATGGGTCCGACATTCGGGGTCGGCCCCCTGGTGATGAAGAAGGGGTGTGCGGGTGGAGGCGGAAGAGATCATCGCTTTGGTGTCCGGCCTGGGGGCGGTGCGGGTGGACCGGGCGAGCCGGGAGAGCGGGGCGCCCGAGGTGGCCTGGGGCGACACCTTCTTGACCTACGAGCCCGAGGGGCGGGCGAGCGGTCGGGGATTCCAGCCGTTCGTGACGGTGGTGACCAAGGACTACCCGGACTTCGACACCGCCTCCGCCCTGGACCGGGAGGGGGTCTTCCGGGTCAACGTCGCGGTGGGAGGCGAGCTGTTCACCGAGGTGGTGGGCCACTCCCCCGCCGAGCACACCCGCCAGGGCGCCGACGTCGACTTCGCCGAGATGGATCGGCTGATGCCGCATCCTACCTACGCCGCTCAGGGATGGGTGGCGGTGGTGTGCCCGGGCCCGCGCACCACCGACCGGCTGCGCGGGTTGGTGCGCTCGGCCTGGGAGCGGGCGGCTGAGCGCCACCGGGCGCAAACCGCTGGGTAGGTACCCTCGAAAAGGTGATAAATGGAGTGGGAGGCGGGAAGCAACCGACCGGGCTCGCTGTTGTCATCACCGGATCGGGTGCGCGTGACTGTGCCCGGTCCGGTGTCGTCGAAGGCGGCGCCCACCGACCGGGAAAGGGGCCTTGGAGTTGAACGAGGGCGAGTCCGAACGGCACGACCAGGGGCCGGCTCCCACGGCCTCTGAGGACGAGGAGCGGGTGCGGGAACTGCCCCGGGTGCGGGGTCTGGTGACGTTGGGTTCCGAGGACGCGCCCGTGTGCTCGGACGGGATCTGTTTCTGATCGGGGAATGGCATTGAGAATCGAAGTGTGGTCCGACATCGTCTGCCCGTGGTGCTACATCGGCAAGCGCCGCTTGGAGCGGGCGTTGGCGGATTTCGAGCACGCCGACGAGGTCGAGGTCCTCTGGCGCAGTTTCCAGCTGGACCCCACCTTCCCTCCCGGGGTGAGCGAGCCGGTCTATGACTCTCTGGCCAAGAAGATGAACGCCCCACGCGAGCAGGTGCGGGCCATGACCGATCAGGTCCAGCAGGTCGCCGCCCAGGAGGGGCTGCGCTATGACTTCGAAGGCGGGGTCATGGTCAACACCTTCGACGCCCACCGACTGACCCATCTGGCCCGGGAGCACGGTCTGGGCGAGGCGGCGCACGAGCGGTTGATGAGCGCCCAGTTGGTGCAGGGGCGTGTGCTCAACGACGTGGACACGTTGGTGGAGTTGGCCGGTGAGATCGGGCTGGACACCGAGCGGGCCCGCACCGTGTTGGAGGGTGAGGAGTACACCGAACAGGTGCGCGCCGACATCGAGGAGGCTCGACGTCTGGGCGCCACGGGGGTGCCCTTCTTCGTGCTGGATCGGTCCCTGGGCCTCTCTGGGGCCCAGCCGTTGGAGGTCTTCAGCTCCGCGTTGGACAAGGCCTACGCCCAGAAGGGCTGATCGAGAGGTTCGCCCCGGGTCGTGAAGGGGGCCGGTGGCCATGTCCCATGGCCCCGGCCCCCTTCGTCGTGTTCGTGGCCCACCCCCCGGGGTGGTGGGCGTGTTCCCTCCCTCGGGGGAGGATGAAGGGTCCTTGTTGGGGAGGTGCGCGCCGGTCCGGGCGAGGAGGGTGGAGGTATCGCCCTTCGAGCAAAGGAGCCCGTGATGACCTCTGCACCCGCCCCATCCGAGGTTGGAGTGTCCGCGCCCCGCCGGGAGGTGCTGCCCTGGGCGGCGCTGGTCTGGTCCGTGGCCCTGTTGGGGCTGGGCATCGGCTGGGCCGGGGGCCTGTTGCCGGTGAGTGTGGCCACCGAGCGGGGGTTCGGGTCGGTGTTCGTCCTGGCCGGTCCCGCGGCGGCCACGGTGTGCGTCCTGGTGTTGGGCGTGCTGGGTGTGGCGCTGTCACTGGCCGCACGCGCCCCGCACCCGCGCTGGGGCGGGCCGGTGCAGGTCGGCTCCTGGGTGGTGGCCGCCGCGGTGCTGTCGCTGTTCGTCGACGGGCAGATGCTGGCCTGGCTGGGTTATTCCATGATTCTTCCGGTGGTGGGTTGGGTGGTGCCCGGCCTGGCCACCACCTGGGTGGAGGCCA
>NZ_FRFF01000111.1 GCF_900143625.1 Nocardiopsis sp. JB363
TGCCCGAGGTCGACCCCGCCCTGCCCTCCGCCGCCCTGCCCGGGGTCGCCGTTCCCGAGGTCAACGGGGTCGTGGGGGCCGCTCAGGACCAGGTCGACTCCGTCGAGGTGACCGTTCCGCGGGTGAACGTGCCCGAGGTGGACACCGACGGCTACCTGGCCACCGCCCAGGGCACCACCGTCATGGTCGAATTCCTCTCCCAGCAGGCCCGCGGTGACGTCGACGCCGTCGCCGCCGAGGCCGGTTCCGTGGTCGACCAGACCGTGTCGGGCGTGGGCACCGACCTGGACGGTGTGGACGACCACGCCGTGGACACCGCCACGGGTGTCACCGACGGCGCCGTCGAGGACCTCGACGTCCCCGCGACCGACGTCGTCGACACCGAGGTGCTGCCCGAAACCCCCGCGGCCGGCGGGGTGGAAGACACCGTCGACGGTCTCACCGAGGCCGACGACCTGGCCGAGCTGGAGGTCGTCGACACCGAGACCCTGCCCACCGACGAGCTGCCGACCGACGCCTTGGACACGGACGTGACCGGCGCCGACCCGGTCGGCGACACCACCGACGCCCTGGGCACCGACCTGACCGACGGCCTGCTGTAGCCGTCGGTTCGACCGCGCGCTCCGCGTTGTGACACGCGGGTGCGCGCGGCCCCGGGCGGTTCGAGGGTTGATCCGCTCCGATGCGGGCGTGGCGGGATCCGTGGGGGGTCCGTCCACGCCACCCGGAGCAAGCGGGATCAGGGGGCCCTACCGCCCGGGGTCTTCCCGGAAGGTCCCGGGGTGGGAACGGCGCGTACCCGTGGCAGCGACGGGGAGCCACCGTCACCCTCCCCGGGACCCTCACGAATAAAGTCGCCGCGCCCCGAGATACGGGGCGCGGCGACCCATGTCCGAAACCGCCCTTTTCCTTGCGCCGGAGGGATATCAAGGAGGCGCGAATAGATGGTTATCGGCTATTGCTGAAACCGGGTTCCGGACTTTCTTTTTCGAGGCCGTCCGGCTAGGAAATTCCGCCGATCCCCACGTACTTGACGTCGAGGAACTCATCGATGCCGACTCGACCGCCCTCACGACCCAGCCCGGAGTGCTTCACCCCGCCGAACGGGGCCGCCGGGTTGGACACCACACCCTGGTTCAGCCCGACCATGCCGGTCTCCAAGGCCTCACTGACCCGGAACGCGCGGTTCAGGTCCCGCGTGTACAGGTAGCTGACCAGGCCGAACTCGGTGTCGTTGGCGGCGTGGACCACTTCCTCCTCGGTGTCGAAGGGCATCACGGGCGCCACGGGACCGAAGATCTCGGTGGTGGACAGTTCCGCCGCGAACGGCACGTTCGCCAGCACCGTCGGCTGGTAGAAGTGCCCTGGTCCGTCCCCGGGGCCACCGCCCACCAGCACGTTCGCTCCACGTTCGACGGCGTCGTCGACCAGGCTCTGGACCTTCTGCCGGGCCTTGTCATCGATCAGCGGACCCACGTCCGCGTCTTCGTCCAGGCCACGGCCCAACCGGAGCGCGCCCATGCGTTCGCTGAGCCGGGTCGAGAACTCCTCCGCGATCCCCGACTGGACGTAGATCCGGTTGGCCGCCGTGCACGCCTCCCCGATGTTGCGCATCTTGGCGAGCATCGCCCCGTCCACGGCCGCGTCCAGGTCGGCGTCGTCGAAGACGATGAAGGGCGCGTTCCCACCCAGTTCCATGGAGGTGCGCAGCACCTGGCCGGCGCTCTGCTCCAGCAGCTTGCGGCCCACAGCCGTCGACCCCGTGAACGACACCTTGCGGATCCGACCGTCGGTGAGCAGCGGCTCGGTGATCCGACCCGGGTCCGTGGTGGGCAGGACGCTCAGTACCCCCTCCGGAAGACCAGCCTCGGTGAGGATGTTGGCCAGCGCCAGCGCGGACAGAGGGGTCTGCTGGGCGGGCTTGAGGATCATCGTGCATCCCGCCGCGATGGCCGGCCCGATCTTGCGGGTTCCCATCGCCATGGGGAAGTTCCAAGGGGTGATGAGCATGCAGGGGCCGACCGGCTGTCGCATGACGAGGAAGCGCGACTTGCCGTCCGGTGAGGTGGAGAAACCGCCCTCGATCCGCACCGCCTCCTCGGAGAACCAGCGGAAGAACTCGGCGGCGTAAGCGATCTCGCCACGCGCCTCCGCGAGCGGCTTGCCCATCTCCAAGGTCATCAGGACCGCCAGCTCCTCCTGGTGGTCCATCAGCAGTTGATAGCTCCGGTACAGGATCTCACCGCGCTCCCGGGGCGAGGTCTTGGCCCACTCCGGCTGCGTGCGCGTCGCGATGTCCAGGGCCTCCAGACCGTCCTCCTTGCTCGCGTTCGCGACTTCGCACAGGACCTCGCGGGTGGAGGGGTCCTCCACGGGGAACATGGACCCGGTGGACGCATCACGCCACTTTCCCCCGAGGAAGAGCATCTTGTTCACCTGTGAGATGACCCGTGCTTCCCGATCCGCCATGTTCTACTCCTCAGTCGACTGTGGTCGGAGAACTGCCCGGCGTGCGTCCGCTGGACACCGCCGCGTCCCGGATGTTTCCATAGCAGTGTCGATTGTCAACAATCCTACGGAACTAGAGCAAGGAATTGAGGCCATCGCATGGCGGAGCTCTCCCCGGCCCTCAAGCAGGCGACCCCGGTCATCGCCGCACGAGGTGAGGGTGTCTACATCTACGACGAGGACGACCGCCGCTTCCTGGACTTCACGGCCGGGATCGGTGTGACCAGCACCGGACACTGCCACCCCAAGGTGGTCGCCGCGGCCCAGGAACAGGTCGCGACCCTGATCCACGGCCAGTACACCACCGTGATGCACCGTCCCCTGCTGCGACTCACCGAACGTCTCGGCGAGGTCCTGCCCGAGGGGATCGATCGGCTGTTCTTCGTCAACTCCGGCAGCGAGGCGGTCGAGGCGGCCCTGCGCCTGGCCCGCCAGGCCACCGGGCGGCAGAACGCCGTCGTCTTCCAGGGTTCCTTCCACGGCCGCACCATGGGTGCCGCCTCCCTGACCACCTCCGGTACCAAGATCCGAGCGGGCATCGGCCCCCTCGTCCCCGGTGTCGTGGTCGCCCCCTTCCCGTACGCCTACCGACTGGGCATGTCCGAGGCCGACGCCGTCGCCTACGCCCTGCGCGAGCTCGACTACCAGTTCGCCACGGTTACCTCGCCCAAGGACACCGCGGCGGTGTTCATCGAACCGGTCCTCGGCGAGGGCGGCTATGTCCCCGTCCCGGACGCCTTCCTCCAGGGGTTGCGCGAACGAGCCGACCGGCACGGGTTCCTGCTGGTCATGGACGAGGTACAGACCGGGTTCGGGCGCACCGGAACGTTCTGGGGACACGAGCCCTCCGGCGTTCGCCCGGACATCGTCATCACCGCCAAGGGGCTCGCCAGCGGGTTCCCGATCTCCGCCATCGCCGCTCCCTCGTCCATCATGGACAAGGCCTGGCCGGGCTCCCAGGGTGGGACCTACGGCGGCAACGCCGTCGCCTGCGCCGGCGCCCTGGCCACCCTGGATGTCATCCAGGAAGAGGGGCTGGTGGAGAACTCCGCCCGCCAGGGTGAGCGCCTTCAACAGGGCCTGACCAAGATCGCCGAGGCCAACCCGGCCATCGGAGACGTGCGAGGCCGCGGCCTGATGCGGGCCTGCGAGTTCGTGAAGGCCGATGGTTCACCCGATGGGGAGACCGCCCAGCGCGCCCAGCAGGCCGCCGCACAGAACGGTCTGCTCCTGCTGACCTGCGGCCCGGCCGGCAACGTCGTCCGGTTCATCCCGGCCCTGATCGTCGACGGCGATCAGGTCGACACCGCCCTCGAACTGTGGGCGGCCTCCGTGGAGGAAGTGGTCTGACCTGCCAGGACGCCGCCGGGCGACCGGCGGCGTCCGCATGGCCCGGCTCACACCCGAAATGGGCGCGAACCCACTCCCACAGCGTGATAGAGTCGGAGACGTCGCAAGGGAGAGCGAAGCTCACCCGAGCGGGACACAATTGCAAGACCTGCACTCGTAGCTCAATGGATAGAGCATCTGACTACGGATCAGAAGGTTGGGGGTTCGAATCCTCCCGAGTGCGCCACCTTGAGACAGTGGAGCGACTGCCGGGCATGCGTAAGCAGCCCGGCAGGCGCTTTTGTGCCGCCTTGGACCCACAGCCGCCCGAACTGCGAAAACAGCTTGGGCGGCTTCTTTTGTCGGGCCGTCTCGTCTACTCCTCGGGTTTCTCCTGTGTCGTGGCGGGGCGTCGGTCGTTCATTCGCAGGACGATGAGCAGGGCCACACCCGCTGCGACCAGGGCGACCGCCCACGAAGCCACCGGTGCCATGGTCACCTCGCACCCATTGAACGAGAAGTTCCTGGCGGAAACCTCTTCGTAGGCGAACCACCCGAAGGATTGTTCGGGCATGGGGAAGGACCACCAGCCCGCTCCGCACGAACTGGTGGGGACCAGTCCTAGAGCGCTTCCGCCTGAGATCAGGGCGATGGCGATGGCGCGGATGATCTGGAGGGGGGACACGTTTCTCCTCAGTGCCGGGGTGCCACATAGGACGCTTCCGCATCCTCTCCGGTTGCTGAAGGGCGCCGAACGCGGGTCTGGTAGCGTGCCCGATCCGAACTCTGGGAACGCTCCCAGGCGGTGACCCCCTCTGGAGGCCGAATGACCGCCTCGCCCACACCGGTCCGTAACTGGGCCGGGAACCTCACCTACGCCAGCCCTCGGATCCACCGTCCGACCAGCGTCGACGAGCTCTCCTCCCTGGTCCGGGACACCCCGCGGATCCGGGCGTTGGGCAGTGGGCATTCCTTCAATCGGGTCGCCGACTCCGACCACGACCTGGTCCGGTTGGACGTTCTCCCCCGGGAGATCGAGGTGGGCGTGGACACCGTCACCGTCTCAGCGGGCACCCGGTACGCGGACCTGGCCACCGTGTTGCACCGGCGGGGGTTCGCGCTGGGCAATCTGGCCTCGCTGCCGCACATCTCGGTGGCCGGGTCCTGCGCCACCGGCACGCATGGGTCCGGTGATCGGCAACGGTGTCTGGCCGCGGCGGTCCGCAGGATCGAGTTGATGGGCCCCGACGGTGAAACGGTCCGGTTGGGGCGGGGCGACGACGCCTTCCCCGGTTCGGTGGTGGCGCTCGGCGCGTTGGGGATCGTCACCCGGCTCACCCTGGAGATCGAACCCACCTTCGAGGTCTCCCAGCGGGTCCGGCTCGATGTGCCCTTGGACGAGGTCGCGGCGGACTTCGACGCGGTCTTCGGGGCGGCCTACAGCGTCAGCTTGTTCACCGACTGGTGTGGGACCACCGGCAGGGTCTGGCTGAAGCGGCGCGTGGGCGAGCCCGGAGGCATGTGGTCCGGCGGTCGTTCGGCGAGCGTCCCCCAGCACCCGGTTCCGGGGGTGCCCACCGAACCCGCCACCGAACAGCTGGACGTGCCCGGCCCGTGGTGTGATCGGCTGCCGCACTTCCGTCCGGAACTGCCCCCGAGCGCCGGCGCCGAACTCCAGTCCGAGCTCTACCTGCCTCGGGAGGTCGCTCCCGAGGCCTTCGCGGCGCTCAGGGAGATCGGCGACCACATCGCCCAGGTGCTGTATATCGGGGAGGTGCGCACGGTCCGCGCCGATGACCTGTGGCTGAGCCCCGCGTACGGTCGCGACTCGGTGACCTTCCACTTCACCTGGCATCGGAACCCGGAAGCGGTGACCCCGGTCCTGCGGGAGGTAGAGGAAAGGCTCGCCCCGCTGGGCGCGCGCCCGCACTGGGGCAAGCTCACGACGCTGCGGCCCATGGAGGTCGTCGGTCGGTACGAACGAGCGGCCGACTTCGCCGACCTGTTGGAGCGCTTCGACCCGACCGGGAAATTCCGCAACCCCTTCGTGGATTCCTACTTCCCCCGGCCCTGAACGCGGGAACGGGGCGGCCCTGTGACGGACCGCCCCGTTGGCGCTTCACACACGCTCAGAAGCCCTCGACGGGATCAACCCTCGGGGTTCTCCTGGGCGGAGTTCTTCCTGCGGCGCGCTAGGTAGGCGGCGGCGCCACCGCCGGCGGCGATCGCGGTGCCCGCGGCGATCAGGCCGAGGACGGGCACACCGGTCCGGGCCAGGTCGTCTTCCTTGCCGGGCTTCTCGTCGGCCGGAGCCTCAGCGTCCTTCTCGGCGTCGGAGCCTTCCTGGTCCTGGCCACCCTCGTCACCGGAACCCTCGGACTCCTCCGGGTCGGTGTCACCTTCTCCGCCGTCCTCGCCACCGGTGTCGTCCCCGTCGTCGCCCTCGTTCCCATCTTCGTTCTCGCCGTCCTCCTCGCCTTCGTCTCCGCCGTCTTCCGCGGGCGGAAGGTCACCTGCGACCCAGGTGTCCCCGATGCCGTAGGTGACGCTGAACCCCTCCTCGGGGAAGTCCACGACGAGTTCGAGGGAGTGGTGGGCGCCCCACAGGGGCGTGCCGTCGATGCTCTCCTCCCAGGGGGAGGTGTTGGTGACGAACAAGAACTCGGCGCCGATCTCGTTCACCTCCACGGAGCTCTCGCCCGCGTCGTGGACGAACTCCTCGTCGCCGGCCCAGTTCCGATGCGTCTCGATCGTGGTGCCGGTGAAGGAGGCATGGAGGACGGACTCTTCGGAGGAACCCTCGGCGTTCTCCAAGCCCGGTTGGGAGACACCACCGGAGGCCGCCTCACGCATGGCTTCGATGTCGCCCTCGGTGAGTTCGATGCGCAGTTCCTCGAAGAGCACACGTGAGATGAGTTCGTCCGTGTCCACGTCCACCAGGATGCTGGTCCGGGAGTCGGCGAAGATCTCGTCCTTGTAGGCGTCCAGGTAGCGGTTGGTGCCGTGGACGTCACCACCTCTAGGACCGAACAACTGGATGCGGGCGTCATCGGCGATGTGCGCCCGTGCGTAACCGACCTCTCCGGTGTCGGCATAGGCGGGGGCTGCCGCCAGGGTGAGTGCGCCGAAGGCGATGAAGGCCACGGCACCCTGAGCGGCACGCCGGGAGTGTTCGGGGGATCGGGGAGTCAAGGAACCCTCACTTCGTCTGATCCGGTCGTTTCCGTTCCACGACCGGTGGGGGATGTCGCACGCGCACCGGAAGCGGGTGGGCTGCGGCGACGGCGAACGAGCACACCGGTTCTCACCGCATGGGCATTCGCAGACAATTGATGCTAGATAGGTAAGGCGAGGGCAAAGCACTCCTTTTGGAGACGATCGGATAACTACTTTTCGGTTTCCGAAAGGGAGCGCCCGTAATGTTTTCCTATTGATGATCAATTCGCGTGAACCATTCTCGAAGATGGGCGTCTGAAGGTGTGTTCACTCCCAGGCCATTCGGCGGGCGGTGGAGACCTCCAACGGCGCGCTGCCCTGGTGCGCGGCCAGCAGGGCCCGGCCCGCCTCGGTGCGGGTGTGCACCGCCTCGCCCAGGGACACCCACCGGTTCCACGCCCGTTCGAAGGCCAGGGCCCCTTTCTTGTTGCGGGCCAGGACCGACGGAACCGCGTGCGGGACCACCACCGTGGCGTCCTTCCGCGCACCCTCGACCGGTGTGGTGAGCACGTACCGGGGGATCAGGTAGCGCGGGTCACCGACCAGAGGTGCGAGGACCTCGTCCAGGGACTCGGCGAACAGTTCCGCGGAACCCGGGTCGGTGAGGGTGAACCGGTACACCCCGTCGGTGTCCACGTGCACACGCACTCCTTGCGCACCGGTGTCGGACAGGTCCGCCGAGCACAGCGCCTCGGCGACCGCGCACGCGTAGTAGGAGGTGTCCACCGGCCGGCGCGCCAGGGACCGCAGGCGTGCGGCCTCTCGCCGTGTCCGGCCGAGCGCCCGCCACCAGTGGACGCCCGCGACCGCACCGAAGGCGAGGGCGAGGGCGAGCGACCACGGCGCGAACGCCGACGCCACCAGACACACGGCCGCGAGCGAACCGAACACCCAGGTGGGAAGCCGATCCCCGCCCGCGGGCAGACTCCGAGGCGCGGGCACGATGCCCTGGCCGCCCACCAGTACCTCGGGTGGTCCGGGCACGGCCACGTCCGCCCCGGCCTCCGGAACCCCGGCCCGGCCCTTCCGGGATTCGTACACCCGCAACGTCGGCAGGAGGGTGTCCTCGTATTCCGTGCCGAGCCGCCATCGGTCCCGGGTACCGTCCCGATCGGACGCCCGCTCCAGCATCCTCGTGTTGAGAGGGGCCGATTCCGTGGGCGGTTCGTAGGGGGAGAGTTCGGGGTCCACGTGCGCGACCCCGCTCATCACCTGGCCGTCGGCGCCCACCCCCAGGTAGCCCTCGTGTTTACGCACGAACCGGTCCCAGTCGGCCGCCCCACGTGGGTGTTCGTGGCTCACGCACACCACGGTCCAGGTGTGCGCCACCTTCTCCGTCCACTCCGGGTCCAGCCGCAGCGCACGCCCCCGGCTCTGCACCACGGCGGTAGGGGTGGTGGCGGTGGTCAGATCGACCACCGTGTTGACGCCGCGCGCGTCCCACCCCTCACCGAGCAGGGCGCGCGTGCCCACCAGGATCTGAGAACGGCCGCTCTCCAAGAACCGGGTCACCACCCCGACCCAGGTGCGTGAGGACCAGGAACCCTCGACCACGTGCAGCCCGTCCACCTCACGGAGGGACAGGTCGGCCCTGGGCACTTCCGAACGGGCGAATTCCAGCAGCGCCGCCGCGGTGCCGGCCCCGGCTGCGACGGTGCGGCCGGTGACCAACACGGGGTCCAGGTCGCGGGTGCGCGGGTCCTCGGCCAGCCGGACCACTTGGAGCCAGGCCGATCCGGCGTCGTCGGAAAGCACCCCGCGCAGCGCGGCGGGGGCCCGGGCGGTGGCGCGTTCGTGGTCGCACAGCACCAGGGCGCGCAGCCGTGTTCCGGCGGCGTCCCGTTCCGTGGCGAGGATGTCCACGGTGGCCAGTGACTTGGCGGCGCTGCGGGCCAGCACCCGGTCCACCGGTGAGGCTCCCCGGCGGATTCCACGGCGGGTCAGGTGGTACCCCACGGAGGGCAGAGCGGCGCGAATCCGTTCGCGTGCCTCCTTGTCCCGCGAGGAGTCGGGGTCCAGGCAGTGGCGGGTGTAGTCCCCGATCAACGCCGTCCAGTCCTCCGCGCGCGGCGGGTGCCGGTGCTGTTCGTACACGCGGGCGCCGTCCGGTAGAGCTATCAGCCCGTGGTGGTGCAGCCGGAGTACGGCGTCGGTGAGCTCGGGGTCGTCCGTGGCGAGGGTGCCCCACCCCAGGCGTCCGCCCTCGGTGGTGTCGCGGGAGACGAAGCGGGCGTCCAACCAGGGCAGGAAGTCGGTGTTCGCGAACCCGGGTTCGAGCAGGTCGGTGCACATCGCGCTGAATCGGGTGCCTTGTCCGGCGAGGTACTCGTGTTCGGTGAGGGTGGGTTCGGTGACGTACACGAGCTCGGCGAAGGGCGCGAGATAGCCGTCACGGACCAGGGCGGGGATGGAAGCGCCGGTGATGGGGGACCCGAACAGTCGGTCGACGAGGTCGCGCTCGGTGCCCGTGAGGCTTCCCGCGGGGGTACCGGTCAGCCCGATCACATGGGCGTCGGGGAGCTCGTCGAGGATCTCGGCGAGAAGGCGCCCCCACACCTGCAACAGGTGGTGACACTCGTCGAGCAGGAGGGTGAGCGGGCCCGCGTCGTGCAGGGCGTCGACCAGGGCGCGGCCGTTGGGGTGCAATCGGTCGCTGACGGGGGTGGGCGAGTGCCCTTCCTCGTCCGTTTCGGCGTCGGGGTCGAAGACCGCCAGGGACTGGTAGGTGAGCACGTTGACGTCGTCATCGAGGGAGCGGTCACCGCCGGCGCCGCAGCCCTCGGGGCGGTCGAAGGACTCCCAGTGCCGGATCCACTGGCCCTGAATAGCGGTGTTGGGCGCCAGGACCACGGTCCTGCGCCCCAGTCTTCGGGCGGCTTCCAACCCGACGAGGGTCTTGCCAGAGCCCGGAGGGAGCACGATCCAGGTCCGGTGATCTCCGCGGGCCCAACGCCGGTCCACCTCGTCGAGGGCGGAGAGCTGATAGGGGCGCAGCTCCCCGGGCCAGGTGGCCTCCGCCACTTTTACCGCCGTTTCGGACATCCCTCCAGAGTAGGTGGGACGGCCCCGAATACGCCGAGGGCCCCGACATCGACGTCGGGGCCCTCGGAATCGGTCGAGTTCAGAGAGCCGGGGCGGGGGCGCGCCGTGCGGCGTACAGGAACACCGCCAGCGCGGCCACCGCGGTCAGGAGCATCACCGTGGTCATGCTGACCAGAGTGGTGGCACCGGTCAGCCCGGCGGTGGCGGCCAAGCCGGAACCCACCGCGAACTGGAGCGTGCCCAGCAGCGCCGAACTCGTCCCGGCGATCTCCGCGGGCTGGCCCGAGAGCGCCATCGCCGTGGCGTTGGGCGAGATCAGTCCGGTGAAGAGCATCATCACGAACAACGCGGTGGTGACGTTCACCAGGTCGGCCTGCCCGGACACCGCGAGAAGGCCCATGGCGAGCACCGAGACGGTGGCGCCCAGGAGCCCCAGGGCCAACCTGCGACGCAGCTCCATGCGCCGGATCAGTGCCACGTTCACCTGGTTGCCGAGGATCATCCCGAGCGTGGTCACCCCGAAGACCAGACTGAACTGCTGGGCGGTCGCGTCGAACTGGTTCTGGGACACGAAGGAGAACGCCGAGATGTAGGTGAAGCTCATCCCGAAGCTCAGCGCCAGGACGGCGGTGGGTGCGATGAAACCGGGGTCGCGCAGCAGCCGGGTGAAGGTTCGGGCGAGCACACGCGGGTCCTGCTTGGTGCGACTCTCCTCGGGCAGGCTCTCCGGCAGGGACACGTACACCAGCACGAAGGTGAGAGCGCCCGCCAGCCCCAGCGCCCCGAAGATCAGCTGCCACGGGCCCAGGTACAGGAGCTGCCCCCCGAGCAGCGGACCGAGCATGGGCGCCAGCCCGGTGACCAGCATCAACCGAGAGAAGAAGGTGGCGGCGGTGTCGCCGTGGAACACGTCTCGCACGACCGCGCGGGACACCACCAAGCCGGCCGCCGCGGCCAGACCTTGGACGAAACGCAGCAGCATGAACGTCTCGGTCGACGTCACGAACATGATCGCGAAGGTCACCGCGGTGAACACTCCGGTGCCGATCAACAGGGGGCCACGGCGCCCCCAACGGTCGCTGAGAGGACCGGCGACCAGCTGGCCCAGGGCCAGGCCCGCCATGACGGCGGTCAGGGTGAGCTTCACTCGGGACTCGCTCGACCCCAGGTCGGCGGCGATCTGGGGGAGAGCCGGCAGGTACAGGTCGGTGGCGAGCGGTCCGATGGCGGACAGCGCGGCGAGGATGAGAACGAGCAGGGCGGCCGGCCGCGTCGGAGCCGCGGCGGCGGTGTCTGTGCGCGCGTTCGGGCGCACGGTGGTCAGGCTCACGAGCTCTCCAGAAAAGGACAGAGGAAGGTACAGGGCAACCAGGGGTTGTGCGGGTTGGCGCCGTGAGCCACCTTCGGGTGGGGCACCTGGAAAGTGTCCGACTCGGGGACACTTCCGCGTGCAACGGATGACCAAGGGGTCGTGATCCCGACTTGACCCGGGTTTCCCGGTGATCCGAACCACAGGGCCACAAGCCCTGTCACTGTGGGCTTCCCGTACTCGTGAGCGCGCTCACTCATCCGCTCGTCGGGTTGCGAGGGTCACCGATCACCGCGCACATCGGAGCCGATCGAAGCGGGGTGCCGCTCCGGGGCTCCGGGGGGTGGAAGTGGTGAGGCCGAGTGGGCGGCTCGGCGGCCGGACCAGGGGGTGTGCCGACCCGAACGGTCCGGTGGAAGACCTGCTCCGTCATCTGAAGGACGTCGCCTGGGACCGGCTTTCATCGCCGTCCCAGGCGGCCGAAGGTCAGTTCTCGTCCTGCTCCAAGGCAGCACGCAGTCGGGCGTCCTCGGCGGCGCGGGCGGCACGGCGCAGCTGGTGCCAGGCGGTGGCCCAACGCAGGCGTTCGCCCTCGTCGGTGCCGACGCAGGCGGTCACGAAGGCCATCAGGAACACGTAACCGGGGAGTTCGGTGCCCTCAAGGGCCCGGCGGAACTTGTCGGAGCTGACCACACCGCCGCACTTGAACTCCAACTCCAGGTAGGACCAGTCACCGGCCCAGGCGAGATAGCGGCGCATGGTCAGCAGGAACTCCGCCGGGGTGCGGGCGTCCATGGGGTTGGGACGCTGCTCCGAGTCGGACGGGGCGTCGGTCATGGGCGTGCTCATGAGGTCGACCCGGACGCGGGCCACCCGACCGGACCGGTACAGCGAACGGTTGGGTCCGGTTGGTTCGAGGAGGTCGGGGACACTCACTCGGTCTCCTTTTCGGCGGTCATGATGACGGCCAAGGGCATGGAAAGGGCTCTCCAGCGCCCGTACGACACGGGCGCGGACAAAGGGGTTCAGTGAAGGTCGGCCGTCGGATGGGGATGTTGTGGCGGGAACACCGGCCGATCGGTTACAGGGAAATGTACCGGATGAAGAGGACACACGAAAGCGCTTGCCGGCCGGGCTTATGGGAGGCGTACGTCTCTTTCGGGCGAGATCGCTTAGGTACGTGCTGCCCTGTTGGGGAATTTTCTATGAAATCAGCGCAAAGGTGATCTGGGGCACCAGTAGAAACGTCTGCAATGTCGACAACGTTCTTTTCCCTGTTCACTCGGGTGCACAGAGAAAACGATCTTTATTTCCGGAAGAATGGAAAGTACAAAATTGGATATCAGGACTGACCGAAACTAGGGGTTCCGTAGCCGGGGGTTACGCGACGTCGGGTTTCACGACTCAGGGTTCCACCAGAGTGCGGTCGCGTCATCCCGGACCTTCCCGCGTGGGAAACGGCGACCCTCGGGGTCGGCCCCCTCCAGGGAGCGCACCCGCTTCAGCAAGGAGCCAGGGCCCTGTTCCCGCGCCAGCTCGAAGATCTCGGACCAGGAGAGGTCACCGAAGACCTCGACCGACCGACTCGCCCCGTCGGTCATCGCCAGGAACGACGCCCGGGGTAGTACGCCGGTCAAGGCTTCCTCGGCGGCCTGCGTATCGGCGCCCGCCGTCCAGAACCCGTTCGGGACGTTGCGCCAGGCCCTGATCGCGGTCCCCGGCCCCACCCGTGGGCGCAGGTCGTCGAGACGGGTGTCGGCGACCACCCGGATCCGCCCGTCGTCCTGGGACAGCAGCACGGAGTCGGACAACACCAGGTACTCCAGGGTGTCGGCGTGCACCCGGACCGCGACCACCGTCGCCGAGGGTGTCTCCTGGACGGTGAGGTCACAGGTCTTCGCGTGGGCGGAGGACACGGCCGTGATCGCTTCCGCCAGCGCGTCGCGCACAGGTAGGCCGGAGTCCAACCCCGCCAACAGCAGGGCCCCGAGTCTGCGTGTGTACCAGGCGACCCCGTGCGAACAACCGTTGTCCTCGTCCGGCGGGGCGCTGACACCGTCGAGCAGCACCGCGGACGTGGCCGTGACCGCGGCGAAGTCCTCGTTGGGACGGTCGGGGGCACCGGCTTCGGTGGCGAGGAGGAAGGGCACGGGCCGGTTCTACCCGGGACCGACGCCCTCATCCGTGCCGGCGGGGTCGTCCGGATCACACCGGCCGACCCCGCGCGAAGGATCGTCTCAGCGCACCAGCACGGTGGCGTGGATGTCCAGGTGGCCCTGTTCCCACAGCCAGTCCATGGCGGCCAGACTGACCCGGGCGCAGCCCTTGGACGCCGCCTGCGCCGGGACGCTCGGGTATCCGTGCACGGCGATGCCGCCGTTGAAGTACTTGGGTCGGTAGAGCGCGCCGTAGGGTCCTGGGTCCCAGGAGTCGACATCGCGGAAGACCGAGTAGGAGCCCTCCGGGGTGACGGCGATCCGCTCGTCGCCGTCGGAGCCCTCGTAGGGCTGACCGGAACCGGTGGAGGTGTGGATGACGCGCTGGACCTCGCCCTCGGTGACGACCAACAGCAACTGCCGTTCCAGGTCGATCTCCACCACCGAGCCGGACTCCGTGGTGGCGGAGGGAACGGTGCCCTCGTCGAGGGCACCGCGGGTGGCCGAGCCGACGATGCCGTCCCGGTCGATCCCGGCGGCCTTCTGCATGGCCAGGACCGCGTGTTCGGTGTGCATACCGAACTCGCCGTCCGCGCCGTCGATCCAGTAGCCGAGTTCGCTCAGCCGTTCCTGGAGGGCGCGCACCTGCTCACCGGAGTCCCCGGACCGTAGATCCGCGGTGACGGCGGCGGCCGGAGCCGCCGCAGAGGCGGAGACCGGGGCCGGAGCGGCGTGCGCCGGAGAGGCGATCAGGGAGGCCCCCAAGGCCAGGGCGCAGGCCGGGCCGAGGAGGAGGGTCGTTCGGATGGGGTTTCTTGCGAAGAGTGATCGAGGGGAGACCATACGTTCCATTTACCCACAGATCTCGGATTCCCGACCCTTCACTCCGGAATCTGTGGATAACTCGGATCGACTTCGCAGGTCGGGGCGCTCCGGGCGCGACGAATCGAGACACATGGTCTGTGGGAACGGGCGGGATCACCGTGGTCCAAGGACGTCCCGACCCGCTCTCCGGATCCGCGTCCCGATCCGCCGTCCCGGGCGGTGGGGTCAGACGAACCTGGAGCTGCGTACCGGCCCGGAGGTCATGGAGGGCAACCTCGGACCGTCCGCCCACCGCTGGGCCACCGCTTCGGTGAAGGGCGCCAGGCCGGGGTCGCTCTCCTCCGGTTCGAGCGCGGTGATCTCCTCGGCGATCTCCTCCTCGGGGCGCTCGTCGGCCGGGTCGCGGACGACGTCACCGTCCACGACACGGAGGTTCTCGCCCCACGGAGAGTTCACGCTCTGGTGCAGAACCGAGACCACGTCGGCGGCGACACCCGGAGGTTCGGTCCAGCAGGAGGCGTGCTCGAACAGGACCTGGCCCGGTGACCGAGGAACCAGGGACCGACGCAGGTCGGCGTCGCTGTCGTTCAGATCGTAGGCCACCACCAGGGCGTCCGAGCGTTCCGGATCGATCGGGACCACGGGCAGATCCAGCAGCCGTGCGGTGGCCAGACCCAGGACGCGGCTGGAACGGTCCGGCAACGGCATCACCGCGTCGGGAGTGCGCCCGCCCGCGGCCAAGGCCGCGGCCAAGTCGGCGATCCCGGTGCGACAGCTCTGGTAGCCGTCACCGAGGTAGGCGAAGCGTCCGGTCATCCCCTCGTCGAAGCCGTACGGGGAGATCTGCCCCAGGACGGCGCCGGTCAGTGCGAAATGCCATCCACGCAGATCACGATGGTCCATGGGGCCGGCACCCCGGGCCGCTTCGGCCCGCTCGACCATGAGGGTGATCCGGTGGTGGGCCAGGTCCCAGGACTCGTCCTCGGGGGTGAGGAGGTCGTCGAGGAGCCCGCGTGCGGTATCGATGTCGCCGGAACACAGCGTGTTGTACGCCAGGAGGTATCCGCCGGGCCAGTCCGGAAGTGGGCCGTCCCAGGTCCGTAGCGCGCGTACCGCGTCCTCGTGGCGCTCCAGGTCCTCCAATGCCGAGGTGAGTTCCCACAGGATCGGGGCGGCCTCCGGTGCGCTGTCCCGGCCCGTTCGCAGAGCGGGGATCGCCAGGTGCGGCAGGCCCGCCTCCAGGCATGCGTGACCGAAGTCGTAGCAGGCCTGCGGAGCGTCCGGCCGTTCCAGGAGTGCGTCCGCCGTCGTACTGAGGTCGGGAAGGTTCGCGGCGCGTCCGACCGCGCCCACGAAGCGTCCGACGTCGGCCGGACGGAGGTCGTCGGACCCTCCTCGCAGCGAGTTCACCGCGGAGCCCACGTCGCCGGACTCCAAGGTCCGCCATGCCTGGTCGAGATCTGCCGTCAAGATGTCGCCTCATCGTTCGGGTTCGGGACACCGGATCGCGTCCCACCACGTTCCGATGATCACCCGCGGCGCGGGGTTCTGGAGACGACGTTCCCGCTGTTGGAGGGTGCGAAGCGGGTCGAATACCAGTTCCGCGATGTGGAGATGTGGTGTTTTTGCCGAGAATTGGTGACCCCGAGTGAATGGGAGAGCGATTTCCGTCGCATAAAGGAGGGTCCGTGCACATTTCGCGGATCGAGGAGAGCAGATATGAGCATGACGGCGGGACGTATGACGGCGACCATGGCGGCGGTCGCGGCGGGACTACTGGCCGCGACACAGGCGACGGCCGCGCACGCGGAGGAGACCGAGCAGGCCGAGCCGACGGAACAGGCCGAGCCGACGGAGGGGACGGGGCAGTCGGAACAGGAGGTCCAGGAACCGGAGACCTTCACCAGCGAATTCATGGTCGACGCGATCCCGGACATGGTCGTCGACGCCGAGAGCCAGCCGGTCGAGGGGGAGGAGGGCGCCACCGGGACCTACGAGCTCCGACTCAACAGCGATGAGGACATCATCTGCTACGACATCGAGCTCTCCGGCGTCACCGGACCCTTCGAGAGCCCGGCCGAGACCGCGACCCACCTGCACGAGGCCGCCGAGGGTGAGTTCGGCCCGCCGCGTCTGGCCTTCCCCGATCCGGAGGACGGGGGTGACGGCACCATGATCGGCTCCGGCTGCATGGAAGGGCCCTTCACCACTGGGGTGGAGGACGAAGAGGCGGGCACCGACACCGGTGAGGGCTTCACCGTCGCCCAGATCGAGGAGAACCCCGAGAACTTCTACGTCGACACGCATACCGGCGACTACCCGGACGGTGCGGTCCGCGGCCAGCTTCCCGCTGAGGAGGGCGGCTCCGGGGAAGGAACCGGCGGCGGTGACGGCTCCGGCGGCGAAGAGGGCAGCGGGTCCGAGGGTGACACCGGCTCCGAGGACGGCAGCGGTGGTGAAGAGGGCTCTGGTGGTGACACCGGTGGTGAAGGCGACACCGGCACCGAGGGCGGCGACACCGGTGGTGAAGACGAGACGGGCACCGAAGGCGGTGACACCGGTGGTGAAGGCGACACCGGCACCGAGGGTGAGACCGGCACGGAAGGCGGCGGTGAGGGCTCTGGGGGCGGCACCGATACCGAGGGCGGTGGCGGGACCACCGAGTGACCGATCCACACCATGACGACCGGCTCTTCGGTCGTGAGGCGACGTGGCGGGGCCCCGAACCATCGGGTCTCCGCCACGTCCATGCCCGGTCGAACGAAGAACCCCTGTTCAGTGGGGGTCGGTGGCGTTGATGTCGACCCCTGTGACCCGCGGACTCGGCCGGCCTCGGAGGAATTCCGTCGTGCCCCGTCACCCGCTTCGGAGATGGGTGTTCCCGCCAGGGCGCCGATCCGGTCCTCGACCCGGCGGGCTCCTGGTCCGGCTAGGTCGAACCCTTGCCGGCGGCGAGCCGGCGCGCCCTACGCCCGCCGTACACTCCTCGCCGCATCAACTGATCCAGGGGGCCGGGGCGGTTCCGTGACTCCAGGAACGCGGCCGCCAGCAGGCTCATCGACCACGCCAGTGTGGCCACCAGGAGTGCCCCCGCGGCACCCACCGTGTCGCCCAGCCCCACCAGGTCGGTGTGCAGGACGACGGCGACCAGCACCGAATTCAGGAGATAGAAGGTGAGCGACCGTTTGCCCATGGCGGCGACCGACTTGGTCAGCGGGCCCTGGGTCCGGTCCAGCCTGATACTCCACAGGGCGAACAGGGCCGCGTAACCGGCGCCGCCCAAGACCCCGGTGAGCACCTGAAGCGCCATGAACAACCCCTCGGTGATCATGTCCGGGGAGATCACGCCCAACGCGCTCAGGGCAGAGGGCACCGCGCTGAGCACGGACACGCCGATACCGATCACCGCGACCTTGGTGAGCAGGCCCTTGTGCGCGGCCGGGTCGTCCAACAGCCCGGCACGTCCCGCTCGGTAACCGAGGACCACCAAGAGCAGCAGTGGGTACGCGAAGGCGAGGAACAGCGGGCTGAAGGGCAGCCCCACCACACGGCCGATCCAGTCCTCGGCGGTCAGGTACCCGGGTAGCGCGAACGCCTCCGGCCCCTGCGTCGCGTTGCCCACGCTCATCCCGACCATCGAGATCGGCACGGTGATCACGTAGAACACCGCGAACACCACCCCTGCTCGCACGATCGCCTTGTCGGAACGCAGCAGCAACCAACCGGTGACCAGCGCCGCCAGACCATAGGACGTGAGGATCTCGCCGGGGAAGACGAGGAGGGCGTGCACGGCGCCGAACAGCAGCAGGAAGAAGCCCCGTCGCCGCAGCAACCTACGGATCTCCTGGTCGGAGGTGCCCCGGGCCCGCTGCCGGGAGACCATCCAGGCCATCCCGTAACCGAACAGGATGGCGAACATCGGGAAGGAACGGTTGTCCAGGAACAACGTGGTGAACAGGGCGGCGAGCCGGTCCTGCGCGGGCTCGCCGGACACGTCCACACCGAAGCCGACCCCGGCGTACACACCCGCGTAGGCCATGGCGATGAGCAACAGCATGACACCGCGTGCCAGGTCGGGGGCGAGCTTGCGCGTCGCCCTCGGCGGGATCACGGAACCGGTGGAACCGTTCGTTGGTGCCGACATGTCGACATGTCCTCTCTCGACCGAAGTGGTCCTGGGTCCGGCGGTGCCGTCGGGTTTCAGTCTCCGTTGGCAGAGGGGAAGGGCGCATCGGTCGGCAGGCCGGCCGACCGGCCGGATCGGGCCGCCGCCGATAGGTCGGTCGGCCACGATCGGATCCGATCGATGGGAGGCCCCGGGCGTGGGACGCGTCGAAAAGCGGGTAGGCCGTGTGGGCGGGGCACGGCGCCATGCCCGCGGCGCGGTGACCCGGCCAGAACTCCGACCATCCGGGAGGCGGCATGAGCCGGTTCTTCATGAACGAGAGAGAGACCCTCGTCGAACAGGCGTTGGAGGGGCTCGTCGAAGCCCACAGCGGCCTGATCGACGTCCACACCGATCCACTGTTCGTCACCCGGCGCGTGCCCGCCCCGGGCAAGGTCGCCTTGGTATCGGGTGGTGGATCAGGGCACGAACCCCTGCACACCGGGTTCGTCGGCCAGGGCATGCTCGACGCGGCGGTGCCCGGTGACGTCTTCGCCAGCCCCACGGCCCTACAGGTGCGCGCGGCGATCCAGGCCGCCGACACCGGAGAGGGCACGGTGATGGTCGTCAAGAACTACACCGGGGACGTCCTTAACTTTTCCATCGCCGCCGAGCTCCTCTCCGAGACGCATCGGGTCGAACAAGTGCTGGTCGATGACGACCTGGCCACGCAGAAGGAGGACGAGGGAGGGCCCGGCCGGCGCGGTACCGCCGCGGTGGTCGCGGTCGAGAAGATCTGCGGCGCGGCGGCCGAGGCGGGGGCACCCATCGTCGAGGTGCGGGAACTGGGCCGGGAAGTGGTGGCGCGCTCGGCGACGCTCGGTGTCTCGTTCGAGGCGTGCACGAACCCGATGACCGGACGGCGCTCCTTCGACCTGGACCCCGGACAGATGGAGTTCGGCGTGGGCATCCACGGTGAACGAGGCATCGAGACCCGGCCGATCACCGGCGCCGCGGAACTCGTGGAGAGTCTGGTGACGCCCCTGGTGGAGTCGGTGGGACTGAAACGCGGCGACGCGGTCTTGGCGATCGTCAACGGCCTGGGCGCCACCCACGGACTCGAACTGGGGGTGGCGGCCCGCGAGACCAGACGGGTCCTGGACGGGCTGGGGATCGGCGTCGCCCGTTCCCTGGTCGGCCCGTACGTGACCTCGTTGGACATGAAGGGGTTGTCGATCACGCTCACCGCGTTGACCGACGACCTGGTGAAGTTCTGGGACGCGCCGGTGCGTACCCCGGCGCTGGTGTGGTGAGGGGAGTGGTGGACATGACGGGTGACGGGAACGGGACCGACCTGACCGGCGCGGAGGCCAAGGCATGGCTGCTCGCGTTCGCCGAACGGGTGGTCGCCGGGGCCGACGAGCTCACCGAACTGGATCGGAGGGCCGGGGACGGCGACTTCGGGTGGAACATCTCCTCCGCGCTCAAACGGGGGCGTGAGGGGTTGGCGGGGACCGAGGGCGAACATCCGGCCCAGGTGTTCCAGACCGTCTCCGACGCCTTCCTCGCCTCCGGCGGTACCAGTGGTCCGCTGTTCGGTCTGTGGTTCGGCCGGCTCGGAGCGGGACCCTCCGCCCCCTGGGACGTTCCAGCGCTGGGCGCGGCCTTCGGTATGGCCACCGGTGCCGTACGAAGGCTCGGCAAGGCCGAAGTGGGACACAAGACCATGGTGGACGCGATGGCACCGGCCACCGACGCGCTCACCGAGACCACCTCGGGCACCTGGCGGGAAGCGGTGGTGGACGCGGCACGAGCCGCCCGCGCCGGCGCGGACTCCACCAGCGGGATGATCGCGCACCGAGGACGCGCCAGCTACCTGGGGGAACGGGCACAGGACGTGCTCGACCCGGGTGCGGTGGCCGTGGCGTGGTTCTTCGAGTCGGCCGAGGGGGCCTGAGGGGAGCACGCATCCCTGGACCGATAACCTCCCGTTCCGCGGATCGAGAACACGGGCCGAGAACACGGAGCGTGTAAGCGATCCGAAGAACACGGGCCGAAAAACGCGGGCCCGGAGCGAGGGATGAACATGAGAGAGACCGAGAGTGAATCCGGCGACCACAAGGTCGTCGTGATCACCGGAGCCGGAGCGGGGATCGGTCGTGTCACCGCGCGACGCCTGCTCGAAGACGGTCATGCGGTGATCCTGGCGGGCCGTCGTGCCGCGACCCTGGAGGAGACGGCCGAGAGTCGCCCCGGGGCCACGGTCGTGGAGACCGACGTGACCTCGCCGGAGTCGGTGCGGTCGCTGTTCCGGGAGGTACGTGAACGCCATGGGCGCGTGGACGTGCTGTTCAACAACGCCGGTGTGTTCGGGCCCGCGGCGTCGGTGGACGAGATCTCCGACGAGGACTGGCGGGAGGTCCTGGACACCAACGTCACCGGGGCGCTGTACTGCGCCCGAGAGGCCGCGGTGCTCATGCGCGACCAGGAACCCCGTGGTGGCCGGATCATCAACAACGGGTCCGTTTCGGCGCACGTGCCTCGGCCGTCGAGCGTGGCGTACACGGTGAGCAAGCACGCCATCAGCGGACTCACCGCCTCCATGAACCTGGATCTGCGCGGGCACGGCATCGCGTGCACCCAGATCGACATCGGCAACGCCGCCACCGCCATGACCGCGGGGTTCGGCGCCAACGCCCGCCAGGCCGACGGTTCGGTGCGCCCCGAACCCACCATCGACGCCGTGCACGTCGCCGACACCCTCGCGCACATCGTGTCCCTGCCGTTGGACGTCAACGTTCCCACCCTGACGGTGATGGCTCGGGAGATGCCCTTCGCCGGCCGCGGCTGACCTCGGTACGCCAACGAAATCCCACCCGCCTCACCCGCCCCGGACCTTTCCGAAATCGCGGGGTGGGGGCGTCCCCGCTGTGCTAACGTCGCTCCCCCGAGGCGACCCGGACCTGGCCCCCTGGCCCAGGGACGTGCCGAATGCACGTTCTCCAGCCAAGAAGGGGAGTCGCGCCCGTGCGTGTCCACTTCGCGGTGTACGCCCGAGGGCTACGCCGCCACTCGACCTACCGTGCCGCGCTGATCGCCGGCCTCATCACCAACTCGGTCTTCGGCGCCATCAACGCGATGGTCCTGCTCGCCGTATTCGCCGCGCGTCCACAGATCAACGGATACGACGCCACCGACGCCGTCACCCAGGTGTTCGTCGGGCAGATGCTCATCACGGTCACCATGATCGTCAGCGCCGCGCCCTCACTCGACCTCGCCGAGCGCATCCGCACCGGTGAGGTCGCCAACGACCTGCTCCGCCCGGTCTCCCTCCAAGGATGGTGCCTGGCACAGGACCTGGGCCGGGCCACGTTCGGTTTCCTCTTCCGCGGAGTCCCCACGTTCCTGATCGGTGTGGTCCTGTTCGGCGCGGTGGTGCCCAACGAGGTGGCGGGGGCGCTGGCGTTCCTGGTCTCGGTGATCCTCGCCGCGCTGGTCGGTTTCGCCCTGCGCTACCTGTACTCGCTCTGCGGGTTCTGGATGCTGGACAGCCGTGGCGTGTGGGTGGTCGCCGGGCTGATCGGGCCGGTGGCCGCGGGGATGATCCTGCCGCTGCCCTTGTTCCCACCGGTGATCGGAGAAGTCCTGAGGCTGCTGCCGTGGGCCTCGTTGGTGCAGATCCCCGCCGAGATCCTCCTCGGTAAGGAGTCCCTGCCCGGCGGGGGTGTTCTGGGCGGTCTGGCCCTCCAAACGCTGTGGGCGGCGCTGTTGCTCGGCCTGGGTGCCTGGATCACCGCCACGGCCACGCGCAGGGTGGTGATCCAGGGTGGCTGACACTCGGCACCACGTCGAGGTTCCCGACGGTGAACGGTCCGGCCGGGTCCGGCACGCGGCCACGACACTTCTGCGCCCGTTCGTCGACTACCGGCGACTCGCCTGGTTGTGGGTACGGGCCTTCGCGCAGTACCGGCTCTCCCTCATCCTCATGTCCCTGGCCGTCATGGTCAGCGTCCTCATCCAGGTCGGCGCCGTGGTGATCCTGTTCGGCCACGCCGGAACCCTGGCCGGGTTCACGGTGATGGAGGGGTTGCTGGTGTTCGGGTTGGCGGCGAGCGCCTTCGGGACCGCGGACATGTTCGCGGGTTCGGTGGAACGCCTGGGGAACCACATCCGGTCCGGCACCCTCGACATCATGCTCATCCGACCGGTGTCCCCACTGGTCCAGGTGGCCGCGGACGAGTTCTCACCACGACGCTTGGGCAAGGTCGTACCGGCCCTGGCGGTCCTGGGCGTCGCCTTGGCCGGGGTCGACGTCGAGTGGTCCGCGGCCGAGGTGGCCTTGTTGGCCTTGATGATGCTCTCCGGCACGTTGATCTGCGCCGCGATCTGGGTGATCACCGGGTGCCTACAGTTCTTCATAGCCGGCGCGCGGGAGGCCGCCAACTCGCTCACCTACGGAGGACAGGCCCTCACCGAGTACCCCATCGCGATCTATGGGCAGGAGATCGTCCGCGCGGTCACCTACGTGGTGCCGTTGGCCTTCATCAGCTGGCAGCCCGCCCTGCTCGTCCTCGACCGAACCGACCCCCTCGGCATGCCCGAGCAGCTGCGCTACATGGGGCCGGCCATCGCGGTCCTCCTCTGCGCCTGTGCCGCCCTCACCTGGCGGTTCGGGTTGCGCCACTATCGATCCACCGGGAGCTGACAGATGACCCCGAACGAGACAGTCCATCGCCACGCACCCGGAGAACCGATCATCGAGGCCGTCGGCCTGGGACGCGACTTCGTCCTGTCCGAAGGTCCGTTCCTACGTCGGACCCGCCGCACGGTCAGCGCGGTCGGCGACGTCACCTTCACGGTTCGGGCCGGGGAGATCGTCGGCTACCTCGGTCCCAACGGCGCCGGCAAGTCCAGCACCATGAAGATGCTCACCGGCATCCTCACCCCCACCTCGGGGACCGTGCGGGTGGCGGGGATGGAACCGGCCCGCCGGCGTACTCGGCTGGCCGCGGAGATCGGTGTGGTGTTCGGGCAGCGCACCACCCTGTGGTGGGACCTCCCGCTGCGGGACAGTCTGTCCCTGACCCGGCACCTGTACCGGGTACCGAAGCGGGAGCACGCCGAACGTCTGGCGGAGCTCACCGAACTCCTCGAACTCGGCCCCTTCCTGGACACCCCGGTCCGACAGCTCAGCCTGGGTCAGCGTATGCGGGGCGACCTCACCGCCGCCCTGCTGCACGCTCCGCGGCTACTGGTCCTGGACGAACCCACGATCGGGCTGGACGTGGTGAGCAAGTCGACCATCCGCGAGTTCCTGCTGCGGTCCAACGCCGAACGGGGCACCACCATCCTCATCACCACCCACGACCTGGGAGATGTGGAGCGTCTATGCGACCGTGTGATGGTGATCGACCATGGTCGGTTGGCCTTCGAGGGTGATCTTCCCGGGCTGCGCGCGACCGTCCCGATTCCACGGGTTCTGGTGGTCGACCTGGCCACTCCGGCTCCGATGATCGAGGTGCCGGGAGCCCGCGCCGTCCGGGTGGAGGGCCCTCGGCAGTGGTTGGAGCTGAGCGACAACCCCGCCCGGGTGATCGCCGAGGTGGCTCGGGACCATGAGGTGGTGGACCTGACGTTGCGCGAACCCGACATCGAGGCGGTGGTGTCGTCGCTCTATCGCGGGACGATGCCGGTGGAGAGAGCGGGCAGCGCCTGAGCCGGTCAGTGCTCGGCCGTCGCACCGAGTCACAAGGGGGCCCGAACACACGGGCACGGTAGGGGATGGCGGAGGGGCGGCGAGGATCGTTAGGGGGAGCGCGCACCACGCGTGGTGGTGGTATCACCACCATGGAACCCGAGGGGTGATCCCCGAAAGACTCGGTCCTATGGACAGAACCCTTCCGAGCCCGGTGCGTTGGGCCACGTTCCTGTGGGCGCTGGCGATCACGGCGGGCATTATCGAGACCTCCCTCGCGGTGGCGCCCGGGTTGGCCGAGGGTGCCACGGTACCGTGGCTCGCCCTGTCGGTCCGCGCGCTGCTGTACACCTTCTCCGCCCTGTTGGTCGCCTGGTTCGCGAGAGGTCTCCGCTGGTCCAGGGTGACGCTCGTGGTGCTGATGACCGGTGTGGGACTGGCGAGTGTGCTGATGTCCATGGGGCTGGGCGTGCTGTCCGGCCCGGGGGTGTTCGTCGGCCTCGGTTACGAGGGTCATGGGGCCGCCTCGGTGCTCCGGGTCGCGCACACCCTCGTGTACGTGGCGGCCGTGGTCGTGGCTACCGTGATGGCCTTCCTCCCCGCTGCGGGCCGCTACTTCGCCGGCGCCGGCGAAGCTGTCCACGACGGTGTCGACGGCCGTCGACACGCCGCGTCCGCGGCGAGCACGCGACGGTCGAGCGACGACCACACCGGTACCGACCGCACACTGCTCATCACGGGCTGACCGGGGGCGGGCTGATCAGAGGACTGACCGGCTGACCGGCTGACCGGAGGAGCGGGATGACCGGCCGCACTGCTGACCGGAGGAGTGTGCCGACCGGTCATTCTGAGGAGCGGCCGAGCTGCTGATCGGCTGAACGGGGCGATCTTCGGGGGACGGCCCGGTTGTCCACAGGGACGAGAATCGCCCTGTCCCCTCCCACCGTGTTCGGCCTATCGTGGATATCGGGGGAGCCCCACCCACCGCGCGCTTCGGCGTGCCCACCACCTCTTCTCGACCGCGCGTTTCGGCGTGCCCACTCCTTCGCCACCGGGCGGTGACCCGATCACCCCGGTTGTCCGAATTCACCCCGTACCGGGAGACTGGTGTGCATGACGCTGCTCTCCTACGGCATGTGGCTCGGAATCACGTTCGGTGTGCTCTCCTGTGTCGCGTACACGGTCGCCGCGGTAGCCCAACGCAGGCTCGCCGTCCGGCTCGCCGAACCACTGACGGGCGGACAGCAGGTCGGTCGGCTGCTGCGACACCCGCTCTGGTGGGTGTCCCTGGTGTTCAACGGGGGCCGTGCCGGGTTCCAGGTGGCGGCGGTCGGTTTCGCTCCACTCACCGTGGTTCAGCCCCTGGGTGTGCTCGTCCTGGTCTTCGGCATCCCCTGGTCCGCCCGGCTGGAGCATCGGCGGGTGAGTTCGTCGGAATGGCGCGGGGCCGCCTTCACGATGGTGGCCCTGGGCGTCCTGCTCGCGGTCACCGTCACCGGGGACGTGGGTGGGGTGCTGTCGGAATCGGACGCCGTGCTCGTCGGCGCCGGAACCGTCCTGTTGCTCACCGCCGTCGCATGGGCGGCGGGTCGGGTTCCTTCGGTGGCCTGGCGAAGCTACCTACTGGCAGGGGCCGCTGGTGTCGCGTTCGGGGTCTCCTCGGCGACGGTGAAGACCGCCGTGTGGGCCTTCGGCGACCTCGGGGTCGCCGGGTTCGCCCATCCGGCGACCCTCGCCACCCCGGTGATCGCGGTCTTCGGACTGTTCCTGGCACAGGCCGCCTACCAGGGCATGGATCTGGGTGCGCCGCTGGGCATCACCACACTGGCCAACCCGGTGGCTGCGGCGGTCGTGGGTGTGGCGTTCATGGAGGAGGTCTACGCGGGTGGCCTTCTCGGCGCGGTGATCGCCGTGGTCTGTGCCCTGGTCGCCGCACACGGGATCCGGTTGCTCACCGTCCGTTCCGATGGCTCGTCCCGCCCCCTTCCCGAGGCCTCCGAACCCGGCTTCCCGGAACCGGAGGCCCGGCCCGGTATCGGCACCCGACATTCGGCACCCGGCACCCGTCCCTGACTCGGGCCCGGCACCCGGCCCTTCGACCCCTACCGGGCCCCGTGATCGCCCCCCGCGCCCTCCACCCGGTGGCAGCATCGAACGCGTTTTCGTTGCGTTGTTTCGTCACATCCGTGATCCGTCACGCGTATTGCGTAGGCACGGTTTCGTCGCCCCTGACGCACATGGAGCGTTTCAGGGGGCGGTGACGAAACGAACGGATCAGGCTCTCATCCGTACGGCACCAGGTACCCGGAACCATATTCATGCTCGGCGCCGAACCCCAGGGGACGGTTTCGCCACCGCCCCACCACCGCCCCTGCCTCTACAGCCCCGCCTCGGCCGTCAGGTTCAAGCTGCCGACGACGCGGCCTGGCATCCACCAACCAGGTGTGAGTCAGGGCTGGCAAGCTCGGCCCTTCGGGGCCGAGAAGCCGACCGTCCACAAAGCGTCCAACGCCCACCACGACGTCACCGGCCCGTCTCGGCGGGCCGCCGTGCTGGTGGACCCCGCGGTGCGCCGATCAGTGCACCGCGGCCTGAAAACGCCCGAATCCGTAGCCTTTTTCCCCGGCTCGCAAGCGTGGGGACCAAAGCCCGGAACAGAAAGGGCGCCGAACCCACGGCCGGAGTACGCGAGGTGGATCCCAGATGAGTCGAACCAGGCGACCCCGGAGAATCGGTGGCCGAGTACGTGCTCACCGGTGTGATCGTGGTCGTCGTCCTGTTGGCCGTCCTCGAACCGGCCGGCGGTGTCTTCCAGAGGGCCATGGTCCTCCTACCGCTCGTCCTTCGTGGCGAGACGGATGGCCCCGGCGCCGGCCCACACCGGATCACCGTCGTCCGGTGCCGGTCCACCGCCGTGCGCGCACCGTACTTCGGACGTCCTGGCGGCCTGCCGGAGCGCCGGCGGATGCTGAGTCCGCCCTTGCTGTTCGTGGCGGCGGGCAGCACGTTCGCCACTTCCGCCCCCGATCGCACGACTCTCCCCGTTGATCGGATCCCCACAGATTCGCCCGTGGCCCCGCTCCCATTGGTGACCGGTCCGGGCCGGGAACGCCCGGTACCCGAACAGAGCCGTCGGACCCTCGGGACGTTCGTCGGAATACCCACCCCGGACCTTGCTTCGGGTGGTCTTCTCACGGGCCCGGCGTGGCCCCTCGTCGGTGGAGTCCGTGCGGCCCGAGGTTTCCTGGCAGCCCTCGTCCTCGGCGGCCTCGCCCTGTCGTACTTCCGCGTCCTGGATCCCACCGGATGGGCTCGCGCCACCAAGAACCGGCCGGGCGGGAGCCACTTCGACCCGGCCTCGGTCGCGTTGCCGGTGCCGATTACCAGGGGCGCAGACCGGGATCGGACCTCACCATTGTTCTTCGGCGGGGTCTTTCCCGCAGTGGTGCTGCTCGTGGCGCAGGCCCGGGTGGAACCGCGGGCCGAACATCCGTCGGTGGTAGCGCGTCCCAGATCCGGGCAGGTCTTGGCATCGCGGTCCACAACCGGTCCCATTCTGAACGTGGTGACACCGGGTGGGCAGAGCGTCGTCGTGATGTACCTGTCCACCTCCATGGAGGTCGCCGGGTACGTGTTCGGGCTCGGCGTCATGGCCCATCTCCCTTGGGTGACGGCACCGACGCACCCGGCCTTCCTGAAACCGGCACGTTCGCGTCGGTGGCCACCCGGATCGGTTACCGGAGGACGGTGTTCCTCGCCGTTCCTCGCCTTCGCGCTGACGGCGGTGTGAACATCGGGTCTGCTGCGCTGCTGGGATCTCCCCGGTCAGGAGACCTCGATCCGTTGTGGCTCGGGTGGCTCTACCCCGTCCACCGTCACCTCTTCCACGGTCCCGGTCAGCTCGGCCTCGTCTTCGTCTTCGTCCCAGCAGTACGCTTCCAGCGTGTAGGTCGCCGGGGGCAGCGGTATTCGGAAACTTCCGTCATCGATGCTGGTGTAGCCCATGTCGTTCATCTGGGGGACCTCTCCACCCGGTGACGGAGCGGTGATCAGTCGCATGATTCCGCAGCCGACCATGGGTTCCCCGTCCGGGCCCACCACCTCGCCGGTGACGCCCAGGAATTCGGTGTCCTCCGGTGGTGTCTCCGTTCCGGTACCACCGGCGCCAGAGGAGGTCAGGCTGTCCGGGCCGGTGGTCGGGGTCTCCGGGGCGCCGTCCGGGACACCCGATGCCGTGTCGGATGCGAGCTCGGCTTTGGAACCACAGCCCACCAGGGCGAGGATCATGGCGGCGAACACCGCGCAGAGGAAGAGGAAGGGACGAAGGGCCGGTGATCGGGGTGAGGTGGACACGGAATCGGTGACCTCCTGCGGAGCCGGGATGAGGGGAGGGGACCGAAGGTTCCTCCGGTTCCCCTCACCGTCCACTGAACATGATCGAGGGCTTCGCGCCAAGCCTCGATCTCCGGCCTGTGGACAACCTTCCCGGCCCACGAGGGCGCCCGGTTCAGTACAGGTCGGGATGTGGTTCCGGCGCCGGGTCGGGGACCGGAACCTTCCAGGTCAGCACGGTCCCGGAGACCTCACCGCGCCTGGCTTCGAACACACCGCCCAGGGCCAGGGCCCGCTCCTTCATGTTGCGCAACCCGCTACGGCGGCCCTCATCCGGCAACCCGATCCCGTTGTCCGTGACGGTCAGCGCCAGGGTGGTCGGGCGGCCGGTGACCGCCCTCTCCTCCACGACCACGGACACGTGCACCTCCGAGGCTCGGGCGTGCCGGGCCACGTTGGTCAACCCTTCGCCGAGTACCGCCAGGAGCTGTTCGCCCACCTCCTCCGGAACCGAAGCGTCGATCGGCCCGTCCAGGCTCACCCCCGGATGGCAGCCGAGACTGTGCGCGGTGTTCTCCGCCAACCGCAGGATCCGCCCGCGCAACGACGTGTCCTGCCGGCTCGGCGGGTTCTGCAGGTCGAAGATGGTCGACCGGATCTCCCTGATGGTGCTGTCCAGCTCGTCGATGGTGCGTTGGACCCGTTCCTCGGCCTCGGTGGAATTGATCAGCCGGACCGTGCTCATCAGGGTCATCGCCGAGGCGAACAACCGCTGGATCACTACGTCGTGCAGGTCCTTGGCGATCCGGTCGCGCTCCTCCAACACCACGATCCGTTCGGTGTCGCGCCGGGCGTCCGCCAACTCCAGGGCCACCCCCGCCTGGGCGGAGAACGAGTGCAGCATCCGACGGATGTTCGCGTCGAACGGGGCCCGTTCGAGGAGCTTGCCGAGCAACAACACGCCTCGGGTGTTCCCCGGTGTGCCCAGCGGCACCAGCAACCCGGGTCCGTACCCGCGGTGCGTCAGCATCGGACAGTGCGCCTGTCGAAGATCGGGGATGGTGACGGCCTCGCCGGACTCGTACACCCATCCGCATACGGAGTCGTGGATCTCGACCGGCGTCCCCAGGATCTCCTGGGCGACCGGACCGTCCGCGAACTCCGCGAACAGGTGACCGCGCGCGTGCGGGTCCGGCAGCATCACCACCGCGGTGTCCGCCCCACCGATCTCCCGGGCCTGGGCCGCCATGTAGGTCAGCACCTGGTTGGTGTCCGCGCCTGACAGCAACCGGGTGGTGATCTCGCTGGATGCGCCCAACCAGCGTTCGCGCAGCCGTGTCTCCTCGTACAGACGAGCGTTCTCGATGGCGACACCGGCGGCGGTCGCCAATGCGGTGACCATCGCCTCGTCCTCCTCGTCGAACTCCTCGCCGTTCTCCTTCTCCGTCAGGTAGAGGTTGCCGAACACCTCGTCGCGAGCCTGGATCGGCACCCCGAGGAAACTCGACATGCCGGGGTGCCCCTCGGGGAACCCGCCGAACTCCGGGTGGTCACGCAGGTCGGGCAGGCGCAGCGCGGCGCGGTCGTATAGCGGCGCGCTCAGCACGCCTCTGCCATGCGGGAAGCGACTGATCCGTTCGGCGTGTTCCTGGCTCAGCCCCACGGGGATGAACTCGGTGAAGTTACCGTCCTCGCCGATCACTCCGAGTCCGGCGTACCTGGCTTTGGTCAGGTGTGCGGCGGCCTCCGTCAGCCTGCGCAGCACGGTGGCCAGGTCCAGGTCACCACCGATGGTCAATACCGCCTGCAACAGGGAATGCACTCGTCCCTGAGCGGAGAGTCCCGTTCGGGCCCCGGAGTGCATCTCCGCGAGGAGTTCGTCCAGGGGCTTCGGGGACAACCGGTGGCTCTGGGGGATCTCGGTCATGTGTGGTTCAACCTCCGCAGAGCCGTTGAGGGGTTGAGGGCTAATGCTTGAATTGTCGTTGGTTTTTTCCCGTTTTGCCACATCTGGCTGCTCTGAAGCCTGTCTGCGGGGCGGATCAATTACTTCGGAAACGCGGACGACGGTTGGGCAATTCATGCTAACGTCGCGGTCAGTCAGCGCGGAATACCTCTCTGACCTGGCTTCGAGCACCTGGAACGCGATGTTTCCGGTGCCATTCACACGAACCCCTACAGGCTGTCGGGACCCGGGTGCAGCCCGGGAGGACCCACAGTACGGCGGAAGGAAACCCCGGTGTCTGGATACCACGGTACGGTCGGCGCCACCGGCGTCAGCCCCGCCGTGTGCCCGGAACCACTTCGCAGGGCCCTGCTGTTCGCCGGGCTGGTCGCCGGGATCCTGTTCACCGTGTGGCTCTCCTCCGCCCCGGCACACGCCGAGGAACTCACGCTCTCCGAACCCGCACTGCCCGGAACCGGCGCCGTCGCGGAACAGGCCGAGGGTCTCGGATCGGTCGGTGACACCGTCGCCACGGTGGGGGATCACGCGACCCGAGTGGTCGGCGGCGCCTCGGAGGCCGCGCGAGCGGTCGAGAACGAGACCTCCGATCCGGTTCGGCATGTCCATGAGGCCGTGCGGGCGGCACCGCTGCCCGATCCGAGCGAGCTACCCGAGGCCTTCGCCCCGGTCGCCGGTCAGGTGATCGACCCCGTGTTCGAGAACACGGATGGCTCCGACGAGACCGGCACGGCCACCGAGACAGGGGAGAGTCCCGAGGCGCCCGAGGTCGAAGAGACCACGGCGCACCCCGACGCCCTGCCTCTCCACGAAGGGGCCGTTCCCGACCCGGCCCAGGAGACCGACACCGAGGATACCGACGGCGACCGTCGTGTCCTCGACCCGGACACCCTCGACCGGTCCTCGGCCGGCGGCGCCACTCCCGCCACGGCCCCCGCCGCCGGTGGCACCGCGACCGCACCCGCCGTCGCCGGGTACCTCACCACCGCGGCCGCTCCGGCGCCCGCCCCCGGCCTGTTCGAGGCCGCCCGGCACGTCCTGCGCTCGGCACCCGCCGAGGCCACGGACGAGCCCACCTTCTCTCCGGACTGACGGACCACCCGCCCGTCGACCGCGCCGCCACGCCCTGAGCGTTTCCACACGTTCCGCAGGTCCCAGGCGTATGCCGCGCACGACCGGCCTTTCTCGGTACACCCTTCCCAGCCACACGACTGGGGGCTGACGTGAGCCCCGCACCTCTTCAGCGAGGTTCACGTCAGCCGGTGGTCCGCCAGACCGACCGACTGAATCCGGCCCGAACCGACCCGCCCCTTCCAGGGGCGCCACGGTTCACACACCGGAACAAATCTTCCGGCCCCGATCCCCTGGCCAGGGAGACCGGCCACCGAGACGGGGCGCGACACCGCTCCGCCGCACCCGACAGAACCGACACGAGAACCACCCTGGAAGGACACACATGTTCCACACCGCCCGCTCCTCCGCCCGAACCATGCTGCTGGCGGCCGGCGCCGCCGGCTTCGTCGCCCTCGGGGCCGGCATCGCGGGGGCCGACACACTCGGCGGTGTCACGGACGGCCTCCCCCTGGGAGACCTGGGCAACCAGGTCCCCGCCGCCCTGACCGAAGGCGTCGGTACCCCCGTCGGTGACCTGGTCCAGGTCGAGCCCGGCGAGATCTCCGCTCAGCCCGATGTTCAGCATCAGTCCGGAACCCCCACTGACACCGTCGGACACATCGTCGGTGATGGTGTCTCCGCCGACACCCCCATCGAGTCCGGCGAGGACAACGCCGCCGAGCTCGGCCCTCTCGACGTGGCCGGAGCCACCGAGACCCTGCCGTTGAGCGACACCGCCGGAGGATCGCCGATCGGCGGCGCCGTCGACCCCCTCTCCGGGCTGCTGGGCGGCACGGGGCTGCTCGACGCCCTGCCCCTGGGAGGTGGTGGACAGACCCTCCCGCTGAACCACAGCGAGTCGCCCCTCGACCTGAAGCACCACGCCACCGTCGTCGAGGACACCGCGGGCGAGCTGGGCAGCCGGGTCAAGACCGGGGTGCAGGAGGCCGATCCGCACCTGGTCTCCCTGGACGAGGTCGACCTCGACCGGGTCGGTGAGACCGTCCCCATGAGCGACCCGGTCGGGCTCGACACGGGTGAGAACGCCGATCTGACCGGTGGACTCACCACGCTGTTGCCCTCGGACGTCACCGAGACCCTCCCGATGAGCGGGTCCGGTGACCTGGCCATCACCGACGCGGTCGGCGGTGTGGACGCCGGGCCCCTGAACGAGGTCACCGACACCGCCGCCGACCTCGAACTGCCGATCCCCGTCGGCGACTCGGGCCTCGCGCAGACGACCCTGCCGCAGGCCGGCGGCACGGATGTGGTGGGCGACCTGCTGCCGCAGACCCCCGGCGGTGACCTGGTCGACGTCCAGGGGCTGCCTCAGCTGGGAGAGCCCCGGATCGGCACCGACCAGCTGCCCGTCTCCACCGACGCGATGCCCGTCGGTGAGGGCTCCGACCTGGACCTGGGTCTGGGCCTGAGCTGATCCGGAACGTGCGCTCACCCGCGGCGGTGGACGCACCGCCTCGGACAGTGCGTGTGACGGCCTCCGTCGGTGGGGCGTCGAGTGGAACCGTGGGGGTTCCCCGGCGTTCGCCGGCTACGGGTCGGGTTCCGTCACCCGAGGTGCGCGGTGTGACCCCGGACGGAAAAGTCGGGGTCCCACCGAGTCCCCACCCGGACCGCCCGCTCTGGACCGGGTGAGGAGGAACGACACAGGGGTTCCGAGGGCATTCGGGGCGTCGGGGAGATCCCCGGCGCCCCGTTCCCGTGTCGCGTACCGGTTCCGCTCGGCTCGAACCGTGCGTCGCTTCGAGTCGGTGAACTTAACCGATCCCGCTGCCCCGGATCCCGCTGTCCCGGAACCTGTTGCCCCGGATGTCGCTGCCCCGGGCTCCACTGCCCTCCCCGGCTCCGTGAACGCCGGAGGGCCCCGCCCTTCACGGCGGAGCCCTCCACATCGACGTCGATTCGAGTGACCGGCTACCAGTCGTCCTCGCCGGTACCGAATCCGAGCCCGTCCTCGCAGGGGTTGGACGTGGCGTCGCGGCCCTCCCCGGGGCGAGCCGACGGGGCCTCGTCCACGCCCTCTCCGTCCGGCGCCTCGCCGCCGTTGTCCACGATCGAATGGTCGGCGGGGGTCGGTGAGGACGCCGGTGGCTCCTGCGGAACCGATGCGTCGTCGGCGGCGAGCAGTTCGGGCAGAGCACGGTCCTCGCGCACGGCCTGGAACAGTTCGTCGGCGTCCTCCTGGTGCCACATCACCCGGTTGGGGTCGTACGGCGCCTGGTACCAGGGCACGGTGTGGAACTCGATGTCGGACAGGTCCACATCGGTCATGGTGACCGCGATGGACAACATGCGATCAAGGGAGAGTTCCTGATCGGTGGCGCTGTGCTGAGCCACCGCTTGCAGGACCCCGTTGAGCTTGCGCGGGCTGGTCAGCACATCGCTGCTGGTCACCTGGTCGGCAAGTGCGGCCATGAACATCTGCTGCCGGTCGATACGGCCGATGTCACCGCCGTCACCGATGTCGTAGCGGGCCCGGACGAAGGACAGGGCCTCTTCCCCGCCGAGGGTCTGCTGACCGGCGTCGATGTCGAGCTTGGACCGATCGTCCCGCATCGGTTCGGGGATGCACATGTCCACCCCGCCGATGGCGTCCACGACGTCACGGAAACTCGCGAAGCTCAGGTGGACGAAGTGGTCGACCCGGATGTCGGTGAGCGACTCGACGGCCCGAACGACACAGGGCGGGCCACCGTGGTACATCGCGGCGTTGATCATGCCGAAGTAGCCGTAGGTGCCCTCGGTCTTGGCGTAGGGGTCGCACTCGGGCAGCTGCACCAGGGAGTCGCGCGGGAAGCTGATCACCGAGACGCGATTGTCCGGCGAGATGTGCGCGAGCATCAAGGAGTCGGAGCGTTCGCCCTCGAACTCCTCCGTGTAGGCGGGGCTGTCCTCTTCGTATCCGTCGGATCCGATGAAGAGGATGTTGACCGCGTCGCTGATCTTGTCGGGGCGGTCTTCCTCACGCAGTACCGAACCGATGTCGTGTTGCGTCATGTCCGAACGCAGTGAGTGGTAGTAGCCGTAGGCGGTGGCGGCGCCCAGACACATGAGGATCGCGAGCGAGGCCGCGGTCCACAGGACGACGCGGCGCAGGCGGCGCCGCCGCCCTCCTTTACCGGCTGCGGCGGCGGCCACGGGCCCTACGCCGCCTTCGTCGGATCCGACCTGACCGGAGCGGTTCGGTTCGGGACCGTCCTCTCCGGTGGACTCTTCCGCTCCGCCGGTGGTCTCGCCGGTCGTCTCATCAGGCGTTTCGGGCGCGCTCTCGGGGCTCTCCCCAGGTGCGCTCGCAGCGATGCCGGTGGCGGTACCGGTATCGGCGGATGAGGCAGCGGTCACCGCGTCAGCCGTCTCCTCACCGGTCACGTCCTGGGAACCCTCGGTCTGTTCCGCTTCGTGATCCGGGGCGGTGTCGTTCTCGGCGCGGTCCCGCGAAGAGTCCTCGTCGGACTCCTCCGCGGCGCCCACGGGCTTGCCGCCGTCGATGACGACGGGTTCCGGAGCGTTCTCACTCTCCGGAGCGTTCTCATCTTCCGATTCCGACTCTTCGTCCGGTGCCGACTCTCCGTCCAATTCCGCATCCGGTTCTTCGTCCGGATCCTCGGTACGTGGCCGGTCGGCTACGGTCTCGGTTCCCCCGGGACCCTCTCGTTCCTCGGAGTCCTCCCTGTCCTGGGACACGGGGTCATTCTCCGGGATTTCGTCTGGTGTCTGGTCCGCGCCGGAATCGGCGGAGTTCTCGTCAGCGGGCATCGTGACAATCTCGGTGAGTTCGGGCTGCTGGACGTGCCAACGGACGGGCACCGACCCGAGTAGGTCTCGCGTCCGCGTCCGAAGAATGGCGGATGTCGCACGGGGGAAGTGCGCGGGCTGTCCGGAATCCGGGCCGAAAAGTCATCGAGGGAAGGTGCGTCACCCTTGGAGGGTGGTGGAGCACTGATGGGCAGGGGGAGCCGACGACACCAGAACCCGCGCGTGGCAGTGATCCTAGGTGAAGTTCTCGCAGAGTGCGCGCTCGGGTTGTCCACGGGCGCGGTTCCTGACCACAATTGCGCCGCACAATTCCTTCGCCGGATGGAAGTCCCGGAGGCTTGCCCGCCCGACTTTCTCACGTGTGACCGCAAGAATCACATCTGACCCGCCGTGAGAACATCGGTTCGGCGCGCCTCGACGTGCGTGCGCGCAAGGATCCTGCGCCGTCTCGAAAATGGCCTTGATGGGGGCGCGCGCCTCGGCGCGCCTCGCCAGGAACCGGGATCAGTCGTCCCAGAACGCGCTTTCCCTTTCCTTCTCTTCCTTCTCCTCGGTCGCCGGAGCGGAGGCGCGGCCGGACTTGCCGGTCGGCTTGGTGCCGCTCTTGGGCGTCTTGGTGGTCGTCTTGCGGGGGGTGGGAGTGCTCTTGGCGGTGGCGCTACCGGTGTGTCGAGGGCGCGCGGTGACCGAGCTCTTCTCGATCGGCGCGAGGGGTTTGGGCGCATCACCGGCGTGGATGCTCAGGGCCTCTTCCTCCACGCTCAGCATCTTGCGCATCTCGGCGGGGATCTCGGGGAGGCGGTCCGCTCGCAGGTGGGCGCCGAGGACGTCCAGTGCGTGGTCGCACAGGATCCGCTTCGAGGTGGCGGAACTGACGCCGCTGAGCTGCTCGACCTCTGGCAGTTCGTGTTCGCGCAGCAGCCGAACCACGGCGGTGAGCCGTTCGCGTGTCTTGCGATCGGTCATCGACATGACGGTCAACTCGGCGTCGCGCAGGAACTCGGCCTTGTCGCTGTCGCCGTCACGCTCGGCGATGAACGCGCTGGTGAGGTTGCGGGCGGAGTTGCGTGTGCCGGACCGGAGTTCGGCGCGGCGGATCTGTCTGGCGTGCAGTGTCGTGACGACGACGCTGGTGACCAGGCTGATACCGGCGCCCAACAGAACGAGTACGACGGTGTTGTCGAGGATGTCCACGGGAGGCCTTTCAGGACAGGGGCCGCACGGGGCAGGGTCGCGGGGG
>NZ_FRFF01000009.1 GCF_900143625.1 Nocardiopsis sp. JB363
GCCGGGGGATCGAGTCATGGAAGTGTTCCGGGGGATCGAGGCGGGCGGACGGGGGCACGGAGGAGACGCTCCGGTGGCTCTGATGCCACGTTGTCACGGCGGGTTCGCCTCGGCACCGTCCGCTTCCGGCCACGCCTCGCGCGGCGACCCGGATCTTCGAAGCCGTCCCTGAACGACGGCCCGACGCGGAGGCGCCGAGGGCGGCACTAGCCTGGGAGTATGCGTTCGTACACCCCGCTTCTGGCCCTGGTGGCCGACCTGGTCTGCGTGCTCGTCTTCGTCGTGGTGGGCAAGACCGACCACGCGACCGGGCTGACCCCGGCCGCGATCGCCGGGACCGCGTGGCCGTTCGTGGCCGCGTTGGTCGCCGGCTGGATCGCCACCCTGGCGTGGCGCTCCCCCGCCCGGATCTGGCCGACCGGAGTGTTCGTGTGGGCGGTGACCGTGGTGGGCGCGATGCCGTTGCGTCTACTCACCGGGGAGGGCGCGCCCCTCTCCTTCGTGCTGGTGACGTCGCTGTTCCTGGCCGCGACCATGCTCGGCTGGCGGGTCGTGGCGCTGCTGGTCTCCCGGAGGAGGGGCCGGTCCTCGGACCGAACGGTGAGCCCGAAGGCGTGAGGCGGCCCCGGCCACGGGGACCTTCGCCGGGGCGACCCGGTACGGGCCGTTCGTAAGCTGGTGGTGATGAACGAACAACCGACCCCCGAGGCCGTCTCAGATACCACCCCCGTCACGGGCGGTGAGGACGAGGCGCGCGAGGTCGGGGTCGGGCCCTGGCCCGGTCCCTGGCCGGAGGGCGAGCACTACGACCCCGAGCTGCTCGCCAACGGCGACCGGCGCAACGTGGTCGACCACTACCGGTACTGGCGCCGCGAAGCGGTCGTGGCCGACCTGGACATGGTCCGCCACGACTTCCACGTGGCCGTGGAGAACTGGTCGCACGACTTCAACATCGGGTCGGTCGTGCGCACCGCCAACGCGTTCGGCTGCGCGGCCGTGCACATCGTGGGCAAGCGCCGATGGAACCGGCGGGGCGCCATGGTCACCGACCGATACCAGCACGTGCACCACCACCCCGACACCACTGCGCTGGTGGACTGGGCCGCCGAACACGACCTCGTGTTGATCGGTGTGGACAACCTGCCGGGCGCCGTGCCGTTGGAGACCTACCCGTTGCCGCGCAACGCCGTGCTGGTGTTCGGGCAGGAAGGGCCGGGGCTGTCCGAGGAGGTCCGGCAGGTGTGCGCGGCGGTGCTGTCCATCGCCCAGTTCGGTTCGACCCGGTCGATCAACGCGGGTGCGGCCGCGGCGATCGCCATGCACGCCTGGGTCCGGGCGCACGTGTTCGCTCAGCCCGTTTCCGACACCGCGAGCACATCCGCTCCGTGATTCGTCCGTGATCTAAGCTGAACGCATCATCGCCCCGAGTAGGAAGTAGCAAGGGTGAAGGGATCCCGGCCCTGTTGGACCGGGCTTTCAGTCCTTAGGGTTGAGAGCCGTCTTTACCAGCACCAGCCATCGCCTATGAGGAGGTGACCTCGATGGCTACGTTCCGCACAGGACAGAAGACCCACCAGGCCGTGCTTCCTCAGCGGCCTGCTCTGGAACCGGAGTCGGTGGACACGCCCCGGATCGGGCACGAAACGGGACTCCGACACCACCCCAGGGTGGTATCCGGTGCGGACCATGTGCGAGGGGAGACCACCCACATCCCACCTGATGTCGGTGGCGTCACCACCCAGCCTCTGGCTGGGGAGAGGCCGCGTGAGCGGCACCCATCCGTCTTCGTCCTGGACAAGAACCAGGTCCCCCTTCAGCCCTGTCACCCGGCCACCGATACACCGCTGAACCTGGCCCACGTCCATCCCCGCTCCCGTAGCGGGCTGGAACAACGACCGCCCACTCATGTCGGTTCGGGTCGTCGGACCAGGTGGAACCGGACCCGCGACCACCTACCGAAAACCCACACCCTGGACGCCCTGGCCGTGGGCAAGGTCGACACCACCACCCACGGCACCGTCCAAGGCATCGGACACAAGTACATGCGTCTGCTCCAAAGAGCGGACGGCTACGGCTACACCTGGAAGGGAGAGGGCGTTTCCTCCCGGCTCTGAAGCCGGGTAACCACGCCCAACAAACCGATGAGCCCGATCGTCACGTCCGTCGCTCGCGCCGCCACCCTGGACGACGTCCCCGACCTCGCCCGTGTCCTCAGCCGTTCGCTGCACGACGACCCGCTCTTCCGTTGGCTCTTTCCCGACGCCGAGTCCCGCATGGCCCAGGTGCGCCGCTTCTTCGCGCTGACCACCGGCTTCGGCTACGTCCCCGCCGGGGACACCCGTCTGACCGCCATCGCCGACGCCGAGGGCGCCGCCCCGACCACCCGAGGCGCGGCGCTGTGGGCACCGCCCACCACCAACCCCGAGGGGCCGCTGGCCTCTCCGCGCACCTGGCCGCACTGGGTATCCCTGCTCGGACGCGGCCGGGTGGCCGGCTTCGTCCGGGTCTTCGCCGAGTGGAAGATGGCGGCCCCGCAGGAACCCCACCTGTACCTGGCCGCCCTCGGGGTCGATCCGAGCGTGGCCGGCACCGGTGTCGGGGGCGGGCTGCTCGCCGCCGGGCTGGACGAGGCCGACTCCCAGGGGCTGCCGGTGTTCACCCAGACGCTCGACGACAAGAGCGTCGGTTTCTACGAACGGTTCGGGTTCCGGGTCGTCCACGAGATCCCGCACGAGGACGTCGGGACCGGCTACTTCCTGCTGCGCCAGCCGTCCTGACCGTTCCCGGCGGTGACGCCCCCGCCTTCGAGATCGAGGAGGACGGGTGCCGCGTGGAAGGGTGACGGCCATGTTGATCGTGTTCGCCGGGTCGCCCGGCTCCGGTAAGAGCACCCTCGCCCGCGCCCTCGGACGTGTCCTGCCCGCGCCGGCGTTGTCCGTGGACCCGGTCGAGGTCGCGCTGGAGCATCTGCGCACCGCCCGCGTGCGAACGATAGCGCGGAGGATCGCCGTGGAGGACGCCGAACTCTTGCGGCGCTTGGGCGAGTGAACGCGAAGGGGCCGTCTCCCGGTGGGAGACGGCCCCTTGCCACGACCGGGGATCGGAACTAGCCGATGCCCTTGCCGAGGGAACCCAGCAGGTCGCGGTTGAGCTGGGAAATGGTGTCCAGCGGGATGCCCTTCGGGCAGACCGCGGCGCACTCACCGATGTTGGTGCAGCCGCCGAAGTCCTCTTCGTCCTGCTGGTTGATCATGTTCACCACGCGGGAGGCCCGCTCGGGCTGTCCCTGCGGGAGCAGGCCCAGGTGCGTGACCTTCGCGGCGGTGAACAGCATGCTGGACGCGTTGGGGCAGGCCGCCACGCAAGCGCCACAACCGATGCAGGTCGCGGCGTCGAACGCGCGGTCGGCGTCCGGCTTCGGGATCGGGTTGGCGTGGGCGTCCGGGGCGGTACCGGTGGGCGCGCTGATGAAACCGCCGGACTGGATGATGCGGTCGAACGCACCACGGTCGACGACGAGGTCCTTCACGACCGGGAACGCCTTGGCTCGCCAAGGCTCGACCGTGATGGTGTCGCCGTCCTTGAAGCTGCGCATGTGCAGCTGGCAGGTGGTGGTCCGCTCGGGACCGTGCGCCTCTCCATCGATCACGACACCACAGGCACCGCAGATGCCCTCACGGCAGTCGTGGTCGAAGGCGACCGGGTCCTCGTCCTCAAGCGTGAGCTTCTCGTTGAGAACGTCGAGCATCTCCAGGAAGGACATGTCCTCCGAGACGTCCGTGAGCTTGTACGTGACCATCCGGCCTTCGTCGTCACGGCCCTTCTGGCGCCAAACGCGCAGGGTGATGTTCACTTGTAACTCCGCTGCTTCATCTCGACGTACTCGTACTCCAGGGCTTCCTTGTGGAGTACGGGCTTGCTGTCAACGCCGGCGAACTCCCAGGCGGCGACGTAGGCGAACTCGTCGTCGTGACGCAGCGCCTCACCGTCCTCGGTCTGGCTCTCCGCTCGGAAGTGACCACCGCAGGACTCGCGGCGGTGCAGGGCGTCGATGCACATGAGCTCACCGAGCTCCAGGAAGTCGGCCACGCGGTTGGCCTTCTCCAGAGCCTGGTTGAACTCCTCGTTGACACCGAGCACCTTGACGTCGCGCCAGAACTCGGCGCGCAGCTCACGGATGAGGTCGATGGCCTTGCGCAGACCCTCTTCGCTGCGCTCCATGCCGCAGTAGTCCCACATGATGTGGCCGAGCTCCTTGTGGAAGGAGTCGACGGTGCGGGAACCGTTGATGGAGAGGAGCTTGTCGATCCGGTTGCTGACGAGGTCCTTGGCCGCGACGGCCTCGGGGTGCTTCTCGTCGACCGCCTCGAACGGGCCGTCCGCCAGGTAGTCGTTGATGGTGTTCGGCAGGACGAAGTAACCGTCCGCCAGACCCTGCATCAGCGCGCTGGCGCCCAGGCGGTTGGCGCCGTGGTCGGAGAAGTTGGCCTCACCGGTCACGAACAGGCCCGGGATGCTGCTCTGCAGGTCGTAGTCGACCCACAGACCACCCATGGTGTAGTGCACCGCCGGGTAGATGCGCATCGGCAGCTCGTACGGGTTCTCGCCGGTGATGCGCTGGTACATGTCGAACAGGTTGCCGTACTTGGCCTCGACGGCATCCCGACCCATGCGCTCGATGGCGGCCGTGAAGTCCAGGTACACACCCAGACCGCCGGGACCGACGCCACGACCCTCGTCGCAGACGTTCTTCGCGGCGCGAGAGGCGATGTCACGCGGCACCAGGTTGCCGAAGGCCGGGTAGATGCGCTCCAGGTAGTAGTCGCGCTCGTCCTCGGGGATCTGACGCGGGTCGCGCTCGTCGCCGCCCTCCTTGGGCACCCAGATCCGACCGTCGTTACGGAGCGACTCGCTCATCAGGGTCAGCTTGGACTGGTAGTCGCCGCTGACCGGGATGCAGGTCGGGTGGATCTGCGTGTAGCAGGGGTTGGCGAAGTAGGCGCCCTTGCGGTGCGCGCGCCAGGCGGCGGTGACGTTCGAGCCCATCGCGTTGGTGGACAGGAAGAACACGTTGCCGTAACCACCGGTGGCCAGGACCACGGCGTCGGCGAAGTGGGTCTCGATCTCACCGGTGACCATGTCGCGGGCGATGATGCCGCGCGCCTTGCCGTCCACGATGACCAGTTCGAGCATCTCGTGCCTGGTGTGCATCTCGACGGTGCCGGCGGCGATCTGCCGCTCCTGGGCCTGGTAGGCGCCGATCAGCAGCTGCTGACCCGTCTGACCACGGGCGTAGAAGGTACGGGAGACCTGCACGCCACCGAAGGAACGGTTGTCGAGGAGACCGCCGTACTCGCGGGCGAAGGGCACGCCCTGGGCGACGCACTGGTCGATGATCTCGACACTGGCCTGCGCGAGGCGGTAGACGTTCGACTCGCGGGAGCGGAAGTCACCGCCCTTGACCGTGTCGTAGAACAGTCGGTGGATGCTGTCGCCGTCGTTGCGGTAGTTCTTCGCGGCGTTGATGCCACCCTGCGCGGCGATGGAGTGCGCGCGCCGGGGGCTGTCCTGGTAGCAGAACGAGGAGACGTTGTAGCCCGCCTCGCCCAGGGTCGCCGCCGCGGAGGCGCCGGCCAGGCCGGTACCGACGATGATGACGGAGAGCTTGCGCCGGTTCGCGGGGTTGACCAGCTTGGCCGAGAAACGGCGCTTGTCCCAGCGCTCGTTGATCGGCCCCTCGGGGGCCTTCTCGTCCCGGATCGAGGAGCCCTCTGTGTAAAGGTCCATGTCAGACAATTAACTCACCAGTCCAAAGGTGACCGCCAAGGGCGGAAGCACGAATCCGACGGTCACGACCAGAGCGATCACCGTGGCGATCGAGTTCAGCACGGGCTGCCGACGCGCCTGGTTGACGCCGAGCGTGGCCAGACCGCTCCAGATGCCGTGCCGCAGGTGGAAGCCCAAAGCGATGACGGCGGCGATGTAGAACAGGGTCACGTACCAGAACTCGGGCTGGAACCCGTTCACGAGCCGCTCGTAGGGGCTCTCGGACTTGCCACCCGGCGCGATGACGTTCACCGTCAAGTGCAGGATGTGGAAGATCACGAAGAGCGCGATGAGCACTCCGCCCCAGCGCATGGTGTAGGAGGCGTAGGTGCGGTGCACCCGCTTCTTCACCTGGTAGCGCTGGGAGGCCGGGCGAGCCCTGCGGGCACGGACCCACAGCGCCACGGCCGCGTAGATGTGGATCAGGACGCTCGCGAGGAGAACGATCCGGAAGACCCACAGGAATCCGCTCTCGGGCAGCAGCGGGTAGCCCAGCTCACGGAGACTGTGGGCATAACCGTCGAAGGCCTCTTGGCCCGAGAAAACTTTCAGGTTGCCGTACATGTGCGCGATCAAATACAGCACAAGGATCGCACCGGAGGTCGCCATTGCCGCTTTGAGCGCCACCGTGGATCCGTAGGCCGTAGACCGCTTCTTGGTCAAGGTACTGTTCGCCACAGCCTGTCACTTTAAGTTCGAGTTAAGTCCGACGTCCAAGTCATCGCGACCCTGGTGTCCATAGCCTTAGGCTATGAACCATGCAGTTCCAGCAGCTCGCCTACTTCGTGGCTGTGGCCCGCACACGCCATTTCACCCGTGCAGCCGAGCTTTCTCGCGTCGCCCAGCCGAGTTTGAGCAAACAGATCCGCAGCCTTGAGAAGGAGTTGGGCGCGCCGTTATTCAGTCGTGCCAGGGGAAACATCACACTCACCCCGGCGGGCGAGGCGCTGCTTCCGCTCGCCCAGCGCATCCTCACCGACCTGGAGACGGCCCGCCGTGAGGTGGCGGAACTGGCCGGCGTGCGGCGCGGCCGTGTGCGACTGGGAGCGACCCCGTCCCTGTGCGCGGGGCTGCTGGCCGACGTTCTCGCCGACTTCCATACCCGCTTCCCCGGAATCGAACTCCACGTGGAGGAGAGCGGTTCGCGCGACCTCGTCCGCAACCTGGGCCGCGGCGAACTGGACATGGCCCTGATCATCCTTCCGCTGCACAGCAGCGACCCGGACTTCTCGACCACCCCGATCCTGCGGGAGAACCTGGTGGTGGCCAGCCCCACTTCGGAACCCTCGCCGAACGGACGCGCCTCGATCCGCATCACGGAACTGCAAGGGCGCCCCCTGGTCATGTTCCGACGGGGCTACGACGTTCGCGAGGCGACGCTCCGTGCCTGCCGCGCCGCCGGTTTCGAGCCGCAGCTGGCCGTGGAGGGCGGTGAGATGGACGCGGTGCTGCGGTTCGTGGAGGCGGGCCTGGGTCTGGCGGTGGTGCCCAGCATGGTGCTGCGCAACCGGCCGGGCCTGCGCGGTACCCCGTTGTCCCGACCCCGCCTGCTGCGCACCATAGCCCTGGCCCGACGCAAGGACGTGGAACCCTCGCATTCCGCGGACGCGTTCCGCCGGCACCTGAACGCGTATCTACTGGCGATGAGCCCGGAGGATCTGGGGCCCGACCTGGAGGTCCTCATCTCCGCGGCGGACGCCGGAAGTTCCCTGAACCGTCACGGTGAGACGCCGGACGACGGACTCTCCTCCTCCGGGTGAAGCACCCCTCTTCCGTTCGGCGGAAGGGAACGGCGCGGGTCGCGACCACGATCGCCTGAGCCCCTGTATCAACACTGACCACTTGTGCACCAGTGGCATCAAAAAACGCATGTCGGACGAAAGCCCTGGTAGTTCGACATTCACCACAAATTGCGCCCCAAGAGTGGCGCACATCACACCCCTTTCTTGAGGTTTCCCCGGACTCGGAACGTGACCGTGATCACAGAGACCTAGCGTTGCGTAGCAGACCGGTTCCCTACTGCTTCCCCCGGCCGTCCAGAACCAGGGGCGGTCACGGCCACCGGAAGGGGCGCGGGCCCGCACCCGTCTCCCCCGCCGGGTCGCTCTCCACAGGAGGTGGAGTCCACGGTGACCTCGACACAAGACGCACACTCCGCAGGGCGGGCGCGCATCCCAGGGCGCACGCTCAGAACCGACCGATGGTGGCTGGGCCCGACACTGACGACGTTGGGCCTGGCCACCTTTCTCGTCTACGGGGCCGCGCGGGTGTTCCAGCAGGACCACTACTGGGTCCAGGAACACCACTACCTGACGCCCTTCTACTCCCCTTGCCTCGCCCAGCAGTGCGTCCCCGACGCCTCGCTCTTGGGCCGGGTCCCCTGGGAGTTCCCGCCCTTCCTCCCGTACGCCCTGCTCAGCCTGCCGATCCTGCTGCTGTTCCGGGTGACCTGCTACTACTACCGCAAGGCCTACTACCGCTCGGTCTGGCAGGCGCCGACCGCCTGCGCGGTCCGCGAACCGCACCGGAGCTACACCGGTGAGACCCGGCCGCTCATGCTCCCGCAGAACGGGCACCGCTACTTCTTCTACGCCGCGGGCGCCATCGTCCTGATCAACACCTGGGACATGCTCGTCCCCTTCTTCCACGGTGTGGACGGCGGTTTCGGCATCGGGGTCGGCAACCTGATCATGCTCGCGAACGTACTGCTGTTGTGGGCCTACACCTTCGGATGTCACTCGTGCCGGCACATCATGGGCGGCCGGCTGCGCAGCTTCGGCCGCAGTCCCGTTCGGTACTGGCTGTGGTCCCGGGTCTCCACGCTGAACAACCGGCACATGTTGTACGGCTGGCTCAGCATCGCCTCACTGATGATCACCGACGCCTACGTCGCACTGGTCTCCAGTGGAACCATCACCGACCTGCGCATCCTCAACTGAGCGGGAAGGAAGAAGCACCGCATGCCCCCCAATACAGAGGCCGGGGTCACCCGGTACAGCTACGACGTCGTGGTGATCGGCGCGGGCGGCGCGGGTCTACGCGCCGCGATCGCCGCCCGTGAACAGGGAAAACGCACCGCCATCATCTCCAAGTCGCTCTTCGGTAAGGCGCACACCGTGATGGCCGAGGGTGGAGCCGCGGCGGCCCTGGGCAACACCAACGCCGACGACACCTGGTCCGTGCACTTCCGCGACACCTTGCGCGGCGGCAAGTTCCTCAACGATCCGCGCATGGCCGAACTCCACGCGAAGGAGTCCCCCGACCGGATCCTGGAGTTGGAGTACTGGGGCGCCCTGTTCGACCGCACGGCCGACGGGCGCATCAGCCAACGCAACTTCGGCGGGCACGAGTACCCGCGTCTGGCGCACGTGGGCGACCGCACCGGGCTGGAACTGATCCGCACGCTCCAACAGCGGATCGTGGCGCTCCAACAGGCCGACGCCGCCGAGTACGGCGACCCCGACGCCCGGTTGCGGGTGTTCGCCGAGACAGCGGTCACCAACCTGCTCCGCGAACCCGGCGAGGACGGCCGGATGGTCGGCGCGTTCGGCTACCGGCGCGTGGACGGCGGCTTCGTGCTGTTCGAGGCGCCCACCGTGGTGCTGGCCACCGGCGGGATCGGCAAGGCCTTCCGCACCACCTCCAACTCCTGGGAGTACACCGGGGACGGGCACGCGCTGGCCCTGCGCGCCGGTGCGTCCCTGATCAACATGGAGTTCGTCCAGTTCCACCCCACCGGGATGGTCTGGCCGCCCTCGGTGAAGGGCATCCTCGTCACCGAGTCGGTTCGCGGCGACGGCGGGGTGCTGCGCAACTCCAAGGGCGAGCGGTTCATGTTCGACTACGTGCCCGACGTATTCCGCTCCCAGTACGCCGAGAGCGAGGCGGAGGCCGACGGCTGGTACGACGACCCGGCGAACAACCGCAGGCCACCGGAGCTGCTGCCTCGCGATGAGGTGGCTCGGGCCATCAACAACGAGGTGAAGGAGGGACGCGGGTCCCCGCACGGCGGCGTGTTCCTGGACGTGTCCACCCGGCTGCCCGCCGAGGAGATCCGGCGCCGGCTACCGTCCATGCACCACCAGTTCAAGGAGCTGGCGGACGTGGACATCACCGCCGAACCCATGGAGGTCGGTCCCACCTGCCACTACGTCATGGGCGGGGTGCGGGTGGACGCCGACACCGCCGCCTCCGACGTTCCCGGGCTGTTCGCCGCCGGTGAGGTGGCGGGCGGGATGCACGGCTCCAACCGGTTGGGCGGCAATTCGCTGTCGGACCTGCTGGTGTTCGGGCGCCGGGCCGGGATGGGGGCGGCCGCCTACATCGACTCTTCGGCGGAGACGGATGCCTCCCCCGGTGTAGTGGATCAGGCGGTGGCGGAGTCGATCCGGTCCTCGTTGGCCCCGCTCAAACAGGGTGCCGGCGAGAACCCCTACACGCTGCACTCCGAGCTCCAGGACACCATGAACGACCTGGTGGGCATCATCCGCAAGGGCTCGGAGATGGAGAAGGCCCTGGAACGACTGTCCGAGCTCACCGAGCGCGTGCAGGTGCTCAGCGCCCCGGGCGACCGCGTGTACAACCCGGGCTGGCACCTGGCGTTGGCGCTGCCGAACATGCTCCTGGTGTCGGAGGCCGTCACCAAGGCCGCCCTGGAACGCACCGAGTCGCGGGGCGGGCACACCCGCGACGACTTCCCCGACATGTCGGCCGAGTGGCGACGGGTGAACCTGGCCGCCCGCGCGGTCGACGGGCGGGTGGAACTGACCCGGCGTCCGCTCGCCGACGTCCCCGCCGAACTGTTGCGCCTGTTCGAGCGGGAGGAGTTGGCGAAGTACCTCACCGAGGACGAGCTGCCCGAGGCGGTGTCGCCCGAGAAGGGGCCGGTTGAGAAGGGTCCGCGCACCGATACGGACGAGGACGCGGAGAGGACGGACACGACCGAGGAGGGCACGTCATGACCGAGCGGACGTTCCGGGTGTGGCGAGGATCGGACGACGGCCAACTCACCGAGTACGAGGTCGAGGTGAACGAGGGCGAGGTGGTGCTGGACGTACTGCACCGCCTCCAGGCCACCCAGACACCCGACATGGCCGTGCGGTGGAACTGCAAGGCCGGTAAATGCGGTTCCTGTTCGGTCGAGATCAACGGGATGCCGCGGTTGTCCTGCATGACCCGGATGAGCGTTTTCGAGGAGGACGAGGTGGTGACGGTGACGCCCATGCGCACCTTCCCGATCGTCCGGGACCTGGTGTGCGACGTGTCGTACAACTACGAGAAGGCGCGCGAGATCCCGTCGTTCACCCCGGACCCGAACACCTCGCCGGGCGACTTCCGGATGCGGCAGGTGGACGTGGAACGGCCCCAGGAGTTCCGCAAGTGCATCGAGTGCTTCCTGTGCAACAACGTGTGCCACGTGATCCGTGACCACGAGGAGAACAAGGAGCACTTCTCCGGGCCGCGTTTCCTGATGCGGGTGGCCGAACTGGAGATGCACCCGGAGGACACCGCGGACCGTCGGAAGATCGCCCAGGACGAGTTCGGGATGGGCTATTGCAACATCACCAAGTGCTGTACGGAGGTGTGCCCCGAGGGGATCCGCATCACCGACAACGCACTGATCCCGCTCAAGGAACGAGTGGTGGACCGTAAGTACGACCCGCTGGTGTGGCTGGGTTCGAAGATCGGGATGCGCCCCAAGGACACACCGATCGTGCCGAACGTCCGTGGCGTCGAGCCTCGGGAGGAGTGAGGCGGGGTCGGGCCCGCTCGACCGGGGCGGCGGGGGATCACCCTCCGCCCCGGTGTCGTGTCGGTCGGATCGGAGGCCGAACGGGACACCGATCACCGCTGGGAAATACCGGTGAACGGCGGCCGTTGTCGAGCGGGGAATTCTGCCGGGACTTCCAGAAAAGCTACGGGAATCCCCTTTGTCATGGCTTCGGGGAATTCTCGACTTCGTCGTAGGAGCGGGATAGCTTTACCCTCCCCTGGTCGACGGCAGGAGTAAGCGGGCATGTCCGGTGAATACAGCCTCAAGAAGCACTTCGACGGCGCGGCGGCGCGAATGCTCGGTGAATCCATCCGTGCGGTGCGTCCCGAGTTCGACGTGGAATCCTACGCCGCGGAGGTCGATCGCAGGGTCGGCCCCCTGGAACTCAAGGACCGGGTGCTGGTGATGGCACAGGGGCTTCGGGACCGGCTGCCCGAGCACTACCCCGAGGCCGCCGCCGTACTGGTCGCCTCGCTCAAGGACCCCTTGGTCGAGGGCGACGGCATGTTCAACGAGGGGTTCCACCTGATGGCCGTGGCCCGGTTCGTGGAGGAGTACGGGCTGGACCACCCCGATTCCTCACTGCCCGCCCTGGTGGAGATCACCAAACGGCACACCGGAGAGTTCGCGGTCCGGCCGTTCGTGCAGAGGCACTACGAACCGACCATGGCGCTGATCCGCGCCTGCGCGGTCGACCCCGACCCCAACGTGCGCCGCTTCGCCAGTGAGGGCATCCGGCCCCGTCTGCCGTGGGCACGCCGGCTCCCCGAGTTCGTCGCCGACCCCCTACCGGTGCTGGAGGTGTTGGAGACGCTGCGCAGCGACCCCTCCAAGTACGTGCGCACCTCGGTGGCCAACAACCTCAACGACATCGCCCGCGAACACCCCGACCTGGTCCTGGACCTGGCCGAACGGTGGACACGGGAGAGCCCCACCCCCGAGACCGCGTGGACCGTTCGGCACGCCCTGCGCACCCTGGTCAAGGAGGGCGATCAGCGGGCCTTGGCATTGCTCGGCGCCACCGGCGGCGAACACGTCCTCGTCCACGGGCCCACCCTGTCCCCGGGCGTACTGGACCTGGGCGGGACCCTGAGGATCAGGGTCGAGCTGGAGAACACCGATACCCGCCCGCACACGGTGGTGATCGACTACGTGGTGCACCACGTGCGCGCCGACGGCTCCCGGGGGCGCAAGGTGTTCAAGTGGACCAGGGTGGAGTTGTGCTCCGGGGAACGTCGAGCCCTGGAGAAGAAGCACCCGGTGCGCCCGATCAGCACCCGCACCTACCACTCGGGGGAACACCTGGTGGAGGTACAGGTCAACGGACTGGTCAAGGCGTCCGCCGCCTTCGACCTCCACGTCTGAGCCGCGCCGAGACCAACGGACGCCCTCACCACCGATCGCATGCGCGACCGGCCCACTCGTGCGGCCGACCGTCCGGTTCAGGTCCCGGGCTCGCCCCGGAGCAGCGCCTCGGAGCGCCAGGCACCCATGGGGCCGGCGGGGCCGGTGACCTTCGGTCAGAAGCCGCGCTGGGCCCAACCCTCCAGGTGCGCGGCGGCCTCGGCGATCGTGGTGGACTCGCCATGGCCGGGGTGCACCACGGTGTCACCCGGCAGAACCGCCAACTGTTCACGGATGGCCGCGATGATGGTCGGGAAGTCCGACGCCGGTTGGCCGGTGGCGCCGGGACCGTCCGGGAAGAGCGTGTCCCCGCTGAAGACCACCCCGATCTCCGGGGCGTACAGGGACACCCCGCCGGGGGTGTGCCCCGGGGTGTGCAGGATCGTCAGTTCGATCCCGCCCACGGTCAGCACCTCACCGTGCAGCAACGGGGCGTCGGGTTCCCGGTAGGGATACACCTGCTGCCACAGCTCCGCGTCTTCGGGGTGCAGCAGGATCGGGGAGTCGGTGAGGTCGGCCAGGGCCACCGCTGCGTCGATGTGATCGTTGTGCCCATGGGTGCACACGATCGCCATGAGTTCGCGGTCGCCCAGACCTCGGGCGATGCGTTCGTGGTCGTGGGCGGCGTCGATCACCACCGCGGTGTCGTCGTCACCGACGATCCACACGTTGTTCTCGACATGGGACTCGGAACCTTCCAAACTGAAGATTCCCGAGGTACGTAGCCGCTGGACGGGCGACTGGGAACTCACAGGCTCACCACCTGAACGTCTCACGGGGCAGGAACTTCGAGCCTATCGGGCGCGGACGCCTCGCACACGCTGAACGCGTCGGCTTCGCCGGTGTGTCAAGGGTTCGGGGCGTCGAAATCGCGGCGCAGGGTGTAGGGCTGGATCAGGCCGAGGCCGTGCGCGTGCCGGGCCCGGACCTGGACCACCTGGAGCCCTTCCTCCCCTTCGAGGTTCTCGGCGAGCGCCTCGTCGATGAGGACGGTCCCTGGTCGGGCGAAGGAGGTGAGCCTGCTGGAACGATTGACCGTGGTGCCGAAGACGTCGCCGTGCAGGGTCAGCACCGGACCGTAGGCCACCCCCACCCGCACGTCGGGGACCTCTACGTGGGTCTTGACCCCCGAGGCCAGGCGCAGCGCGATGTCGGCGGCCTGGCTGGGCGAGTCGGCGACGAAGAGCACCTCGTCGCCGAGGGTCTTGACCACCCGGCCGCCCCCGGAGGCGACGAGGTCGGCGGCGGTCGCCTCGAAGCCCTCCACCACTCCGGCGAGTTCCATCTCGTCGAGCTCGCGGCTGAGCGTGGTGAAGGAGACCAAGTCGGCGAAGCCCACGATCAGCGGATAGTAGTTCGGGATGGTGTCGTTGCCGTTGGACATCACGGTGAGCGTGCGCGCGGTGGACGCGGCCAGCTGCCGACGCCAGATGTGCAGCAGCAGACGTTCGACGTCCGGCAGCAGCTCCTTGACCCGGTTCATCAGCGGGCTGTTGACCAGATCCTCGCCACCGTCCTTGAAGATGAGGGTGCTGAGGATGCTGGTCTGCCAGTCGGCCAGGCGGGCCATGGTCTGCCCCATCGCGCGGGCGAAGCGGACCACGCCCTCCTCATCGAGGACGCCCTCCTCCAACAGGGAATTGGCGATGCGCAGGGCCTCGACGTCACTCTCAGCGAAGATGATCGAGTCGTCGCCGAGGGTGGGGAAGCCCAGGGCACGCCAGACACGGCCGGCGAGTTCGGGATCGGCTCCGGAGAGCTCGATCGCCTGTTCCCTGGTGTAGACCGCTTCACCACCGAGCAGGGCGGACTCGATCGCTTTCGGGTCAGGACGCGACGGCATACGTTCTCTTTCACGGGACCTTCCCCGCCGGGCGGGGAGCAATCTCTATGGCACCGGCCCGGGGGGCACGGCCTTGGCTCCGGCTCCAGCCTACTCCCACACCCCATGGGGCCCGGGTGACGAAACCGCTGGTCAGCCCTGTGATCCGGCTGGGTAGTCCGGCCGCTGGGCCGAGTTGACCTGGCGGTAGATCTCCGACTGGAACCACTGGGGTTTGGGCACCCTCTGGAGGACCATGCCCTCCTGTTCGGACGCCGACTGAATGGACAACGTTCCGTACCGCATGATCCGTTCCCACAGGGAGATGTTGAACGAGACGTCGTTCACCCTGGTGAGCGGCATGTCGCGGCCCTGCTTGGAAATGATGCCATCGCGCATCATGAGCCGCCGGTTGGTGAGGATGTAGACGGTGGTCGACCACTTGAGCATGGGGACGAACCAGAAGGCCAGTGCCGCGACCACCCCGACCGCCGCCACGACACCCCCGGCGATGAGACTCCAGTCCTCGTTCCAAGGGATGAAGAACAGCGCGGTACCGACGACCGCGATGATGACGAACAGCATCACGAACTCACCCGCGAGGACGGTCCAGTGTTGTCGTGCGACGTAGACGAGTTCCTCGTCGTCGGAGAGATAACGGTCCGCGATAGCCATACCGGTGATAATGACACAAGCTTCTCCGCCGCGGGAGACGAGGAATCATCCCTGTGGACAACTCTCCGTGCACTAATCCCCGGGGCGCACGTGGACCACGTCGCCCACGTTCAGCGCCTTCTCCCCCGTCGGGCCGGCCACCACCAGCCTGGCCTGGTCGTCCACCCGGGCCGCGGCGCCCTCCAACAGGCGGTCTCCGGGCAGGTGGATCCGGACCCGGCGACCGAGGGTGACGCACACGCGGCGGTACTCGTCGGCCAGGCCACTGACCTCCGCGTTCCCCGAGGCGGCGACCCAGGCGGTGTAGCGCTCCTCGAACGCGGCCAGGACGGCCCGCAGTAGTTCGTCGCGCCCCACCCCACCCGCGCCCTCGGCCCGCAGCGAGGTGGCGGTCTCCACGGGCAGCTCGGCCCGCCCCTGGGAGACGTTGAGACCCATGCCCACCACCACCCCCACCCGGTCGGGGTCGGAGAAGTCGGCCTCGGCGAGGATCCCGGCGAGCTTGCCGTCCCGTTCCTCCCCCGGAACCAGGACGTCGTTGGGCCACTTCAGCGCGGCCGGCACCCCGGTCCACTCGCGTACGGCGGCCACGGCGGCCACCCCCATCAGCGGGGACACCCATCCCAGACGCTCCGAGGGAACGACCGGGCGGACCAGCAGGGAGAAGGTGAGGGCCACCCGCTCCGGGGTGGTGAACCCGCGCCCCAGCCGGCCCTTCCCGGCGGTCTGGTGCTCGGTCACCAGCACGGTCCCCTCGGGAGCCCCGTCCTTGGAGCGGATGGCCAGGTCGGTGTTGGTGGACCCGGCCTCGGGCACCACTTCCACACTCCGCCAGAGCCCCCCAGGACGCACAATGGCGTCGGTGAGAGCAGTCTGGTCCAGAACGGGGATCTCGTCGCTGTGTTCACCGGTCATAGCCCCATTACAGCAGCGCCGAAACCCTCTGTGGACAACCCCCTCCGATCCGGATTCCCCCGGTTAAGCTGAATCCAACACATCGGTGATCGTGCACCGCTACGTTCGGCTACTGGAGGTGTCGCGACGATGACCATCGCGGAAGCGGAATCGGAGAGCTCGGTCGACATGCCGTCTCACTGGGAAGTCGTGTTGCGCGCCTGGGAAGAGCTGGACCTGCCCGAGGGTTGGCGGGCCGAGATCATCGAAGGCGCGATCAGCATCATGACTCCCCCCAAGGACGAGCACGCACGCATCATCGCCTTGATCAACAAATGGATCATCAAGGAGACCCTTCGTGAGGGCGGTGCTCTCGGTGAAGCCGAGGTACACCAGAACATCGATGTCCGAGTACCGATGCGCAGTGGTCTCTACATTCCCGATCTGGTCGTACTCCCCGGTTCCATCATGATGCGGAGCTCCGAGCACTCGGCCGAGGACGCACTGCTACTGGTCGAGGTGACCTCCCAGAGCACGGCGAAGATGGATCGCAAGTCCAAGCTCTGGGGCTACGCGCATGCCGGGGTACCCCTGTACCTCCTGGTGGATCGCTGGGATCCGGACAGTGGTGGCGGCGAGGCCACGATCTTCTCCGATCCGGAGAACGGCCGCTACACGAGCATCACCAAAGTGCCCTTCGGCAAGGAACTCCTTCTTCCCGCCCCCTTCGATCTGGTGCTGGACACGGGCGAGTTCCCCCTCTGACACGGCCCGGGCCCCGCACCTTCGGACGGGTGCGGGGCCCGAGGGCGTTCAGGTGCCGGTCAGCCGGTGTTCTGGAGGCCGGCGGCCACACCGTTGACGGACAGCAGGAGCAGCCGCTCCAGGTGCTGGCCGTCCTGTTCGGACAGGGAGTCCGCCTCCTCACCGCGCAGCGCCTCCAGGGCCCGCAGCTGTAGGTGGCTGAGCGCGTCCACGTACGGGTTGCGCAGGTCCACGGCGCGGGACAGGATCGCGCGGTTCTCCAGTAGACGGCTGTGCCCGGTCACTCGCAGGACGAGGCTTCGGGTCAGGTCGTACTCGTTCAGCACCTTCTCGGTGAGCTCGGGACGGCCGCCCAGCGCCAGGTACCGCTCGGCGATGGTGCGGTCGGTCTTGGCCAGACTCATCTCCGCGTTGTCCAGCAACGACGCGAACATCGGCCACTCCCGGTAGGCGGCCTGGAGGGTGGGCAGGTCGTCGATGGCGGCCAGACCGGTGCCGAGCCCGTACCAACCGGGCAGGTTGACGCGGGTCTGGGTCCAGGCGAACACCCACGGGATGGCCCGCAGGTCGTCCAGGCCCTTGGCCGCCCCGCGCCGGGAGGGACGCGACCCCAGTCGCAGCTCTCCCAGCTCCTCCAACGGGCTCACCTGGGAGAACCACACCGCGAACTCCTCGGTGCCGATCAGCTCCAGATAGGCCTCTTGTGCGGCGGAGGCGATGCTGTCGGCGTGGGGACGAAAGCGCGTGGCGGCGGCGCGTTCGCGTTCCTGCACCTCGTCGGTGGAGGCCATCAGGACGGCGTGGCCGACCTGTTCGATGTGGCGGCGGGCGATGGCGGACTGCCCGTACCGGGCGAAGATGACCTCGCCCTGTTCGGTGACCTTGAACCGGCCGTCCACCGAACCCGGGGCCTGGGCGAGCAGGGCTCGGCTGGCCGGTCCGCCGCCACGGCCCAGGGAACCGCCCCGACCGTGGAAGAGGGTCAGGCGTACGTCCTGCTCGCGGGCCCACGTGGCCAGTCGGGCTTGGGTGTCGTACAGGCGCAGGGTCGCGCTGACCGGTCCGACGTCCTTGGCGGAGTCGCTGTAGCCGAGCATGACCTCCAGACGACGGTCGTTGTCGACCAGCCGCTGCCGTACCTGGGGCAGGTCGAGCATGCCGGCCAGGACGTCGGGCGAGGCCTCCAGGTCGGCGCCGGTCTCGAACAGCGGGATGACGTCCAGGACCGGCACCCGCTTGGGCGGCAGGGCGTAGGTCGCCAGCTTGTACACGGCCTCGATGTCCTCGGCCGTACGGGTGAAGCTGACGATGTAGCGACGGCAGGCCTCCACACCGAAGCGCTCCTGGATCCAGGAGACGGTGCGCAGGGTGGCCAGCACCTCCTCGGTGCGCTCGGACAGCGCGCCGCCCGCCTCCAGTTCGGCGAGCGCGGCCGCGTGCACCTCGCTGTGCTGACGGATCTCCAGTTCGGCCAGGTGGAAACCGAAGGTCTCGGCCTGCCACACCACGTGCTGGAGTTCGCCGTAGGCCTGCCGTGCGGCCCCGGCCGCGACCAGGGAGCCCTGCACCAGACGCAGGTCGGCGAGGAACGCGTCGGCGTCGGGGTAGGCGAGGTCGGCGTCGCGTTCGCGGGTGGCGCGCAGCCGTGCGGTGGCCAGGAGCAGCAACTGGCGGTGGGGTTCGTTGGGCGAACGCTTCTCGACCTCGGCCATCAGCGACGGGTAGGCGGCCTTGGCCTCGGCGAGGGTGTCGAGCAGACCCCGGTCGGCGGGGGTGAGGTTGGAGTAGACGGTGAGGGTGCGTCCCACCTGTTCGCAGGCCTTCTCCAGGGCACGGAGAACGTGTTCGGACTGGATGGTGATGGCTTCCCGGGTCACCTCGTGGGTGACGAACGGGTTGCCGTCACGGTCGCCGCCGATCCAGCTGCCGTAACGAACGAAAGGGGTGGCCCGGGGTGCGCGGGTACCGGTGCCCTCGGGGTCGATGGCGGCGTCCAGGGTCCGGTACACCTTCGGGATGGTCGAGAAGATCGTCTCGTCGAAGGCGGCCAGGGCGGTGCGTACTTCGTCCAGCGGGTCGAGCTTGGTGTAGCGAAGCTGCGAGGTGCGCCAGAGGAGGTCGATCTCCTCCAGCAGACGGCGGTGGGCCTCGCCCGCCGCGGTGCTGCCTTCGTGGGCACCGTGCCAGGCGTCCAGCTCGGAGCTGACCCGCAGGATGGAGGTGGACACGGCGCGGCGTCGCGCCTCGGTGGGGTGGGCGGTGAGGACCGGGTGGAACTCCATGCCCGCGACCAGCTCGGCGAGCCGTTCCTCGCCGCCGTCGCCCTCACGGATGGCACGCACCGCGGCGGCCAGGGACTCGTGGGGCGGGTTCGCGGCGTCGTCGCGCTCGCGCAGGGCGCGCATGCGTTGGTGTTCCTCGGCCAGGTTGGCGAGGTGGAAGTAGACCGTGAACGCGCGGGCGACCTGCTTGGCGCGTTCCAGCGGCCAGGCGCCGACGATCGCGGTGATCTCCTCGGTGGTGACGGAGCCATCGCGGGCCCCGATCACGGCGTGGCGGAGTTTCTCGACATCGGCGAGCAGTTCCTCACCGCCGCTTTCGGCGAGGACCGTTCCGAGCATCTCGCCGAGCAATTTGACGTCATTCCTGAGCTGCTCGGGTACTTCCTGCCGGGCACTGTCACGTTCTGCGCTAACCGCTGTCATGAGGCCGACGATACCGAGATCGCCGCTGCACACGTGTGCTCGGGGGTGTGTTCTCCCGCGCTTTGCCATCGCGTTAACAATTGTGTCGCAGGCGGGCCAATTCACAGCGACTCACGCATTTTCCGGTGCGTCGGCCGCCTTTCCCACCCCTCCCGGACCGGGGATGCCCGCCCCACGGCAGGATTCCCCGGAATCACCCGAAACCGCCCGAACCGACACGTAAGCGAGGGTCACCTTCGGGCCCACGAGACCCTCGGAGCTACCCTGAACAGTTATGGCCACCGAAGCCCCTGAACCGCTCTCCGCATCCGAGATCGACATACACACGACCGCGGGCAAGCTTGCCGACCTGCAACGACGCAGGTACGAAGCCGTGCACGCCGGGTCCAAGCGCGCTGTGGAAAAGCAGCACGCGAAGGGCATGATGACCGCGCGCGAGAGGATCGACGCACTGCTCGATCCCGGCTCGTTCGTGGAGTTCGACGCCCTGGCCCGCCACCGCTCGACCAGCTTCGGACTGGACGCCAACCGCCCCTACGGCGACGGCGTCGTGACCGGGCACGGAACCGTCGACGGGCGCCCCATCGCGGTGTTCAGCCAGGACGTCACCGTCTTCGGCGGATCACTGGGCGAAGTCTACGGTGAGAAGATCTGTAAGGCCCTCGATCACGCCCTCACCAACGGGTGCCCCGTGGTGGGCATCAACGAGGGCGGCGGCGCCCGTATCCAGGAGGGTGTGGTCGCGCTCGGTCTGTACGCCGAGATCTTCAAGCGCAACACCCACGCCTCCGGTGTGATCCCACAGATCTCCCTGATCATGGGCGCCACCGCCGGCGGGCACGTGTACTCACCGGCCCTGACGGACTTCGTGGTGATGGTCGACGAGACCTCCCAGATGTTCATCACGGGTCCCGACGTGATCAAGACCGTCACCGGCGAGGACGTGTCCATGGAGGAGCTGGGCGGCGCGGCCACCCACTCCGGCAAGTCGGGTGTGGCCCACTACATGGGCGCCGACGAGCAGGACGCCATCGACTACGTCAAGACGCTCCTGTCGCACCTGCCGGACAACAACCTCGAAGACCCGCCGACGTTGCCCCCCGAGGAGGACCTCGGCGACGAGGTCACCGACGGCGACCTGGCTCTGGACACCTTCATCCCGGACTCGGCCAACCAGCCCTACGAGATCAAGCGGGTCATCGAGGCCGTCCTGGACGACGGTGACTTCGTCGAGGTGCACGAGCGCTTCGCGACCAACATCGTGGTGGGCTATGGCCGGGTGGACGGGCGGTCCGTCGGCATCGTCGCCAACCAGCCGATGAGCTTCGCGGGTTGCCTGAACATCGACGCCTCCGAGAAGGCCGCCCGGTTCGTGCGCACCTGCGACGCCTTCAACATCCCGGTGCTGACCTTCGTGGACGTGCCCGGCTTCCTGCCCGGCGCCGACCAGGAATGGGACGGCATCATCCGTCGCGGTGCCAAGCTCCTGTACGCGTACGCCGAGGCCACGGTCCCGCTGATCACCGTGATCACCCGCAAGGCCTTCGGTGGCGCCTACGACGTGATGGGCTCCAAGCACCTGGGCGCGGACATCAACCTGGCCTGGCCCACCGCGCAGATCGCCGTCATGGGCGCCCAGGGCGCGGTGAACATCCTGCACCGACGCACCCTGGCCGCGGCCGAGGACGTCGAGGCCGAGCGGACCCGTCTGGTCGGTGAGTACGAGGACACCCTGCTGAACCCGTACGTGGCGGCCGAGCGCGGCTACGTCGACGGGGTCATCATGCCCTCCGAGACACGAACCCAGATCGCCAAGGCGCTCAAGGCGCTGCGCAACAAGCGCAAGCAGCTCCCGCCCAAGAAGCACGGGAACATTCCGCTGTGAGCGCGCCGCAGTCGTCATCGGACCGGTCACCGCACCTGGTCGTGGTGCGCGGCGAACCCTCTCCCGAGGAGTTGGCCGCGCTCACCGCCGTGCTCACCGCCCGCGCGGCGGCCGCCCGTGCCGCGGCGGAGAAGACCGAGCCCGCGCGGGCCACGTCCGGGTGGCGCGACCGTTCACGCGGTATGCGCACTCCCCCGCGTCCAGGACCCGGGGCCTGGCGCATGAGCACGAGGTGACCCCTGACGTGCTCTTTCGTTCCTTAGACTCTTCGTTGAGCGGTCGGCGCGTGATCCGCTCCGCGCCCCAGCTGGAGGTTTTCCCACCGTGCGTAAAGTTCTGATCGCCAACCGCGGCGAGATCGCCGTACGTATCGCCCGTGCCTGCCGTGACGCCGGTATCGAGAGCGTGGCCGTCTACGCCGAACCCGACTTGGACGCCCTGCACGTCAAGATCGCCGACCAGGCCCATGCGTTGGGCGGGTCCACCCCGGCCGACTCCTACCTGGACGTCGACAAGCTCCTGGCCATCGCCGCCGCCTCCGGCGCCGACGCCGTGCACCCCGGATACGGGTTCCTGGCCGAGAACGCCGACTTCGCCCAGGCCGTCATCGACGCGGGCCTGACCTGGATCGGTCCGCCCCCCGCGGCGATCACCGCACTGGGCGACAAGGTCCAGGCCCGCCACATCGCGCAGAAGGTCGGCGCCCCGCTGGTGGCCGGCACCCCCGACCCGGTCACCTCGGCCGAGGAAGTGGTGACCTTCGCCGAGCAGCATGGGCTGCCCATCGCGATCAAGGCCGCCTTCGGCGGTGGCGGTCGCGGACTGAAGGTGGCCTACACCCTGGAGGAGGTCCCCGACGCCTACGAGTCCGCCGTGCGCGAGGCGGTGACCGCCTTCGGGCGCGGTGAGTGCTTCGTGGAGCGCTACCTGGACAAGCCCCGACACGTGGAAACCCAGTGCCTGGCCGACTCCCACGGCAACGTCGTGGTGGTGTCCACCCGCGACTGCTCGCTCCAGCGCCGCCACCAGAAACTGGTGGAGGAGGCCCCGGCCCCGTTCCTGACCGATGACCAGGTCCAGCGCCTGTACGCCTCCTCCAAGGCCATCCTGGCCGAGGCCGGTTATGTGGGCGCGGGCACCTGTGAGTTCCTGGTCGGTGTCGATGGCACCATCTCCTTCCTGGAGGTCAACACCCGCCTTCAGGTCGAGCACCCCGTCACCGAAGAGGTGAGCGGTATCGACCTGGTACGGGAGATGTTCCGCATCGCCGACGGCGAAGAACTGGGCTACGACGACCCGGCCCTGCGTGGACACTCCTTCGAGTTCCGGATCAACGCCGAGGACGCCGGCCGGGGCTTCATGCCGGCGCCGGGCACCATCACCGAGCTGACGTTGCCCACCGGTCCGGGTGTGCGGGTGGACACCGGTTGCGAGGCCGGATTCACCGTCCCCCAGGCCTTCGACTCGATGGTCGCCAAGCTGATCGTGACGGGGCGCACCCGCGCCGAGGCCCTGCAACGCTCCCGGCGGGCGTTGGCCGAGTTCACGGTGGGCGGGATGCCCACGGTGATCCCCTTCCATCAGGCCGTGGTGACCGATGAGGCGTTCGCGCCCACCGACCCGACCCAGGAGTTCGGGGTCTACACCCGCTGGATCGAGACCGAGTTCGAGAACACGATCGCCCCGTGGGACGGCCAGGCAGGCGACTCCGAGGCGGCCGAGCGCGAAACCGTGACCGTGGAGGTCGGCGGTAAGCGCATCGACGTGGTCCTGCCCGCGTCCCTGGGCGTGGCGGCGGCCCCGGCCACCGGTGGCCGGAAGAAGCGTGCCTCCCGCAAGAGCGGCGGCGCCGCGGCGGTCGGTGGTGACGCGCTGGTCTCACCGATGCAGGGCACCGTGGTCAAGGTCGTGGCCGAAGAGGGTGCGCAGGTGGCCGAGGGCGACACGGTGGTCGTGATCGAGGCGATGAAGATGGAGCAGCCGCTGAGCGCGCACAAGTCCGGCGCGGTGACCGGGTTGAAGGTCGCCCCGGGAGAGACCGTGGGCAACGGCGCCATCATCTGCGACATCAAGGACGCCTGAGCATTCGTTCGTTCGAGGGGCATCGTCGGCGGGTCCGGCGTTGCCCCTTCGCCGTCCGGGGCCCTCTCTCCTTGAGGTGAGCTCAGTAGTACCGGCGGATCCGGGTCAGGTCGATGTCCAGCGCACAGGGCGCGGTCACCCCGAGGCGCCCTCGATGGCTGCGAAGGTTCGCGTACACCTTGTTGAGCGGGTCGAGTTCGTAGGTGTGGACGACCGGCTCCCCCTCGCTCTCCTCTTCGACCAGCCAGAAGTGGGGAATCCCCGCCTCGGCGTAGATCTGCGGTTTGCGCTCGATGTCCCGTACCTCGGATTCGGGTGAGACCACCTCGACCACGAGTTCGACCACGTGTGGCTCGACCCAGGTGTTGTGGAGGGCCTTGCGTTCCTCGGCCCGAACGAGCATGAGATCGGGTTCCGGACGTTGCCGCTCCCCGATTCTGACCGTCATCTCCCGGTAGGTACGAAGTTCTTGGGGGATCTGCGCGTCGAGTCGCTGTTCGAGGAGCTTGAGCACGAACATGTGGAAGCGCTGCTGAGGGCTCACCAGGACCAGACTTCCGTCGATGAGTTCGGTATGCGGCGGAAGATCCGGGATGCGGTCGAGATCCTCGGCCGTGAAACCTCCCTGCGGGGGCAGGGGGATCGATACCCGAGTGCCGAAGACCACGGGGTCGTCCGTGACGGGAACGGACATGTCGTCTCCGTTCGTCGGATCGTTCTCGTCGCCCACAGTAGCCAACCGCCTCGCCTCGTAACGGTGCTTTCGACGAATCCTCTCATCACCCCGGTCCGGGCTCGTGGAGCGTTCTCCCTCAGGCGGGTAGGGACGCTCGGACGGGGGCGCGGGGTGATCCTCGTCGCCCTTGAAAGTGGGAAGACCCAGCGCAGTAAGGCTTCTGGTCAGGGGTGACACAGAAAACGTCCGGGGGAGTATGGAAAAGGTAAGGGAACCGGACTATTGTTCCTGATCGTGACGAACATCTGGGGACTGACACGAAGGTGGCACATCGACCTGTGCCGCTTCGCCAGCCACGCGTGTAGCTAGGTCCACGCGCGCCCGTCCGGGCTGCGCGCCGCCACGCCTTCCCTTGTCGTCACCTCTCCGGTGACACCCACCCGTTTCCCCTAGCCGGAGTTCTCGTACGCCCACCACTGTGGCGTGCCCTCGCTCCGGTATCTCGCTTGGAGCCACTTCCGTGTCCACTCAGACCGCACAGGTCAAGCCGAAGCGACGTTTTCCGCTTCCGTCCTTCGGAATCCAGGTCCTCCTCGGACTCGTCCTCGGCCTCGCCCTCGGTGTGGTCGCCATCCAGATCGGCCCGGTGGGGGACGGTGAGCCGAACTGGCTCGCCACGACCCTGGAGACCATCGGCAGCACCTTCGTCACCCTGCTGCGCACGATCGTTCCGCCGCTGATCGTCCTCGCCGTCATCTCCTCCATCGCCAACCTGCGCAACGTCACCAACGCCGCGCGTCTGGCCTGGAAGACACTGCTGTGGTTCGCGGTCACCGCGCTGGTCTCGGTGGCCATCGCCATCACCCTGGGTCTGACGATCCGTCCCGGCCTCAACAGCGCGGTGGACGGCGGAAACGTCGCCGAACCCTCCAGCCAGGGTTCCTGGATCGCGTTCATCGAGAGCCTGGTCCCGGCCAACTTCCTGGGTCTGGCCGCCGACACCAACCCCGACGACCTGAGCACCTCCCTCAGCTTCAACGCCCTACAGCTGATCGTCATCGCGGTCGTGCTGGGCATCGCCGCCATCAAGGTCGGCAAGCCGGCCGAGCCCTTCATCAAGTTCACCGAGTCGACCCTTCAGGTCGTGCTCAAGGCGCTGTGGTGGGTCATCCGCCTGGCCCCGATCGGCACCGTGGGTCTGCTGGGCAACGCCGTCTACAGCTACGGCTGGACCACCATCGGCGCGCTCGGCAAGTACACGATCACCATCTACATCGGCCTGGCACTGGTGTTGTTCGCCGTCTACCCGGTCGTCGCCCTCATCAACGGGCTGTCCCCCGCCAAGTACTTCTCCGGTGTGTGGCCCGCGGTCCAGCTGGGCTTCGTGTCCCGCTCCTCGATGGGCACCATGCCGGTCACCCAGCGGGTCACCGAGCAGAACCTGGGTGTGCCCCGCTACTACTCGGCGTTCGCGGTGCCGTTCGGCGCGACCACCAAGATGGACGGCTGCGCCGCGATCTACCCGGCGATCTCGGCGATCTTCGTCGCCCAGTTCTTCGGGATCGACCTGGCGATCACCGACTACCTGCTGATCGCGTTCGTCTCGGTCATCGGTTCGGCCGCGACCGCGGGCACCACCGGCGCCACGGTCATGCTCACCCTGACCCTGTCCACGGTGGGCCTGCCCCTGGAGGGCGTGGGTCTGCTGCTGGCCGTCGACCCGATCCTGGACATGGGCCGCACCGCGGTGAACGTCGCCGGCCAGGCCCTGATCCCGGCCGTCGTCGCCAAGCGCGAGGGGCTCCTCGACCTGGTCCGCTACAACGCCCGCCGGGGATCCACCGGTTTCGTCCCGCTGGACGAGCCCGGCACCCTGTCCGCCGAGGAGCAGTCCGCCGAGGCCGCCACCGACGAGGCGGAGGAGCGCGACCCGGAAGCGGAACGCACCACCGCCGGCTCGGGCGCCAAGGGCTGACCCGACCATCTCGGGACCAGGGCCCGTCGGGGGGAATCCACTCCCCCGACGGGCCCTTTCCCTGTGGTCGGAGAGTCGTGCCACAAGTCCCGGGCACCGGGCCCGCGTGGGAACTGTGGGTTCTTCCCGTTCGTCCTCTGAACATGGGAGGCGAGAAAAACGACATGTTGCGCCGCTTGGTAACACCCACAGTGCTGACCGCCGGACTCGCGGCGGCGATGGTGACCGCGTCGGCGATACCCGCCGCGGCCGACGCCGAGATCGAGGCACCCACCACCGAGGAGATCGTCGAGGAACTGGAGGGCGACGGTGTCTTCATCGACCCGTCCATCGACCAGATCTCCACCGCCGACGAGGGCGCCCTGGAAGCCGCGTCCGAGGGCGCGGACTCCCCCGTCTACTACGTGATCCTGCCCTTCGAGGCCGCCACTTCCGAGGCGGGTGTCAACACCCTCATGGAACCCGTCATGGCCGAGGTCGGCGACGGCGCCTACGGGGTCCTCGGCGGAAGTGACCACTTCTACGTCACCTCCCCGAACCTGGACGGCACCGAGACGATCCGGGAGGCCGCACTCAACGAGGGCGACAACCCGATCGACGCGCTCGCCGCGGTTCCGCAGGCGGTGGAGACCGGTGAGGCCCCGTCCGACGCGCCCGCGGGCGGTGGCGGCTCCGGCCTGATGATGCTGGTCATCCTCGCGCTGATCGTCGCCGCCGGTGGCTGGTACGTGTACAACAGCCGCAAGAAGCGCGAGGCCGAGAAGGCCAAGCAGCTTCAGGAAATCAAGCAGATGGCCACCGAGGACGTCGTACGTCTCGGCGAGGACGTGGCCCGATTGGAGATCGACCTCTCCGCGGTGGACGATGCGACCAGAAACGACTACTCGCGCGCCATGGACTCCTATGACCAGGCCAAGTCGCTGCTGGACACCATCGAGGAGCCGGAGCAGATCAAGTCGGTCACCGGTGCTCTGGAGGACGGCCGGTACTACATGACGGCCACCCGGGCCCGGATGAACGGCGACCCGGTGCCGGAGCGGCGCGGACCCTGCTTCTTCAACCCGCAGCACGGCCCGTCCAGCGAGGACGTCACCTGGGCGCCGCCCGGTGGTTCTCCACGGTCGGTCACCGCGTGCCCCGTGTGCGCCCAGGCGGTGCGCACCGGCGGTCAGCCGGACGTGCGCATGGTGGAGGTCGACGGTGACCGTCGCCCCTACTACGAGGCCGGCCCGGCCTACGCCCCCTACGCGGGAGGCTACTTCGGCATGAACATGATGATGGGCATGTTCACCGGCATGATGATGGGCTCCATGATGGGGTCGATGATGGGCGCCGGGATGATGGGCGGCGGCATGGAGGACGCCGGCGGCGACCTCGGCGGAGGGGACTTCGACGGCGGAGGCGACTTCGGGGACTTCGGCGGCTTCGACTTCTAACCACCGGTTCCACGTCTTCCGACGACTCAGGCCCCGGGGATCATCCCCGGGGCCTTTCGTGTGCTTCGCGCTAGTCGGCGGAGACGAACAATCCCGCCCGTTCCAGTACCCATCGGCGCACGTCCTCGGCGGTCTCCTCCGGGGACGTACCGGTGGTGTCCAGCAGGGTCAGCGGCGCTTCGAGCCGGTCGGCCTCGGTCACCAACCACTCCTGGTACTCCAAGGTCTCGTCGACGCGTTCCTCGTCCCAGTCCCGCCAGGTCGGCCGGGCGAGCAGCCGGCGGCTGAGGACCTCCGGGTCACAGGTGAGCACCAGGTAGTGCACCCCGTCGAACAGGGTGCGCTCGGGCAGGTGCTCCAGCTCCGGTGGGGCCACCGTCCCGCACAGCACGACGGGCCGGCCGCTCTGCTGCACCATGGCGGCGGTGCGCAGCCAGGTAGAGCGGAACAGTCGATGGTCGTCGGCGGGGTCGCGCAGGCCGCCCACCCACAGGAGGTCCTGTTCCAGCACGACGAAACGGTCGCTCAACCCGGTCAGGAGGGCACGGGCCACGGTGGACTTTCCGGTCCCGCTGGGCCCGGCCACGCATAGCAACGGCAACCGCAGGAAGGGGCGGGTGCGTCCGCAGGAGACACAGCGGAGCAGGTGTGGTCCCGCGCTCGTGTCCGGCTCGGGGTCCCACTCGCCGCAGTGTCCACAGATCAAGGGGTGCATGGTCGACTCGCTGATCGGCTCAGTCGAAGAGCTGTTCCAGGAAGCTCTTGCGTCGACGGCGGTAGGGCCGGGGCGAGTCGCGGTAGCCGCCGCGGTAGCCACTCGGGGAGTCCGGCCGGTAGCCGCGCGGGGAGTCGGCGTAGCCGCCGCGGCCGCGACCGGGGCGGCCGTAGGGGTCGGGGGGCGGCGGCATGCTCGGGTCGGGCGGCACGACACCGTAGTGCCGCTGTTCGGCGGCGACGACGCGCTCCAGCTCACCCCGGTCGAGGAAGATGCCCTGGCAACCGTCACAGCGGTCGATGTGGACGCCCTGACGGTCGAAGGTACGCATCGGACTTTGGCATTTCGGGCAGATCACGCCGAAAGGCTAGGAGGGCCTCCGTCAAGACCGGTTAAGAACCTGACCGGAACCCGCCGTGTGTCCTGCGCAGATCCACACGGCGGGCGGGTTCCGGGACTACTCGGGCGAGGCCAGCATGAGGGAGCGGGCGGCCTCGGTGACGCTGCCGGACAACGACGGGTACACGGAGAAGGTGTGCGCGATGTCGTCCACGGTCAGACGCTGCTGGACCGCGATCGACACACCCAGGATGAGCTCGCTGGCGCGCGGGCCGACGATGACCCCGCCCAGGACGATGCCGGTGTGCTGGCGGCAGATGAGCTTGACGAAACCCTCCCCGACGTTGTTCATCTTGGCGCGCGGGTTGGTGTTGAGCGGCAGACTCACGATCCGACCGTCCACCCGACCGCTGCGGATGTCGTCCTCGCTGGTACCGACCGCGGCGAGCTCGGGGTGGGTGAACACGGTGGAGGCGACCGTGGACAACTGCAACGGGGCCACGGCCTCGCCCAAGGCGTGCCACATGGCGATACGACCCTGCATGGCGGCGACGGACGCCAACATGTTCACACCGGTGCAGTCACCGGCGGCGTAGACACCGGGGACGGTGGTGCGGGACACCCGGTCCACCTCGACGAAACCGGCGTCGCCCAGACCGACGCCGGCCTCCTCCAGGCCCAGTCCGTCGGTGTTGGGGATCATGCCGACGGTCATGAGGCAGTGGCTGCCGTCGACCGTGCGACCGTCGGAGAGGGTGACGCGGACTCCGTCCTCGGTGCGCACCACCGACTCGGCACGGGTCTGGCTGAGAACGGTCATGCCGCGGCGGGCGAAGACGCCCTGCAGCAACTCGGCGGCGTCGGAGTCCTGGGTGGGCATGACGAGCTCGCGGGAGGAGACCAGGGTGACGTCGGACCCCAGCGCCTGGTAGGCACTGGCGAACTCGGCACCGGTGACACCGGAACCGACCACGATGAGATCGGAGGGGAGTTCCTCCAGGTCGTAGAGGTGGCGCCAGGTGAGGATGCGCTCGCCGTCGGGTTCTGCGGTGGGCAGCTCACGAGGGTGGGCGCCCGTGGCCAGCAGGATGACGTCGGCCCGAATGCGCTGATCGTCGACGGCGACGATGTGCGGGTCGACCAGGCGGGCCTCGCCGACCATGACCTCGACCCCCTCCTTGATCAGGCGGGCACGGGTGTCGTCGGACTGCGCCTGGGCGAGGCGTTTGATCCGGCCGTTCACGTGCCGGATGTCGACCTCGACCGCGGGCTCGTCCGCCACGGCCTCGGGGATGTTGATGCCCAGGACCGATGACTCGCGCACGTAGGTGGTGCGGGTGGAGGTGGCGATGAGGCTCTTGGAGGGGACGCAGTCGGTGAGGACGCAGGAGCCGCCGATGCCGTCGCGTTCCACCACCGTCACGTCCGCGCCGAGCTGCGCTGCGACCAATGCCGCCTCGTAGCCCCCGGGACCGCCACCGATGATCACGACCTTCGTCACTGCTGCCTCATTCCCTCTGCCGGCGATGCGACATGCCCGTTCCCGGTCCGGGTCGACATTCGGGCATGGCGGGGCACCACCTGGATTTATCGCTTTCCTCCATTGTCGGCCATGCCGACCGTCGAAAACCGCAGGCACCCCGCACGAGACCACCCCACCCGCGGATGACCGCTCCCACACGCCCCCATGACCTGCCCTGATGCGAAGAACACCACGCACGGACACCCTGACAGCTCACCGAACGTGTCCACTTCGTTCGCCTCCGTGCCGGAATCGAGCGACCGCGGGTCCGACACCGCCACAGAGCGTTGCGCTCCGGAGTTATGGGATGACTCAGAGATAGCATCCGACTTGTGAGTGAATCAGAGCAGCGGACGACCGGTGATGCGAAGGCGCTGGCCACGGAAGCGGCCAAGGAGCTGCTGACCCGGACCGGCGCCGACAGTTTCGACGCCCTGGTGGTACTCGGCTCCGGCTGGGCCGGGGCCGCGGACACTCTGGGTTCGGCGGACATCGAGTTCGACGCGGTCGAACTACCCGGATTCGTGGAACCCACCGCCGCGGGACACAGCGGACGTATCCGCAGCATGTGGGTGGGCGACAAACGCGTCGTCGTGTTCCTGGGTCGCGTGCACACATACGAGGGACACGATCCGATGGTGGTCGCGCACGCCGTGCGCACCGGCATCGCCGCCGGCGCCCAGGTGGCGGTGCTGACCGGGTCGGCCGGTTCCCTGCGCACCGACTTCGCCCCCGGACAGCCGGTGGTCCTGCGCGACCACATCAACCTGACCGCGCGATCACCGCTGACGGGCCCCGACTTCGTGGACATGAGCGAGGCCTACAGCACGCGACTGCGCGAGATCACCCGCGAGGTGGACGCCTCGCTTCCCGAGGGCGTGTACGTGGCGACGTCGGGGCCGCAGTTGCAGACCCCGGCCGAGCTCAAGGTCCTGCGCCAGGCGGGTGCCGACGTGCTGGGGCGGTCGATCGCCTTGGAGTCCATCGCGGCCGTGGAGATGGGCACCGAGGTCCTCGGGTTGGCCATCGTCAGCAACGACGCGGTCGGAGCGGTGTTCGAGCCGTTCAAGGAGGAGAAGGCGCTGGAGATCGTCACGCGGCGTTCCCACCGCCTCGGGGAACTGCTCAACCGCATTCTGACCTCCTCCTGAACACGCGAAGGGCCCGGTCGTGACCGGGCCCTTCGTACGCGAGGAAGATCGAGGCACCTCCGACCGGAACCGACGTGGTCGGCACCGGCGTGGCGAGCGTACACCCCGAGGCCATGGGGTGGACGGTACCGACCTCGGCTCCGGTCGGAGGTGGTGCTTTCCTCGGTGCGCCGCCGCGCGGGATCCCCGCAGACCCCGTTGGACTCGCGACGGGCGACACCTCTTCTTCCCGTTATTCAGTTGAACCGCGCACGCCGTGGGAAGAAGGTCCGGGTGGGTGGCCATCCGCGCGAAGCCCGCCCACCCGGAACGCTCTCCCTTAGGCATGCCTAACCTAACCAGAACCCTCGGGTTCGCGTCAACCCCACATCCAATGAAGACGGAACCCGGCCGCCCGCGACGCGGGGACCGGGTTCGATCCGGGGAGAGACGAGCCCTCGGAAGCCCCGGGAAGGTCCGGGGAAAGGGGGTCAGGTCAGCAGCAGGACCGCCACGAACTGCACCAAGGCGGCCACCCCGACCACGATCACCTCCAAGGGGACCATCGTCTGCGGCCGGTCCTCGGCGCCCAGGGCGGCGGGCCCTTCTTCTTGGACCACCTTGATGGGACCGGTCAGCGGACGCGCCTTGTACCGCTCGGCGTCCTGGCGCAGCTCCCGCGCGACCAGTTCCACCGGGCGCATCTTGGTGGGATCCTCGTCCTCACCCGGGTCCAGGTAACCGGAGTCCCGGCGCAGGTTCTCCCGGACCTTGGCCCGCTTGGTCTCCCGCAGCGGCCAGGAACGGAACTCGCCCTCCGGGGTGTGCACCCGCAGCACGTCCACCACGTCCACCCACACGACGGCCGCCCAGGGCACGAACGTCTCGCGCACCGGGTTGACCATCCTGATCCCGCGCGGGGTGGAGACCACCCGAGGACGCAGCCAGGCCAGGTGGACGCCCGCGATGGTCAGCAGCAGGGCCGAACCGGCGATCCAGGCCATCCGGTCGCTGCCCCGCATCACCAGGTCCGCCAGCAGCAGGACCGCGATGACCATCCACGCGATCGCCATCACCCGAGAGCCGGTGGCGGCATGGGTGACGGTGGCGGCTTTGGCGCCGTCTCTGCCCGACGCCATCAGTGCGTCGCCCACTTCAACTGCGCGAACCCCGGCTTGATGATCCCGTTGATCAGCGACAGGCGCTCGTCGAACGGCAGGAACGCCGACTTCATGGCGTTGACCGTGAACCACTGGAGGTCGTCCCAGTCGTAGCCGAACGCCTCGCTGAGCTTGGCGAACTCCTCCGACAGGGTGACACCGCTCTGGAGACGGTTGTCGGTGTTGACGGTGACCCGGAAGCGCAGGTCGCGCAGTAGCCCGATCGGGTGGTCGGCGATGGACTCGGCGGCGCCCGTCTGGATGTTGGAGCTGGGGCACATCTCCAGCGGCACCCGCTTGTCGCGCACGTACTGGGCCAGTCGGCCCAGGCGCGGGGCGCCGCCCTCCTGGACGGTGATGTCGTCGATGATGCGCACGCCGTGACCGAGACGGTCGCAACCGCACCACTGGAGCGCCTCCCAGATGGAGGGCAGACCGAACGCCTCACCGGCGTGGATGGTGAAGTGGAAGTTCTCCCGGCGCAGGTACTCGAACGCGTCCAGGTGGCGGGTGGGAGGGTTGCCGGCCTCCGCGCCCGCGATGTCGAAACCGGAAACACCGGAGTCGCGGTAGCGGACCGCCAGCTCGGCGATCTCCGAGGACCGAGCCGCGTGCCGCATCGCGGTCACCAACTGCCCGGTGCGGATGCTGCGACCGGCGTCGGCCGCACGCTTCTCCCCCAGCTCCAGCCCCTCTTGGACGGCCTCGACGACCTCTTCGAGGCTGAGCCCGCCCTCCAGGTGCTGTTCGGGGGCGTAACGCTGCTCGGCGTAGACCACGCCGTCGGCGGCCAGGTCCTCGGCCGCCTCGGCGGCGACCCGCACCAGGGAGTCACGGGTCTGCATGACCGCCGTGGTGTGGGCGAAGGTCTCCAGGTACCGCTCCAGCGAACCGGAGTCGGAGGCGTCCCGGAACCAACGGCCCAGCTCCTCGGGGTCGTACGTGGGCAGTCCCTCATAGCCCGTCTCACGGGCCAGTTCCACCACCGTGGACGGACGTAGACCGCCGTCGAGGTGGTCGTGGAGGAGCACCTTGGGCGCCCTCCGGATCTGTTCGACAGTCAGTGGCTGATTCATCTCCTCAGGATGCCACTGGGACGTGAGCGCCCCCGACGGGGTGACACGAAGCTGCCGAGAATCCGGCAAAAGCCTCCTATTCGGACACTTTTCAGGCCAGTGCCTCGCGGTCCGCGTGCACACCCTCGCGGGTGATGTCCCACAGCGCGGTGAGCGCCGTGGTGACCATGAAACGGGTGCCCACGCCGATGGCGCGCTCGTCGACGTCGAAGGTGCCCCGATGCAGGTCGAGCATGGGTCCGTCCCAGTCCGGGGAGTGGGTGCCCAGTCGGGCCAGCGCTCCGGGGGTGTGCTCCAGGTACCAGGCGAAGTCCTCCCCGCCCAGGCTCTGCTCGGTGGGGGTGACCGCGTCGGCGCCCAGCGCCAGGGTGACGGCCTCGCGCATGATGTCGACGCTGGTGGCCTCGTTGATGGTGGGCGGCACCCCGCGACGGTAGGTGACCTCGGCGTCGGCCCCGTAGGCGGACGCCACCGACTCCACCAGCCCCTTGACGATGTCGGGTGCCTGGTGCCAGGCCTCATCGTCCAGGCAGCGCACGGTGCCCTCGGCCACGGCGTCATCAGGGATGACGTTGGGCGCCGAACCGGCGCTGATGCGGCCCCAGACCAGGCTGAACCCGGCGCGCGGGTCGATGCGTCGGGACAGCGCGGCGGGCAGCTCGGTGACGACCTTGCCGAGCGCGTAGACCAGGTCGGCGGTCAGGTGGGGGCGGGCGGTGTGTCCACCCGGACCGGACAGACGGACCAGGAGTTGGTCGCAGGCCGCGGTGATCCCGCCGGTGCGCAGCCCCACCTTGCCGACCATCAGACGGGGGTCGCAGTGCAGGGCGAAGACCCGCTGCACGTCCTCCATCCCGCCGGCCTTGACCACCTCCACCGCCCCGCCGGGAAGCTCCTCAGCGGGTTGGAAGAGGAGTCGGACCCGGCCGGGCAGCGCACCCGCACGGGCCTGCTGGGCGAGGAAGATCCCCGTGGCCAGCAGGACCGTGGTGTGCACGTCGTGTCCACAGGCGTGCGCGGCACCCGGGACGGTGGAGTGGTAGGGGACGTCCTTCTCGTCCGCCAGGGGGAGGGCGTCGATGTCGGCCCGCAGGGCGACGAGGGGTCCCGGCCCCTCACCGACGTCGCAGATCAGACCGGTGCCCTGGGGAAGTTCCTTGGGCCGCAACCCGACCGCGCGGAGGCGCTCGGCGAGTCGACCCGTCGTGCGGTGCTCGGCGAACGCGAGCTCCGGGTGCATGTGCAGGTCCCGGCGGAAGCCCGTGAGCTCCCGTTCATGCCGCGCCAGAAAAGCGGTCAACTGTTCCGGCAGGTCACGTCCCCGCATGGAGGGTCCCCTCTACTACTTCACACGTCGTTAGCGCACGCCGGCTCCGTCACCGGCGCCGACCGTGGCGCGGGTGGGGTCCGCGTCGAACTCGGTGGAGAGCAGGTCCACGACGTCCTGAAGCGAGCCTCCCTGGGAGACGACCGCCCGCTGGCGTTCGTAGGAGGCGCCCTTGTCCAGGATCTCGGAGATCAGGTCCAGGTCCTCGGCACAACCCAGGCGGGCGGCGATCGGGGTCAACTCGCGAACCAGCTCGTACAGGTCGTCACGGATCGGAACGGTGGTTCCGTACGAATCCGTGATGACACGAGCGTCGAGTCCGTAGCGGGTGGCCCGCCACTTGTTGTCGTTCACCACCCAGGACGGCGGGCTGGGCAAGCTGTACCCGCGGTCGAGTTGGTGATCGAAAAGCTCCACCAGGCTCTGGGAGAGAGCGGCGGCCATTCCCACCTCGCGCAGGGTGGGAATCCCATCGAACATCCGGATCTCGATGGTACCGAAATCCGGGTGCGGACGGATGTCCCACCACACTTCCTTGATAGAGGCGATGGTACCTGCATTGAGAAGGGTTTCGAGGTATTCCTCGAAAGCCGGCCAACCGGGGAGGTTCGGCGGCGGACCGGAGGTGGGAAGGGCCCCGAAGACAATGGACCGTGCAGAGGCGAGTCCCGTGTCGTATCCGCCCCAAAATGGGGACGAAGCACTCAAAGCAAGAAAATGGGGGATGTACTTCGCAAGCGCGTTCACGATCGGAATGGCCTTCTCCTGGTCACGCACTCCGACGTGTACGTGCACACCACAGGTGAGGATGCGCCGGGCCAGCCACTGCATCTGCTCCACCAGCTCGCCATAGCGCTTGCCGGGGCTGAGCGACTGGTCCTGCCAGTGGTCCATCGGGTGCGTACCCGAGCAGATCAGGGCGGCGCCACGGGGCTCCAGCACCTCCCGCATCCGACCGACGTTGCGGGCGAGGTCGCGCTTGGCCTCGTCCACCGTCTCGCAGATCCCCGTCACCACCTCGACCTGGGACTGCATGAGTTCATGGCGCAGCGGGGGGACCGCCGCGTCGGCACTGAGGTCCGGGAGTTCCGCGAGGAGTTGCTGCGCCTCCTGTCGCAGGTGGCGACTGTTCCGATCGACGATCTGGAGTTCCCACTCCACACCTAACGTCGCACGTTCTGACGATTTGAATGCGATTCCCATCTGCCCTCCGCAAGGTGTGTACGGCCGTTCGGCCGTCTCACCGCTCAGCCCGGCGCACCGATCGCCCGGGACACGGGAGGACTACCCACCGTAAGCGTCACGCATACGGACTTCAGGGCCAATAAACGGAGGAAATCACCGGACGGAATCCCTTTCCTCGACGTCTCCGTTCCGTCCGCGTCGAAGTACCGACGCCGCCCCGAGCGCGGCGGCGCCCGCCCCCACCAGCGACAACCCGAAGGCGAGCACTCGCTGGGCCCACCGACGCTTCGCCAGATCCTCCTTGCGCGGGCGCAGCACCGGAATCGGTCGTGTCCAGTCCACCCCGACCTCGTCCGGGCTCGGCAACGAACCCGTGTACGGCGGCGGTATCGGAAGCCACGTCGCCGTCCACGCCGCGCTGAACATCACCAGACGCATGACCAGGTTGATCCAGACCAACAGACCCACCAGGACCGCGAAGGACGCGTACACCGGGTTGGTGAGCGTTCCCGACAGCAGGGTCGCCGCCAGGGTCTTGAGCACCTCGAACCCGACCGCGCCCAACAGGGCGCCCCGCCACATCATCCGGGTCGGCCGCCCCGTCCCCGACAACAGCGTGAACACCAGCATGAACAGGCACATGTTCACGGCGATGGCGATCACCAACGCCAGGCCCCGCAAGACGAGATTGGCCGTCAACGACTCGTCCAGGTCCACGAGGGACAACAACCAGACCGTCGCGGTCTGCATGAAGCTGGTGAAGGCCACCGTGAACAGCAACGCGGCGCCGAGCCCGAGCATGACCAGAAGGTCGCCCGACTTGCGCAGCACCGGGTTGGGCCCCTGCTTGAGGTTGTTCAACCAGATCGAGTGCAGCGCCTCGCGCAGCGCCGCCACCGAGTTCAGCCCCGCGTACAGCAGGCCGAGCGCACCGATCACACTCGCGCCCACCCGGGCGTCCGCGATCTGGTCCATGGGCAACTGCCGGGACAGCCCCGGAAGCACCTCGTCGAGCGCCTCCTCCAGATAATGGGTGAGCTCCACCTGACGGGCCGCCAGGAAACCCACGACAGAGAAGGCCAACGCCAACAGCGGGAAGAAGGACAGGAACGCGAAGTAGGTGACCGCACCGGCCAACTGGTTTCCGTTGCGGTCCGCGTAACGCTCGTAGGCACGCACCAAGTGGTCGATGGACGGATACCGGTGCCGCAGCCCCCAGTACACGTCCATCGCCGAGTCCCGGTAGTGACCGACCGTCTCCTTGGCCCGGTCCAAGACGCCGGCCATCGTCCTCCCTGTCCTTTCGGGCGCCCCCGTGGCCCCCGGCGGACCCGCAACCCTAGCGTTGCCCGATCGGGGAGGGGAAACCCCACGCCCGGGCGGTACCGAACGCACGGCAGACTTGGACCCGGAATCGACCGAGACGACGGAGGTCCGGACGTGGGTGTCACCGGAGCACGGCTGCGGGCGGTGTGGGGCGCGGGTAACGGCGGCCCGGTCGGGACGTGGCCGAGTGCCGCGCCCGGGCCCGCCGCGCTGACCGCCGGGTTCGTGAAGTGGTTCGGCACCGAACCCTCGGGGCTGTGGCACGCGCCGGGGCGCCTGGCGTTGATGGGCGAGCACACCGCCGCCATCGGCGGGCCCGCCCTGTTCGCCGCCCTGCCCTGGGGGATCACCGCCGCGATCGGCATCTCCGACGACGGACGTACACGAACGGCGACGCCCAACGGCCCACTGAGCGAACGGCACCGGGCCTCCCGCGAGGTGGAGGCGGTCGCGGCCTCCGCTCGCGCCAGTGGCCACCTGAGCGACGGGCAGGGGCTTCGGGTGGTGTTCGGCGCGGATCTGCCCGCACACGCCTCCCTGGGACTCTCCGCGGCGCTGGGCGCCGCCGCCACCCTCGCCCTGGCCGACCTGTCCGGTTCCGAGCCGCCCGAGGACCTGCCGGTGGCGCGACGGGTGTGCCTGGACGCCAGGGCCGGCCAGGTCGTACGGGTGAACCAGGGCAGCGGCCGTACCGCCCTCTTCCCCTTCGACCTGGCCTCGGCCGACCTGCGCCTGGTCGTCGTCGACACCGGCGCTCTCCCCCGACGCGACCTCAGACCGATCCGCGCCGCCGAACTGTCCCGGGCACAGGAACTGTTGGGCCCGCTCCGGGCGATCCAGGACCTGCGGGCGACCCTGCGCCGGATCCAGAACCCCGTGCTGCGCGACCGGGTGGAGTTCGCCGTCACCGAGACCCACCGGCTCAACGCGGCGGTCGGACTGCTGCGGACCGACCGGTTCGGTGAGGTCGGACCGGTCCTGTCCTCCTCCCACCTGTCCCTGCGCAAGTTCGACCTGCCACTGCCCGCGGTGGAGGCGGCCGTGGAGGCCGCCGCCCTCTCGGGTGCCCGTGGCGCCCGGATGTCGGGCTGGGCGGGAACCTCCTTCGCCCTGGTCCCGTCCGAACGGGTGGACGACGTCACCTGCGGAGTGCGCGAGGTGTTCCATCGCCGGGGGCGCCCCGAACCCCGTGTGCGGGTGGCGGTGCCCGCGGAGGGTGCTCGCAGGGTGGCCTGAACGCGCCCACCGGGAGCGGACTTTTCCCCTTTCTTGACACTTAACCGGGATCGACGTGAACCGGACTACCCTGTCAGCGATCACAAGGGACATAGGACACGAAGTGCGACACACGGCGCGGAGCAGATAGGCGAATCCATGGCTGACCGACGACATCGGGGGGAAACCGGCTCGACCGGTGAACACAACAGGGGCGGTGTGTTCCGGCGTTCCGGCGATCCCGACAAGCCGGACGCCTTCGAGAAGCTCTACCGCTCCCGCGAGTCGGAGCAGCGTGTGGTGGGTGAGACCCGTCGTCTTCCCCCCGCCGACCAGGTGCCCCCGCACCGCCCCCGCAGGCGCCCCACCCACAGTGGCGGGCGCGAGTACGACGGCCGCGGCATCAAGCGTCGCGCGAAGGAAGAGCGCAAGAGGCGCCTCCGCAACACCATGATCGTCCTGTTGGCCCTCTTGCTGGTGTTGCCCACCGGCTTCTACCTGTGGGCGGACTCACGGCTGGAGCGGGTGGAGGCGTTGCAGGACTACGACGGACGCCCGGACCGCGCTCGCGGCACCACGTACATGATCGTGGGCTCCGACAGCCGCGAGGGGATGGACGAGGAACAGATGCAGGAGCTGGCCACCGGCAACGCCGAGGGCCGCCGCACCGACACCATCATGATCCTCTACGTGCCGCGCGGCGACGGTGAACCCACGATCGTGAGCGTGCCCCGAGACTCCTACGTTCCGATGCCCATCCCCGGTTACGCCGACAACAAGATCAACACGGCCTTCGCCGACTCGGTGTGCGGCGCCGACGAGGAGGGCGAGGAGGTCTGCGGTGGTCCCGCCCCGCTGGTCCAGGCCTTCGAACAGGCCTCGGACGTGCGGATCGACCACTACGTGGAGATCGGCATGGGCGGCTTCGTCGACCTGGTCGACGCCGTGGGCGGAGTGGAACTGTGCCCCGAGGAGCCGATGGCGGACCCGAAGGCGGGCCTGGACATCGAGGCGGGCTGCCAGGAGATGGACGGCGGCACCGCGCTGGGCTACGTCCGTACCCGCGCCACCCCCCGCGCCGACCTGGACCGCATCCAGCGTCAGCGCGAGTTCTTCTCCGCGCTGATCCAGGAGGCCAGCGCCCCCTCCACGATGTTCAACCCCTTCAAGTCGGTCCCCCTGGTGCTCGCGGGCACCGACACGTTCATGGTCGACGAGGGCGACAAGCTGCGTCACCTGGCGACGATGCTGCTGGCGATGCGCGGCGGAACCCAGACCACGGCCGTGCCGGTCGGTGAGACCCCCACCCTGGACGGCGTGGGTTCGGTCGTGATGTGGGACGAGGCCCAGTCGGAGCTGATGTTCGGCGCCATGCGCGAGGGCGAGCCGATCCCCGAGGAGGCCATGCAGGACTGATCCGGATCGGCGCGACCGCCGCGCCCTCCGCCCGGCCCCCGTCACCGCCGTTCGAGACCCCGACTCAACGGCCGGTACGGGGGCCGGCGTGTGTTCGGAGACGTTCGACGAAAAAGTCGGTTCGGGCGATTGCCGGGAAAGTCGAAGGGCCCGCCACCGGAGTGACGGGCCCTTCTTCGTGACGTTCCGTACTGTGCGCGCCTACCCCCCAGCGGGCGCACGGCCGGCACGTCGGCTCGTGGTGGCCGAGGGGCTTCAAACCCGCTCTGGCCTGCCGGTTCTCACCGGCGTGTCTCCACCATAAGTCAAAGTTCACCAAAGGTGCGAATCGTATGCACGTGTCATACGTCGCACTAGGGTCGGGAACTCCCTGTCGACACCATCATCTTCCCACCGTCGCCACTTCCATGGGGCCCGAACACGGGAAACACACCGGAGAAGTTCGTCGGTCACGTGAACTCGAAAGCCCCTGAAAACCGCATTCCGGTGTGTATCGACCCACACACCCAAGGCGGCCCCGGAGACGACGAAGCCCGGGCGTCCCCTCGTGGGGACACCCGGGCGTGAGCGGCGTCTCACCGTGGGCACCGGCTCAAGACACCCTCGATGAGAACGGTCCGCTCCTCACCAGGGCATGTTCCGCGAATACATACCCTGCTGCGCGTCGCCCCAGCGGCACCGGCACGGCGTTCTCATCAGTCGACAGCCAAACCCGGGCTGACTCCTTCTTCGGCCTTGTGCCGGCACCACTGGATGCGCCGCTCGCGACGGGCAGCATCCACGGAACACGCCCTAGCCGAGGCGCTTACTCAGGTTCTCGTCCAGCGCGGCGAGGAACTGCTCGGTGGTCAGCCACTCCTGCTCGGAGCCGACCAGCAGAGCCAGGTCCTTGGTCATCTGGCCGCCCTCGACGGTCTTGACGACGACGTCTTCGAGGGTGTTGGCGAACTCGATGACCTTGGGGGTGTTGTCCAGCTTGCCCCGGTGCTCCAGACCGCGGGTCCACGCGAAGATGGAGGCGATCGGGTTGGTCGAGGTGGGCTTGCCCTGCTGGTGCTGACGGTAGTGACGGGTCACGGTTCCGTGAGCGGCCTCGGCCTCGACGGTACGGCCGTCCGCGGTGCGCAGCACCGAGGTCATCAGGCCGAGCGAACCGTAGCCCTGGGCGACGGTGTCGGACTGGACGTCACCGTCGTAGTTCTTGGTGGCCCAGACGTAGCCGCCCTCCCACTTGAGCGCGGCGGCGACCATGTCGTCGATGAGACGGTGCTCGTAGGTCAGGCCCGCGGCGGCGAACTTGTCCTTGAACTCGTTCTCGAAGATCTCCTCGAACACGTCCTTGAACATGCCGTCGTAGGCCTTGAGGATCGTGTTCTTGGTGGACATGTAGACCGGGTAGTTGCGGTCCAGTCCGTAGTTGAGGCTGGCGCGGGCGAAGTCCTCGATGGACTTGCGGTAGTTGTACATGCCCATCGCGACGCCGCCGTCCTCGGGGAACTCGGCGACCTCGAACTCGACGGGCTGGCTGCCGTCGGCCGGGGTGTAGGTCATGGTGACCTTGCCGGCACCGGGGACCTTGAAGTCGGTGGCCTTGTACTGGTCGCCGTGGGCGTGACGGCCGATGATGACCGGCTTGGTCCAGCCCGGCACCAGCCGCGGCACGTTCTCGCAGATGATGGGCTCGCGGAAGACGACGCCGCCGAGGATGTTGCGGATGGTGCCGTTCGGCGACCGCCACATCTTCTTCAGGCCGAACTCCTCGACCCGGGCCTCGTCCGGCGTGATGGTGGCGCACTTGACGCCGACGCCGTGCTCCTTGATGGCGTTGGCCGCGTCGATGGTGATCTGGTCATCGGTGCGGTCACGCTCCTCGATGCCCAGGTCGTAGTACTTCAGGTCGATGTCCAGGTACGGCAGGATCAGACGGTCCTTGATGAAGGACCAGATGATCCGGGTCATCTCGTCGCCGTCGAGCTCGACTACGGGGTTCTCGACCTTGATCTTGGCCATGGCTGTGTGGCTGTCCCTTCAGTCTTCGCTACCGCCTCATGCCACGCGAGGCCGACAGCCGGTTTGTGACCGGCTCTTCGGCCATCGCGCGCACGGCGATCCCCTGATCCCGCCCGGTGTCCGTGCCACCCGGGGAGGCGGTGCTTATTCGGTGTCGAGGTATCTCGACATCAAGCTTATTAGACACTCATGAGGAGAGTTGCGGCGCCACCCAGGCCAACACGATCAACAGGACCGCGAGGGCCACGAGTGTGGCCAGGTCGACCCAACGGCGGCGTACCGCCAACAGGCCGATCCAGTCCTTGGGCAGGAACATTCGGAAGGTCGCCGCGAGCAACAGGGCACCGGCGATGATGGCCGGTCCACGTTTGAAGTAGGCCGCGGCGACGACCACGATCCCCGCCGCCAGGGCGGACAATACGAGGGCGTAGGGCACCTGGGAGAGCCAATACGGCACCTTCCCCCCTGGTGTGTCCTTACCGCCGTCGTCGGGCACGTCCCCGTCCGACTCCGCCACCTCAGCCTGCTCCGCGTCGTTCACCGCGTTCCGACCTGTTCGCTTTCCGAGTTTCGTGGCCGCCGCGCGGCTCATCCTCACGGTCTCCCCCGATGTCTGGCACGGACCGGCCACCAGGCAGCGGGAGCACTGTCCGAAACGGAAAGTAGCTCCCCCGTGGCTCATGTTCCAGGCGGTTCCGGCCGGCCCCCTGGAGATACGGGTTCCGGCAACGGGAGGGACCGCGCCCAGTGTAGTCTCCGGCCACGCCGACACCTCAGGGCTCACGGATACGGCCTCGACTCCCTCGGGGGCCATGCGGTCCGTTTCCCACTTCCGGTTGGGCCACAAGACCGTATTTCCGCGCCTTATCCCTCTAACTCCGGAGTAAGCGCGTAGAACACGTACCAGTCGGGTAACCCAGCCAGGGATGAGCGCACCGGTGAGCGAGGACCCCCATGAAGCCCACGCGACGTTTTGACAGCACCGTCACCCCCCGACAATCACCCATCCCCCACCGCCGCTCGTATCCGCATCGACCACGCACGGCCGGCACGGGAGGAGTCACCGTGGAGGGTCCCTACCTCCGGGTCGAGGAGAGCGGTGAGGTGTGCCCGCTCTCCGGTGAGGTCACCACGGTCGGCCGCGGCGAGGGCGCGGACATCCGCCTGGAAGACCGCAGCGTCTCCCAATTGCACGCCGAACTGATCCGCCGTGGACCCTACGTCTACGTGGTGGACCTCGGTCTGTCCCGCAACGGCACCCGGGTCAACGGCCGGCCCATCGCCCGCCGCGTCCTGGAGGAGGACGACGTGGTGAGCTTCGGCACCGCCCGCTGCCGGGTCGGTGGGTTGCCCAAGGAACAACTGAGCCCCGACAAGGTGCTGCGCCGCGGCGCGGCCCCCGAACTCACCCGCCGCGAACTGGACGTGCTCACCGCCCTGTGCCAACCGGCGCTGTCCGAGGAGGCGTTCGTGGCCCCGGCCACCGCACGCGACATCGCCGAGGCCCTGGTGGTCACCGAGGCTGCGGTCAAACAGCACCTGCTGCGGCTCTACCAGAAGTTCCGCATCCCGGAGGGACAGAACCGACGCACCCGCCTGGCCAACGAGGTGGTGGCCCTGGGCCTGGTCCGCCCGATGCCCGTCGGCCACGCCCGCCGCGCCGGCTGACCCGACAGGGAAAAGGGGCGGGCCCGGATGGGCTCGCCCCTGTCGTCGGTCATCGGGTCAGGCGGAGACGCCCGCCTGGCGTTCGGCGGCTTCGACCACGTTGACCAGCAGCATCGCGCGGGTCATCGGGCCCACTCCGCCCGGGTTCGGGGACAGGTGTCCGGCGACCTCGTCCACCCCCGCGGCCACGTCGCCGACCAGACCGGCGTCGGTGCGTGACACGCCCACGTCCAGCACGGCGGCGCCCGGCTTGACCATGTCCGGGGTGATGAGCCCGGGCACGCCCGCGCCGGCGACGATGACGTCCGCCTTGCGGGTGTGCTCGGCCAGGTCACGGGTGCCGGTGTGGCACAGGGTGACGGTGGCGTTCTCCGAGCGGCGGGTCAGCAGCAGACCGAGGGGCCGGCCCACGGTCACGCCACGACCCACCACGACGACCTCGGCGCCCTTGATCGGCACCTCGTAACGGCGCAGCAGCTCCACGATGCCGCGCGGGGTGCACGGCAGCGGGGCCTCCTCCATCAGGACCAGCCGACCCAGGTTGGTCGGCTGGAGACCGTCGGCGTCCTTGGTCGGGTCGATCAGGTCCAGCACCCGCCCCTCGTCCAGGCCCTTGGGCAGGGGCAGTTGCACGATGTAGCCGGTGCAGGACGGGTCCTGGTTGAGCTCGTGGACGACCCGCTCCACGTCCTCCTGGGTGGCGTCGGCGGGCAGGTCGCGGCGGATGCTGGCGATACCCACCTGTTCGCAGTCGCGGTGCTTGCCGCGCACGTAGGAGTGGCTGCCCGGGTCGTCGCCGACCAGGACGGTACCGAGGCCGGGGGTGACGCCTCGGGCGTGCAGCTCGGCCACCCGCTCGGCCAGGTCCTCCCGGATGGACTTCGCGACGGCCTTTCCGTCCAGAACGATCGCGCTCATGTGTTTCCCCTAGTGGAAGAAGTGGCGGGTACCGGTGAGGTACATGGTGACCCCGACGGCCTCGGCGGCGGCGACGACCTCGGCGTCGCGCACGGAACCACCCGGCTGAACGACGGCGCGCACCCCGGCCTCGGTGAGGATCTCCAGACCGTCCGCGAACGGGAAGAACGCGTCGCTGGCGGCGACCGAACCCTTGACCCGGTCGGCGGCGCGGGTGACCGCGAGGCGGGCGGAGTCGACCCGGTTGACCTGGCCCATGCCCACACCGACGGTCGCACCGTCGGCGGCGAGGAGGATCGCGTTGGACTTGACCGCGCGCACGGCCTTCCAGGCGAAGGCGAGGTCGGCGAGGGTCGCCTCGTCGGCGGGCGTTCCGGTGGCCAGGGTCCAGCCGGCGGGGTCGTCGCCCTCGGCGTCGATGACGTCGGTGTCCTGGACCAGCAGGCCGCCGCTGATCTGACGGGTCTCCCGGCGGGGACCCCGTGCCGGGTCGGCGACGACCAGCAGACGGATGTTCTTCTTCTTGGCGAGGGTGGTGACGGCCTCGTCGGTGAACGCGGGGGCGACCACGACCTCGGTGAAGATCTCGGCGATCTGCGCGGCCAGTTCGGCACCGACCTCACGGTTGGTGGCGATCACCCCGCCGAACGCGGACACCGGATCGGAGGCGTGCGCCTTGCGGTGGGCCTCGGTGTTGTCGGCGCCCACGGCGATCCCGCAGGGGTTGGCGTGCTTGATGATGGCCACGCACGGCTCGTCGAAGTCGTAGGCGGCGCGCAGGGCGGCATCGGAGTCGACGTAGTTGTTGTACGACATCGCCTTGCCGTGCAGCTGCTCGGCGCCCGCCAGTCCGCCGCCGGACCCGGCCTCGGAGTAGAGGGCGGCCTTCTGGTGCGGGTTCTCCCCGTAGCGCAGGGTGTCCTGGCGGGTGTACACCGAAGCGCGGAAGTCCGACCAGCCGGTCTCCTTCGCCTCGGTGTCGGGGGCGTAGGTGGAGGCGAACCAGTCGGCGACCGCGGCGTCGTAGGCGGCGGTGTGCTGGAAGGCCTTCCCTGCCAGGGCCTTGCGCTGGTCGAGGGTGAAGCCGCCGTCGCGCACGGCCGCCAGGACCGCGTCGTAGGCGGTCGGGTCGACCACGATCGCCACGCTGCCGTGGTTCTTGGCGGAGGCGCGGACCATGGCGGGGCCGCCGATGTCGATCTTCTCGATGCAGTCGGCCTCGGAGGCGCCGGAGGCGACGGTGTCGGAGAAGGGGTAGAGGTTCACCACGACCAGGTCGAACGGGGCGATGCCCAGCTCGTCGATCTTGGCGACGTGCTCGGGGTTGCCCTGGTCGGCGAGCAGCCCGGCGTGGACCGCGGGGTGCAGGGTCTTGACCCGCCCCTCCATGATCTCGGGGAAGCCCGTGACGTCCTCGACCGGGGTGACGGCCACGCCCGCCTCGGTGAGCCGGGCCGCGGTCGAGCCGGTGGAGACGATCTCCACCCCCGCCGCCGCCAGGCCGGCCCCCAGCTCCGCCAGGCCGGTCTTGTCGTACACACTGATCAACGCGCGCCTGATGGCCTGCTGCGTCACCGGTTCTCCTCTGTGTCGATGCGGCCGAACCGCACGTACCTGCCGTCGATGGTCCAGCCCTCACGGGCGAGCCGGCCGACCGTGTCGACCAGCATGCGGCGCTCCACGACCTTGATCCGTTCGTGGAGGCTGGACTCGTCGTCACCGTCCTCGACGGGCACCGCGACCTGGTCGATGATCGGGCCGGAGTCGACGCCCTCGTCGAGGAAGTGGATGGTGGTGCCGGTGATGCGGACACCGTGGGCGAGCGCGTCGCGTACCGCGTGCGCGCCGGGGAAGGAGGGAAGCATGGCCGGGTGGATGTTCACCGCCTGGTGGCGGCCGACCACGGCGGGACCGAGGATGCGCATGAATCCGGCGGAGACGACCAGGTCGGGCTCGTGCTCGGCGATCCGGTCGGACATGGCGGCGTCCCACTGGGAACGGTCGGCGTAGGCACGGAAGGGCACCGAGAACGTGGGGACACCGGCGGCTTCGGCCACCTCGATTCCACGGGTTCCCTCACGGTCGGTACCGACGGCGACGATCTCCGCCCCGTAGTCGGGGTTCTTCGCGGCTTCCATCAGGGCGGCCATGTTGCTGCCCGTCCCCGATATGAGAACCACCACTCGCGCGGACAAAGCGTGCTTCTCCCTCATGTGTAGAAGAACGGTGCGGGAACACGTGGTCCCCACTTCCGGGGGCGCCGGGGGACGGCGCAGCATCCGGAAAAATCGCGTACGCACGGCACAGACGCCGGGCATGGGCACAGTCGGCCCGTCCGCGCTCCCACCCTATCGGGCCGGGTAGCGTCTACCCCACGCGGACCTTGAGTTCCACCCGCACACGTTGAGCCCCCGTCTCCGCCCCGGCGGACGCGGTCCACGGCGCCCCACCTGCTCGGGCGCCACCGAAGGAGTGAACCTGTGACCGACAACAGCCCGGAGACCCAGGCCGACGACCGCTCCCCCAAGGTCGAGCGAGGCGGCCTGTGGGGCCTGTTCCTGGGCCTGGCGGGCCTGTTGTTCCCGCCCTACAGCGGCGTGCTGTCCGCCCTCGGGGTGGTGCAGGGCCTGCGGGCCCGTAGAGCCGCGCGGGCCCACAAGTCCGAAGCCCCGGGCGCCCTGTCGAGCATGGTCCTCGGTGTGGTCGGTGTGGTCATCTCCGCGGCGATGTTCTCCGTCCTGCTCGTCTACAGCGACCAGGTCACGGAGTACCGGGACTGTGCGGCGCGGGCGCACACGGTGTCCTCGCAGAAGGCGTGCGACGAGGCCTGGGAGTCCGACACCGGCCTGCCCACGGTCGTCGTCGGAGGATAAGGGGACCCGGGTCCGAACAATCACGTTCGGTGAGGGGCGGCGGGGAGGATCCCCACCGCCCCTTTTGCATCCCCATAGGCCGAATATCCGACTTCTCTACACAGATCGACCCTGGCCGGGCCGATTTCCGGACACCTTCGGGCAAGAAAAAGGGTTGTTTCTCAAACCACCAAGCAGACCCAAAGGGATTACACTTAGTATTCAAGCGTTCACTAAAAGTGCTGCCATGTCTGCGTGGAGAGGACCCGATGGACACCGACGTCCCCGGCTCGTCCGGACCGGAACTGAAGGAGTACACCGCGTTGTTGAGGCGCCGCCGGCGGCTCGTGTGCGCCGGCGTGCTCGGTGGCTTGGTCCTCGCCACCGCCGGGGCTCTCGCGGTGCCCTCCACCTATACCTCCGTCGCCTCGGTCCAGGTCCACCCCACCGAAATGGCGGAGTTCACCGGGGAGCGGTCCGGACGCCTGACCGGCGACGTCAACCTCGACAGCGAGGCCCAGATCGTGGTCTCCGACCGGGTGACCGGAACCGCCGCCGAGGAGCTCCCCGGGTCGGCCACCTCCGAGGACGTGCGCGAAAACGTCGACGTGACCGTCCCGCCCAACAGCAACATCCTGGAACTGCGCTACTCCGCGCGCACCCCGGAACTGGCCCGCGCGGGCGCCGGTTCCCTCGCGGAGGCCTACCTGGAACAGCGGGAGGTCCAGGTCCACGCCCTCATCGAGGGGCGGTTGGAGGCCCTGCGCGCCGAACAACAGGACCGTTACGACGACCTGGCCGAACTGACCGGAGAAAACCAGATGGTCGCCGGGACGGACGCCCGCGCCGAGGCCCTGCGCCAGGAGATCACCGACCTCGGCAACGGCATCACCCCGCTGAGCGCCCTGCGCGAGACGGTCTCCCCCGGCCAGGTCATCACCCCCGCGTCCCTGCCGGAATCACCCTCCTCGCCGCTCCTGGCGCTGTGGATCGTGGCGGGCACCGCGCTGGGCCTGTTGGCCGGGCTCCTGGCGGCCGTGGTCCGCGACCGGATGGACCCGCGTCTGCGGGACACCGAGGAGACCGAACGGATCGGCTCCCTGCCCGTCCTGCTCGACCTGTCCGTCCCCGGGGATCGCTCCGGCCGTTCCCCCGGCCTGCTCGACGACACCACCCCCACCGGGCAGCGGGCCAACGAGTTCGCGCACCTGGTCCGCGCCCGACTGGCCGAGACCGACGACGGCGAGGACCGCTCCGCCGCCCTCGCCGCGACGGAGGGCGGCGAACCCGCGCCGGGCCGGGTCATCGTGGTCACCGGCACCACCCCGGGACGCGCCGGTACCGCCGCCGCGGTGAACCTGGCCGCCGCGCTGGCCCGTGGTGGCTCCGACACCCTGTTGGTCTGCGCGGACCCGCGCACCGAAACCGTCCACGAGCTCCTCGGGCTTTCCGAGGGCCCCGGCCTGGCCGACGTCCTCATCGACGGGGAGGACCCCGCCGAACTGGCGGTGCACCCCGCTCACACGCCCCGCCTGCGGGTACTGCGCCATGGGACCGCCGGTACCGTGGCGCCCCTCCAGGGCGGCGCCGCCGAACTCGTGGAGCTGCTGCGTTCTCGCGCGGAATTCGTGGTCGTGGCCACGGCCTCCGCCGGCGAGCGCGCCGACGTCCACGCCCTGGCCGCCTCCGCCGACCTGCTGCTGCCGGTGGTGGAGCTGGGTCTGAGCCCGCGCTCGGACCTGACCGGGTTGGTCACCGCGGGAACCCGCTTCGGGGTGACCGTCCCGGGCGCGATCACGGTTCCGCGTCAGCCCGGCCCCGGGCCCGTTCCGATGCCGCGTGTGCCGGTGCCACCCGCACCGCGCCGGCCCAGCGAGACGAGGGCCGCCCATGCCGACGACCTGTCGCGTGGGTCGGCGCTGCCCACCTCCGGTGGGGCCGCGTCGGTCGGATCCCGACGTTGACGGCCGTGGGCGCGGCCACCCGGGGGGCGCGTTCGACGGCCGTGACCTGGCAGGTCACCGCACGGCGCGGGTCCACCCCGGTCACCGGGTGGCCCGTGGTCTGGTTGCTGGCCGGGTACCCGCTGTGGTGGGCGCTCGGCATGGGGCAGTTCGCGTACTGGCTGTTCGCGGTGCCGATGCTCGCCGAACTGGTACGCCGCCACCGCACGGTGGGGCTGCGGGTGCCGCCGTGGTTCTGGCTGTGGGCGCTGTTCCTGGTGTGGACGGTGCTCGGGTTGGCGCTGGTCACGGTGGAGATGCCCGGGACCGTGCCGGGGAGCGGCGGTTACCCGGGTGCGGTACTGCGCGTGATCAACTATCTGGTGCTCACCGTGGTGATGCTCTACGTCGGCAACCTCACCGAGCGTGAGCTGCCCGTCCGTCTGGTCGCCTGGTCCTTGGCGGTGCTGTGCCTGGTCACCATCGCCGGTGGCTACCTGGGGATGCTCGCGCCGACGTTCGAATTCACCGCCCCGCTGGAGTACCTGATGCCGGGCGCCCTGGTGTCCGATCCCTACATGCAGACGCTGATCCACCCCGCGTCGGCGCAGATCATGGACATCTTCGGATACGAGTCCGCCCGTCCCAAGGCCCCGTGGGAGTACACCAACATCTGGGGTTACATGATCTCCCTGCTGCTGGTGTGGCTGATGGTGGCCTGGGTGATCCAGGGAACCGGCCTGGCGCGGTGGGGCGCCCTGGTGGCCGCGGGGGTGTCGGTGGCCCCGATCGTGTACTCGCTCAACCGCGCCCTGTGGGCCGGTCTGATGCTGTCGCTGGCCTTCGGCGCCGCCCAAGCGCTGCGCCGAGGCCGGGTGGTGCTGGTGGGCGCCGGGGCGGTCGCCATGGTCGCTCTATCGCTCACCCTGGCGTTGTCCCCGTTGGCGGACGTGGTGCGCGAGCGCGCCGACAACCCGCACAGCGACGACGGGCGCGCGGCCACCAACGCCGCGTCGGTCGAGGCCGCCGACCTGTCGCCGGTGGTGGGCTGGGGCACCACCCGTGAGGGGCAGGGCAGCTCCGACTCGATCGCCATCGGCCCGTCCGCCGAGTGCCCGGGCTGTGGTCAGCACGTGATCGGCAACGCCGGCCAGTTGTGGATGACCCTCATCGCGTCCGGGTGGGTGGGCACGGCCCTGTTCGTGGCGTTCTTCGCCGTGGTGGCCTGGCGGTACCGCGCCGCGGTGACCGTGGTCGGGCAGGGCGCCCTGCTGACCGTGCTGCTTCTGTTCTGGTACATGTTCTTCTACGTCGCGCTCATGTCCCCGCTCGCCGTCACCATGATCGCCGTCGCCCTGCTGTGGCGCGTCGAGGAACCCCTGGTGGCCGGGCGTCGGGCGACGCGTGCTGGGGGTGTCTGGTGAGGACCGAGACCACTTACCTGACCGATCTGGCCGCGGTGCTGTGGCCATGCGGCGGGCTGCTCGGGCCGGGGGACGGCAGTGTGCTGCGGATGGCGCCCCGCAACCGGGGCAATCAGTACCTTCCGGTGCCCAACGCGCACAATCCTCGGGTGATCCTGCCCGCGGGCAACCGCTCGGTGGCGGCCCGGGGCATCGCCTCGTTCGCGCAGGGCCACTCCTTCAAGGAACGGCTGCGCACCATGTTGCTGACGGGCGCGTTCGCCACCGGGGTGGCCCCGCTGCTGCTGCGCGACCGCCTGTACGTGGGCGCGGGCCCGGGCATCGAACACGCGCTCACCACCGCACTCGACCGCGAGCTCGCCATCGCCATCCACGTGGGGCCGCCCCGAGCCAACCGCAAACCGGTCCTGCTGCTACTCACCCCGGGCGGGCGGACGATCGGGTACGCCAAGGTCGCCATCAACGAGCTCACCGGTCGACTGGTGCGGGCCGAGACCCGTGCGCTACGCCACCTGGCGGAGAGACCGATGCGGGACGTGACCGTCCCTCGCCTGCTCTACGACGGTGAGTGGAACGGTCAACCCCTGTTGGTCCAGGAGGCCCTGCCCGTCGGTGATCAGACCGATCGGCCCACCCGCCGCCAGTTGCTGCGCTGCGTCACGCAGATCGTCTGCCTGGCCCCGGTCCGGGAGCGCCGTCTGTCGGTGAGCCCCTACCGGCGCACCCTGGACGAACGCATCGCCAAACTGGGCTCCCGCCCGGAGGTCGCGCCCCTGCGGACCGCGCTGCACCGGCTTCCGGACGTGCGGCTGCCCTTCGGGGCCTGGCACGGCGATCTGACCCGGTGGAACATCGCCGGCACGGCGCGGCGCGCGTTCGTGTGGGACTGGGAACGTCTGGCCATGGACGCGCCCGCCGGGTTCGACGCGCTGCACTACGACCTCAACGAGTGTGTCCAGGCGGGGGTCCACCCGGGGGTGCACCGTTGGTTGGACAGCGGTTCACGGCTGCTGCGCGACCCCCTGATGGCCGGACTCGGGCTTCGTCCGCACACGGTGTCCACGGTGATGGCGCTGTACCTGATCGACCTGGCCACCCGTTACCTGCACGACCGGCAGGCGGAGAGCGGTGGCCACCTCGCCGCGGTGGACGACTGGCTGCTTCCCGCTTTGGAGGGCCTTCAGGAGAGAGCCGCGCATGAAGCCGACCACACCGGCTGAGCCGGCACGACCCACCCCCGATCACACCCTCCTCGCCGTCCACCTCTCATCCAAGGAACTCGTGATGCCCCGGGCCACCTCCCCGTTGACCCGCCTGGCCGTTCCGGCCAGGCGTGCCCTTCTGCCCATCGCCGACGGGCTCGGCGGGATGACCCGCCATGCCAGGGCCCTGCCGGACTTCCTCCTCTGCGGTGCCCAACGTTCGGGCACGACCTCCCTGTTCAAGGCGTTGAACCTGCATCCCGCGGTCACCGGCCCGGTCCTGCGCAAGGGTGTCCATTACTTCGACACCGGACACCACAACGGCCTGGACTGGTACCGGTCGCACTTCCCCCTGCGCAACGGTCTGCGCGCCCGCTGGGGTCGGTCCCGGATCCGGGTATTCGAGTCCAGCCCGTACTACCTGTTCCATCCCCTGGCCGCGGAGCGCATCGCCCGGGAGCTGCCGGAGACGAAGGTCGTGGTGATCCTGCGCGACCCGGTGGAGCGGGCGTACTCGGCGCACGCCCACGAGAGCGCGCGCGGCTTCGAGACCGAACCGTTCACCCGCGCGATCGAGCTGGAGGAGCGGCGGCTGGCCGGAGCCGAGGAACGGCTGAGCGCCGACCCGACCCACTACTCGCGCTCGCACCAACACCACGGATACGTGGCGCGGGGGAACTACGTGGACCAGTTGATCCGGATGGAACACCATCTCGGCCGCGATCGGATGCACGTGGTGGACTACGCCGACCTGTTCGACGGCACCTCCCGGACGCTTGAGGGGATCGTCCGTTTCCTGGAACTGCCACCGACCCCGATGGCGCCCCCGGGCCGGCACAACACCCGCAAGCGGGCGATGATGCCCGAGTCGTTGCGCGCGGAACTGACCTCCCGGTTCGCCGAGAACGACGCTCGGCTGGCCGTCTGGTGGGGGCGCACCCCCTCGTGGTACCGGTGAGGACGTCCGAGCACCGCTCCGACGGTGGGCTGCGGCGCGTCCTGCGCGGCGGGGTGGTGAACATGGCGGGCGCGGCGGTGGGCGCCGCGCTCAACCTCGCGCTGATCGTGGCGATCACCCGGGCGTTCTCACAGGAGACCGCCGGGTTGCTGTTCTCCGCCACCTCGGTGTTCCTCATCATGGCGGCGGTGTCCAACCTCGGCGCCCCAGACGGGCTGGTGTACTTCATCGCCCGCATGCGGGTGTTCGGACGGGCCGGAGGCGCTCCGGCGCTCCTGCGGATGGCCATGGGACCGGTCGTGGTGATGTCGCTGGTGGTGGCGCTGCTCCTGTTCGTGTTCGCCCGACCATTGGCCGACGCCTTGGGACCGGAGGACGCGGCCGCGTACCTGCGGCTGCTCGCCGTGTTCCTACCGTTCGCCGTCCTCACCGACTCCGCGCTGGCCGCCACCCGCGCCCACCACGACATGGTGACGACCGCGCTGGTGGACAAGGTCGGGCGACCCTCGGCCCAGCTCGCGCTGGTGGGGCTGATCGTATTGAGCGGTTCGGCGGGGTTGCTCGCGCTCGCGTGGGCCGGCCCGTACCTTCCGGCGGCGGTGCTGGCCTGGTTCTGGCTGGGGCGGATCGTCCACCGGGCGGCCCCGGAGCAGGCGGTCCCCGAGACGACCGACGCGTCGGAGCGGGAGGAGGAGCCGGCGGGACGGGTCACCCCGGCGGCGTTCTGGTCCTTCTCCCTGCCCCGGGCCCTGGGCGGCGTGGCCCAGATGGGCGTGCAGCGCGGCGGCGTGGTGATGGTGGCGCTGCTGAGCGGGGTGAGCGGTGCCGCGGTCTTCACCGCCGCCACACGGATCATGGTGGTGGGACAGTTCGGCACGCAGGCGGTGCTGAACGCCGCCCAACCCCGCTTCGCCGAACTGTTGGCCTCCCGCGACCACACCGGGGTCCGATCGCTCTACCAGGCGGGAACGTCCTGGCAGGTGTGCCTGACCTGGCCGCTCTACCTGTCGGCCCTGGTGTTCGCGCCCGAGGTGATGCGGCTGTTCGGCGCCGAGTACGGCACCGGAGCCACGGTGCTGGTGATCGTCTGCGCCGGACAGCTGGCCGCCTCCGTCCTGGGGATGGGCGATCTGGTCCTCACCATGACCGGACGCACCGGCCTGAACCTGCTGAACAACCTCCTGTCCCTGCTGGTCAACGTGGGCGGGTGCGTGCTGCTCGTGCCCTCCCACGGAGCTCCGGGTGCCGCCGTGGCCCTGGTCTCGGCCGTCCTGGTGCGCAAGACCCTGCCGCTGTGGCAGCTGCGGACGGTGGTGGCGCTGCACCCGGTGAGCAGGCCCGTGTCGGTGGCCGTCGGCGGATCCCTGGTGTGGTTCGGCGCGCTGCCGCTCCTGGCCGAGGCGTGTCTGGGCGGCGGTCTTCCCACCCTGGTCCTCGCCGTGGGCGTGGGCGTGTTCGGCCACCTGGCTTCGGTCTGGTGGCTGCGCGACCACCTGGAACTCCACCTGCGGAGGTGATCCGGACCCACCATGAGCTCCCCCACCCCCCTTCGTTCATCACCCACAGTCATGAATGGAGTACGCATTGTCCGCACGCCCGGTTCTCCTGGTGGCCTCCAGCGGCGGCCACCTCACCCAGCTGTGTTCGCTACGTCCCTGGTGGCGGGGGAAGGAGCGGGTGTGGGTCACCTTCCGCACCCCCGACGCCGAGTCCGCGCTCGGCGACGAGTCCGTGCGCTGGGCCCACCACCCCACGACCCGCGACATCGGCAACCTGCTGCGCAACACCGGACTCGCCCTGCGGACGATGCGCGAACAGCGCCCGTCGGTGGTGGTCAGCACCGGGGCGGGGGTGGCCCTGCCGTTCTTCGTCCTGGCCTGGCTGCTGCGGATTCCGACCGTCTACATCGAGGTCTACGACCGCATCGACACCCCCACGCTCACCGCACGGCTCTGCAAACCGTTCACCCGTCTGTTCCTCGCCCAGTGGGAGGAACAGCGCTCGTTCATGCCGACCGCCATCACCGTAGGACCACTCCTGTGACCGAACAGACCACATCCCACGACCCGCCCCACGGGGACGACAGCGACCACCCCGACGTGGTCGTCAGTGTCGGAACCGACCACCACGCGTTCGACCGACTCGTGCGCTGGGTCGACGACTACGCCCGCCGCCACCCCGACCTGCGCGTGCTCGTCCAGCACGGACACAGCGCGGCCCCGTCCCGGGCCACGGGCTCACCGTTCCTGCCCGGGAACGAGCTTTCCGAGGCCATGGGGCACGCCGGGGCGGTGGTATGCCACGGCGGCCCCGGCACCGTCATCCAGGCCCGGTCCGCGGGGCGTCTGCCCATCGTGGTGGCGCGCGACCCGGAGCTGGACGAACACGTCGACGACCATCAACTCCTGTTCGTCGACCGGTTGGAGGAGGCAGGGCGGGCCCGCGCCTGCTCGACCGCCCAGCAGTTGCACGCCCTCATCGACAAGGCGTTGTCCTCCCCGGAGGACTTCCGGGTGGACCCGGCCACCGACAGCGGCCCGGACGACGCGGCCCTGCGCGCCGGGACGCTCATCGACCTGGTCAGCGAACAAGAGACGCCCGAGCCGCGAACCCGACCGATGGCCACCGGAGAGGAATGGCCACAGGTGACCGTGGTGGTGCCCACACGTGATCGCCCCGAACTGCTGCGCCACACGCTCCGAGCGGTGGCCGAACAGGACTACCCGGGGCGGATCACGGCCATCGTGGTCTTCGACAACAGCCGGCCCGACCCCTCGTTGGCCCTGGCCGAGGGCGAACGCCCCGTCCAGGTGGTGACCAACTCGCTCACGCCGGGGCTGGCCGGGGCCCGCAACACCGGGGTGCTGGCCGCCGACACCGAACTCGTGGCGTTCTGCGACGACGACGACACCTGGATGCCCGACAAGCTGCGCGCCCAGGTGGAGATCCTGCGGGCCGAACCGGAAACCGAAATGGTGTGCTGCGGTATCCGTGTGGTCTACGACGAGGTCGAGTCCGAACGGGTCCTGGATCGCACCCACGTCACCTATCGGGACCTGTTGGGGTCGCGCCTGACCGAGCTGCACCCCTCCTCGTTCCTCATCCGTCGATCGGCCATGGTGGACGGCTGCGGCACGGTGAGCGAGGAGATCCCGGGCAGCTACGCCGAGGACTACGAGCTGCTGCTGCGGCTGGCCCGGCGGGCGCCGATCCGCAACATCCCCGAGGCGGGGGTGCGGGTGCTGTGGCACCGCAAGTCGTTCTTCTCCGAGCGCTGGCAGACCATCTCCACGGCGTTGCGCTGGCTACTGGAGAAGTACCCCGAGTTCCGGGTGGTGCCGCGCGGCTACGCCCGGATCGCCGGGCAGATCGCCTTCGCGGAGGCCTCGGCCGGACAGCGTCGGGTGGCGCTGAGGTGGATCGGCACCACCCTGCGCACCCGCCCGTTCGAGGGCCGTGCCCTCTTGGCGTTCCTGGTGGTCTGCGGGGTACCGCCGGGGTGGATCCTGCGCACCCTGCACCTGCGCGGCAAGGGGGTCTGAGCACGGGTTCCGGGGTCGCCCCGGCGGCGGCACCACGTTCGAAAAGACGTGGTGCCGCCGGTGGTGGAGGGGTAGCCTCCGCTCCGGGGACCCGGCACACAGCCGGGCGAGAGCGAGGGGGCGCACATGATCAGAGAGGCCACCGACGAGGACGTGGCAGCAGCGGCGGACACATTGGCCGCGGCGTTCGCGGACTACCCCTTCACCAGGCACACCATCTCCGCCGACGACCATCTCACCCGACTGCGCGAGTTCCAACGGATCTTCCTCGCCGAGGTCGGTCTGCCGCACGGACGCGTGTGGGTCAGCGAGGACCTGGCCGCGGTCGCCGTGTGGTCCACCCCGGACTCCGGTGGGGCCGACGTGGTCATGGAGCGGCTGCTGCCGACCCTGGTCGATCTGGCTGGGGACCGCGCCGAGGCCTACGCGTCGGCGGAGGGGGCCATGGAACTCCACCGTCCCGCCGGAACGGCGTGGTTCCTGGGAAGCGTCGGCGTGCGCCCCGAGGCCCGAGGCCGCGGACTGGGCCGTCGCGTCATCGAGGTCGGACTGCGCGAGGCGGACAGCGCGGGTGTCCCCGCCTTCCTGGAGACCTCGACCGACACCAACGTCCGACTGTACGAGTCGCTCGGTTTCACGGTGTCCGCCGAGTACGACCTGCCCGACGACGGCCCCCGCACCTGGGCCATGTCCCGCCCCGTCGGCGGCTGACTAGTCCTTGTCCTGATCGCGGGAATCGGCGTATTCGGCGAGGCGGCGGACACGATCGGGCAGGTTCACGTAGGGGTCCTGCCCGGCCTTCTCGAAGCCGCGGCGGGCGTGCTCGTTGGCCTTGATCCGGAAGTCGCAGCCGTCGGAGACCTTGTTGTCCCACAACTTGACGGCGCGGACGCGCTCGTAGCGTTGGAGGACCTCCGGGATGTCCGTGTACCAGTCGAGGGTCTCCCTGGGGCCGATGTCGGTGGTGCCCATCTCGCCGACCATCACCGGCTTGTCCGGGTCGATCCCGTGCTTGGGTCCTTCTTCCTGAACCCATTCGTAGGCGGGGGCCAAGGCCTCCTCGAAGGAGTGCGGCTCGGTCCAGTTCGGCTGGACGTCGCAGCCGGACATGTTGTAGGCCTCCCAGCTGAGCCAGTCGACGTAGTCGTTGCCGGGCCACAGGCCGGGGAGCCGATCGAGGTTGTCGACCCAACCCGTCACGTTCCACACCCAGATGACGTTGTCGGCGCCCTCCTCCCGGTACAGGTCGACGATGTGCTTCCAGGAGCTCACGAACTCCTCGGGGGTACCGCGACTGTTGTAACGCTTGTCGGCGTCGGCCTCGTGGTCGAAGGTGACGAAGTAGGGGACCTCGGTGTCGGCGATGGCGCGGGCCTGGGAGCGCAGGGACGAGTCGAAGTCACCGTCGAGGATGTCCCGGTAGTCGATGTCGGGGTGTCCCTCTTCGGTGAAGCGCCGCGCTTCGATGTTGGTGTGGACGTGCCGCCCCTCGGCGATCATGTCGAGTTCCCTCTGCCCCGGCACGTGCGGCTGGTCGATGCCCCGCCAGGTGTAGACGATGTCCATCTTCCGGTCGACCGCCTCCTCCAGCGGGTGGATGTCGTCCTGGTAGGGGCTGGCGCCCCACCAGACCCCGCAGGAGGGTTCGAGGATGTCGGAGAGGGTGCAGTCGGCTTCCTCGGCGGTGGGAGGTGCCCCCGGCAGGCTCGCCGCGTTGGACGCGGGCTTCTCCGCCGACAGCGGTTCCGCTCCCGGCGCTGCCGTGATCGTCGGCCCGTCAGCCGTTCCGGCCAGTCCCAGGACGAAGACCAGCGCCCCCGTCGCCGCCATGCCTCGCACCGGTCCGCTGCCCACAGCGCATCGCCCCCCGACTCCCCCGACAACAACCCAGAGTGTTCTCTCAGTGACGATACGTTATTTTTCGTACATACGACACCCCGTGCGTTCGCACAGCGGACATCAGTACCCGTAACACCCACGGAGGGGGGCGGTGACCGCCGCGACCAAACGGCGACGCGAGGCGGGCAGGTCCTCCCGCCAGCGGTGATCGGCCCGCACCCCGACGGGCCCACCCTTGAACCGCATCGGGTTGCCCGAGATCGCGTGCCCCACGGACAGTTCCACTCCCCCCTCCCCCAGGGCGAGCGATGGCCCGTCGTGACCCGCGAACTCCGCGATCCGCCCGAACTGACGCTCCGGGTCGGCCACGAAGTCCTCGTAACGGACCCTCAAGGTGGGGACCCCCAGCCGCGACAGGGCGTCCATCGAGGCGTTCTGCGTCATCCACTGCACCGCAGCCCTCCCGGCCGTGTACCGCGCCATCTCCTGCTCACCGCTGGCGGCGTTGGCCTCGGGGCGGGCCACCTTCTTGCTCCAGGAATGGGCCACCGCGCGGGGGTCGCGCACCACGTGCAGCAACCGCATCCGAGCGCCGTACCGGCGGCGCAGACAGGCCGCCAAAGAGGCGTGCTTGCTGGCGTCCACGATCACCCGCGCCCCGGACACCTCGGCGACCGCGGCGTAGAGCCGGTGGTAGAGGTCGGTGTAGCGCATGCCCCTCGCGGCGACGGCGCTCTCGTCGGCGGCCTCACTGAGCAGGAGCGGCAGGAACCTGGTGCGGTCCACACTGTCCTTCAGGCTCAGGACCCGGGGCAGGTCCAGTCGCCCCCAGCCGCCGAAGGCGCACTTGCCGACCTCCACCCAGAATCCGCAGTCGGCGAAGGCAGAGCCGCAGCCACAGAGCTCGTTCTCCAGCAGGCCCCGGCGCCACAGATGCACGACCTCACCGACGGAACAGAACCCGGGCAGCTCCCCGAGGAGACGCTCGATCAGGGTCGAGCCGGAACGGCCCATCCCACCGACGAAGACCAGTCGATATCCATCCACTACTCCAGGGTATTACTTTCGGTCATCGCACAAGAGCGAAAGGTCACGATTTCCTCGACTCGTGGTGGACACGACGCGGCCCCGGACCGAAGGGTGGAACCCTTCCGGCCCGGGGCCGTCCCGTCGGCTGTCGATCAGACCGTGTTGTGGACGCGCGGGGTCTCCACAACCCGGCGGGTCCTACAGACCCTGAACGTTCAGCAGAAGGTTGACGGTGTCGCTGGGCACGCCGCTCAGCTTGTCGTCGCCACCGTTGGTGGTCATCCAGTCCAGGATGGTGTCCTGGTCGTCGTCACCCTGTCCGCTCTTGTACAGAGCGGCGGCGCCGGCGACGTGCGGGCTGGCCATCGAGGTGCCGCTGTAGGTGTCGGTCCCACCACCGGGGATGGTCGACTCCACGTCCACGCCCGGGGCGTAGATGTCAACGGCGGGGCCGTAGTTGGAGAAGGAGGCGGCGGCGTCGCTCTCGTCGGAGGCGCCGACGGAGACGACGCCCTCGGCGCCGCCCGGGGAGACGTTGTCGGTGTCCTGGCTCTCGTTGCCCGCGGCCACGGCCACGAAGACACCGGAGGACGCCAGGCTGTTGACGGCGTCGTCGACGGCCTGGGAGGCGGGGCCGCCCAGCGACATGTTGGCGACCGCGCCGGCTTCGGCGTTGTCGGCCACCCAGTCGATACCGGCGATGATGTCGTCGTAGGAACCGGAGCCGTCGTCGCCCAGGACCTTGACACCGATCAGGTTGGCGCCGGGCGCCACACCGTAGGTGTCGGCACCGACGGTGCCCGCGACGTGGGTGCCGTGGCCCTGCCCGTCCATGCCGTCGCCACCGGAGACGTCGAAGCCGACCTCGGCGCGGTCACCGAACTCGGGGTGCTCCGGGTCGATGCCGGTGTCGAGGATGTAGACCGAGCTACCGGAGCCGTCGGCCTCGGTGGTGTAGGAGTCGTCCAGGGGCAGGTCCTCCTGGTCGATCCGGTCGAGACCCCAGGTGAGGTTGATCTCGGCCTCGCCGACCTGCTCGATGTAGGCGACACCGTCCTGGGCCCGCAGGTCCTGGACCTCGGAACCGTTCAGCGTGGCCGAGTAGCCGTTGATGACCTCTTCGTAGGTGTGGTTCACCTGGTCGGAGGAGATCCCCAGGGACGAAGGGGAGACCGAGGAAGTGGTGATGGAGTCCTCCAGGACGACGAACCAGTCGTTGCCCGAGGTGGAGGAGCTGCTGTAGACCGGCGCGAGGTCATCGGCGCCGGCGGCAGTGGCCCCGGTGAGGGCCATGGGGATGGTGAGCGCGCCGACCGCGACGGCGCCGATGGCAACCCTGCGGGTGGGGTGCTTCTTCACGCGGCTTCCTCCTTGTGAGGGGGGTGGGGATTCCAACTCACAGACTGTTCTCACCGTGCGTATTCGCTCGATTGCGAACTTGCCTGTGATTTGGACACTTTAGGCAGACTTGAACCTCGATTGCCAGACTTGTGGAGATTTTTTTCTTTGCACTTCATTCATCCCATGTCTGACAAAGCGCCCCCAAACAGCCCCAAAAACCTGACAAAACGCATGGCTGCGACCGCCACACCGCGCCCTAACGCCCGGTAACTTCGACCTCTCTGGTGGACACTATTCACACAGAACCATTCGGTTCCGGGAGCCGAAAACTGTGTCTTAAACATTGACGTTCGGAAATCCGGACGCAACATCTCACCTTTGTTCGACCCCGTACGATGATCCCTCCCACCCGGAACACGAGAACGGGACCGTCCGAAGACGATCCCGTTCGTGACGTGCTCGCGAGCGGCCCGGAGCCGACCGCTACTCGGCCTTGACGACCATCCCGGCACCCACCGTGACGTTGGTGGCCTCGTCGATGAGGATGAACCCGCCGGTCTGCCGGTTCTTCGCGTACTCGTCCACGAACAACGGCTGGGTGGAGCGCAGCCGGACCCGACCGATCTCGTTGAGCGCCAGGTGGTCGGCCTGCTCGTCGCGGTGCAACGAGTTGACGTCCAACCGGTAGCGCAGATCCTTGACCATCACCTTCGCGGTGCGGGTCGTGTGCTTGACGATGAGCTTGGTCCGCGGGGTGAGCTTGCGGGTGTCCGTCATCCAGCACACCATCGCCTCGATGTCCTGGGAGACGGCCGGGGTGTTGTTGGGTCGGCAGATCATGTCGCCCCGGGAGATGTCGATCTCGTCCTCCAGCAGAAGGGTGACCGACATCGGGGAGAAGGCCTGGGGGACCTCGCCGTCTGCGGTGAGGATCCGTGAGACCCGTGTGGACAGCCCCGAGGGCAGGTGGGTGACCTCGTCACCGGGCTTGAGCACACCACCGGCGAGCTGACCCGCGTAGCCGCGGTAGTCGTGCAGTTCGGGGTCGTCCGACTTGTGCGGTCGGATGACGTACTGCACCGGGAAGCGCGCGTCGATGAGATTGCGGTCCGAGGCGATGTGCACGTTCTCCAGATGGTGCAACAGCGAGGAACCCGTGTACCAGGGCATGTTCTCGGACCTGCTCACCACGTTGTCGCCGTGCAGCGCCGAGATCGGCACGAACGTCAGGTCGGGCGCGTCCAGCTTGGCGGCGAACTCGGAGAACTCGGCCTTGATCTCCTCGAAGCGGTCCTGGGAGTAGTCGACCAGGTCCATCTTGTTCACCGCCAGCACCAGGTGCGGGACCTGGAGCAGGGTGGTGAGGAAGGCGTGACGACGGCTCTGCTCCTGCAGACCCTTGCGGGCGTCCACCAGGATGATCGCCAGGTCGGCGGTGGAGGCGCCGGTGACCATGTTCCGGGTGTACTGGAGGTGACCGGGGGTGTCGGCGATGATGAACGTGCGCTGGGGCGTGGCGAAGTAGCGGTAGGCCACGTCGATGGTGATGCCCTGCTCGCGTTCGGCGCGCAGGCCATCGGTGAGCAGCGCCAGGTTGGTCTGCTCCTCACCGCGGGCGACGCTGGTGCGCTCCACGGCGTCGAGCTGGTCCTCGAAGATCGACTTGGAGTCGTACAGTAGCCGGCCGATGAGGGTGCTCTTGCCGTCGTCGACGGAGCCCGCCGTGGCGAACCGCAGGATGTCGTTGGTCATGTGCCTGATCCAATGTGCGAAGAGTGGGACGGTCGGGCGAACACGGCTAGAAGTAGCCCTCGCGTTTGCGGTCCTCCATGGCGGCTTCACTGGCGCGGTCGTCCGCCCGTGTCTGGCCACGCTCGGTGATCCGGGTCGCCGCGATCTCCGCGATGATGTCCTCCAGCTCCACTGCCGTGGACTTGACCGCGCCCGTGCAGGTCAGATCGCCGACGGTGCGGTAGCGGACGGTCTCGGTGAAGGGGACCTCGGTCTCGTCGCGCTGGATGAGCGGGGAGTCGGCGAGGAGGATGCCGTCGCGCTCGAACACACTGCGCTCGTGCGCGTAGTAGATGGAGGGCAGTTCCAACCGTTCGCGCTTGATGTACTCCCACACGTCCAACTCGGTCCAGTTGGAGATGGGGAAGACCCGGATGTGCTCGTCGCGGTCGATCCGGGTGTTGTACACGTTCCACAGCTCGGGACGCTGGTTCTTGGGGTCCCACTGGCCGAACTCGTCCCGGAAGGAGAAGACCCGTTCCTTGGCCCGTGCCTTCTCCTCGTCACGGCGGGCACCACCGAAGGCCGCGTCGAAACCGTTCTCCTCGATGGCCTCCAGCAGGGCGGAGGTCTGAAGCCGGTTGCGGCTGGCCCAACGCCCGGTGGACTCGACCACCTTGCCCGCGTCGATCTGCTCCTGCACGGAGGCGATGACCAGACGCACCCCCGCCTCGGCCACGCGGCGATCGCGGAAGTCGATGACCTCCTCGAAGTTGTGGCCGGTGTCCACGTGCATGACGGGGAACGGGATCGCCCCCGGCCAGAACGCCTTCTCCGCCAGGCGCAGCATCACGAGGGAGTCCTTGCCACCGGAGAAGAGCAGCACGGGCCGCTCGAACTCCGCGGCCACCTCTCGCATGATGAAGATGGACTCTGCCTCAAGCACGTCCAGCTGGGAGAGCTGGTAGCGCCCGAGGGCCTGCTGACTGGCCTGACCCATGGAATCCGCCTTAGAAGTACCGACACACACGGCCGGTCCCACTGCGGAGGGTCCTTCGGTCAGCCCCCCGCGTGTGGGCCGGCGCTGTCAAGGTCCGCGCCGTCGCGGATGCTAGCCAACAACATACCCGACAATTCCGATCGACATACAAGGATATCGGGGAGTAGTGGGTCGGCTACGTTATAGCGCAGTTCGGATCCGTCGATCCGGGAGGCGTGCAGCCCGGCGGCGCGCGCTACCGCGACCGGGGCGGCACTGTCCCACTCGTACTGGCCGCCCGCGTGCACGTAGATGTCGGCCATGCCCAGCAGCACGGCGCAGATCTTCGCCCCGGCCGACCCCATCGGGATGACCTCGGCGCCGAGTTGGGTGGCCATCCGCTGCACGAAGGCCGGCGGCCGGGTGCGGCTGGCGGTGATGCGCAGCCGCTGTCCCTCCGGGCGTTCCTCCGGCAGCCACGGTGGATCCACCGTGGACAGGCAACTGCCCTGTGAGGGGAGGGCGACCGCCCCGGCGACCAGGTCGCCGTTCTCCCACAGCGCCACGTGCACGGCCCAGTCGGTGCGCCCGGGCTCGGAGAACTCCCGGGTGCCGTCGAGGGGATCGATGATCCACACCCGACGCGCGCTCAGCCTCGCCGCGTCGTCGGCGCCCTCCTCCGAGAGCACCGCGTCGCTGGGTCGTAGTCGACCGAGCGCGGAGAAGAGGAACTCGTGCGAGGACCGGTCCCCCAGTGTGCGCAGGACCTCGGGCTCGTCGAAACCATGGCGGGCGCGCAGGCGCAGCAACAGCTGCCCGGCCTCGCTCGCCAGGTCTCGGGCCACCTCATGATCGTTTCGGATGCTCTTCACCGGCTAGTATGCTCCCGCCCCACGGATCACCGCTGACCATGTCTTCCACAGGATCTGGATGTCCAATGTCAGCGACCAGTTTTCCACGTACCGCAGATCCAGACGGACCGATTCCTCCCAAGAGAGGTCGGAACGACCGCTGACCTGCCACAGGCCCGTCAACCCCGGTTTGACCACCAGTCGACGTCGAACGTCGTGCCCGTACCGGGCGACCTCGTCCGGCAGAGGTGGCCTGGGACCGACGAGCGACATCTCTCCGCGCACCACGTTGACGAGCTGGGGAAGCTCGTCGAGTGAGTAGCGGCGCAGCCACGTCCCCACGGACGTGACCCTGGGGTCTCGACGCATCTTGAAGAGCACACCGTCGTGCTCGTTACGGGACTCCAGCACCGACTTCAGTGCCTCCGCCCCGACCACCATCGTACGGAACTTGTAAACGGTGAACTCTGCTCCACCCCGTCCTACGCGTGTCTGGCGAAACAGGACGGGCCCACCGTCCTCGGCACGGATCAGGATGAACAGCACGACGCACAGGGGCGAGAGCAGGATGAGGGCGAGAGCGGCCGCGCATCGGTCGAAGGCCCCCTTGAGCAACCGCCGGACGCCGACGAGCTCGGGGTGCTCCACGTGCAGCAGCGGCAGACCCGCGACCGGGCGGATGGTGGTGCGGGGGCCGGCGACCTCCATGAGGGCGGAGGCGACGGTGAGTTCCGTCCCGGTCTTCTCCAACCGCCAGGCGAGCCGGCGCAGTTCCACCCCGTCCATCTCCGGGCAGGCGAGGACGGCGACGATGTCCGCCCTGACCAGGGCCGAGGCGTCGGCGGCGTCGGCGAAGGTGCCCAGGACCGGACACCCCTCCACCTCCGTGACGCCGGCCTCGTGTTCGGGCAGGCACACGCCCACGACGACCATGCCGTGGTAGATCTCATCGCGGAAGCGGGTGATGAGCTCGCCCGCGGCGCTGCGATGGCCGACGACCACCACACCACTGACGCACCGCCCGAAGCGGCGACTGCGGTGCAGGGCCTTGCGGCGCGCGTAGCGCAGGCCGAGGCCGAGCAGGACGATGAGCGGCAGGGTGATGAGCACGTAGCCGCGAGCGAGGTCGAACTTGACGGCATAGGCACCGATGGCGACGGTCGCGGCGAGGACCGCTCCGGCCATGGCGACCCGCCGGTACTCCTCTGTGCCGATCCCGAGGAAGCGTCGTTCGTATCCGCCGCCGAGGAGCACGAAGAGGACCCAGACCGGAGGGAACACGAGCGTCAGGAACAGGTAGGGCGCGGTGGTGTCGGTGCCCAGGGAGCCGTGGAACCGTACGGCGACCCCCGCGAGACAGGCCATGAACGCCGCGAGGAGGTCGAGCCCGATCAGGTCGATGACGTAGCGGCGCAGCCAGGCGTCGGCGCGGGGCACGGGTCGCCCGGCGACCCGGACGCGGCGCGGGCTCGGACCGGTGCCCCATACCGGTGGTCGCTCGGGCTCTACGGTCGAGCGGACGCCCGCGGACGGACCCGACTCGAACGTGGGCTCTTTGTGGATGGTCCCACTACCTGTGATCACGCACTCTCCCAAGACCACGTAAGGTTTCTATTGCTCACCATGGGTAATCGCCCCTGGCGCCTTGGGACTCACGCGGAGGATATGAGCGGGGCGTGCCGTCGGGCGCAGAGCGCGTACTGCCAACCCGAACAGTAACTAAAAGTAGTGGAAAAGTCGCTTGGAGTTGCCGCATGCGGTGGAAGAAGTCCCGTTCCCGGCGAAAATGTATCTGTCCTGAGACCGGATCCACCCCCACCGAAGGGGACATCTCGGGGACGGCACCCAACAGGACCGAAACCCGTCGCACAGCGTGACGCCCCGCCCGGCATCGCCGGACGGGGCGTCGTTGGGACAGTGTTTTTTTGGGCCTCCGCTAGCGCTTCGGCCCGTGTTCGGGGGCCTTTGCAGAGGGATTCTTCATCGTCGTCTACGCCTACCGCTCGTTCCTCGCTCACGGCTTGACTCCTCTTGCAGAACCCTCTCCGGACCCGAACGGGCACCGCTGGGACCTCAGGCCAGGTCCGGGTCCATCACCGCGGCCAGCCGCAGGTGCGGTTCGGCCAGTTCCCTCTCGCCCTGTCGCCGGAGCGTGCGCCCCAACAGCAGGTGGGCGTAGGCGTCGTCGGCCCCGTCGGAGACGAGTTCCTCCAGGGCACGCCGGGCCCGGCCCAGCTGGGCCGACTGGAAGTAGGCGCGCGCCGCCAGCAGGCGCACCGCCCGATCCGAACCGTGCTCGTCCAGGAGTGGGACGAGCAGTTCGAGCGCCCCCAACGGGTCCCGCAGGGCGAGCAGGGCCTCGGCCCGCCGCATGCGCTCCACCTCCTCGGGCAGTTCCCGAGGCCGCCGGTCGGCGGCCTCGGTCAGGAAGTCCACGATCAGCGCCGGATCCTGGGCGCCGGTCAGGGACATGCCGTTGACCACGAAGGTCGGGGAGGTACTCACCCCCTCGGCCTTGCCGGTGAGCAGGAGTTCACGCACTCGGCGATCTCCGCCTCCGGCCGATAGTTCCCCGCCCCGGCCGGAACCGGCGTCGGCGGCGATCGCGGTCAGCACTTCGTGGTCGGCGATGTCACGGCCCTCCACGAAGTGGGCCCGCAGCAGACGTTCCGCGACCGCGTCCTGGAGGGCGGGGCCGCCCTCCTCCTCGGCCAGGACCAGCAGACGGTGGGCGTCGTGGGTGTTCGCACGCCAGACGGCGCCCCACTCACCCTCGATGCCCTCGGCCGCGGCCAGTTCGGACACCTGGAACAGCTCGCCGTCGGCTCCGGACTCCGGCCCGCAGGACTGGAGGGCCTCCTCGACGAAGGGATCACGCATGACCTCGTCGATCGGCTCGGACACGGCGGGAGCGGTGGGGTCGATTCGGTAGGGACGCCACACGACCTCGGCCGACTCTCCGGTCCAGCCCTTGAGCGCCCTCTCCAGACGGCGCTTGCCGATGTACGCCCAGGGGCAGACCAGGTCCGCCCAGATCTCGATTCTCATGTCGTCAAGATAAACGACACTCGTTGCTAAAGCAACACCTGTTGTCTATGCTGTGGGTCATGAACCCTGACGATCCCCGGGTGCGCCGGACCCGACAACGCCTGCGCGCCGCCCTGCTGTCCCTGGCCGCGGAACAGGAACTCGCCTCCGTCACCATGGCCGCCGTCGCACGCCGAGCCGAGGTCAACCGGGCCACCGCCTACCAGCACTACGCCGATCTGGACGGACTGGTCGCGGACGCCATGGAGGACGCTGTCGCGCACGTGGCCCGCTGCGCCGCGCTGTGTCCGCTGGAGACCCCAAACGACCGGACCCCCGAACCCCTGATCGATCTGTTCGCCCACGTGGCCGAGAACGCGGTGCTCTACCGGCGGATGTTCGCCGAACGGGGCAGCGCCCGCTTCGCGGAACTACTGCGCGAACGTGTGGCCGGCGCGCTGGTGGTGGGTTTCACCGAGGGCCGTCGCCCCACCGCACAGTCGAAGGTCCCCCCGGAGCTGCACGCCTCGTTCGTGGCCGGCGCGCTGGTGGGCGTGGTCGCCGCCTCGGCCGACGGCGGCCGGTCCCCCGCCGTCGACGCCCGCGACACCTGGCTCCTGCTCACCCGCTGACCGACACCGGCACGCGGTCGCGGGGCGGGACTTCGGATCAGCGGTTCGGGGGCGTGGTGCTGTCGCGAACCACGAGTTGCGTGGCCAGCTCGATGCGCGAGCTCTCGATGTTCTCGTCCCGAACGATCCGCTGGATGGTGCGCACCGCCATCCGACCCATGTCCGCCAAGGGCTGGCGGACCGTGGTCAGGGGCGGGGAAGACCAGCGCGCCTCGGGCAGGTCGTCGAACCCGACCACGCTGACGTCGTCGGGCACTCGGAGCCCCCGCTGCCGCAGCGCCTCGTACACGCCGAGGGCCATCTGGTCGCTGGAGACGAACACCGCGGTGGGCGGGTCCTCCCCCGCGAACAGACTTCGACCGGCCTGGAAACCCGATTCGTAGGTGTACTCCCCCGAGGCGATGAGGTCGGCCTCCACGGTGAGTCCGGCCATCTCCAGGGCGGCCCGGTAACCGTCCATCCGGGCCCTACTGCACCACAGCTCGGGCCGACCCTCGACGAAGCCGATGCGTCGGTGCCCCAGCTCGATGAGGTACTCGGTGGCGCTCAAACCGCCCGACCAGTTGGTGGCGCCGATGGTGGGGGTGGCCAGGTCGGGAACGCCCACGGCGTCGATGACCACGGCCGGAACCTTCAGGTCTCGCAGCTCTTCCTTCAGCGAGGGGTCCAGGTCGGTCGTGACCAGGATGATGCCGTCGCTGACACGGGTACGGACGTTGTCCAGCCACTGGCGGGCCGAGGTCGCACGGCGGTGTATCGCCGAGACGACCACCCCGGCGCCCGACTGGTGGGCCACATCCTCCACCCCGCGGATGATCTCGACCGCCCACGGACTGTCCAGGTCGTTGAAGACCAGGTCGATCAGACCGACACGGTCCCTCGACCGATGCCCGCGACGTCGGTAGCCGTGCGTACGCAACAGCTTCTCGATCCGCTCCCGGGTGGCGGGAGCCACGTCCCCGCGCCCGTTGAGGACACGGGAGACCGTGGGGGCCGAGACGCCCGCCTCCGCCGCGATGGCGGAGATGGTGATGTCTCGGGATGGGGTGCCGGCCACTGATCCTCCTTGGTACCCACCCAGACTACGAGCCCCGCGGGCCCGCCGATCCCCGAATCGCCCCCGCATAGGGGTCTTGACGCTCGGCCGGCCCCGATCTACTGTCCCTTTTCAGTAACGTTTCGAAATATTGCCGAAAAGTTTCGGAACCCGAGCCTCTGGAGTACCCCCGCCATGAGACGAGTACGAACGTCGACGCTCCTGGTCGGAGCCGCCGTCGCCGCCCTGGCTCTGCCCCTCGCCCTCTCCCCCGCCCTTTCGAACTCCGGCGCCCAACAGGCCGAAACGATCGGCGACGCCCAACAGGTGTCCCTGGGCGAAGCCGCCCCCGACGGCCTGGTCATCGGCAGCGCCGTCGCCGGTGGCGGACACCACTACGACGAGGACTACCCCGATCCCTTCACCGGCGACGCCCCCTACCGGGAACTGCTCGCCGCCGAATTCACCTCGCTGTCCGCCGAGAACCAGATGAAGTGGGACCACCTCCGCCCGGACCAGGACACCTACGCCTTCGACGACGCCGACGCCATCGCCGAGTTCGCCCAGGCCAACGGCCAGGTCGTGCGCGGCCACACCCTCCTGTGGCACAGTCAGAACCCCGACTGGCTGGAGAACGGCGACTTCACCGCCGATGAGCTCCGCGACATCCTGCGGGACCACGTCGAGACCGTCGTCGGACGCTACGCCGGACAGATCCAGCAGTGGGACGTGGCCAACGAGATCTTCGACGACAACGGGAACCTGCGGACCCAGGACAACATCTGGATCCGCGAACTCGGACCGGAGATCATCGCCGACGCGTTCCGTTGGGCTCACGAAGCCGACCCCGAGGCCGAGCTGTACCTGAACGACTACAGCGTGGAGAGCGTCAACGCCAAGAGCGACGCCTACTACGAGCTCAGCCGGGAACTGCTCGCCGACGAGGTGCCGCTGCACGGATTCTCCGCCCAGGGCCACCTGAGCCTGCAGTACGGCTTCCCCTCCGACCTGGAGGACAACCTCCGCCGCTTCGAGGAGCTCGGGCTGGGCACCGCACTGACCGAGGTGGACGTGCGCATGCCCCTCGCCGAGGGCGCCGAACCCACCGAGGAACAGCTCCGGCAGCAGGCCGACTACTACGTGCGAACCCTGGAGGCCTGCCTCAACCTGACCAGTTGCGGCTCGTACACGGTCTGGGGCCTGCCGGACCGGTACTCCTGGGTCCCCGTGACCTTCGAGGGTGAGGGCGCCGCCACCATCTACTGGGACGACCTGACGCCCAAGCCCGCCTACGACGCGCTCCTGGAGACCCTGCTCGACGTCTCCTGAAACCACGGCCGCGTGCGGCCTTCCCACACCCGGGCGGGGCGGTGCCCCGGATCCCGTCCCCGCCCGGGGCGAAGCGATCAGGCGGCGGTGTGGAAGATGTTCTGTGCCCTGCCCAGCCCGTCGGTCAGGACCGTGCGGACCGCGTCGGCCGCCCGGTCCACGTTCAGGTCCAGCTCACCGCGCTCGGTGGAGGAGAAGTCGCGCAGGACGTACGCGGCCGGGTCCATCCGGCCGGGGGGACGGCCCACTCCGAAACGCACCCGCAGGTAGTCGGGGCCGCTGAGCGAGGCCGTGGTCGACTTCAGCCCGTTGTGGCCGCCGGAGCCCCCACCCTGCTTCAGCTTCAGGGCCCCGTATTCGATGTCCATCTCGTCGTGCACGACGACGATGCGTTCCATGGGCACCTTGTAGAACTTCGCGAGCCCGGCGACCGGGCCCCCGGACAGGTTCATGAAGGTACGGGGCTTGGCCAGGACCACGGCGGCACCGTCGATCCGGGTCTCGACGACCTCGGCGTGCGCCTTGTGGACCTTCCAGCGCTCACCCTTGTCGGCGGCCAGCGCGTCCACCACCATGAATCCGGCGTTGTGCCGGTTCCCCGCGTACTTGGGGCCGGGGTTGCCCAACCCCACGACCAACCACCGCTCGGTCTCGGCCATGTCCTCGTCGTCTCTGTTCTTCCTGACACCAAGCCTGCTCAAAAAGCCCCACATGAAGAACGAGCCTATCGAGGCCCACCCGGTCCCGAAACGCCGAACGCGCGGATCCGTGACGGATCCGCGCGTTCGGCGTACAGCATGTGGTGCGAAGGTACCGTCGAATTACTCGACGTCCCCCGCGGCCTCAGCGGCGACCGAGCTGGTCTCCGGCTCATCGTCCACGCGCGGCGCGGAGACCGTCAAGACGGTGGTCTCGGGGTCATCGATCAGGGAAGCCCCCTGGGGAAGCTTGACCTCTCCGGCGGTGGGAACGGCACCGATCTCCAAGCCCTGGATGTCGAACTCGACCTGGTCGGGGATGTTGTGGGCCTCGACCTCGACGCGCACGGTCACCAGTTCCTGGTTGAGAACGCCCGGGGCCTTGACCTCGCCGGTCAGGACCAGCGGCACCTCGACCTCGACCTTCTCGCCCTTGGTCACGACGATCAGGTCGACGTGCTCCAGGAAGCCCTTGATGGCGTCACGCTGGACGCTCTTGGGCAGAGCGAGGTTGTCCTTGTCCAGACCCTCGAGACGGATCAGGACGTTCGAGGTCTTCAGGGCGAGCATGAGCTCGTGGCCCGGCAGATTCAGGTGGCGGGGATCGGTGCCGTGGCCGTAGAGGACGGCCGGCACCTTACCCGCGCGGCGGGCGCGACGAGCGGCGCCCTTGCCGAATTCCGTGCGGGGCTCGGCAGCGATACGTACCTCGGACACGACAAAACTCCTCGGGTTCAACCCCGCAGCACGGGGAACACGGCTCCAGTAGTACGAACGATTCCCGCCCTCGGCGGGGAACACGGCGGGGTCACCCATCTGGTGGGGACTCGACCACCCAGGTTCCAGGCGTGCCCGGCGAGCCGTCACCGGACCCGCCCGGCCCGGGAACGCTCGTCGCGCACCCCTGCCCGTGTGGGTTCCAGATGGGAAACACACGCGGGAAGCGTGCGCATCCATCCAGGCACGGGGACACTCGGTCAAGTCTACTGCTTCTGGTGACGACTCCGTACATCCCCCCACCGGGGGCCCTCCGGCGGACCGGTGGCCCCGGTGGGGCTGATGACGGATCACTCCCGCCACGGGGCGTTTCCGCCCTGTCCCTCGACGCCCGAAATCGACGCCGTCAGTCGAAAAGACTGGTCACGGAGCCGTCGGTGAACACCTCGTTGACCGCGCGGGCGACCAACGGGGCGATCGACAGCGTGGTCAGCTTGTCGAAGCAACGCTCCTGGGGAATGGGAAGCGTGTTGGTGACGACCACCTCGGAGATGCGCGAGTTCTGCAGACGCTCGGCCGCCGGCCCCGAGAGCACACCGTGGGTGGCCGCGACCAGGACCTTCTTGGCACCCTGCTCGAAGAGGGCCTCGGAGGCCTTCACGATGGTGCCGCCGGTGTCGATCATGTCGTCGACCAGGACGCAGACGCGACCCTTGACCTCACCGACGACCTCGTGCACCTTCACCTCGTTGGCGACGTCCGGGTCACGACGCTTGTGGATGATGGCCAGCGGCGCGCCAAGACGGTCGGCCCAGCGGTCGGCGGTGCGCACGCGGCCGGCGTCGGGGGAGACCACGGTGATCTCGGAGTGATCGACCTGGGCACCGATGTGGTCGGCCAGGATCGGCAGTGCGAACAGGTGGTCCACCGGCCCGTCGAAGAAGCCCTGGATCTGGTCGGTGTGCAGGTCGACGGCCATCATCCGGTCCGCGCCCGCGGTACGGAACAGGTCCGTCATGAGGCGGGCGGAGATGGGCTCGCGGCCGCGGTGCTTCTTGTCCTGGCGCGCGTAGCCGAAGAACGGCGTCATCACCGTGATCCGCTTGGCGGAGGCGCGCTTGAGCGCGTCCACCATGATCAACTGCTCCATGATCGACTCGTTGATCGGGTCCGCGTGACACTGGATCACGAAAGCGTCGGACCCTCGCACGGACTCCAGGTAGCGAACGAAGATCTCGCCGTTGGCGAAGGTGTCGAACCGGGTGGGGACGACATCGATCCCCAACTCCTTGGCCACCTCCTCGGCCAGCGCGGGGTGCGTGCGCCCCGAGAAAAGCATGAGTTGTTTCTGCCCGGTGGCCTTCATGCCGGTCACGTGATTCTCCCCCACAGTCACTGCTCCTCGGCGTCGGCGACTCCGCGCCGTTCCGCCTGCTCCGCCGCCTCGGCGGAGGCTGTTCCCGGACGCTTGCGAAGCGTCCAGCCCTCGACGTTACGCTGCCGGTTCCCCTCGGAGACGGCCAGGGCCCCCGGCGGAACGTCGTCGCGAACCACGGCCCCGGCCCCGGAGTAGGCGCCGTCGCCCACGGTCACGGGCGCGACGATGGTGTTGTCGCTGCCGATGCGCACGTGGTCGCCGATGGTGCTCCGGGACTTGTTGACCCCGTCGTAGTTGACGAACACCGAGGAGCAGCCGATGTTGCTGCCCTCACCGATGTCGGCGTCGCCCACGTAGGTCAGGTGCGGGATCTTCGATCCGGTGCCCACGTTCGAGTTCTTGACCTCGACGAAGGAACCGGCCTTGGCCCGCTCGGCCAGGCGGGTGCCCGGCCGAAGGTAGGTGTAGGGGCCGACGTTGGTCTCGGCCCCGATCTCGGCGCCGTCGGCGGTGGTCTGACGCACCACCGCGCCATCACCCACGACGGTGTCGCGCAGGTCGGCACCGGGCCCGACCTCGGCGTCCTCACCGATCCAGGTGGTTCCGTACAGCCGGGTGTCGGGGTACACCACGGTGTCGCGACCGATACCGACCTGAGCGTCCACCCAGGTCGTCGCGGGGTCGACGATGGTGACACCGGAGAGCATGAGGTCGTGCAGGAAACGGTCGTTGAGCAGTCGGCGGGCCTCGGCGAGCTGGACCCGGTTGTTGACGCCCTGGACCTCGTGCCAGTCGTCGGCGACCCATGCGCCGACCCGGTGACCGTCACCGCGGAGCAGGCCGACGACGTCGGTGATGTATTCCTCACCCTTGGCGTTGTCGCTGGACAGACGTTGGACGACCTCGGTGAGCAGAGCCGCGTCGAAGGCGTACATGCCGGAGTTGATCTCGTCGATGGCGAGCTGCTCGGGCGTCGCCTCGGCCTGCTCGACGATCTCGGTGAAGTCGCCGGCGGGGTCGCGCACGATACGGCCGTAGCCGTGCGGGTCGGGCACACGGGCCGACATGGCGGTGACGGCGTTGCCCTCACGCTCGTGTTCGGCGACCAGACCGACCAGGGTCTCACCGCGCAGGAGCGGGGTGTCACCACAGGTGAGAACGACGGTCCCGGAGAGCTTGAGCCCTTGACGGGCCAGGTCCTCCAGGGCCATGCGCACCGCGTGACCGGTGCCGTTCTGTTCCTCCTGGATGGCGGTGGACGCCTCGGGAGCGACCCGAGCGAGGTGCTCGGTGAAGTGTTCGCGCTTGTGACCGAGCACCACCACCGTGTGTTCGGGGTCGGTCGCCCGCGCCGCTTCGAGAACGTGGCCGAGCATGCTGCGGCCGCCGATCTCGTGAAGCATCTTGGGGAGTTTGGACTTCATCCGGGTGCCCTCTCCTGCGGAGAGGACGATGACGGCAGCCGGGCGATTCACGCTCACTGAAGGAGACCCCTCGTGATAGCTGACACTTGAACAGTCGGCTCACCCTTCGGCGGCGCGTCCCGCGTGCCGCGCGGGCGGCCGTCGGATGACCGGCGGCCGACATGGGAAGGATACATGCGCGTCACGAGCGCTCTTCTGCCGTGGCGAGCGTGGAGGGAACCGTCCGAAGGTGCGCCACCGGGTGGGCTCACGGTGTTCGGCGGGAAAGGCCACCCGAGTGGCTCCGCGATGCGTGTGATCCACGCGACCGTGTGGTCACCGTCTCAGGCCGGGCGCGCGCCATCCGACGCGGCACTTGATGGGACCTGCGGCGAACCGCTCCCGGACCAGGGCTCGAACCTGGACGATGGGGACCAAAACCCCACATGCTGCCGATTACATCATCCGGGAACGCGACGGGCGGTCCGCCCGTGCGTCCGCCACCAACATAGCGCCTTTGGCGGAGGACTTGCCAAACCTACGGGGTCGTAGGTTACGGTTACGTAAGAATAGGTTGGGCCGTCCCGCTGGGTGCACCAAGCCCCTGTGACGCCGTCCTGACCAGCGACGACGTTTCCTGCGACGAGGTGTGCAAGACCATGACCACTGCCCCCGAAGTTCCCGCCGAAGGTGCCGAGAGTGCCGCGACACGCGCCCCCAAACGTGAACCGATTCCCGAGTACGAGCCCGAGCTGAGAGGCAAGGCCGAGCGCTACACCGTCTTCGCGTTCGTGTTCGTGCCGCTGCTCGCGCTGCTCGCCTCGGTGCCCTTCTTCTGGGGCTGGGGCCTGACGATCACCGACATCGTCATCGCGACGGTCTTCTACGTGATCAGCGGACTGGGCATCACCGTCGGCTACCACCGCCACTTCACCCACGGCTCCTTCAAGGCCAATCGCCCGCTGCGCATCGCGCTGGCGATCGCCGGAAGCATGGCCATCGAGGGCAGTGTCATCAAGTGGGTGGCCGACCACCGCCGCCACCACAAATACGCGGACGCCGAGGGCGACCCGCACTCCCCGTGGCGCTTCGGCGACGACTGGAAGTCCGTGGCCAAGGGCGTGTACTACGCGCACATGGCGTGGATGTACCTGGACGAGAAGAAGACCTCCCCGCGCCGTTTCACCCCCGACCTGCTCAAGGACAAGGACGTCGTCCTCGTCGACAAGCTGTTCATGCCGATCGTGCTGTTCTCCCTGTTCGCCCCGGCCGCCATCGGTGGCCTGGTCACCATGTCCTGGTGGGGCGCGGTCACCGCGTTCTTCTGGGCCAGCCTGGTCCGTGTCGCGCTGCTGCACCACGTCACCTGGTCGATCAACTCCATCTGCCACACCATGGGCGAAGAGAACTTCGAGGTGCGCGACCGCTCCCGCAACGTGTGGTGGCTGGCCATCCCGTCCTTCGGTGAGTCCTGGCACAACCTGCACCACGCCGACCCGACCTGTGCCCGCCACGGTGTGCTCAAGGGTCAGATCGACATCTCCGCCCGGGTCATCTGGATGTTCGAGAAGTTCGGTTGGGCCACCAAGGTCCGCTGGCCCAACAACGAACGACTCGCCGCCAAGCGGGTGAAGGTCTAGGATCGGTAATCATCATGGGAGCAGCCGACAGCGAACAGGGAACCCGAGTGCGCCGCAAGCGCATGACGGGCAAAGAGCGCCGGCAACAACTGCTGGAGATCGGTCGCGGGCTGTTCGCCGAGCGAGGGTTCGACGCGACCTCCGTTGAGGAGATCGCCGCGCGGGCCGGTGTGTCCAAGCCCGTGGTGTACGAACACTTCGGTGGCAAAGAGGGCATCTACGCCGTCGTCGTGGACCGGGAGATGCGCACGCTCCTGGACATGATGGGCGAGGCCCTCACCGCCGACCACGCGCGGAACAAGATCGAGAAGGCGGCTCTGGCCCTGCTGCGCTACGTCGAGGAGGACAGCGTCGGTTTCCGGGTGCTCACCCGGGACTCGCACGTGGCCTCCGGGACGGGCAGTTTCGCCAGCCTGATCAACGACATCGCCAGCCAGGTCGAACACATCATGGCCGACGAGTTCGACGAACGCGGTTACGACCCGACACTCGCTCCCATGTACGCGCAGGCGCTGGTGGGCATGTGGGCGCTGACCGGTCAGTGGTGGCTGGAAGTGCGCAAACCCAAGCGCGAGGTGGTCGCCGCCCACCTGGTCAACCTCGCCTGGAACGGGCTCTCCGCGTTGGAGGCCAAGCCGAAGCTGGACACGCGCCGCAAGCGTTCGGCCTGAAGGACGTCCAAGAGTGGGGCGGGTGCGTTTCGCATACCCGCCCCACTATCTTGATGTCAAGAGATATGCTGTGTCCCATGCGCGATGAGGTGGATGGGCTCTTGGAGGCGTGGCGCTCCCAGCGGCCGGACGTGGACGTGTCACCGCTAGAGGTGTTCAGTCGGGTGTCCCGGCTCGCCCGTCACCTGGACCGTGCCCGGCGCACCGTGTTCACCGAGCACGCCCTGGAACCCTGGGAGTTCGACGTCCTCGCCGAACTGCGCCGCTCCGGTCCACCCTACGAACTCAGCCCCGGCCGGCTGCTGCGCGCCACTCTGGTCACCTCCGGCACCATGACCAATCGGGTGGATCGTCTGGCCGCCGCGGACCTGGTGCGCCGCCGCCCCGACCCCGCCGACAAGCGCGGCGTCCTGGTGCGGCTCACCGACAAGGGCGCCGAACGCATCGACGCCGCGCTGGCGTCCCTGCTCAGCTACGAGGAGACGCTGCTCGCGCCCATGCCGGCCGCCGAGCGGGAACAGCTGGCATCGTTACTGAGATGCCTCTTGGCCCCCCTCGACAGGACGCCCTCGGGTCAGCAAGGCTAGTTACTCGGCGGTAGCCGCCTGCTCGATTACCAGTACAGGGACTTGGTTGGAGAGCATTGTGAGAATCCGTTGGATGGCCGTGGTCGCCGCGGTCCTGGTGGTCGCGGGATGTTCCGGAGAGGGTGGCGAGGAGGAGACCAGCACCTCCACGCAGAACCATTACCTCTCCTTGGGAGACTCGTTGACCGTCGGCGTACAGCCCGACGAGTCCGGTACCCAGCAGGAGACCCCGGAGGGGTACACCGACGTCCTGTACCGCACGCTGAAGGACGCCGACTCCACGCTCCAGCACGAGCGCATGGGCTGTGGTGGTGAGGACACCACCACGTTCATCGAGGGCGGGCTCCCCGGCTGCGACACCCGCTACGAGCAAGGTTCCCAGTTGGACGAGGCCGTGGACTTCCTTGAGGAGCACGAGGACCGGGTCGGCCTGGTCACCCTCACCATCGGCGCCAACAACTTCACCGACTGTGTGGAGGGCCTCGCCCCCGAGACCGGGAGCAGGACCGAGCTCGACATCGACGATGTCGGCCTGGACCGGGACTGTGTCGACGACGGCCTCGAACGGCTGGAGACGGAGGTCCCGGTGATCGCCGAACGGCTCACCGAGGCGACCGGACCGCAGACCCGGATCATCGGGATGACCTACTACAACCCCTTCCTCGCCCTCTCCCTGCTGGAGGAGAACGAGGAGAGCGGCGGAGACGACGAGGATTCCGAGGACGTCTCCGAGGACCTCCCGGAGGAGAACGCGGACCAGGTCGCCGAGGACGCCGAGTCCGGCGTGGCGGACGGCACCGTCGAGATCATGGAGGACGTCAACGACTCCCTCACGGCCTCCTACCAGGCGGCCGGGATCGACGTCGCCGACGTCGACGAGGTGTTCCAAGGCTCCGACACCAGCGTGCCCGACGAGAGCGACACCGGGATGCCGGTCAACCTGCAGAACGTCTGCGACCTGACCTGGATGTGCAACACCGTCCGGGGCCCGGACATCCACACCAACCTCGCCGGAGCCCAGGAGATCGCCGAGGTCTTCCGGGAGCAGGTCCGCTAGTACTTTCCGGTGGTGCCGTCAGGGTCCTACCGTGCCCGACGGCACCACCGCTTCGGCGACCAGGGCCGCGGCCTCCCCGAGCGCCCGCGCCTGCTCGTCCGAGAGGTTGTCGAACACACATGCCCGCACGGCGTCGACGTGCCCGGGGGCGACCGCGGCGACCTTCTCCCAACCGGCGTCCGTCAGGCGCCCCAGCGTGTATCGACCGTCCTCCGGGTCCGGGGAACGGGTCACCCAGCCCGCCTTCTCCAGGCGTGAGGTCACCCGGGACAGGTGCGAGAGCGTCATGTTGGCCCCGGCTGCGAGATCGCTGAGCCGCATCGACCGGTCGGGCGCCTCCGAGATCTGCGACAGGGCGTTGTATTCGGCCAGGCCCAGACCGGCGTCGGCGCGGAGCTGAGCGTCCAGCCGCACGGGCAGCCACGTCATCAGCGTCCATACCGAACGCCAGGTCCGATCCTCTTCCGGGTCCAGCCAGCGGGCGGGGGTGGTCTTCGTCATGCCTCCAGTCTATCCGGTGACTTGACGCGGCAAGTGATGCGCGACTAGATTACTTTCCGCAGCAAGTAATAGTTCGAGGTCCCGTACAGGGGCCTCCTGAAAGGGATTTCCATGAACCGCATCCCGCGTACCGACATCGACGTCTTCCCGCTGCACCTGGGCGGCAACACCTTCGGCTGGACCTCCGACCGCGAGGCCTCGTTCGCGGTGCTCGACGCGTTCGTCGCCGCCGGCGGCAACTTCATCGACACCGCCGACCTCTACTCGATCTGGGCCGAGGGTAACGAGGGCGGCGTGTCCGAGAGGATCATCGGTGAGTGGACGGCCGCGCGCGGCAACCGCGACCAGGTCGTCATCGCCACCAAGGTCGGCGGCCTGCCCACCCGCCCGGGGCTGTCGGCCGAGAACGTCGACGCCGCGCTGAACGAATCGCTCGAACGTCTTCGGACCGACCACGTCGACCTCTACTACGCGCACTACGACGACGAGAACGTCTCCATCGAGGACCAGGCCCGCGTCTTCCACGACCTGGTGAAGTCCGGGCGCGTCCGCCACTTCGCCCTGTCGAACCACTCCCCCGAGCGCACGCGCGAGTGGTTCGAGGTAGCGACCCGAGAAGGGCTGACCCTGCCGGTGGCGATCCAGCCGCAGTACAACCTGATCCACCGCAAGGACTACGAGCAGGGCTACGCCCCGATCGCCCGCGAGTACGACGTCGCGGTGCTCCCCTACTTCGCGCTGGCGTCCGGGATGCTGACCGGCAAGTACCGTACGGCCGCCGACCTGGAGGGCAAGGCGCGCAAGGGCATGGCCGAGGGGTTGCTGACCGACGACGCCCTCAAGGTCGTGGACACCCTGGTGGAGATCGCGAAGACCCACTCCACCGAGCCCGCGACCGTCGCCCTCGCCTGGTTGCTGGCCAAGGGCGTCACCGCCCCGATCGCCTCCGCCAGCAGGGTCGAGCAGCTGCCCGCCTTGATCGCCGCGCCCTCGCTGGAACTCACCGAGGCCGAGGTCGCCTCCCTCGACGCGGCGTCCACTCCGTTCGCCTGATCAGCGAGGCAGCGCGCCCTCGATGAGGTCGACGACCTCGGGGGCGTCGGGGACGGTCGTGGGTCGGAAGCGGTGCACGGTGTCGTCGGGCAGGACCAGGAACTTCTCGAAGTTCCACTTGACGCGCCCGGCGTCACCGTTCGCGTCGGGGACCTCGGTGAGCTCGGCGTAGAGAGGATGCCGGCCCCGGCCGTTGACCTTCACCTTGCTCATCATGGGGAACGTCACACCCCAGGTCATCGAGCAGTACTCGGCGATCTTCTCGTCACCGCCGAACTCCTGGAGGAACTGGTTGCTGGGAAAACCCAGGACCGTGAAGCCGCGGTCGGCGTAGCGCTTCTGGAGCTCCTCCAACGCGCCGTACTGCGGGGTGAGGCCGCAACGGGAGGCGACGTTCACCACCAGGCGCACCTTCCCGGACCACTCGCCGAAAGTGGTCTCACGTCCGTCGATCAGGGTCACCGGGATGTCGTCCAGGTCCGCCATGTCACTCCCTCGCGTCAGTCGCCGACGAGTTCGGCCTGTTCCAACCAGACCATCTCCAGCTCGTCCTTCTCCGCCGCCAGGGTCTTGGCCTCGGCGTCGAGCTCGGCGAGCCTGGTGTAGTCCTCGGCGGCGGACGCCATCTGCTCGTGCAGCCGAGCCTCCTGCTTGACGATCTTGTCCATCCGCCGTTCGACGCGCTGCATCTCCTTCTGCGCGGCGCGACGCTCGTTCGCGGAGACGGCCGGTACGACGTCCTCGACCTGTTTCTCGGCCGCGGCCGTCTCGGAGGCGCTCAGCGGCACGGTGGCCTCACCGGCGCCGGCGGCCCGTCGGTCCAGGTACTCGTCGACCCCTCCGGGCAGGAACGCCAAGGAGCCGTCGCCCATCAGGGCGAGCACGCGGTCGGTGATGCGCTCAAGGAAGTATCGGTCGTGGCTGACCAGCACGAGGGAACCCGGCCAACCGTCGAGCAGGTCCTCCAGCTCGGTGAGCGTCTCGATGTCCAGGTCGTTGGTGGGCTCGTCCAGCAGCAGCACGTTGGGCTCGTCCATGAGCAGGCACAGCAGTTGCAGACGGCGGCGCTCGCCACCGGACAGTTCACCGATCGGGGTCCACTGGCGTTCGCCGCGGAAACCGAACTTCTCCAGCATCTGACTCGCGGTGTAGTCCCGCTTGCCGATGGTGATGTGTTCGCGCACGTCCGTGACGGCCTGGAGGGGCCGGGCGGTGGGATCGAGTTCGGTGACGGTCTGGGACAGGTGCGCGAGCTTCACGGTGCGGCCGGTCCGCACGGTCCCGGAGTCGGGTTCGCGCTCCTCGGCGAGGATCTTGAGCAGCGTGGACTTGCCCGCGCCGTTCACGCCCACCAGGCCGACCCGGTCGCCGGGACCCAGCTGCCAGGTGAGCTGGTCCAGCAGGGTGCGGCCGGGGACCGAGAACGACACCTTCTTGAGGTCGATGACGGTCTTGCCCAACCGGGAACTGGCGAAGCGCACCAGCTCGACACTGTCGCGGGCCGGCGGTTCGTCCGCGATGAGCTGGTTGGCCGCCTCGATGCGGAACTTGGGCTTGGAGGTGCGCGCGGGGGCGCCGCGACGCAGCCAGGCGAGTTCCTTGCGCATCAGGTTCTGCCGACGGTCCTCCGTGGCGGCGGCCTGACGGTCCCGTTCGGCCTTGGCCAGCACGTAGGCGGCGTACCCGCCCTCGTAGCGCTCCACGGAGCCGCGGCCGACCTCCCAGGTGCGGGTGGTGACGGCGTCGAGGAACCAGCGGTCGTGTGTGACGACCACGAGCGCCTCGGAGCGGCCGCGCAGGTGCGCGGCGAGCCAGGCGATGCCCTCGATGTCGAGGTGGTTGGTGGGCTCGTCCAGGACGATGAGGTCGTGGTCGTCGACCAGCAGGCGCGCCAGACCGGAGCGGCGGCGCTCACCACCGGAGAGGCCCGACATCGGCAGGTTCAGGTCCCAGCCGCCGAGCAGCCCCTTCAAGAGGTCGCGGATGCGCGCGTTGCCCGCCCACTCGTGTTCGGCGAGCCCGCCGAGGACGAAGTCGCCGACCGTGGTGTCGGGGAAGTCGTCCCGCTGGTGCAGGAAACCGACCCGCAGCCCTCGGTTGTGCACGACGCGACCGTCGTCCGGCTCGGTGATCCCGGACAACACGGAGATCATCGTGGACTTTCCGCCGCCGTTGCGACCGACCACGCCGATGCGTTCGCCCTCGTCGACACCGAGGGAGACCTTGTCGAGGAGTACGAGCGGCCCGTAGGCCAGGGACACGTCCTGAAGATTGACCAGATTCGACATCACCCTCCATTGTGCTGCCCCCGCGGTGGTGCGCGGACCGTGCGGGGGCGAAGCGGGTGGAAAGGGGAACGCCCGGGACCGCACCACGCAAGGTCCCGGGCGGGTTCACGGGGAGAGGACCCCTACACCAAGAAGAACTCCCGGGCGGACTTGGCGATTCCCTCCGTGTCCAGACCGTGGGCCCGGGCGTGCTCGGCCGGGGTTCCGTAGGCGCGCAGTTCGGCGTCGCGCGGCACGCCCAGGGACAACTGGCGATGGCGGCGGTCGGCGAGCGCCTCGGACACCTCGTGCGCGGAGGTTCCGCGCAGGTAGGGCTCCACCAGGAGCACGTCGGCGTTGCCGGCGGCGGCGGTCAGCGCGCTGAGGCCCTCACGGTCGAAGGGGCGCACCGTGGCGGTGTAGGCGACGGTGACGTCGAGGTCGGCGGTGGCCTCCAGGACCCGGTCGAGCATGGGCCCGACGGCGAGCACCACCCCGGCCGAACGTGGTGAGCCGGTGCGCACCACGTGCAGTCGGGGCCCGACCGGCAGGGCGGCGCGGTTGGAGGTGTCGGACAGCCTCAGGTAGACGCGGTGGTCCCCGGGGATGTCCTGTTCGAGGGCGTCGCGGACCTCGTCGGGGTGGCCGGGCACCCGCACGGTCCAGCCGGGCAGGGTGTCCAGCAGGGCGACGTCCTCCGGAGCCTGGTGGGTACGGCCCTCCGCGGCGGCGTCGTAGGAGCCGCCGATGCTCACCAGGATCGCACCCACGTCCTGGTGTCCGAGACCGATCTTGAGCTGTTCGAAGGGGCGCTCAACAAGGAAGGGCGCGTAGCTGTGCGCGATCGGGCGCATGCCGGTGAGCGCGAGCCCACCGGCCACGTCGATCATGGCCTGTTCCCGGATGCCCAGGTTGATGACCCGGGCCGGGTGCTTGAGCGCTGAGCGGCGGAACATCGCGGCGGAGATGTCGGCGAGGACGACCGCTGTCCGTGGGTCCTCGTCCATGGCCTGATTGACGGTGGCAGCGAAGGTCTCGCGCATGTCTGGGCTCCTCGGCTTCAGTTGCGGACGCGTGCGACGACGGCCAGGGGACGGCCGGTTCGGGAAGTGGTGAAGGCGTCGTGGAGGGCGGTGTGGTCGCGCCCGTTCACCTCACGGGCCTCCCAGCCCTCGACCTCGAAGCGACGACCGATCCCCCCGGGCCAGCCGTGGCTGGCGGAGCCGTTGTCGATGGCCACGACGGTGAGGTTGTCCACACCCAGTCGACCCGCGGCGGCGATGGTCTCGTGGTTGCTGCCCTCGTCGAGTTCACCGTCGCCGACCAGCACCACCACGCGGGGTTCGGTGCCGTCGGCCCGGCGGATCCCCTGGGCCCGCAGGCCGAGGGCCGTCCCCAGACCCAGCGGCATGCCGTGCCCGAGGGAACCGCTGCCGATCTCGACCCCGGGCACCAGGACACGGTCGGGGTGGTGGCCCAGCGGGGAGTCGAAGGTGGTCCAGCCCCGCAGCGTGGGCACGTCGAGGAAACCCTTGGCGGCGAGCACCGCGTAGTAGGCGGCGGGACCGTGGCCCTTGGAGAGCAGGAAGCGGTCGCGGTCGGGAGCCTCGGCGGTGCCGGGTGTGATGTCGAGGATCCGGTCGTAGAGCACCCACAGGACGTCGAGGGTGGACGCGGAGGCACCGTGGTGCTTCTCGTCCCCCTCCATCAGTCCGATGAGCGCCGGAAGGTCGGCGTACCTGGAGAAGGTGGCTGCGGTCGTCATGCGGCCCAGTGTTCGGGCTCAACAAAGGTTGAGGTCAAGCCGAACGAAAGGCCCGACCTCCGAAAAAACTCACATGATCTGCGTCACACGATGGTGGCGCCGGGGACGTCCCCGTCCGCCGACACGACCTGTTCGCACAGCCCGGTGCCCCGCAACGCCGCCACCACCGCCGCCTCACGCTCGGAGACCACGGCCGGGTCCTCGTCTCCGCCCACCAGGAACGCGCAGGTCGGGCCGGAACCGGACACCGAAGCGCCCAGCGCCCCGGCGCCACGCCCGGCCGCGAGCGTCCGTTCCAACTCGGGCAGCAGCGACAGCGCGGCCGGTGCCAGATCGTTACTCAGGGACCGTCCGAGGGCCACGGCGTCCCCCGCGGCCAGGGCCTTCTCCAGCTCCGGGTCCGCTCGGGGAGCGGGCGCGTCCGGCCGCAACCGGTCGTACTCGCCGAACACGTCCGCGGTGGACAGACCACGCTTGGACAGGGCGAACACCCAGCGGTAGCGGCCCGGGCTCGACATCGGTTCCAGGATCTCGCCACGGCCGGTACCCACGGCGGTGGCTCCGACCAGCCCGAACGCGACGTCGCTGCCCAGCCGCGCGGCCAGTTCCAGCAGATGCTCACGGGGCAGCTCACAACCCCACAGGCGGTCGCAGGCGATCAACGCCGCCGCGGCGTCCGCGCTCCCCCCGGCCATGCCGCCGGCCACGGGGATGTTCTTCTCCAGGTGGATGTCGACCGGCCCGCCTCGGCCGGTCTCCTCCGCCACCAGAAGGGCGGCGCGGGCCGCCAGGTTGCTCTCGTCCAGCGGCACCCGGGCCAGATGCGAACCCATCTCGCCACCTGCGGTGAGAGCGACGAGGGGCCTCTGCTGACGCGGGTGCGCGTCCTTGACGGTAACCTCGTCGAACAGCGAGACGGCGTGGAACACGTTGACGAGGTCGTGGAATCCGTCCTCGCGTCCGGGCCCCACCGCCAACTGGAGGTTCACCTTCGCGGGGACCCGCACGGTTACGGTGGTATTAACGGTCACGAGTCCCCAATCGTAAAGGAACCCCCACCTTGCGTGAACACACACCCCGGCAGGGGGCCTACGGTGTTCACGAGCTTCGATCAGTGCGAAGATCCGCGCCTCGGAGTCCCACCACAATCCACGACCACGGACTCGCTACCACTGTCATGTCAGTCTCAGCCCGCCCTCGAAACGGCCCAATCCGGCCTGCGAGTGGGAATCCGGGCACAAACACCGCTACCTTGGGGCAAGGCGGAGTTTGGACACCGTCGGGGAGGGTCGCTTGCCGTCGGATGAGCTCCCGAAGAACCTGGAACCGTTGGCCGCCGGAGATCCGGCCACCATCGGTCCCTACGTGCTGTCCGGAAAACTGGGCAGTGGCGGCATGGGTACCGTCTACCTGGGCAACGCGCCCGAAAAGAACAACCATGTAGCGATCAAGGTGATCCGCCCGGAGCTCGCATTCGACGAGCAGACACGGGCGCGCTTCCGTGACGAGATGGAGAACGCCCGCAAGGTCGCCTCCTTCTGTACCGCCAAGGTGCTCGACCACGGAACGTTCGAGAACCGTCCCTACATGGTCACCGAATACATCGCGGGCACCGCCCTGGCCGAGCACATATCGGAGAACGGTCCCCTGGACTCCTCCACGCTGCACGGCTTCGCCTTGGGCGTGGCCGCGGCGTTGGCGGCCATCCACCGCACCGGGCTGGTCCACCGCGACCTCAAGCCCGCCAACGTGCTGCTGTCGATCTCCGGTCCCCGGGTGATCGACTTCGGTATCGCGCGGGCGATGAACACCGCCACCAACCACACCCAGACCGGCATCGTCATGGGCAGCCCCGGCTGGATGGCTCCCGAGCAGTTGCTGGAGGAGAAGGTCACCACCTCGGCGGACATCTTCGCCTGGGGTTGCCTGGTGGCGTTCGCCGGCAACGGCACGCACCCCTTCGGCAACGGTGACGCCATGACGCTGGGCAAGCGGGTGCTGTTCGCGGAACCGCAGATCAGCAACCTGGACCCACCGCTCGACCGTCTCGTCGCCCGCGCCCTGGCCAAGGAACCCGGCCGCAGGCCCACCGCGCAGGACCTCCTGTTGGAGCTCGCCGGGGGCGAGGAGGCCGGCAACCCCAACGACATGGTGTCGCACGCCCTGCACCAGTCATGGCGGCCCAACCTGCCGCCGATGCCGCCCGGCCCACCCGGGCCTCCCGGTATGCCGCACCCCGCGCACCAGACCGCGACGGGCATGCGCCACCCGGCCCCCGGCCAGTACCAGGCGGCGCCCCCCGTCGCGCCGCCCGCGCACCAGACCGGCAACTTCACCCACCCGCCGCAGTCGGCGCCCCGGCCGCCGCACGGAGCGCACCCGGCGACCGGTCACCCGGTGGCCGGGCCGCCGCGCCCGGCCCAGCAGGGGCCCCCGCCCGCGCCGCACCC
>NZ_FRFF01000024.1 GCF_900143625.1 Nocardiopsis sp. JB363
CCACCCCACAACCCCAAGGATCACCCCCTCACGCGCCCCACCAACCCACCCAAAAGACGCCCGGCTACCGGCAGGGTTCCTAGGTCTCACCGCTCGTTGACGGCTCTGCCCCGGTAACCGATGGGGCCCTCGTTGACCCGCTGGTAGTAGCCGAGGAAGCCGGCCGCCTTCTCCTCAAAGGTGACGGACCCGGAGTTCTCCCGCTGGTCACGCCAAGTGATCCGCTCCACCGGGGCGCCACGGTCCTCGACCATCAGGCGCAGCTCCCCGGAGGTGTGCCAACGCTCGCCCCAGTGCTCCTCGGTGCCGAAACGGTGCACGGTGGTCTCCTCCGTCCCCTCCGGGTAGGCCCAACGCTCCTCCAGGTCACCCCGGTACTCGCTCAGCAGGCCATCGGCCGAGCGGTGGTAGCCGTGGAAGTCACCCAGGGCCGACTGGAAGCTGATCGCCGCCTCGGCTCCGTCGGTGTCGCGCCACGAGAGCTGCGCGATCGGGGCCATCTCACCCCGGTCGACGTACACCAGGAGCCGGCCGCCGGGTTCCCACCGCTGCTCCGACCCCTCCGCGGACTGGACTCGCTTCCTGGTGGTGTAGCGGAGCACCGACCGCTGGTCGGCGGCGGCGAGCATCGCGCGAACCGAGCGGTCGCGTTCGTCGATGGAATCAAGGCTGATCCGGTAAAGCCACAGCATCGTTCGGGAATCCGTGCCGCTGCGCACGGTCACCACGTTGGGGCCGTCCGTTCGCAGCCACCCGCCGGGAACCGCGAAGTCCAGGCTCTGGGGCAGGTCTCCGCCGCCGGGGATGGTCAGGCGCGAGGCCACCGGTTCGCCGTTGACCAGCACGGTCAGTGGGGCGTACCCGGGGGAGCCCCCGCTCTTGGAGACGAGCGCGGTCACCCGCAGAACGCCTTCGACGATCGCCCTGTCCAGGTAGAAGGTGAGATCGACGGAGCCTCCGGAATCCAGCTCTATCCTGCTTCCGCCGAACCGGGCGTTCTCGCGGTCCACATGCGCGTTGGCCACCCGGGCGGGGCTGGCGGTGAGGTCGGCGTAGGTCGGTTCCATGGGGACTCCTGGAAGAGGCCGCAGTGCTTCCCGAGAAGGGGGATGGGCGGGGGAGAAGGATGGGGAGAGGGAAGCCCAGCGGTGATGGCTGAAGGGTCACGCGGAGCGTACCGGGGGCATACGACAGAACCAGGCCTCTGAGACGTTCTGAGCCCCTTCGTGAACGTGGATAGGGTTTTGCTTATGGCCACCCCCATCGCTGTTCAGCACGTATGAACCGCTATCCGCCGACACTTCGCGGATGTCATCGACTTCAGTGGCATCCCGGGCCGTTCCCTGGCCGTCGAAGAACCTACTTCGTGGTCGAAGGGGGCCCGCGCATCGACGGACGGATTTGCGACCGGTGTGGCGGCGTTAAGACTTCGGTTCGGGCGATCCTGGTTTCCAGATCGGAGCGGAATCGGGTGATCGTGGCGGCCTGCTCGACGACCAGCGCGGCGAGGTCCTCATAGGGGCGCACGGTCTGGTCGGAGAAGCTCAGCTGCTGATCGTTGCAGGCCAGGAGCTTTTTCCGCAGACGAACCGGTCAACTGATCGGAGAGACCCGAACAGTCACGATCTTCGTTGAGAAGATCTTATCGCCTTGTCCACTTCCGGCCATGTGGTCGAAATAATGGGGAGCGTAAGCCTTGAAAATCGGAGAAGCCCTGATTTTCGCAGCTCAGCGTCGCTAAAGGGAATCTCTTGGGCAACGGCGCGGAGGACCCTGTCTTGAGTTTCCGCTTTATGGAATTTTCCTCGGGTGAGTCATGAATTAATATCTCGCTCGGATCTCCCGCCCAAAGGAAAGGAAACCGTGAAGTCATTCTCTTTTTCCGCGACCGTGCTCGGATCCGTCTGTACAGCAGTGATGATCCTGTCCTCTGCTCCGGTCAACGCGGAGACCGCCCCCCCCGAACCGCTGAGGACACCGTGACGTTCGGCGTCTTCGCTGTCGGTGAGGAACGCCCTGAGGGGAGCTTCGATCTGGCCGACCTGACAGAGCTCGGTGTCACCGACGCGGACATCGAGCTCCTGGCCGAAGGGGTCGTGCCCGAGACCGAGGAACAGGGAACGAACCAAGCGGACGACGTGCTGAACCGCTGGGACGACGTTGATGGTGAGACGGTCATCTGGCGCCAAGGCCACTACGACCCCTCGACCGGTAAGGGTTCCGGGGCGGAGAAGATCGACCAGAAGCACAACCTCGGCATGGAGGCGGTGCGCACCGTCACCCGTTGGCCGTTCACCAACGCCAGCCTCCCCGACCACACCAAGGAACAGGAGAACCCTCCGGGCGGAACCTCGTATCGATACCAGGCGGAGGCCTGGGAGGTCGAGTGCACCGGCTGGTTCTGGTGGCGCGAGTGCCAGGTCCTGGACACACGGATCGTCCGCGTCATCGTGGACTACCGTGTCCCGTCCCACTCCAACGAGCCCATGGGGGCCTTCAACGCCTACTGTGAACAGACGAGTGGAGACCGCTGCCCTGACTGGGTGCGTGAGGCTCTGAACGTCTAGTCGCCAAGGTGTGCGGGTGACGTACCCGCACACCCCAGATTCGCATTGGGAGGACCGGTGCCACACCACGCAGAACCGCTGCGCCCCTCTCCTCGCTGGCCGCACGTGGAGTGGTGGGTACCACTCATGGGGGCATGTTCAGCACTCCAGCGGGCCGACCCGGCCCTCCTCCTGTCGTCCTTGGACCTGTCCGGTGCGCAGGCCCGGATACGTGCGGTCTGGGACGAAGGCCCGGAGGTCACGGTCGTCCCCGAAGCCGACACGGACGCGGGGCGGCTGCGTGCTCTGCTGGAGAGCGCGGCCCCGGGCCGGCGGGTTCGGGCCGTGCTGCCCGGACACGAGCGGGAGTTCTGGGCACCGGCCGAAGGTGCGCCCGTCCGGGCTCGCTACGCGTGGCTCTTGGACCAGTTCTCCGTCGACTCCACGCACTGGCGTATGAAGCGCCTGAACCTGGTCGCCGTCGAAGCGGATCTCGCCGCAGGGTCCGCCGACGTGACCTTGGAACGTCTCGACGGGCTCGGTACCGTCGTCGCCCGCGTCCCCCTGCTCGCGGGAGAGGAGCTGGTCGGTGCCCCCGACTGGATCGCGAGCCGCGTCCGAACGGCGTTGGCGGAGGGGACCGGCGAGGCACTTCCCGCGCAACCCGGCCGGCCCACCGTCCTGGTCGAACTCCACGGATAACCGGCGTCTTCGGTCCTCGGAATGTGTCAAGTCCAATCGGACACGGACCAGTGATCTTTAGGCTGCTTTGTACTGGTCAGGAGCGTGCTGCTCGGCGGTGCCGGGCTCGCGGGCATGGTGACCAGGCTAGACCACGCTCGGAACGTCACCGATGGGCAGCGGCCGTGCGCCGGCCACCGATCGGCTTTCCCCTTCCCATGGTCGGGTATTGAATGATCACCGTGTGATTGATCGGGAGATTTGTCTGAATCTCCTTGATATATCCCCTGGTGAAGGACGGGCGTTGACCAGGTATCGATTGGTGTCTATTCTCGATAGAGTGTGAACCCGGATGTAACAAGGGTCGCGCCGACGTGGATGACAACCACATACAGGAGACCTGCTATGGCGAAGTGGGATGCCGACTCGGCAGCCGAGTTCAGGCGGCGCTATGGGAAATCGTCCCATGAGTTGGGCACGACCGGCGGAAACGCCAGCTGTCCCGACATATGGGAACTCGATAATGGAGACGTCGCCGTCATCGGCACGGATCTCACTTCCGAGTACCGAGATCGTCTTCCCGAAGGCGTTTCAGTGGACCCGGGTGAAAGCCTGGTGATCATTCCGCGTAGCACGATCCTGGCGGCGAAGGTGGACATTCCGGATGAGTAGGCCGCTGAACGGTGCTGTTGGCCAGGTCATGACGCTCGAAGAATACTACGCCGACTTCGAGCGCAACTTCTCGGTCGCCGGGGAGTTCTGGAAGTTGGAGCGCGGACAGACATTCGCAGAACCCGGAGATGACAGCTGGGAGGCCTTCGACAGTGGGGACTGGGAAGGCTCGATGCGCCTGCTGCGAGAGCGCCGGGACGACCTGGTCGACTACCACCGGAGCGTCGCATCGGCCGGAACCCAGACCTATCGCATCAGGATCGTCGACACCCCGATCACCCCGTATCTTCAGTGGGAGCTGAACCTGCTGAAGGTGCGAGACGAGACCGGTGGCCCGATTCGTGTCCTGTCGGCTCGGGACGTGGAGCACCTAGAGGACCTCGGGTCGCTTCCGGACATCTACACCATGGATGACAGGGTCATGTACCAGGCCGTCTATGACGCTAATGGAGTACTGGAAAGCGCGCGAAGGTTCGACGACAAGGACCTGATCAGAAAATGTCGGACCTTTATCGCTGAACTCTATATTTCCGGCGAGCCGATCAGCTCCTTCTTCCGGAGGGAGATCGAACACCTTCCGCCCGCGAAGCCCGAGCGACCATCGATCCCGCGAGACTACCTGGAATCGAATAATCGGCCCGATCCGATACGATCCTGAACGAGATCGCCCTGTGGACGAGCCACCTGAGAACCAGACCCCTGGAAGTTCTTCGTCGCACGAGAACCGGGCCGAAGGCGATATCACCAGTGGTGGTATCGTTCAGGCGCGTGATGTCGAGGGCGGGGTGAATTTCTACAATACGCTGGCCCGAGAACCCGCCTCCCAGGTTCCACGTCAGCTCCCCGGTGACATCTCTCATTTCGTCAATCGGTCCTCAGAGCTGGCGACCTTCATGGAGCTCCTGGAATCCACGAGTGACCCCGGTTCGCGTCATGCGAGGATCTTGGTGATCTCAGGCTCGGCCGGGGTCGGGAAAACCGCGCTGGGGCTTCGCTGGGCTCATCGAATCCGATCGAGATTCCCGTCGGGTCAGCTCTACGTCAACCTTCGCGGTTATGACGATGGGCCACCGGAGGAACCGGCTATGGCCCTTGATCGGATGCTCCGTGCCCTCGGGGTCCCCGGATCCTCGATACCCGATGACGTCGATGATCGTTCGGCGACCCTGAGAAGCCTCATCGCCGAACGAGACGTTCTGATCTTCTTGGACAACGCCGTGTCGACCAACCAGATACGGCCGCTTCTACCCGGTTCGGCGTCCCCTCTGGTCATCGTGACCAGCCGTAGCGCGCTGCCCTCCCTCGGCGCGCGTGAGGGTGCCCACAGGGTGCAGCTCGACACCTTGGACGAGGCCGATGCGCTCACACTCCTCAGAGCCGTCACCCATGAGAAGCGAGAGGACGAGGAATCGGACCTCACCGAGCTCGTACACCTATGCGCCCGATTACCACTGGCGTTGAGGATCGCCGGCGAGCGGGCGGCGTCTCGCCCGATGACGCGGCTGACCGAGCTGATCGAAGACCTGAAGGATGACTCCCTGCTCTGGGAGGTTCTCAGCCTTCACGACGACTCGACCACGGAGGCGGTACGTACCGTGTTCACGTGGTCGTATCGGGCACTCTCCCCGGACGCCGCACGGACCTTTCGGCTCCTGGGTGTCAACCCCGGCCATGACATCGGCCTATCCGCGGCGGCGGCCCTGTGCGGCGTACCGGCCCGCACGGTCCGACGTTCCCTGGACCTGCTCGTGGGAGCCTTCATGGTCGAGACCTCGGCACCGGGGCGATTCAAACTACATGACCTGTTGAAGGCCTACGCGCTGTCCGAAGCACGTACGGCGGAGCCGATCGCCGACCTTCGCACGAGCCTTCGTCGATTGGCCGACTGGTACGCACGCACATTGGAAGAAGCCGCGATGTCGCTGTCGGCGATCGATTCCGTTGCCTCTTCCCTCGACGGGCAAGACATTCCAGACCCCTTGTCCTTCGCCACTTCGACGGCGGCCTTCGATTGGTTCGAGTCGGAGCGGCAGAACCTCGTTTCCACCGCGCAGGCAGTGCTCAGTAGTGAAAACCATGAGAGCGCGTGGAATATCGTGATGGCAGCGAGCCCGATCTACGCGCAGCATTTCACCTTTGACGATTGGGCTGTCATGAGCCAGATCGGGGTGGACGCGGCCAGGGCCCTCGGCGATCCAGTCCGTTACTCGGCCGCGCTCGACAACAGGGGAAAGTATCTCTTTCGCAAACGCCGCCTCGACGAGGCTCGGCGTGCGTTCGACGACGCACTTCGGCTGAGGGAGACGGGAGGTGACGAAAGGGCGGTCTGCGAGTCGCTCAATGCCTTGGGGCTGGTCTGCCTGCGCACCAGAGAGCTGGATGAGGCAGCGGAGATCTTTCGTCGTTCGGCGTCCGGGTTCCGTGACCTGGGGGAAGAGCGTTGGGAATGTCTGGCGCTTTCGAACGTGGCCGAGGCCTACCTGGAGAATGGTGACGCGACAACGGCGATCGATCTCGTCGATGGTCTCCCAGAAGTTTTCGCGGGACTCGACGACTCTGCCTCGCAGGGCAACGCCCTGTGGCTGACCTCCTGGGGGCAGCGACTTCGGGGAAACCTCTCCGCTGCCTCGATGGCGATAGACGCGGCTCTGGCCATCGCCGATGACGCCAATAACCGTATGTGGGAAGCGTTCTGGTTGATCGAGGCGGCTCGGGTCCACCTCGCCGAAGGTAGGTTGGACGAAGCCGCGAGATGCTGCACCCTGGCTGCTTCCCTGCAACGGCAGATCGGCGACAGGAACAGGGAGGCTCTCGCCGTGAACTGCGCGGGAGAGGTACATCAAGCTCTGGGGAACTTCCATGATGCCTCCGCCTTTCACCAGGAAGCCTTTCGTATGCAGGTGTCCGCGGGTGATCATTGGAACGCGGCCTTGGCCCTCGCGAACCTGGCCGACTGCGAGAAGATCCGGGGCGATTCGGCGAAGGTCCGGGATCTCTCGGCACGGGGAGTGGGGTTGCTTGAGCAGTTCTCCGACAAGAATTCATCACGTCTGAGACGGCGTCTGATCACATTGATAGAGTGATCACAGGGGCTCGTATTCGGTGACCCACAAAGGTCCGTCCGGATAGTTCAGACACGAGTGGCCTCGCTTGTCGAGGCTGGTTCCGAGGATGCGTACCGGCTCACCGTCGAGTTCGGCCGAAGGTCCGGAATCCGAATACATGAACCTGTACGCGCGTACTTGGTCATGTGCTTCCTTCCGGCCCTGGCGCAGGGAGAGTTCGCCCCATTCGGGTGGCGGGAACCCGGCGTGGCTCGCTTCCCCCTCGTTCTGTGGTGTCCCCTCCGTCCTGGCGAGAACCTCTCCGATGGCCCGATCGAGCAGGGTCGGCAGACCCGCTTCGATCAGGTGCCAGGTTTCCGCCTGCGTCGTTACTTCGGAGAGGCCTCCTACCGACCCTCGGGCGAGAATCGGTCCGGCGTCGATCTTCCCGGTCATTCGGTGAATCGTCACGCCCAATTCCTCCTCCCCGTTGCGGATGGCCCACGGTATCGGTGAGGGGCCACGGTATTTCGGGAGAAAGGAAGGATGTACGTTGATCGTTCCGTGGGTGGGAAGCTCGATGACTTCGGTCGGAATCGGCCAATTGAAACCGAAAACCACGAGAAGATCGGGTTCGTACCCGACGAGCATGGGTCGAAGTTCGGATGCGTCGCATGGCAGAAGCAAGCCGATGTCCGACGGAAGCGACGACAACGTGGACGTCACACCATCAAGGATGTCCGGCTCGGGTGCGCTGTTCTGCTTCATGGAACGGCTCATGATGTGAACGACAGGAGTATGTCCCGAGTCTTTTATGATCCGACCGATGAGTGCGAACTGGGCCGGACCGTAGGAGGCGATCGCCACTCGCAATCTCTTCTTCATCGGTCGAGCTTAGCCATATCGGGGTAGGTCTGACGTGTGATGCCGAGAATCCTCCGCCATACCGAAGTGGTCCCTCAGGTCGAAGGCCGGAGACTTCGCTCGGCGCGTCCTCCGGCTACCACGTTTCCCCTGGTGGAAAATGTGCCCGATCGCCCCACCCCGCCCCGCCCACGGGGACGGACGGAAAGAAGAGGACACGTCTTGCCCAACGCCCGAGCCGCAGTGGTCCACCCTGGCAGCGGTACCTTCACCTGGGAGGACGTCCGACTGGAGGGGCCCCGACGCGACGAGGTCTTGGTCCGTGTCGTAGGTGTCGGGATCTGCCACACCGACATGTCCATCCGCGACGAGCACCTGCCCGTGCCCCTACCCGCGGTACTCGGCCACGAGGGCTCCGGCGTGGTGGAAGCGGTCGGTGCGGACGTCACCCACGTTTCCGCCGGGGACCAGGTCCTGATGTCCTTCAGCTCCTGTGGCGCGTGCGGTTCCTGCCAGCGCGGGCACCCCGCCTACTGCGTCGACTTCCTCCCCCTCAACGCCAGTGGGCGGCGCCCCGACGGCACCACCCCGATCAGCTCCACCTCGGGTGAGACGATCGGTGGCCGGTTCTTCGGACAGTCCTCCTTTGCCACGTACTGCGTCGCCCACGCGAGCGGCGTCGTCCCGGTCGAGGCGGCCGACGAGGACGAACTCGCCATGCTGGCGCCGCTGGGCTGTGGCGTCCAGACCGGTGCGGGGACCGTGTTCCACGAACTCGACCCCGGAAGCGGCGACACGGTCGCGATCTTCGGAAGCGGTGCCGTGGGTCTGTCCGCGGTCATGGCGGCGGCGCTCACCCCGGTCGCGAACATCATCGCCATCGACATCGTGCCCTCCCGGTTGGACCTGGCCCTTGAACTGGGGGCCACCCACCTCATCAACGGCGAAAAAGAGGACGCCGTCGCGCGCATCGCCGAGATCACCGAGGGCCGAGGCCTCACCCATGCCTTGGAGAGCAGTGGGGCGCCCGCCCTGTTGCGCCAGGCGATCGACTCCCTGGCGGTCGGCGACGGCATGGTGGCTGTGGTCGGCGCACCGCACTCGGGCACCGAGGGCACCTTCGACGTCAACTTCCTGCTCAACGGGCGCACCATTCGTGGCGTCACCGAGGGTGACAGCAACCTCTTCGGCTTCCTGCCGGAACTGGTGGGGCTGTACCGGGCCGGGCGGCTGCCCTTCGACAAGATGGTCCGCTTCTACGAACCGGAACGGATCAACGAGGCGGCCACCGACGCCGCCGAGGGCCGCGTCATCAAACCGGTCCTGCGCTTCTGACACCCGCCTCCTCCTCGCGGCACCACTTCCACGGTCGTGCACCCTTTTGCGGTTACTGTCGGTGATGGTCCGGACCGCGACGGTGGGGAACACATGAACGACTCGGTGGGCGAATCAACCCAGACCCTGATCATCCTCGGTGCGCAAGGAGACCTCACCGAGCGCCTGCTCCTGCCCGGACTGGGCACGCTGGTCGCCGCGGACTCATTGGGCGACCTCCTCCTCATCGGTAGCGGCCAGGGTCAAGGCACCGATCAACAATGGCGGGAGACCGTCGCCCGCGCCTTCGCGGACGGGGGTGTGAGCGGGCCCGACGTCGACACCGTCGTGCGCAACACGCGCTACGTCCAATCCGACGCCACCGACGACGCCGACCTGCGGCGCCTGCTGACCCGGGCACGCGGCCGCGTCACCCTCTACTTCGCGCTGCCGCCCGCCGTCATCGTCGAGAGCTGCCGGGTCCTGGAACGGATCGGCGTGCCCGAGGGCACGCGGCTGGTACTGGAGAAACCCTTCGGCACCGACATGGCCAGCGCGTCCGCGCTCAACGAGTTGCTCCACTCCCTGGTGCCGGAGGAACAGGTCCACCGCGTCGACCACTTCCTCGGCATGACGACGGTGCTCAACATCCTCGGAATCCGGTTCGCAAACCGGGTGATCGAACCCCTGCTCACCTCCGAGCACGTCGAGTCGGTCGAGATCCTCTTCGAGGAATCTCTGGGCCTTGAGGGTCGGGCCGGTTTCTACGACGTCACCGGCGCCCTGCGCGACATGGTCCAGAGCCACCTGCTCCAGGTCCTGGCCATGGTGGCGATGGAACCGCCGAGCACACTGGGCGCGCGTGACGTGCGTGACGCCAAGGCCCAGATCCTTCGGGCCACACGCGTGTGGGACGACGATCCCGAACGGTTCAGCCACCGTGCCCGCTACACCGCCGGAACGATCGACGGCCGCGACTTCCCCTCCTACGCCGACGAGGAAGGCGTCGATCCCTCGCGCGAGACCGAGACCCTGAGCGAGGTCGTGTTCGCCGTCCACACCTGGCGCTGGAACGGGGTGCCCTTCCTGGTCCGCACCGGCAAGGCCATCGGTTCGCCCCGTCAGGAGATCATCTTCCGCTTCAAGCCCCCGCAACACGTCCCCGACGGGCTCGTCGGCGACTCCATCGAGAACCGTTTGCGCATCGGCCTGGGCTCCCGACACCTTCGGATGGAACTGAACGTCAACGGGCCGGGCGATCCCTCCGACGTCTCACCGGTGGCGCTCGACACCGATTACGACCCCGGTGAGCTGCTCGAATACGGCGAGGTGCTGCGGGGTGTGCTCGCCGACGAGATGCCCCTGTCGGTACGCGGTGACATGTCGGTCGAGTCGTGGCGCATCGTCGAGCCGGTGTTGGCCGCCTGGAACGCCGGCCGGGTCCCCCTCCACAACTACCGGGCCGGAAGTACCGGCGCGGAGATCACGGAGAACCGGGAGCCATGAGCAGCCAACCGTTGAACACCCGTCCCAGGCAGCAGAGCCACTTCGTCGAGCTCACGCCCCAGGGACTCAAGACCGTCCGTAGGTGGGCGATCGGCATCACTCTCGGCAGTTTCCTGTTCGGCTTCGACACCGGCATCATCTCCGGTGCGCTGCTGTTCATCCAGGAGGACTTCCAGCTCACGTCCTTCCAACAGAGTGCTGCCGTGAGCATTCTGCTGCTCGGCGCCGTCATCGGCGCGCTCACCTGTGGGCGCGTCTCCGACCGCTTCGGACGCCGTCCGCTGATGGGCGCCATCGGCGCCATCTTCTTCGTCGGGATCATGGTCGCGGCCCTGGCCCCCGGCTACTGGGCGCTGTTGGGCGGCCGGTTCGTCATGGGCCTGGCCGTGGGCGGGGTGTCGGCCACGGTGCCGACCTACCTCGGAGAGATGGCTCCGGCGCAGATCCGAGGGCGCATCCTCAGCCTGAACCAGCTGTTCATCTCCGTGGGTCTGCTCGTCTCCTACTTGGTGAACTGGGCCCTGGCCGACGCCGAGCTGTGGCGTGTGATGTTCGGGGTCGGCGCCATCCCCGCCGCTCTCCTGTTCATCGCGGCCCTGTGGTTGCCCGAATCGCCCACGTGGTTGATCCGCAACGGCAGGACGCAGCGGGCGCGGAAGGTCGTGGACCGTGTCACCGAACCGGGTGGGTCGGACAAGGTGGTCGCCCGAGTGACCGAGGAGCAGCGCGAGGAGGAGGAACTGGCCAGGAGCGGGTCGTCGAGCCTGTTCAAGGGGACGGCCCTGGCCGCGCTCCTGGTCGCCGTGGCCCTGGCCGCGCTCCAGCAGTTCGTCGGGATCAACACGATCCTCTACTACGCACCGACGATCATGGGCCAGGCCGGTCTGTCCGCGTCGAACGCGATCTACTACTCGGTCTTCATCGGCGCCGTCAACGTCATCATCACGCTGGTCGCGCTCAACCTCGTCGACCGGATCGGGCGCCGCCCACTGCTGCTCATCTCACTGTCCGGGATGTGCGTCTCCATCGGCCTGCTGGGACTGGCCTTCAGCGTGGGCATGCCGCCGCTCTTCATGCTCGTGTTCATGATGCTCTACATCTTGTCGTTCGGCGTCGGCATGGGCCCGATCTTCTGGGTCCTGCTGGGGGAGCTCTTCCCGACCGACCACCAGGCGACGGGATCCAGCGTGGGCGCGACCGTGAACTGGCTCGCCAACTTCCTGGTGAGCCTGCTGTTCCTGCCGGTCATCGAGCTCATCGGGCAGGGTCCGACGTTCTGGATCTTCTCGGCCATCTGCCTGGTGGGGCTGGTGTTCGTGGTCAAGTTCGTTCCCGAGACGCAGAACCGGGACAGCGAGACGGTGAGCGCGGACCTGCGGAGCCGGTGGGGGGTATCGGACGGCTGACGGGCCGCCCGGCCGTGCCTTCATGGGTGCTTCACCCCTCGGTGCTTAGGGTGAGGGAAGTCGGGAGCTGTTTCACGCGTGATCCCAGGAGGTACGGCCGTGAGCGACGATTACACCACCGGGAAGGACCGAGGTAAGCAACCGTTCGTCGTCAACATCGAGGACGCGAGCGTGGAGAACAGCCACTATCGGCGCACGCTGTGGACCGGCGAGCACCTACAGCTCACAGTGATGAGCATCGACGTGGGCGACGACGTCGGCTTGGAGGTGCATCCGGACAACGACCAGTTCCTCCGGGTGGAGCAAGGGGCCGGACGCACCGAGATGGGGCCGGCCGAGGACGACCTGAACTTCGTTCGGGAGGTCAAGGACGACGACGTCATCATGGTCCCCGCGGGAACCTGGCACAACGTCGTCAACACCGGTGACACACCGTTGAAGCTCTACGCGCTCTACGGCCCGCCGGACCACGAACCCGGCACCGTGCACCCGGCCCACAAGGACGCGGAGAAGGACCCCAACGAGGACTGACCGGGGGCCGGAACGGATCGTCGAGCGCCGGGCCGCTCACCCGAGGGGGTGGGGGACCCGGCGTTCCTTCGCCCGGGGCGGCGGAACTCGACCACGCCGGTTCACCTGGAGAAGGCCTGGACGAGTTTGGGCACCTCCTGGATGTGCACGTTGAGGATCGACGTGCTGAGGGGACCGTCGTGTCCTTCGAGCGCCGCTTCCAGTTCGCGGTGTTCGCGCTCGATGATGGAGAGGCGCTCCGGGCCTTCGGTGAGGGTGCGCACACCCAGGCGTACCTGCCGCGGACGCAGGGAATCGTATATCTCGCCCAGGACCGCGTTGCCCTGGTGCCGGACGATGGAGGAGTGGAAGACCTGGTCGAGCTGGGAGAACTCGTTCCAGTTCCGGTTTCGTCCAGCGGTCTCCATCGCCTCGATGAGCTCCCGGGTCTCGGGGGGAGGGCCCAACCGGCGGTCGCAGATCTTGGTGATGGCGTCGGACTCGATGACGAATCGGGCCTGGTAGATCTCACGCATCTCCGTGGCGGTGACGACCCGTACCTGTGCGCCTCGCCGAGGGACGAGTTCAACGAAGCGTTCGGCCTGGAGGCGGTGGAGGGCCTCGCGTACCGGGGTCCGGGAGGTCCCGACCTCCCTGGCCAGGACGGCCTCGTCGAGAAATTCGCCCTCAGCGAACGTCCCGGCCAGGATCGCGGACCCGATCATCTCGTATGCGCGTTCCCGCGCGGACTGTCGAGGTTTGCTGCCCCCGGTGGCGGTGCTCTTTTGATGTGACACGGAGCCCACCCTACCTTTACACAGTCTGGATGCACCGTGTATACAAGGTGTCCACACCAGATATTTAGGGGTGTGCGTCACATCCTCTGAAGGGAAGCAACGTGAGCGAGCAAGTGGAGAAACGGCACGCGGTCTGGCTGTCCGAGCCTTCGGCCGCGGCGGTGGAGATGGCCAACCTGGCTGGTTACGGCACCGTCGTACTCGACATCGAGCACGGGCTGTTCGACCTCGCGGCCCTGGACTGGCTCATGCCGCTCATCCGTTCCAAGGGCATGGATGTCATCGCGAAGGTGTTGGGACCGGAACGGGGGCCGATCCAACAGGCCCTGGACTTCGGCGCCAACATCGTGGCCATCCCGCACGTGGAATCGGCCGCGCACGCCAAGGAGGTCTGCGGATATGCGAAGTTCCCGCCCCTGGGCGATCGCTCCTTCGCGGGCGGACGGACCTCCGACTTCCGGGGCTTCACCGACGAGTGGGTCACCCGGCAGGACACGGAGACACGCTGCTATCCCATGATCGAGGACGCCTCGGCGCTGGAGGAGATCGACGAGATCCTCGCTCTTCCCATGGTCGACGGCATCTTCATCGGCCCCTCGGACCTGTCGCTGCGCCGTGACCGCGGTGCCTACACCGCGAGCGAGGGCGACCTGGCGGACCTGCGCCACCTGGCCCGCGCGGCCCAGGCCGCCGGCAAGCCGTGGGTCCTGCCCGCCTGGAGCGACGTGGAAAAACGTCTCGCGGTCGAAGAGAACGCCGAGACCATCGTGACCACCATGCAGTACGGGGCGCTGCTCTCCGGGTTCACCGGAGCGCTCGACACCCTGCGAAAGATCGAGAACGAGCTGAGGAGCCGTTGATGTCCCTGAACGTCGCAGTCGTACAGTTCGCGCCCGCCGAGGACAAGGCCGAGAACCTGGCGACGATCGAGCGGATGCTGCGTGAGGCCGCCGACAACGGCGTGCGTCTGGCCGTCCTGCCCGAGTACGCGGTGTTCACCGCGCCCGCCATGGACGACCGTTTCGTCGACAGCGCCGAGCCGCTCGACGGACCGGCGGTCTCGCGCCTGCGCGCCCTCACCACAGAACTCGGTCTGTCCCTCATCGCCGGCGTGAACGAGACGGCCACGGACGGCCGTATCCACAACACCCTCGTCGGAATTCAGGACGGTGAGGTCAAGACGGTCTACCGCAAGGTCCACCTCTACGACGCGTTCGGCTACAAGGAGTCCGACCGTGTCCTGGCCGCCGACCCGGAGGAGCCGATCCTCCTGGAGGTCGACGGTTTCAAGGTGGGCATGCAGACCTGCTACGACCTGCGTTTCCCGGAGGTCTCGCGAGTCCTCGTGGACGCCGGAGCGGACATCATCGCCCTGCCCGCCGAGTGGGTTCCCGGTCCTCTGAAGGAGTACCACTGGAACACCCTGGTGCGGGCCCGGGCGATCGAGAACACCGTCTACGTTCTCGCCGCCGACCAGAGCGCACCGACCGGCGCGGGCAACAGCGCCGTCGTGGACCCGATGGGGATCGCCATCGCCACCGTCGGTGAGGCCCCGGGCCTGGGCACGGCCGTCGTCGAACGCGACCGTCTCGACCACGTCCGCAAGGTCAACCCCGCCCTGACCCTTCGTCGCTACCGCGTGGCCCCAGCAGGAGCGTGAGATATGAACACAGGCGCAAGACGTGCCCGAGCCGGTGGTTCGGTGCGCCGCACCACCGGGCTCCTGGCCTCGGGTGCGGCCCTGGCGGTACTGACCGCGTGCAGCGGTACCGCTCTCGGTGACGACACCTATGTGTTGCACTACACGACCTACTCCAACGCCACGTCGGACCAATCGCGTACGGCGCAGCGGTGGGCGGAGCAGGTCGAGGAGATCACCGACGGTGGTGTCACCGTTCGGCTCCACTACTCGGAGAGCCTCGTCGGCGCGGACGAGTCGGCCCAGGCCACCCTGGACGGCCGTGCCGACATGGCCCAGGTCGGGTCCATCTACGCGGCCTCGGACCTGTCCATGTTCACGGTCATCGAGCTTCCGTTCGAGACCGACAACCCCGAGGTACAGATGACCGCGATCGAGCGGCTGTACGAGGAGAACGAGACCTACCGGGAGGACTTCGACCGTCAGGGTGTCCGCCCCCTCTTCCCGATCCCGCTCGGCGTCGCCGCCGTCGGGTTGGAGGAAAAGGCGGAAAGCCTCGACGACCTGAAGGGGATGAGTATCCGGTCCGGCGGTCTGACCTCGGACGTGATGCTCGCGGCCGGCGCCAACCCCATCGGCATGACGGCCAACGACATCTACGAGTCGATGAGCCGCGGCGTCGTGGACGGCTACACCGCGCTGGCCCTGGCGAACCTGCCCACCTTCGGGCTGTCACAGGCCACGCCGTACCTGATGGACCCCGGTATCGGCGCGTACTCGTCCTCGATCGCGGTCATCAACGAGGAACTCTTCCAGTCCATGCCCGAGGAGCACCAGGAGGCGCTGTTGGAGGTCTCCGACCAGGGCATCTCCATGGGCTTGGAGGAGATGGACGCGCTCGGTGAGACCGCCTGCCAGGAGCTGACCGAGAACGGGACGGAGTTCAGCTCCCTGCCGGAGGAGGAGGTCGCCGAGTTGAAGGAGAACGCGGGCATCGCGCAGGACTGGGTGGAGCGCTACGAGGAACGTGGCTACGACGCGCAGTCCGTGCTCGACGACTACCGGCGGATCATCGCGGAGGAGACCGAGGACTCCGACTACGTCAGTCCGCTCGCCGCTTGCATGGAAGGACAGCAAGAGTGAGCCGCATCAGTTTCCCACGGCCGGTGGGAGGGGCCGCCACGGCGTTCAACCTCGCCGCCGGGGTCCTGCTCCTGGCCCTGATGTTCCTGACCGTGGCCGACGTGGTCGGTCGCAGCTGGTTCGGCCAGTCCGTCCTGGGCACGGTGGACATCTCGACGCTGCTCCTGGTGACCATCGCGTTCCTGGGGTTGGCCTCCGCCGAGATCGACGGCAAGCACGTTTCGGTCACCCTCGTCGAGGCGCGTTTCGGCCTCCGCACGCGCATGGTCCTCTCCGGGATCAGGGCGGTCCTGCTACTGGTCATCGGCGTCCTCATCATCTGGGGGATGGGCGAGGTCCTGCTCAGCGCCTATGAACGCGGGGAGACGACCAACGACATCCTGCGGTTGGCCACGTGGCCGGCCAAGCTCGTGCTCTTCCTGTCCTTCCTCCTGTTCTTCGTCGTGGCGATCTGGAAGGAAGTCGCCGAGTTCCGAGCGTTCCGCTCCGGTGAGGTGCCGGAGGGCAACGAGGTGGACACGGCCATCGAACGGGCCCACTCCACCGCACATCAGGAAGACAGCGAGGGCACCCCATGAGCGCCGCGTCACTCTTCATCGTCATCGCCGTCCTGGTGCTCTTCCTGGGACTGCTGGCGATCCGGTTCCACGTGGGGTTGTCCCTCATGGTGGCGGGTCTGGTCGGTGTCGTCCTCATGCGTGGGACGGACGCCGCGGTCAGTACGGCGGCCAACCAGCCCTTCTCCACCTCGGCCGACTACTCCCTGACGATCATCCCGTTGTTCATCCTCATGGGCGTGTTCGCCGTCCATGCCCGGCTCGCCCAGGCGGGGTTCGACCTCGCCTCACGGGTGCTGCGCCGATTCCCGGGCGGCGCCGCGCTCGCGTCGCTGTCCGGGTCCGGCCTCTTCGCCGCGGTCACCGGATCCAGTGTCGCGACCGTGGCCACCATGGCGCGGGTGTCCACCGACGCCATCGTCAAGGCCGGACACGGAATCCGTCTCGCGGCCGGGGTCGTCTGTGCCGGCGGCACCCTGGGCGTGCTCATCCCGCCGTCCATCGTGCTCGTCCTGTACGGCGTCGTCACCGGGGAGAGCATCGGGGAGTTGCTCCTGGCGGGCATCGGTCCCGGACTGCTGACGATCCTCCTCTACGGGATCACCATCGTGCTGATGGTCCTGGCCGCCCGCCGCAAGCGGGCCCGCGCGAACGCGTCGATGGAGAGGGAACCGGCGATGGCCGGTGGTGCCTCGGCACCCTCCGGTACCGAGTCCGACCGGCCCGGTGCGGGTGAGACCTCGGGCGAGGACGTCCCGAAGCCCAAGCTGGACCTGTTCGGGTTCGGGCTCCTCGTGATCATCTTCGCGGTCTCGATCGGCACGATCTACCTCGGTCTCGCCACCGCCACCGAGGCGGCCTCCTTCGGTGCGGTGTCCGCGTTCATCATCCTGCTCATCCGCACCAGGCCGCCCTCCTGGATGCGCGCGATCAAGGACTCGGTGAGCGAGGCCGTCGGGCTGACCGCCATGACGTTCCTGCTCATGGCCGGCGCCGGGGTGTTCACCTACTTCCTCGCCCTGTCCGGGGCGAGCACGGCGGTGGTGGACGCGGTCCTGGCCGCCGACCTGGAACCCTACGTCGTGCTGGTGCTGTGCCTGCTGCTGTTGCTGCCGCTCGGCATGTTCCTCGACGGGATCTCGATGATCCTCGTCGCGGCGCCCCTGCTGCACCCGATCCTGAGCGGGTACGGCTTCGAGGGCCTCTGGCTGGGCGTTCTCATCGTGAAGGTCGCCGAGATGGCGCTGATCACGCCGCCGGTCGGGATGAACGCGTTCGTCTACTCCGGGGCGGTTCCCGAGGCGGGTCTGGGACGGATCTTCCGCGGCATCGTGCCGTTCATCATCGCCGACCTCGTGGTCGTGGCCATCCTCATCCTGGTGCCCGACATCGTCACCTTCATCCCCGAGCTTTCGAGCGCGAAGTGAGCCATCGCCTCCCGAAAACTCCGTAACAAGTGTCTTCTGAGAAAGGAACAGCTGTGTTCGTCGTCAACGACATGCCCGCACAGATCGACGGTCGGATCGTCACCGAGCTCGAACAGACGTGCGTCTCGACGCTCGGTCACCTTCGGGACCACGGCTTCGCCCTCGGTCTGCAGGCGAACAAGCGCCCGCTCAAGTTCGTCGGTACGGCGGTCACGGTGCGCATCCCGCACCTGGACTCCACCGCCGTCCACATGGCGGTCGACATGCTGCGCCCCGGCGACGTCCTGGTCGTGGACCAGTCCGGTGACCGGCAGCGCTCGTGCTTCGGCGGTCTGGTCTCCTACACGGCCAAGGCCCGGGGCGCGGTGGGCGCGGTGATCGACGGGTCGATCAACGACCACGACGAGACCCTGGCCTACGACTTCCCGGTGATCTCGCGCGGGTTCAGCCCGCTGACCACCCGTATCGGGGGGATCGAGGGCGCGATCAACGTGCCGGTCACCATCGCGGGCGCGGTCGTGCACCCCGGTGACGTCGTCTTCGCCGACTCCGACGGCGCCGCCTTCCTCACACCCGAAGAGGCGGTGGGCCTGGGCGCCCTGTTGAAGTCCAAGGAGGACGCCGAGATCCCGGCACGGGATTCGATCTCGGCCGGCGGGTCCCTCGCGGAGTTCTCCGGCGCGGCCTCGCACCGCCCCTGAGGCATGCTCCACCCGGCCCCGGTCACGCGGCGGTTCACGCCGCCGTGTGCCCGGGGCCCTCGTCATGTCCCAGGGCATGCTTCGGAACGTTGACGGAAGTCCACAACACCTCCGTTCGGCTTCTGTGCGCCCCGGCCACTGCCCCGAAGGGCCCCGTGTCGGACAATGGGAGACGACCACCTCCCACCACCTCCCCGAGGGGAACATACGCATGCCCACCGCCGGGACCAAGAAGCACGTCCGTCACCGTGGCCTCACCGCCCGGGACCTGGCGCTCATCGCGATCTTCGCCGCGCTCATCGCCGCGATGAGCGTCACCGTCGCCATCCCGCTGCCGTTCTCCCCGGTGCCGATCACCCTCCAGACCCTGGGCATCATGCTCGCCCCCAGCCTCCTGGGCTGGAAGCGCGGCAGCCTCGCCGTGGTCGCCTTCCTCGCCCTGGGACTGGCCGGTCTGCCCCTGTTCGCGGGTGGACGCGGCGGGCTCGCCGTCCTGGCCGGCCCCTCCGCCGGGTTCATCGTCAGCTGGGTGTTCGCCGCGCTGGTCATCGGTCTGCTCACCGACCTCATGGTCCGTGGCGGCAAGTACCGCTTCTGGCAGGGTCTGCTGATCAACGCCCTGGGCGGCATCATCGTCATCTACGCCATCGGCATCCCGTGGATGGGGGTCGTCCTGGGCGACAGCGTCCTGGCCACCGCCACGGCCATGGTCGCGTTCCTGCCCGGTGACGTCGTCAAGGCCGTGGTGACCGCGCTCCTCGCCGCCACCGTCTTCCGCGCCTACCCCATTCCGCCGGCCGGTCGCCCGGTCTCCACCACGGAGACGGGGAAGAACGCCTGATGCTCCGCATCGAGGGGGTCTCCCACTCCTACGACGACCGCGCCGTCCTGCGCGGCGTCACCCTGGACCTGGCCGAACACCGCATCGGCGTGATCGGGGCCAACGGATCGGGCAAGTCCACGCTCGCCCGCACCCTCAACGGACTCGTCCTGCCCGACGAGGGCCGTGTGTCGCTGGGGGAGTGGGACACCCGGCGGCACGCCAGGCACATCCGGCGCAGCGTCGGCTTCGTCTTCTCCGACGCCGCCAACCAGATCATCATGCCGACGGTCGCCGAGGACGTGGAGATCGGGCTGCGGTCCCTGCGCCTGGGCCGGGCCGAGACCGCCCGACGCGTCGACGAGATCCTCGTCCGGCACGGTCTCGACGGCCACCGCGACCACCCCGGACACCTGCTCTCCGGCGGCCAGAAACAGCTGTTGGCGTTGGCGTCGATCCTGGTCACCGAACCGGACGTGTTGGTGTGCGACGAACCCACCACCCTGTTGGACCTGCGCAACACCCGCATGGTGCACCGCACCCTGGACGGTCTCCAACAGCAGGTCGTCCTGTTCACGCACGACCTCGACCTGCTCGCCGACTTCGACCGGGTCCTGGTCATGGACGAGGGGCGGGTGGTCTTCGACGGTGTGCCGGCGGACGCCATCGCCTTCTACACCAAGCTCATGGACGACGGGCCGACCCCGGGGCGGACGTCGTGAGCGTGGTCGGCTTGTACGTCCCCGGTGCCGGGCCGTTGTACCGCGTCGCGGCCGGCCCCAAACTGCTCGCCCTGCTCGTGCTCGGCATGGTGCTCATCGCCGCCGCGAACCTGTGGGCGGCCCTGGCCACCCTGTTCCTGGCCCTGGTGCTGTACCCGGTCGCCGATTTGGGCGCGCGCCGGGCCTGGGGCGTGCTGCGCGCGCTGTGGCCCTTCTTGTTGGCCATCGGCGTGTTCCAGGCGCTGTTCGTGGGCGAGTGGACCGAAGGCGTGCGGCTGTGCGCCCAGCTCGCCGGACTCGTCCTGCTCGCCAACGCGATCACCCTGTCCACCCGCGTCGGCGAGATGCTCGACCTGTTCGAACGCATGGCCCGCCCGCTGCGCCACGTGGGCGTGCGCCCGGACCGGGTGGCGCTGGTGCTGGCGTTGACCATTCGGTCCATCCCCATGGTCGCGACCGCCTGGTCCGCCGCCCGGGACGGGTACCGCGCCCGCGGCCTGCGCGGGCGTCCCTACCTCCTGGTGGTGCCGGTGATCGTGCATCTGCTGCGGATGGCCGAAGCGACGGGGGAGGCGTTGGTGGCCCGAGGGATCGATGAGGACACCAGTGCCGCATCGGCCGGACGCCCGTAACCTCCAGGAAGGTCGCTTTGGGGAACTCGGTACCGATTCAGTATCGGGTGGGTGATTTCTCGCCGTGGGCTGTGGATAATAACCCGAACGGCCCGCCTCGCCGGGTCGATGGCCCCCTATCCCCTAGGCGCTACGAACCGGTGATCGCGTGCCCCGGCGCCCCCTCGCCGAAAGACGAACCTGGTCCCTGACCACGTCCGTCCTGTTGATCCTCTGCATCGCCCTGATCCTGCCCGGAGCGACCCCGGCCGGAGCCGTTCCCGTGCTCCCCGGCAACGCCCTGCTCGGTCGACTGGTCGTGGACTCCCGGGTGCCGCTCGTGCCCTTCGCGCCCGTGACCGGTCCGGCCACCGGCGGCTCCGCCCTGACCCCCCAGACCCGCGCCGCACTCGACGGCCGCGTCGCGGACCTGGGCGAGGGCGTCGACTTCGGTATCGCCGTCCAGGACCTGCGTACCGGGACGACCTACAGCCACAACGGACAGGGCCGTTTCCCCTCGGCGAGCGTGGCGAAGCTGACCGTGCTGACCATGCTGCACCTGAGCGCCGAGGAGGAGGGGCGCGACCTCACCGCGGCCGAGCGCGCCCAGGTCGAACAGATGATCCGCTTCAGTGACAACGAGGTCACCGACGGTCTCTACGCGCGCCTGGGGTTCACCGACGGGTTCCAGCACCACGCCGAGTCCCTGGGTTTCACCGGCACCGAACCCCACCCGGGCGGCTCGTGGGGTTCCACCATGACCACCCCCTCCGACCAGATCCGCCTGCTGCGCGCCCTGTACACGGACGAGGGGCCGCTCACCGACGAGGACCGGGCCCACATCCGGGGACTCATGGAGTCGGTCACCCCCGAACAGGCCTGGGGCGTGTCGGCCGCCGCCACGGAGGGAGACATCGTCGGACTCAAGAACGGGTGGACCCCACGCGAGTCCAACGGCGGGCTGTGGACCATGAACAGCGTCGGCTACGTGGCCGGCGCCGACCGGGAGTACCTGATCGCGGTGATGTCGGACCACAACACCGACTACACCACCGGGATCGCCCTCCTGGAGGACCTGGTCTCCGAGGTGGTCGAGGCCATCGAGAACCCCGGCGCCCACGACGACTCCATGGCCATCGGCACCACGATCCACCGGTAGGGCCCGGTCACTCCTCCCGAGAGGACAGGACACAGAACTCGTTGCCCTCGGGGTCGGCCAGAACGTCCCAGGTGACCTGCGGGTCCTGTCCGACGTCCACCCGGGTGGCGCCGAGGTCGATCAACCGGGCGATCTCCGCGTCCCGGTCCTGGGAGGTGTGCGGGGCGAAGTCCAGGTGCAGCCGGTTCTTGCCCTCCTTGCGGTGTTCCACCGGGACGAACACCAACCCGGGCGGGACCTGGCGGAACTCCAATGCCGGCCCCAACTCCGCGGCCCACTTCGGCACCAGCACCACCTCCTCCTCGGTGTCGAAGCGGATGTCCCAGTCCAGCGCCCGGGCCCACCATGCCCCCAGCGCGTGGTGGTCGTGCGCCTCGACCACCACCGTGTACCAACGAAGTGCCATGCCGTACTCCTCTCAGGTGCTCCGAGGGTAACGACGGCCCACGACATTTCCCGAGGTCGATCGTGCCCGCGCGGTATCCCTCGGTTGCTCAGCGAGCGTTCAGGGCTCTGAGAAGGTGTGTGGTCAAGGCGTCGAGGTAGTCGGATCCGGCCTCCTCCCGGAGCACGGTGAGGCGCCAGTGCAGGGGAGCGGCCAACAGGTCCAGGGCCAAGGGCACGTGGGTGTCCTCGGGGAGTTCCCCGCGTTCGATGGCCCGACGCAGAGTGACCTCTCCGAGCGCGCGGCGCGGTCCGCCGATGGCGCTCTCGATCGCCCGAGCCAGGTTCGGGTCGCGTCCGGCCTCGGCGGTCAGGTCGGGCAGGATCGCCGCGAAACGTGGGTGGGTGAGCCAGACGCGCACCGCTTCCAACGTGGCGCGCAGGTCGCCCTCGAAGGAGCCGGTGTCGGTGATCTCGGCCGGCGGCACGCTGAGTTCGGTCAGTGCCGCGACCACCATCTCCTGTTTGGAGGGCCAGCGGCGGTACAGGGAACTCTTACCGGTTCCGGCGCGCTTGGCCACGCCCTCCATGGACAGGCGCCCGTATCCGCGCTCGGTGAGTTCGTCCAGTACGGCCTCGGCGATGGCCGAGGTGACGTGGGGACGCAGGACGGCGGCTCCGGTGGGTGCGCGCCGGGTGTGGTCGTTCATGCCGCCATCATACGTGTGGACGATACGGTCCCGTTCCGCTAGAGTTTCGACGGGACGGTACCGTATCGTCCACATGGAAGGAAAGGTGGCCGCGTCATGGGCGCACCGCTCAAGAACGCCTCCGATCTCATCGACGAGGGCCTGAAGCTGATTCTGGCCAAGGACATGCTCGGGTTCGCCGACCTCTGGGCCGAGGAGGGGACCATGGAGCTGCCGTTCGCGCCACCCGGCGCACCCCGGTGGTTCGAGGGGCGCGCGGCGGTGCGGGAGTACCTGCGCCACTACACCGACCACTTGGACGTGCGGGCGGTCCACCGGAACGCGGTGCACGTCACCACCGATCCGAACGTGGCCATCGCCGAGCTCGAAGTGGAGGGTGTGGCCAAGGGGACCGGGCAGGATTACCGGATGCGCTACATCGCGGTCGTGATCGCACGGGACGGGGAGATCATCGAGTACCGCGACTACTGGGACCCGCTGGCCGCTCAGAAGAACACGGGCGAATCCGCCTCCGAGGTGACCCCCTTCCCCGAGCGCGCCGGACACTCCGCCTGAGCGTTCTCCGAAACGACAGTGCCCCACCGGACACCGCCGGTGGGGCACATGTTCTCCCAGTGAAACAGGAAGGCAACTAGTCCAGGGGGCCGCCGGCGACGTAGAGGACCTGGCCGGACACGAAGCCCGCGTCCTCGCCGGTGAAGAACGCCACCGCGTTGGCGATGTCCTCCGGCAGACCCACGCGCTGCACGGGGATCTCGGCCTGCTTGAAGGCCTTCATGTCGTCGTACTTGATCCCGATCCGCTCGGCGGTGGCGCGGGTCATCGCGGTCTCGATGAAACCGGGGGCCACCGCGTTGCAGGTGACACCGAACTTGCCCAGCTCGACGGCGAGGGTCTTGGTGAAGCCCTGCAGCCCCGCCTTGGCAGCCGCGTAGTTGGCCTGGCCGCGGTTGCCCAGCGCCGAGGAGCTGGACAGGTTCACGATCCGGCCCCACTTCTGGGCGGTCATGTGGGCCTGTGCCGCCTTGCTCATCAGGAACGAACCCCGCAGGTGCACGTTCATGACGGTGTCCCAGTCGTCGGGGGACATCTTGAACAGCAGGTTGTCGCGGAGCACGCCGGCGTTGTTGACGAGGATCGAGGGCGCGCCGAGCCGCTCGGCGACGGTGTCGACGGCGGTGGTCACCTGGTCGGCGTCGGAGACGTCGCAGCCCACGGCGATGGCCTGGCCGCCATCGGCCGTGATCCGGTCCACGACCTCCTGGGCGTCGGACTCCTTCAGGTCCAGCACGGCGACGGAGCGACCCTCACGGGCGAGACGCTCGGCGGTGCCTGCGCCGATACCGCGGGCCGCGCCGGTCACGATCGCCACACGAGGCGTTGGGGACATGGTGTTACCTCCATTGATCACGTGGTGGGCGCGAAGGAATCATATCCGCATGCCTACTGGTCGGTACGTACCCGGGTACGCCTTTCAGTTCTCCGGTAATCCCCGGTCCCCGATGTTCTTCAGTCGTCCGTAATGGTGTTGACCTGCGCTACCGCAAAGCTTTTCGGTCCGTGCCCCCGTTTGCCTGCGCGTGATCGGGTCGTGGCTTACGATGTCATCCAAGACCGAGATGCACGTGCATTCGGCCCGTGCAGCAGCACGAGCTTCACACCCTTTCGGTGGTCTGCGGTGCGGCAGTGAGGAGTTGAAGGGCATGGAGTGTGCGGAGGCGGTGGCTGAGCCGGCCGACGCATGGTGGCTCAGGGTCCTGACCCACGGGTCCCCACGCTGGAACACGCCCGTGTGCGGTGACCGGCACGACGCCGTCACGTGGACTTTCGAGCCCCGCCCGCGGGCGGTCGGTGCGGCCAGGGAGATTTCCGACGCCCTGCTCCTCGAATGGGGCATGGAGCACTTGTCGAGCGATGTCTCGGTCGTTGTTTCGGAATTGGTGACCAATGCGGTACGGCACGGAGGTCCGCTCAGCTGGACCGATCGGGGCCGATCGGGTATTCAGCTCTCTCTCATGCGCAGCGGCAGTGAATTCATCTGCGCGGTTCGTGATGGTGGAGATCACTTGCCGCGCAGAAGGGAAGCGATCTGCGGGGTGGAAGGTGGTAGAGGGCTTGCCCTGGTGAGTGCTTTCGCGCGAGAGTGGGGTGTGATTCCCACACCGCCCGGCGGAAAGTTCGTTTGGGCGCAATTCGTGTGAGTCGATGACACAGGGCCCGTTGTCGGGCGCGCCGCCGTGCCAGGCGGACGCACCGGCCGGGCGGTCCGCTCCAGGGAGGGGTGGGCGAGGGGCCACAGGGGCGTCCTTGTGGGTGGAACGGGACGCTGCCGATACCGTGGAGGTGTAGTGTCCCGGTCGCACGGCAAAGGGGACCGGGCGAACCGATACCCTTGTGCGGAGAATGAAGAGAGGCGGCGAACGTGGATATCGCTCATTTGCGTCAGGGGAGTGGCCCCACCGTGCGCCGCATGCTCCTGGGAGAGCAGCTCCGACGGTACCGGCAACTACGTGCGATCTCACGTGAGGAAGCGGGCGAGAGGATTCGAGCCTCGGCTTCCAAGATCAGCCGTATGGAACTGGGCCGGGTCGGATTCAAGCCTCGGGATATCGAGGACCTCCTGAAGATGTACGGGGTCACCGACCGCAAGCTCCTGAGGGAATTCAAGGAACTGGCGCTCGAATCCAACAAACCGGGTTGGTGGAAGGAGTACGGCGACGCCCTCCACAAGTGGTTCACCCGCTATGTGGGCTTCGAGGAGGCGGCCGACCAGATTCGTGTCTACGAGTCCCAGTTCGTGCCGGGGTTGTTGCAGACCGAGGACTACGCCCGCGAGGTCATCTCCGGTGGTGTCGACACCGATACCCTCTCCGAGCAGCGCATCCAGGCCAGACTCAAGAGACAGGAACACCTCAACAGCGGCAAGAAGATGTGGATCATCCTCGACGAGGCCGCCGTACGCAGGCCCATCGGGGGCCGGGAGCGCGGCAAGGAGATCATGCGCGGCCAGCTGCGCCACCTGATCGACGTCTGCGAGAACCGGGACAACATCACCCTGCAGATCATCCCGTTCGAGGTGGGTGCGCACGCCGCCGAGGCGGGTTCCTTCACGCTGCTGCGCTTCTCCGACTTCGAGCTCTCCGACGTCCTGTACCTGGAGCACCTGACCGACGGCGACATCGTGGACAAGCGTTCCACGGTCGAGGCCTACACCAAGGCGATGACCAAGCTCAGCGTTTCGGCCGCCACCCCGGACGAGACGGTCTCGATGCTCAAGGACATGCTCAAGGACCTCGACGAGGCCTGAACCCCCGCTCCTGCCCCCGTGGATGGGGCAAGAGAAGGCTCCGTCCGTGACGGAGCCCCCTCTTCTCGCTGGAGCCCGCAGCTCAGGTGACCCGGGAGAAGGCAAGGGTGGCTTACCGGGTCGGCCCGCACACCACCCCAAGGTGTGTCGCGCCGTCGTGCCACGAGATACGGGTGGACCTTTCCGGTCCGAGTGAAGCTCGCCCTACCCGAGCAGGTTGTCGAAGTCGCCGTCCTTGGCGCCCAGGATCAGGCAGTCGATCTCCTCCTGCGTGTAGACCAGGGCCGGCCCACCGGGGAAGCGCGAGTTGCGAACGGCGATCGATCCGTCATGGAGACGGGCCATCTCGACACAGGCCCCTTGTGAGTTACTGCGCTTGGCCTTCTGCCAGGAGGCCTCGGTCAGGTCGGTCGCGCGGATGCCGTTGTGTGCGGTCATGTTCCTGTCGCTCCTTGCATCTTCGACTGAGGGGAAGCGTGCGTGCTAATGCATTAACGAATGCACGTGCATCAGCACCATCACTCTCACGAGCATAGCGTGACGCTCGCCACTTGTCCGTGGGTTTGGCAGGATGTAAGCGCCATGTAATCGGGTTTCCGTTGGCACGATGTCCAAACCCGATGTCGTCCCTGGTCAAGGGGCCCGTAGATGCTTTGGGGACCTTGGTCTGAAACTGGCGTGGAGTGGCGGTTGGTAACGCACGAAGGCCCCGCCGAAGTAGTGACGGGGCCCGGTTCCGCGTGGTACTCCAGTGGCGCGGGGATCGTGGGTGGGGGTTCGGCCGCTATTCGCAGGAGAGCGCGGTGGTCAGCGCTTCCAGGTTGCCCCGCATGATCGAGGGATAGTCGTCGCCGGGCGACTGGTCGGTCACGCCCTCCAGCGGATCGAGGACCTCCACCCGGGCGTCGGTCTCGGCCGCGATGGTGTCCGCGGTCTCGGCGGGCATGAGCGGCTCGGTGAAGATCGTGGAGATGTCGCGCTCGTTGACGACGTCGGCGATGGCGGCGATCTGCGCGGGGGAGGGCTCGGTCTCCGGGTCGACCCCGCTGACCCCGAGCTGCTCCAGGTCGTAGTGGTCGGTCAGGTAGCTGAAGGCGGTGTGCCCGACGACGACCTCGCGGTGTTCACAGGAGGACAGCCCCTCTTCGTACTCCTCGCCGATGGCGGCCAGCTCGTCGGTGACCCGCTCGGCCTCCTGCCGGTAGGTGTCGGCGCCCTCCGGGTGGGCCTCGCCCATGCGCTCGGCCAGGGCCTGGGCGGTCTCGGCCATCAGGTCCACGTCCAGCCAGAAGTGGGGGTCGTGCGGGCCGTGGTCGTGGTCCTCCTCGTGGGCGTGGTCGTCCTCGCCCTCGTGCCCGTCGCCCTCGTGGTCGTGCTCGTGGCCGTCGTCCTCGCCACCGTCGGCGGGGCGCAGGGACACGAGGTCGGCGACGTCGAGCGAGGCCTCTTCGGCCTCCTGTGCGACGGCCTCGTCCACGGCGGGCTGGAGACCCTCCACGTAGAAGACGATGTCGGCCTCGCTGGTCTCGGCGATCTGGCGGCCACTGAGCTCCAGGTCGTGCGGTTCGGCGCCGGGCTCGGTCAGCTGGACGACGGCGGTGGAGTCCCCGCCGATCTCCTGGGCCAGCCATTCGAGGGGGTAGACCCCGGTGACGACGGTGAGGTCGGCGTCGGCGGGGGAGACCCCGTTGCCGCCGGCGGTCTCGCCGTCGCTCCCGCAGCCGGTCATGATCATCGCGATGGCGGTGCCGAGGGCGGCGGCACGCACGGAGGTCCTGGTTCTCATGACACCATTTTCGGGAAAATGAAAACGGTTGTCAATTTGTCCTCTTTGCCCGGGCACCCCGACGGGCCGGACGAACCCGACGTCACCGGCTCTCGGCGAAGCGCTCCACGTCCTCGTTGCGGCCCGCCACCAGGATCACATCGCCCTTGTGCAGCACCGTCTCCTTCGAGGTGTAGGTGAAGGAGGACCCCACCCGCTTGACCGCCACCACCGTGATGCCGAACTTCTGCCGCACCCGCGTCTCCGCCAGGGTCCGGCCCAACATCGACTCCGGGGCCCGGGTCTTGCCCACGGCGAACCCCTGCTCCACCTCCTTGTAGTCGAGCATCCGCCCCGACAGCAGGTGCGCCACCCGCTCGCCCATGTCGTGCTCGGGCAGCACCACGTGGTCGGCGCCCACCTGTTCCAGGATCCGCCCGTGCCGCCGGCTGGTGGCCTTGGCCCAGATGCTGGCCACCTCCAGGTCGACCAGCAGCGAGGTGGTGAGGATGCTCTCCTCCAGGTGGCTGCCGATCGCCACCACCGCCCGGTTGAACTGGGCCGCGCCCACCTGCCGCAGGGTCTCCTCGTCGGTGGCGTCGCCGATGACGGTGTGGGTGAGCTCGTCCGCGAAGGTCTGCACCAGACGCGGGTTGGAGTCCATGCCCAGTACCTCCCAGCCGTGTCGGACCAGTTCCAGCGCGAGCGAACTGCCGAACCGGCCCAGGCCGATCACCAGGACACGCTTGTCGTCTGCTCGGTCGCGTTGTGGCATGGTCCTTCTCCTCGGGGGTTCGAGTGTGCGGTCGGCCTCAGCCGATGATCGGCCGGGACTCGGCCAAGGTGTAACGGCGCTGGTGGTCTCGGAAGGCCAACGCGGTGACGAACGTGATGGGACCGATGCGCCCGGCCACCATGAGGATCGCCAACAGGTACTGGTTCCACGCGGCCAGGTCCGGGGTGACGCCCACGGACAGGCCCACCACCCCGAAGGCCGACACCACCTCGAACAGCACCTGTAGGAGCGTGAACTCGGTGGCCCACAGCATCAGCACGGTGGTGGTGGCCACCGCGGTGGCGGACAGGAACGCCAGACTCAGGGACTGGCGGATCACCTCGGTGGGCAGCTGACGTCCGAAGACGTGCACCTTGTCGTGGGCGCGTACCTCGGACCTGACCACCAGGAAGATCACCGCGAGGGTGGCCACCTTGATGCCGCCCGCGGTCCCGGCGCTGCCGTTGCCGACGAACATCAGCATGATCGTCACCAGCAGGGTGGAGTCCTGCATCTCGCCGATGGGCACGGCGTTGAACCCGCCGCTGCGCGGCATCACCCCGGAGAAGAAACCGTCGGTGAGCCTCGCCCACCAGTGCAGCCCGCCCAGGGTGTTCGGGTTGTTCCACTCCATGGCGGTGATCAGCAGGATCCCACCGACGAACAGGATGGCGGTGGTGGTGACGGTGAGTTTGGTGTGCAGGGACCATCGGTGATGCCGCCCCGAAAGCCGTCTCCAGCGCCGACCCAGTTCGATGAGCACCGGGAAGCCGATGCCGCCCAGGATCATCGCGAACGCCACGGGGAACAGGACGAACCCGTCACCGGAGAAACGGGTGAAGCTGTCGTCGTACAGCGATAGCCCGGCGTTGTTGAACGCCATGACCGAGTGGAAGAACCCCGAGTACAGGGCCTCGGAGAGGGTGAGGTCGTAGGCGAGCCACATGCGCGGGGTGATGAGCGCGAAGGTCAGGCCCTGCAACACCAGGAAGATGGTCAGGACCCGGCTGACCAGTTCGCGTACGTCCCCGACCCACAGGGTGCGCACCTCGGCCTGCACGGTGAGCTGCATGCGCAGCCCGAAGCGGTGGATGACGGCGGCGCCCAGCAGGGAGGCCAGCGTCATGATGCCCATGCCGCCGCCCTGGACCAGCGCCAGCACCACGCCCTGACCGAAGCCGCTGAGCTCCCGGCCGAGGGAGACCACGCTGAGTCCGCACACGGCCAGCGCCGAGGTCGCGGTGAAGAAGGCCTCGTGGAAGGCCAACCCCTCCCCGTCGACGGTGGCCCAAGGGGTGGTGAGCAGGAGCGCGCCGATCAGGTCGACGGTGACGAATATCAGCAGGAACACGCGTGCCGGTTTGTGCCAGGCCTTGCTCTCGCGGGTGCCGCGCGGATTCGAGTGACCCGGGAGGAGAGATCGGCGAAGGAACCGGGGGCGTGCCCGGGGGGAAGGTCGGCTCACCGGGGTGCCGGCCGAAGGTCGGATGCGAGGTCCACGGATCCTCCTCGTTCGGGGACCCGAACGATTCTGCCAAACCCCCGGCCATCGGGCGCGCAGGGCCGACCCCGTGTGGCGTCGAGGGCCGGCGGAACCGATGATTTCGGGGTAAGGTTGATAAACCGACCGACGGTTTATTAATAAGGAGCCCCGGATGCCACGCACCGTCGACCCGGAGCGGTACGCCGCTCGCCGCGACACGATCCTGGAGACCGTCGAACGCCTCGTCTCCACCAAGGGGTACGACGCGATGACGATCGGCGACGTCCTCGACGACGTGGGGATCTCCAAGGGCGCCTTCTACCACTACTTCGGTGGCAAGGAGGAGCTCTTGGGCGGCCTCGTCGCCCGCAGGATCGACCGCTGGGCCACGCACGTGGAAGGGGCCGCCGACGAGGGCGGCGTGCCCACCGAACGGCTGCGAGGGATGCTGCGAGTCCTCGCCTCCGCCAAGTCCGACGACCGCGAGCTGCTGGTGCGGGCGCTTCCCGTGCTGTACGGCCCTCAAAACGCGGCACTGCACGTCCGGGTCAGGCGCGCGGCCATGGAACGGTTCCTGCCCGTGATCACCCGGGTGATCGACGACGGCGCGCGCACCGGAGAGTTCGTCGTCACCTCGGCACCGGGCACCGCACGTGTCGTGCTCTCCCTCCTCCAGGAGTGCGTGGACACCGTCTCGCAGCACCTCCTGGCGCTCTCGACGTCACGGGCGCGAGAAGCGGGAGCGGGAACGGAGGATCTGCGTCGGGACGCGGACGCCTACGTGGAGGCCCTCCACGCCGTGCTCGGCGCGGCGCCGGGCGCCCTCGACTTCCTGGACACCGCGGATCTGGACGGCTGGGCCCGCGCGGCGGTACGGCCGCCGACCCCCTGAAGAGGAGCACACGAACATGAGGATCAAGCTGCTGCGCGTGGGCCGCACCAAGGTGCCCTTCGGACAGTTCTACGGCGGAACGCTGGGGTGGGAGGGCCCGCGCGGCATGATCCGCTTCCTGCGGGACAAGGACCACTTCATCGTGGTGCCGATCCACGTCACCCTCATCGAGCACCCCCGACACGGGCTCGTGCTGATCGACACCGGCATCACGTGGCGCCAGGCGCACGACCACCGCACCTTCTACGACGGCCCGTTGCTACGGGCGGCCTTCGACGAGGACGAGTACCTGCTGGAGCGGGACGAACAGCTGGTCACCCGATTGCACCGGGCCGGCCACGCCCCCTCCGACATCGGGACCGTGGTCCTGACCCACCTGCACGAGGACCACGTCGGCGGGGTCCGAGACCTGCTCGGGGCACGTTTCCTCGTCTCGGCCGAACAGTGGAGCGCCAACAACCTCGGCGTCTTCCCCTTCCGACGTACCCCCGCGCTCAAGGGGGTGCTCTCCGACCCCGAGCCGGTGACCTTCGACGGCGAGCCGGTCGGTCCCTTCCCTGCCGGACACGACGTGTTCGGTGACGGTTCGATCGTCCTGCTGCCCACACCGGGCCACACCCCCGGGCACATGTCGGTCCTGGTCGACGCGGGCGACTTCCGGCTGCTGTGCGCCGGGGACGTCGTCTACACCCTGCGCCACCTCGACCGCGAGCGGATCCGGCCGATCACCCTGGGGGCCCGTGCCCGGGAGGAGCAGTTCGCCTCGATCGACAGGGTCCGGGAACTGTGGCGCGGCACCCCGGACCTGTTCGTCGTCCCGGGCCATGACCACACCGACTACGGGCGGACCCTGGAGGAGGTCCTGAGCGGGGAGGTCACGGAGGAGGGCCTGGATCGGCTCCGAGCGGTCGAGCGGAGCCAGCTGGGAGAGGACGGCGCCCTGGTCGAACCCTTCCACCCCGCCTACCTGCCGGCATCGGGGCGGGGCGAGCCGGGCGGGGTCGACTTCGTGCACACCTGAACCGCCGCCGCGCCGACCTCCTCAGTCGTGGCGGGCGCCTTCGTGGTCGGCGTGGCCGGGCGGCTCCAATTGCAGCGTCGAGTGGTCCACGTCGAAGTGGCCGCTCAGACACTCGTGCAGCTCGTCGAGCATCCGTCCGGTGTCGCGCAGGTCCTCCTCGGCCACCACCACGTGCGCGGACATCACGGGCACCCCGGAGGTGATGGTCCACACGTGCAGGTCGTGCACGTCGATGACGGCCGGATGTCCCATCAGGTGCGAGCGCAGATCGGCCAGGTCCATGCCCTTGGGCGCGGCCTCCAGCAGGATGTGCACGGCCTCCTTGAGCAGCGACCACGCGCGGGGCACGATGATCGCGGCGATGCCGAGCGAGATCAGGGTGTCGGCCTGCTGCCACCCGGTGAACAGCACGATGAGACCACCGATGATCACCCCCACGGAGGCGAGCGCGTCGCTCATCACCTCCAGGTAGGCCCCCTTGACGTTGAGGCTCTCCTTGGCGCCGGACTTCAGCACGAACATCGCCACGATGTTCATCACCAGACCGAAGCCGGCGACCATGACCATGCCGAGCCCGGAGACCTCCGCGGGTTCGCGGAACCGGTCGACCGCCTCCGCCACGATGAACCCGCACAGGGCGAACAGCACGATCGCGTTGACGGCGGCGGCGAGGATCTCGGCGCGTTGGAGACCGAAGGTGCGCTTGCCGATGGCCGGGCGGCCCGCGATCCACACGGCCGCGAGGGCCAAAGCGACCCCGAAGGAGTCGGTAACGGTGTGTCCGGCGTCGGCGAGCAGGGCGAGACTGCCGCTGAACGTCGCCCCGGTGACCTGGACCACCGCCACGGTGAGCATCAGCCCCAGAACCACGGCGAGCCTGCGCTTGTTGGCGGCGCCGGCCGTGATCGGCCCGTGGTCGTGTCCCACGCCCATCGTCTCCCCCGTCCTCGCGGTGTGTTCGGTCGTTTAGTACACCCTAGGCTGTTTATACAGCCTTCGCTGTCTATACAGCAAGCTATGTACAATGATTTTCATGTTGACCTCAGAGCAACGCCTCTCCGCGATCCAGCGTCTCGGGCGCGCACTGTCCGACCCCACCCGGTGCCGCCTGCTGCTGGCCCTCCTGGAGGGTCCCGACTACCCCGCCGGGCTCGCCGACCGGCTCGGGCTCACCCGGCAGAACGTCTCGAACCACCTCGCCTGCCTGCGCGACTGCGGCCTCGTGCACACGCACGCCCGCGGGCGTCAGGTCAGCTACGAATTGGTCGACGACTCCCTCGCCCACGCCCTGGAGGACCTCCTTCAGGTGGTCTGGGGCACCACCCAGCCGCACGAGACGCTCACCCCTTCAGGGGAACAGTCCCGGGCCGTCTGAACCATCCCGCCGCGCCGCCGCCCGGCCCGTCCCGACGTTCGAGCCTCGCCCCCGGGTCTTGGCGGTCCTCGCTCGGCGCACGCGTACGGTCGCGCATCGTGTGTACTCTGTGTGCTCACTTCCGGGTGTCCGGAACCGGACACCGTGATGTCCGTTACACCCTCGGGCGCTTTCTCTGTGGCGCGAAGGTCCACCTGGGGCCGGGGATCTCCTTCTTTGGGAACGTGTCCCTAACTTTGGTCGGGGTCGACCCTGACGGAAGGCTGACATCTCCCTGAGAGTCCCCTGAAGTCACCGGAGTCGGTGCAACTTCCGATATAACGCGTCGTAAGGTGAATGTGCGCCCGGCGGATGCGGGGCCCGACGACGGGCCGTCCCGGCGTTCGCACGTTCGTCCGCGACTCGGACGGCGAGTTCGAGCACGACCGGTGATACGCGCGCCACGAGCACGCGTCCCGCCCGGACGAACACCTGCGTCCCCCACCACACAACTCGCGGATCGGCCCGTGCCCCCAGGCCGCCCTTTCGATCACGAACGGGCGCCCCCGGTCCGGGACCGTCCCATACCGGCGAGCTAGGAGCGAGCACCTCTCATGTCCAGACCGGCCATCACGGCACACGGCGAGCGGTCCCCGGAGGGACCCACCGCCCCCCACGCGAAAGGGACGAACGCGTGAACCGCCTTTCGGTCATATCGCTCGGCAACCGGGCGCTGGTCCTCCTCATCACGCTGGCCGTACTGGCCTTCGGCACCTTCGCCGCCCTCTCGGCCAAGCGTGAGCTCTTCCCCGAGATGACCCTGCCGATGGTGATGGTCTCCGCCCAGTACCAGGGCGCGACCCCCCAGGTCGTCGAGGGACAGGTCACCGAAACCGTCGAACAGGCGCTCCAGGGCGTGGAGGGGATCGACACGATCACCTCCACCTCCAGCACCGGCTCGGCGCAGATCATGGCGGAGTTCGACTACGGCCGCGACCAGGACGCCCTGGTCCGCGAGGCCCAGGTCGCCGTCGACCAGGTCTCCGGGATGCTTCCCGAGGACGTCAGCACCTCGGTCATGGCCATGAGCATGGACATGATGCCGGTGATGCTGCTGGCCGCCGCCTCTGAGAACGGCGACCAGCAGGCGATGGCGTCCACCATCGAGAACGTGCTCATCCCCGAACTGGAGTCGGTGCCCGGCGTCCGTTCGGCCGACCTCACCGGTCTGCCGGAGGAGCGCGTCGAGCTCACCCCGGACGAGGACGAACTCGTCGACGCGGGTGTGAGCGTCCAGGACCTGTCCAACACGCTGGAGTCCAGCGGCCTGCTCATGGCCGGCGGCACCATCGACGAGGACGGCCGTAGCCTCAGCGTCACCACCGGCGACCAGCACACCAGCATCGAAGCGATCGAGGAGCTGTGGGTGCAGCCCTCCGCGGGCGCGGGTGACGAGTCGGCCGCGATGCCCGGCGCCCCGCCCGCCCCCCCCCCCCCCCCC
>NZ_FRFF01000120.1 GCF_900143625.1 Nocardiopsis sp. JB363
GAGAGTGGTTGAGGTCCCAACGGCCCTGTGGGCCTGCGGCCCACTCCGGCCGCAGCCGGCCGGATGCCTTCCCCGCCCTCTGGTCTCCTCGTGGGCCGCGTCGCCACTACGTGACGGGTCCGGTCACGAAGGGCCCGCTACAGGTGGGGTGGGTGGTGGGGCGCGTCCCTGCGGTAGCCGGCTCTGGCAACAAGACCACGCCGGTGCCGGTAGCAGCCCCCGGTACCGGCGGGCAGTGGTGGTGGGGGTAGCCCCGGTGCCGGCACCCGGCACTGTGCCCGCAGTGGGGTGACAGTGGTGCCAGTACCAGTGCTGGTACTCGCAGTAGAGGCAGTGCCGGCAGGTGTGCTGCCGGTACCCCCGATGGGAGCCACTCCGTCCCCGGGATATGGCTCGGGGTGGGGGCATGCCGATATCCCCACAGGACACAGGGCCCTTGGGGTCTGACACCCAACCGGGGGTGATCTCGCGGTGGCGCTGTTCCGCCTGGTGGAAACGGGTGGTGGTGGTTAGGGGGCGGTGGCTGGGGCTGGCTCTCCTTCCCCATCCCCGGACCCGCTGTCCTTGCCTGTTTCTTGGCGGTTCTGGGTGTGGTGGTGTTCCCAGATCTTCCGGTTCATCTTGGTCTGGAGGCGGTGCTTGAGCCTGTTATGGGTCGCACACAAGATCTGCATGTTGGCCGCGCTGGTGGCCCCGCCGTGGGAGAAGGGGACGATGTGGTCGTACTGTGACCAACTGCGGGGCATGTCGCAGCCCTGGTGCCACTCGCAGTAGGGCTTCTTGAACCCGGCCGCCTGACGGACCGGATCCGGGGCGCATCGCTGCTTTCGCCCCACATCCAACAGAGTCCGACCCTGGGCGTCGGTCAGGAACCGGCGCAACCAGCTGTTAGGGGTCAGGCGGGCCACCATCTGGTCGGGGATGACCACACCATCCTCGGTGGTGGCCGGCTCTGCGGTGACGTCGCCCAGGAACCGCTTCAGGGGGACGGTGATGTTCAGCGTGGCCAACGCCTGCGGGGCCTTGGCACACTCCCGGTGGCCCAGGGCGGTCTCGAAGATCCGCATCATCGCGTCATAGACCCGCTGGTGCTTGGGGATGGCGGCGTTATCGGGCCCGTACGGCTCGGTGTAGGCCTTCAGGGCGGCTTGGATGAGCTCGTTGTCGGCCCCCGGACCCCACATCCGCAGCAAAAACCCGGACTCGAAGGTGGGCGAGAACTGCGCGCCGCGTTTTTCGAACGTTTCGTCATAGTCCCGGTCGGCCTTTTCCGGGTCCAGCCGTGCGACGAACCATTTCGTCGCGTCCCGCAACTGGCGCACCGAGACTTGCGGGCGCTCCTTCTTATAGGCGATGAGCCCGTATTCCAACCGGGCTCGAAACCCTTCCACCGAAGGGCGCTGGGCACGGAATTCCTCATCACCCTTTTCCCACACCCGCGTCCACTCGGCGGTGGCTTTTTCGGTGGAGGTCGCGATGGCGCACGCTTCACCCAAGGACAGGGCCTTGCTCTGGAAGGCTTCTTCTACGAGCGGGAGCTGCTGTTTGTACAGGGCTCGGGCGAGGGTGGCGAGGTTGTTGGCCTCAGCGGGGGTGGTGCCCCACTGGTGGGTGATCCAGGCTTGGATGCTGCGCTGTCCGCCCTCTTCCAGCAGAGCGCCGGTGGCTTCCATGCGGGCCAGGGCGGGCAGCATCCCATAGCGGATCCGGTCTGTTTCCTGGTTGAGGCGGCCGAACTGTGCGAGCACATCGGTTTCACATCCGAACGGGATATCCCGGCCGGAGAATTCCACCGCCATCTCCCGCGCACCCGCCATCGACTTATCGACCGGGGTGTCCCCGGTCGGGCGCGGTGTGCTGGGAGGAAAGCTCATACTCTGATTATATGCCAACATCCATGAGAATGGCAGGCCTACTCGCCAGTTATTGGCCGAATCCTGAGACCGGCATGCCTATCATGGAATGGCTCTTATTGTGGGTTATCCACAACCCTTTTTTCTGCCACCAGAGCCGGCTACCGCAGGGACGCGTACCGCCCCGTGCCTGGCCTGTAGCGGGCCCTTCGTTACCTCGCCGGTCACGTAGTGGCGACGCGGCCCACGAGGACACCAGAGGGCGGGGAAGGGATCCGGCCGCTTGCGGCCGGAGTGGGCCGAAGGCCCACAGGGCCCTCAACCACTCT
>NZ_FRFF01000023.1 GCF_900143625.1 Nocardiopsis sp. JB363
GTCCATGAGGGGGTCGGTGGGGGCGGGGCCCGCGTTCAGTCCGGTGAAGAGCAGCCCGGCCAGGGCCAGGGGGGTGCCCAGTGCCCAGGCGATCCACAGGATCACCCATAGCGCGGTCAGGCGCCGGTCGGGTGGGGAGGCCACCACCACGGGGGTGCGTTTGAGGGTGCGTTTTTCGGGTGTGGTGCCCGGTAGGACGCGTCCCTGCTCGGCCTCGGTGGAGGTGGCGGCCGGCCGTTCCTGTGGTTTTTGGCGTTTGCGCTTCTTGGGTGACACGGGCCGGAGCCTACCCGGCCATGCCCAGCAGGTGAACGACCACCACGAACACCACCGGCCAGGCCAGCAGGGCCAGGGCCCACAGGGCGGCGCGGCGGTCGCCGGCGACGGTGGCCACGGCGGCGGCCAGGAAGGGGATGCCGACGGCGGCTCCGAAGGCCAGGGTGAACCATTCGGCGGCTGAGCCGGCGTGGGTTTGGGCGTCCAGTCCCATGAGGTAGCCCAGGGGGCCCAGGATCAGGGCGAACAGGGCCAGGATGGCGATGACGACGCGGATTCCGGTGGGGTGGCGGGTGTTGCGGCCGCCCTCGGGGGCGGAGGGGCGTTCAGACACGGTGGCCGTTCGGCCTTTCGACAAATGCGGGTGGTGGTCCGGGTCAGGGGCGCGGCGCCTGGCGTCGCGGCCCGCGGGCATACCGCGTATCCCTCACGGGGGTGAGCCGGGGGCGTGGTGTGCCACCTAAAACGTACTCCACCAGGGATGTGTCCGAAACCTGGCGGGGGTGGGCGTCTCACTGGCGGGGCCAGGGTCGTGCGGTGTGCACCAGCCCGGTGAAGGAGGCCAGCAGGCGTAGTTCGTCCACGGTGCGGGGGGTGGTGGTGAGCAGGTCGGGTGAGTGCACCACGACCGCGACCAGTTGGGCGCGGGAGAGGGCCACGTTGAGGCGGTTGCGGTCCAAGACGAAGGAGGGGCCGCGGCTGGTCTGGGCGGCGTTGGAGGTGGTCATGGAGCAGATGACGGCGGCGGCTTCCTGGCCTTGGAACTTGTCGACGGTGCCCACCCGTACCCCTTCCAGGGCGGGGTGGTCCCGGCTCGCCCGGGTCAGGGCTCGGCGTAGGGCGCGCACCTGCAGGTTGTAGGGGGCCACCACCAGGATGTCGGTGCCGGTCAGGGGGCGGGGGCCTTGTTCGGGGTCGGTGGTCAGGTGTTGCTCTGTCAGGCGCAGGGCGCTTTGCACCACCGCCTCGATCTCCTCGGGGCTGTGGTTGGTGCGGCCGGTGTGGGTGATGGGCAGGGAGTAGACCCCGGGTTCCAGGGTGCTCAGGGTGCGGGCGGTGGTGGTGGGGTGGGCTTGGAGGCGTCCTTGGTAGGACAGGGCGGAGACGGGGGCGCACACGGCCGGGTGCATGCGTCGGGTCTGGTCCAGGAAGTAGCCCAGGTCGGGGTCGATGATGGACTGGCCGGCCATGAGGTGTTGCAGGGCCGAGGCGTCGGCGCCGTCGGTGTGGACGCCTTGGACGACCTGGGGCAGTTGTTGTGGGTCGCCCAGCAGGACGAGGTTGTGGGCGGAGGCGGACACGGCCAGGGTGTCGGCCAGGGCGAATTGTCCGGCCTCGTCGATGATGATCACGTCGAGGGGGTCGGCGATGGTGTCGGCGCCGGACATGCCCCAGGCGGTGCCGCCGATGAGGACGGCTTCGCCCTTGGTGGTGTGTTTGGTGCGCCAGTTGGCCAGGACCTGTTGGCTGGAGGGTTGGTACCAGGGGGCGTCGGGGTCCTTTTTGCCGCCGCGGGGGCGTTTGGCGGCCGTCAGGGTCAGGCCTTGGTCCTGGGCGGCTCGCAGGGCGGCGCTCATGACGTTCTCCACGGCTTTGTGGCCGGTGGAGCACACGCCCACGCTGCGTCCTTGTTTGATCAGGTGGGTGATGAGTCGGGCGGCCAGGTAGGTTTTTCCGGCCCCGGGTGGGCCTTGGACGGCCAGGTAGGAGTGGTCCAGGCGGTCCACGGCGGTGATGGCGGCGCCGATGAGGTCGGAGCCGGGGTGTGGGAGGGGGCCCGGGGGGTTCAGGCGTGGGGGGATGCGGCGTAGGGCGTCCAGGCCGGGGTGGGCGGGCCAGGCGGGTAGTTCCCGGGTGGCGGTGTGGGCGACCCCTTCCAGGGCGCCGTCCTTGGGTTTGGGGTCGATCGGGGATCCGGGTAGGACGGCCACGGGGGCGGCGGAGATGGTCGCCTCCGGTGGGGCGCTCTCCAACAGGTGGAGGGAGTCGGGTTCGGCGGCCAGGACCTTGGCGGGGTGGGTGGTGGCGGCCTGTCCGGGTGCTCCGGGGTGGAGCAGGTGGACGCTGTCGCCGGTGGTGAAGGGGTGGGGGTGGGCGTGGTCCAGGCGCATGGACACCTCGCGGCGGGCGGTCTTTCGGCGGCCGGTGGGTTCTTCCCAGGTTCCGACGTGGACCTGCCAGGGCACGGCGCAGTTGGTGTCGGTCTCCAACTCCTGCAGGGGTGCGCTTTGGCGTTGGAAGTGTTCGCGCCAGGGTGGGGAGTTCTCGCGCCGGTAGTAGCCGACCAGGGCGGCCAGGGCGGCGCGGGGGTGGTCCTGGTCGGTGCGCTGGTCGGGGTCTTGGGGGACCCCGTCCAGGAGGGGGTCGGTCAGGGCGGCGTGGCGGGCGGCCTTCTCGGCCCTTTTGCGGGCGCGTTCGGCCTCTTCCTCGGTGATTTCGGTCTGGATCAGGGGGCGGGTGGTGATGTCGTGGTCGGTGCGCCGGCCTTCGAGCCAGTCGCGTAGGCGTGCGGTGGAGTGGCAGTCGTCGCGGTTGTAGGCGGCGATGTCGTCCAGGACCTGTTGTGCGCCGGTGGGGTCGTCGGTTTCCAGGGCGCTGAGGTAGGCGGCGTAGGCGTCGATGCTGGAGGCGGCGGTGGTGACGTCACCGGAGCGGGCGGTGTCCAGGTAGAGGGGTTCGAGGTACTTGATGGAGTAGGAGCGTTGGGACACGCGCAGGCTTTTGCGCACCACGGTGTACAGGTCGATGAGGCGGTGTTCGCGTAGGAGCCGGTCGACTTCCTCTTCGCGGGTGCCGTATTCGGAGCTGAGGTGTTTGAGGCGGTCCACTTCGTAGGAGGCGTAGTGGTAGATGTGGGCGCCTTCGTCGGTGTCGATGCGGGCCAGGGCGAAGTCGACGAAGTCCTCCAGGGCCTGTTTTTCCTGGGGGCGGTCGTGGGCCCAGAAGGTGTGGAAGGTCTCGGTGCCCCGGGTGTCCTCGGTGGTGGCTCCGAAGAGGTATTCCAGGCCTCTGCCGCCCTGGGTGGAGTGGTAGGGGTAGCCCTCCATGTCGAAGAACACGTCGCCGGGGCTGGGGGCGGGCAGGGTGGCCAGTCCGTCGGGTGAGAAGACCTCGGCGGTGACGGTGCCCTGGGGGTCGGTGGGGGTGCGGGTGGTGTCCTGGTGGGCCTGGAGGCGGGCTTGGGCGCGTAGTTGGTCGAAGGAGCGGCGGGGCAGGGTGGTGGGCCGGTCGTCTTCGGTGGCGGCGGCCAGGGCGTCGATGGTGTCGAGGCCGGCGTCGGTGAGTTTGGTGGCCTGGTCGGTGCGCAGGCCCGCGACCAGGGACAGGTGGCGAGCCGCCACGCGCCCTTGGGAGCACCAGGTGTTGTAGCCGCAGCCCTCGCAGGTGGGGCGGGGTTGTCCCCAGGTGGGGG
>NZ_FRFF01000044.1 GCF_900143625.1 Nocardiopsis sp. JB363
GAACACCACCGCCGCCGGAGCCGAACCATCGACCCACCCCCACCAGGGCCGCCCCACCTGCGAAAGCAACGCCGCTCCCACCACCACCGGACCCGCCCACGCCAAGAACACCCCCACCGGCGAACGCGAGGCCGCGGAGAACACCACCAGCGCACACATCAACACCAACGGCCAGGCCCCCACCCCCGAGGCCACCACCATCGCCGCACCGCCACCGGCCACCGCCACCGCCGGACCAGGCCAAAATCGGCGCACCACCACCGCGACCACCAACAAGCCCACACCCGCCATCGCCCCCCAGGGCAACACCACGTGCTCCACCTGTTCCCACCCCGGGCCACCACGCGCCCACGGCGGTCCCCCCACACCGCCCCCGGCCCGCTCCCAAGCCAAGGAACCACGGGCCCACAACAACACCAACGCACCCAGCACCACACCCAGGACCACGTCCACGGCCACGGCGCCCTTGCTCACACGTTTCGCCACACCACGACCCTAAACACCCGACCCGCCCCAGCGCCTCGGTCCCAGCGCGCATCTTCGTCTACGCCCACGGTCGTAGGAGCGGTGTCGACCCCGGGCCGACGCGCGCGACCCGCACGCCCACCCAGGGTGGAGGACATGGAAACCGTCGCACTCATCGCCGCCGCCCCGCACTGGCAGGGCGGACCACCACCCTTCGTTCCGGGAGTCCTCATGTTCTGTGTCCTGATGCTGCTCGTCCTGGGCGCCCTGGTCTTCACCATCGCCCGCCGCAAGGGCCACGCCCCGCCCTGGGCCGGCCCGCGCACCCCACGCCCCGAGGAGTCCGCCCGCAGCGTGCTGGCCGAACGCTTCGCCCGCGGCGACATCACCGTGGAGGAGTTCATGGAACGCGCCAGCGCCCTGAACTGGACCCCGGGCCAAAGCGACGACAAGCGCTGATCCACCACACACGGGTGAGGGGCGCCCCGCATCGGGGCGCCCCTCACCCGTGTGGTGAGTGTGTCCTACACCGCCCCCACACCCGACCCAGGCACACCCCACCATCAGCCACAATGACCAAAACCCTACAAACCCACCACAAGGATCGCGGGCTCACATGGCCATCCCCAAAGCCGAACTCCACCTGCACATCGAAGGCACCCTGGAACCCGAACTCGCCTTCCACCTCGCCCAGCGCAACGACATCACCCTGCCCTACACCGACGTCGAACACCTACGCACCGCCTACGACTTCACCGACCTACAATCCTTCCTCGACCTCTACTACCGACTCATGGACGTCCTACGCACCCCCCAGGACTTCCACGACCTGGCCACCGCCTACCTGGACCGCGCCGCCACCCAAGGCGTACGCCACGCCGAGATCTTCTTCGACCCCCAAGCCCACACCAACCGCGGCATCCCCCTGGACACCGTCATCCAAGGCCTGGTCTCGGCCCTGGACCAAGCCCGCACCCAACACGACATCTCCACCGAACTCATCCTGTGCTTCCTACGCGATCGCCCCGCCGACGAAGCCATGGACACCCTCCAAGCCGCCCGCCCCCACCTGCACCACATCACCGGCGTGGGCCTGGACTCCGCCGAGATCGGCAACCCGCCCACCAAATTCACCGAGGTCTTCCACGCCGCCGCCGAACTGGGCCTGCGCCGCGTCGCCCACGCCGGCGAAGAAGGCCCCGCCGACTACATCTGGCAGGCCCTGAACCACCTGGGCGCCGAACGCATCGACCATGGCATCCGCTGCCTGGACGACCCCACCCTGCTCACCCACCTGGCCACCACCCGCACACCCCTGACCGTGTGCCCCTTCTCCAACGTGCGCCTACGCGCCGTCAACACCCTGGCCGAGCACCCCCTACCCGCCCTCATGGACGCCGGCCTCCTGGTCACCATCAACTCCGACGACCCCTCCTACTTCGGCGGCTACGTCCACGACAACTACCTGGGCGTCCAACAACACCTGAACCTGAGCAACGAAGACCTGCGCACCCTGGCCCGCAACTCCTTCACCGCCTCCTTCCTCCCACCCCAGCGCCGCGACGCCCTCATCAAGGAAGTCGACGCCTACCGCTTCGACTGACCCTTCCTCAAGACCGAGCACGGGTTGCGCATGCTCGGCCGAGCCCCCCGGACGGTCTTGGGCGTTGTGGTCCACCTGGTCCACCGTGTTCGGTCCGCGCCCGGCCCCATCGGATCGTGTCCGTGGTCCGCATGCGCGGGGCCGGTCTTCCTCACGCCCCGGGCCACGTGGCCTGGCCTGGGTGGTCCGATGCCCCGCACCATCACTGCGGTGGTGCGGGGGATGCCATCCGACGCCGGATCGCGTGCCCCAGACCCACCGCCCCAAAGCCAAGGCCGAGGTCGACTCGTTGGCTGAGCTCAACACCCTGATCGAGCAGTGGCACATCGCCGACAGCTCCCCCCGGATCGGGACCCACCCCCACACCAACGAACTGGTCGAGGCCTCCGACGACAAGCAGCTCGGCAAGACCACCCGCCCGTTACGGGCGGGTGGATCTGCCCTGCATCGATGAGCCCGGCTACATGGAGCTGGACCGGCGCGGCACTGAGCTACTGTTCCAGGCCCTGACCGAGCGCGAGGAGAAGAACAGCGTGGCCATCGCCTCCAACGAGTCCTTCGGTGGCTCATCACCATCGAGGCTGTAGCGAGCGGCGCGTCGGTGGGCGCGCCAACGCGGCATCAGACCACTCTGACCTGCGCGAGCTGCTCGACTGCGAACTCCTGACCCCAGCAACGGGCGGCATCCCACGCGACGAACGCTTGCGCGGCGATCTCGTGTGCGTCGTCGCTGAGACCGGCGGCACTATGAGGCAGCAACAGGTCCAAGTCCACAGCACCGACGTGCGAATCGTCCCAATCGATCAACCCCACCCGATCGGCCCTCATACGGATGGTGGAGATGGGCGCGTAGGTGCCCGGGTAAGGGTCGGGGTCCTTCCATGATGGAAAATCTGACGCCGCTCGGTGTGTCGGGCGCTGTGAGAACTCATCGATCAGTGCTCTCCCAAGCCACCGACGCAGCCACCCCAGATGAGCGCCGACCAACCACAACACCTTCTCGACCTGCAAGGTCAAGCATGTGAAGCTGGTGCGCACGGCCACACCGGTGGGCCCCGAAACCGGACAGGGGTCGACGATCGACCCTAGACCCCTCCCCCTCCTTCAAACCCACACCAGCCGCTGACCATGCTCACCCGCATAACCCACCACACGCCCATCCAACGCCAACGTCAAAAGCGTCTCCTCCACCGGCCGCGCACCCTCCCACTCGGGAAAGACCCGCCACCCCTCATTACTCACCCACCGCACTGTGCAACACCACCACCGTGGCCCCCCGCGGCGCCCGCGCCACCACACCGGGCAACTCCTCCAACAAATCCCCCGCCACCATCACCGGCGCCTCACCGGCCACCACCGCAGCCGCCCCCCGCAACCGCTCACGCCGCGCCCGCTCCTGCTCCCCCGGCCAGATCAACGCCTCCAACCACCGCACATCACCCTCATCCCCCGCCACCAACGGATTCAGGTCGATCCCCGCACGCCAGACCACCTGCGGCACCCGCTCGGGAACAGGCACCCCACCCTCGGTGGCGCACTCCAACACCGGACCCGACCCCGCACCCAACGGCACCGCCCCATCAAAGGAATACCGGTACCGATCCGGGTACAAACACAACCCCGCCGACGCCCCCACCTCGATCAACGCCAACGGCCCCGGCAACCGGGCCAACACCGGCAACAAGGTGGCGCACCGACGCACCTCGTTGGTCTGGGTCGATCTGGCCATCACCACCCCCGCCACACGCTCCCACTGCTCCACCACAAAGGCCCGCCACACCTCGAAAGAGGACACCGGCCCACCCAAATACCGCACCGCCCCCAACAACAGGTTCGGCTGCCGCTTGTCACCCACCGGCAGCGACATCACCAACCCCACCAACTCCGCGTCCGCGACCACCCCACGCGCGATCTCCGCGTAGGCGGGCGAACCACCCCGCTCGAAGTTCACCGCCATGTGCGCCCACACCCGCGCCACCCGCTCCGCACCCTCCACCACACCC
>NZ_FRFF01000013.1 GCF_900143625.1 Nocardiopsis sp. JB363
GTAGCTCCGTCTCGTGGGCTCGGAGATGTGTTTAAGAGTCAGCACGCGACCCGCCCCCGGGCGGGGTGGCCGCCTACCTGGCCGAACGGATGAATCTGCACATGTGGCCGATCAAGGCGCGGGTGCGATTGGCGATGTCGGCGCAAGAGGCCCTACGCGGTCGGGCCGCCCACTACGGCACCATCGAGGCGGTGGACGAGCACACCTGTGTGCTGCTGTGCGCCGGTGCGGACATGGTCGCCACGGCCTGCTACCTGGCGATGTTGGACGTGGACATGGAAGTCGAGGAGCCCGCCGAACTGCGCGAGGCGATGGCCCACCTGGGTGGGCGCCTGTCGCGCGCCGCGAAGGAGGACCGAGCGCTCGGGAACTGAGCCCTTGGCCCCGGGTTAGAGACCACCACGGTGTGTTATCGCTGAGGATCCACCCCTCGACGTGGAGGCGCCCGTGCCCGAGAACCGGCCTTGCCGACCCGAACTCTCCCCCGCCGCGCTGCGGGCCGTGGAACTGGCCGGCTGTGAGGCCATGGCCCTGCGCCACCCGTTCCTGGGCACCGAACACCTGGTGATCGGGGTGGCCGGCCAAGCGGAGGAGACGGGGCGGCGCACCGCCCTGGAGCCCGCCCCGCACCTGCTGCGCCGCGAGGTCGTGCGCCTCATCGCGCCCGGTGGCGACCCCTGCGAGCAGGCCCCGACCTTCACCCCGCGGGTCCGCGCCGTACTGCGCCTGGCCAGAGCGGAGGCCCGACGCCGCGGACAACCACACCTGGGCATCCACCACCTGGCATGGGGACTGGTGTCGGTGGAGGGAGGAACGGCCCTGCGGGTACTGCGCAAGCTGGACGTGGACCTATCCGACACACGCGAGCGCGCCCGCGCCTACCTGGATCGGGAGACGATCGAGGGAGCCCTTTGAGTACCCCTACTCACCGACTACCGGGTAGGAACACAGATGTAGGGCACCACCGTCCATCCTTAGGTTCGTGACCATGAACCACTTCGGCATCCTCCTCGTCGGCCACACCGCCATGGTCCTGCACTACCTGTTCTTCGCCTACGTCGTCTTCGGCGGGCTCTTGTCGCTGCGGTGGCCGCGCATGTTCTGGCCGCATCTGTTCGTGGCCGCCTACGCCCTGGGAATCGTCATCATCGACTGGCCGTGCTTCCTGACCGACATCGAGAATTGGTCACGGGCCGCCACCGGGCGGGAGCTGATGGAGAACGGGTTCATCGACCACCACCTGACCGGGGTGATCTACCCCGAGGACCACCTGATGACCTCGCGGTTCGTCATCGCGGGCATCGTGGCGCTGTCCTACGCCGCCTTGGCCTGGAAGCTGTACCGTGCGCGCGCCGGTCACGAGCGGGGAATCCTGTCCCGATAGCGGGGAAACCTCCGAATGGTCGAACCGGACCCCCGCAATCCCCCGAGCAGCTACGTTAAGGAGTCGTTCGCTTTCGCAGAGTAATGAAAGTAGGGCTTCCGCGTGCCCGAACAGACCCGAACCCTCAGCCCGGACCTGTGCGACCTCGGTGTTCCCCCCACCGTGCGTCCCCTGGTCAACGGCTACCATGTCGCCCGCTGGGACAACCCTTCCGCGCTCACCGACACCGGCCGCCAACGCATGCTGGCCCTTCTGCGCGACCTGGCTGCCCGTTCCTTCGGCGCCGACCACTCCGACTATTGGCACACCCGGATCGATTCCGGTTTCTTCGACCAGATCTCGTGCCTGGCCCTGATCCTGGACCCGGCCGGCGTACCCGTGGGCTGGGGCGGCTACCACCGGCGCCGCTTCGCCTCCCGCCGCGCCCTGTACCTGGACGCCGCCGGTGTGACCCCCGCCCACCGCAGGTTCGGGCTCTCCAGCGCCCTGATGACCCACTTCTTGACCCTTGAGATCCTCACCCGGCCCTGGGGCAACACCTACGTCGTCCTGCGCACCCGCCACCCGGCCGTCTACTCCGGTTGGCGCAAAGGGCTGGGCCGGGCCCGCGTCCACCCCCGACGCGACCGGGCCGTACCCGCCACGATCACCCGCATCGCCACCGACGCCGCCCACTGGCTCGGCGACGGCCCCCGCCTGGACCCGCGCACCCTGCTCATCCGCGACGCCTACCGCATGTTCGAAGGACGCGTCTACGGGGTCACCCCGCGCAGCGGCCACCCAGACCTGGACACCTACTTCGCCGAACAGGTGGGCCCCAAGGACGCCGTCCTGATGGTGGTGCGCATGAGCGCCCTGCCCCTGGCCCGCATCCTGTTGGGCCGCTACCTGGGCGGGCCCGCCCCCGTGCCCACCGGAGGCCGACCCGTACGCGGCGCGGCCCCGACGGAGTCGACCCACAAGGCCGCCCCCACCGGGGCCGGAGCCGCCGGACTCATCCCAGGGGGACGGCCTTGACCGTGGGTCGGGTGTAGGTCAGGGCGCCCATGTCGCGGACCTGGTCCATGACCCCGGCCAGGCGCAGGCTCTCCGACCATGGAATCCGTGGGCTCTCCCGCTCGCCCGCGGCCAGCCTGAGCGCCACCTCCTCCGCCTCGTACTCGTAGCCGTTGGCGCGGAAGGGCCGGTGGAACCGTTCGGGTTCACGGCCGTCCCGGTGCAGGACCAGATCGGTGCCGGCCCAGAACCGTTCGATCTCCAGCCATCCGCCCGTGCCGCAGAGCACCGCGCGACCGGGCAGGGCGGTACGCGAGGCGCACTCCAGGGTGGCGCTCACCCCGTTCTCGCCACGCACCAACATGGTCGTGTGCACGTCCACCATGCGATCCGGCGACAGCCGGCGGGTCGCCCCGACCACGGTCAGCTCACCCAGGTACTGGGAGGCCAACGCCAACGGGTAGATCCCCAGGTCCAGCAGCGCACCACCACCCAGATCGGCGTTGAACAACCGATGGTCGGGGTCGTAGGGGACGTTGATGCCGAAGTCGGCCGAGAGCGCGGTCAGCTCCCCGATGGCGCCCTCGGACACCAAGGTGCGGGCCAACTCGTGCACGGGCAGGTAACGCGTCCACATCGCCTCCATCAGGAAGCGATCGTTGGTCTTGGCGGCCGCCACCATCTCGGTGACCTGTAGGGCGTTCATCGCCATGGGCTTCTCCACCAGCACGTGCTTGCCGGCGTTGAGCATCAGCAACGCGACCGTGTGATGCCAGGGGTGAGGGGTGGCCACGTAGACCACGTCGACGTCGGGGTCCTCGGCCAACGACTCATAACTCGCGTGGTGGTGGGGGATGTCCCAGGCGACCCCGAACTCCTCGGCGCGTTCGGCCGTCCGGGAGCCCACCGCCACCACCCTGGCGGAGGGGACGGCCCGCAACCCTTCGAGGAAGGAGTGGGCGATGCCTCCGGTACCGGCCACGCCCCAGCGCGGTCCACCGTTGTGTTGTGTCATGAGGACATCCTAAAAACACGGTCTTCTCCGGTGCCAGGCGGGGAAGGTACTCGGTTTCCGCGCTCGGAAAACATACGGTGGCCGGGCATGCACGTGAACGGAGGAGGAATGTCGTCCACACTCGCCCAGAGGTTGGGGGTAGGGGCCGGGGACCGGTTGCTCGTCCTCAACGCCCCCGAACGCTATCTACGCCTGCTGGATCCCCCGCCGGACCTCCACATCGACCTGGGGGTGATCGAGGGCGCCGTCTACGACGACGTGCACCTGTTCACGCTCGACAAGGGCACGGTGGACCGTGAGGGGCCGGCGGTGTTGGACCTGATGGGCCCCACCACCCGGTTGTGGGTGTGCTTCCCCCAACGCGGCGGCACCATCATCACCGACCTGGCCGCGGACAAGGGCTGGGACACCCTCGTCGACGCCGGGTGGCGTCCCACCGCCCAAGAACCGATCGACTCGGATTGGGCGGCGTTGCGCTTCACGCGCACAGCCACGGGGTGAATCGGCCGGTGCCGGGCCCGGAACCAGGGCCCGGCCCTCCTATCGGACCCGAACCGACCCGCTGGTGGTGTTCACCTCGATCCGGCTGTCGGCGCCGTCGGAGGCGTCCACGTCGAACTCACGGTCGCCGGAGGTCGACTCCCCACTGATGTCGTAGTCCCCCGCCGGCACCCTCGCCTCGACGCCGCCGCTGACGGTCTCCACCTCCATCAGGTCGAAGGGGGTGTCGGTGCTGATCTCCACCCCACCGGAGGTGGTGGAGGCCTCCAAGGTGGTGAACCCGCCACCGAGTTCCAGGGAACCGCTCACCGACTCGGCCACGACCTCCTCGGCCGTGAAGTCGTCGACGGCGACGTGCCCCGATGTGGTGGACACCTCCAGCCGCTCCCCCTCACCGGCGGCCTCGATGTCGCCACTGACGTTGTGGGCCTCGACCGAACCGGTGATGTCGGACAAAGAGACCTCGCCCGAAGTGGCCTCGACCTCGACCGACCCCTGGTGGTCGAAGACCTCGACCGAACCGCTGACGGTACCCACCGACAGCTCCGAGACCAGGTTCCGCACCTCCACGGACCCACTGGCGGTCTCCAAGGTGACCGAGACGTCCTCGGGCACCTGGATGGTGTAGTCGATGGAACAGGTGGACAGGAACGGGACACCGCTGCACCGGCCGTCGATACCCAACCGGTCACCACCTTCGTCGATCCGCTCCTCCGGCTCGGACAGCGGTCCACCCCGCAGGGTGCGCTCGACGACGATCTCGTCGCCCTCGGCCGCACCGACCTCGATCCGCCCACCGGTGTCGTTGTGCACGCTCAACGCGCTCGCCCCGCCGTAGGAGTCGGCCTGGTCGCTCTGATGGGCCACCACGTTGCCCAGGACGGACACCGCGGTGAGCACCACCAGGACCACCACGAGCACCCCGCCCAGAAGCATCCACGGGCCCCACCGGAACCGCCTCGATTCCTTACTGGACGAGGCGTACAGCCCTCGTGCCCTGAAAGTCACGTCGTTCTCCTTCCGGAAGGCGCGGCCCTCCTTGATCTGGTCGGTCAGTCCCGGGCCGAACCGCGCAGGTAGCGCAGCACCGCCAGGACCCTGCGGTGGTCGTGGTCGTCCTGGCCCAGGTCGAGCTTGAGGAAGATGGAACGGATGTGCTTTTCCACCGCCCGTTCGGTGATGGTGAGCCGTTCGGCGATGCCCGCGTTGTTGACCCCCTCGGCCATCACCTCCAGCACCTCGGTCTCGCGCGGGGTGAGCCGTTCCAGGGCGCGGTCACGGTTGCCGCTCAGCAACTGGGTGACCACCTCGGGATCGATCGCGGCTCCGCCGTCGGCCACCCGGCGCAGCACGCTCGTGAACTCCTCGATGTCGGCCACCCGGTCCTTGAGCAGGTAACCGACCTTGAACGCGCCGGCCCCGAGCAGGTCGGCGGCGTATCGGCTGACCACGTGCTGGGACAGCAGCAGCACCGCCACCTCCGGGTGGGACCGGCGGATCCTCACCGCCGCCTGGATGCCCTCCTCGGAGTAGGTGGGCGGCATGCGGATGTCCACCAGGCACAGGTCCACGTCGGGATGGACCTCCACCGCGCCGAGGAGCGCGTCGGCGTCGCCCACCGAGTCCACGACCTCCACCCCGGCGTCCTCCAACAGTCGGGCCATGCCGCTGCGCAGCAGCACCGAGTCCTCGGCGATGATCACCCGCGGTCCACTGCGCGCGGTCTCCTCGATGCTCACGGTCAGGCCTCCCATGGGATCTGTGCGGTCAGGACGGTTCCCCCGCCCCGGGGGCTGTGGACGGTCAGGTCCCCATCGATGGCGTCCACCCGGTCCCACAGCCCGTACAGGCCGGTGCCCGCCTCGGGGTCGGCGCCGCCCACACCGTCGTCGGTGATCGTGACGCGCAACGACTCGCCGCGTCGGCCGGGGAGCCGCTCCAGCGCCACCCGGACCTGCTCGGCCCGGGCGTGCTTGGCGACGTTGGTCAACGCTTCGCTGACCACGTAGTAGGCGACGCCCTCGGCGCGCGGAGAGGGACGCCCGTCCAGTTCCAGGTCGAGTCGGACCGGCACGGGTGAGCGCCCGGCCGCCACCGGCAGGGCGGCGCCCAGGCCGTGATCGGTGAGCACCCGCGGGTGCAGTCCCCGGGCGACCTGACGCAGTTCGGTCATGACCTCCTTGGACTCGCGCTGGGCCTCGGCGATGAGCTCGCGGGCCCCCTCGGGGTCCCGGGCCAGCCGGGTGCGGGCCCGGGTGAGGGTCAAGGTCAGGGCGAGCAGGCGCTGTTGGGCACCGTCGTGCAGGTCGCGTTCGATGCGTCGGCGCTCGGCCTCGGCGACGTCGACCATGCGTTGACGGCTGTCCTGGACGTGCAGCAGGCGGCGCCGCATACGCACCTCGGGTGCGTCGAAGAGCAGGGTGCGCAACAGCAGGACCTCGGAGGAGACCACGGTGCGTGCGATGCGCAGACCCACCAGGACCGCCACCGGGCCCAGCAGTACCAGTCCGAGCGGCCCGAGCAGGTCGACCGGTGTGGCGCCCTGGGCCAGTACGTACACCACCCCGAGCAGGGAGCCCAACGCCGCGGCTCCCCCGCACACCACCAGCACCGCCACCAGTCCCCCGGCCAGCAGCCCGTGCAGGCCTGCCACGGTGCTGTAGACCACCATCGACCAGGCCTCACGGCCGAACACGAAGGCCCGGCCGCGCGCCCATCGGCCGGAACCGGCCAAGGGGTCGGGCGGTCTGGTCTCCACGATCCCGAACACGTTGGCCAGTCGGGAGCGCTGGGTGTAGCAGGCCAGCCGGGCCAGCGCGGTGGCCAGGAGCGGGAACACCACCACGAAGAGCAGGGTGTCCACCAGGAGGTGGCCCGGTACGAGTTCCGGCGGGAACCCGCCGATGGGGGCATAGAGCCGCAGCCCGAGCCAGGTGGCCGAGGCCACCAGCAACGCCGCCGGGATCAGGTAGAACACCGCCAGGGCCAGGGAGGTCATCAAGTGCAGGACCTCGACCAGCCGGACCCGCCAGGTGTTGCCCCGGGTCTCGTGGAGGAAGGGTACGGCGATCGGGGCACCCGGCCCTCTCGCGATGCCCGCGCCCGTCCGCTCCGTCCCCGTGCCGCTCACAGAGTCCAATCTAGGTTCGTGGGCCCTCGGGGCACGAGGTCCTCAGCACGAGAGTGGCCGGTGGTGCCAGCACTACCCACCGGTGCGGGAGCATGGAGGGTCCGAGCAGAGAAGGGGAACATGTGGGGTGCGGGTGCGACGTCGAACGGGTCATCGAGGGGTACGGCCCCGAGGGGGTGGACCATTCCCACCCGGTCTCCGAGGAGGTCGCCTTCGCCCTGGCCGAGCTGGTGGAGACCGGTGACGATCACTGCCTGAGAGCGCGTTACGACCTGTCAGGTCCGGTGCTGGAACGGGCGGCTCATCTGGCCGGGTTCACCCCGCGCCCGGAGCTGGAGTACCGATTGTCCGCCTATCCGAGCGGTCCCCACCCTGCTCTGGCCCCGGTCCTTCGGGACATCGCGGGGATCAACATGTTCTTCGCGCTGGAGACGGAACGGCCCGCGCGGGAATGGGTGGCGGTTCTGCGGGGCGAATGGTCCGGGGACCTGTTGACCGCCGAGGTGGCGGACGTGCGCGGCCGGCTCGCCGCACTCTTCGACGGAAGAGCCGAGGACGTGGCGTGGCGGGTGGGCGCCTCCCTGTTCCACCAGGGTTTGGCCTCACGGGTGCTGTCCCCGGTGCTGGCCGCGGCGGTGTGCCACGGGGTGCACCTGGACCCGTGGAACCTGTTCGTGCGCCCGGGCGGACCGACCGTGCTGCGCACCATCGACACCCGGGCCCGACCCTTGGAATCGTGCGCCCCGCAGGAGATCGCCCGGGGCCCGGTCCACCAGGCGGTGGCGGGCCTGGAAAGGGTCGCCGCGGCGTTGGGAGAGACCGGCGGTATCGCGCCGGGGCTGTTGCGCGGCAACACCGCGGCGGCGCTGGCCGGCGCCGCGCGCTCCCTGGGACGGGACCGCCCCGAGCACCACGAAAGCGCCGAGCGGGTGGTGCGCACACTGCTGCGGAGCCCCTCTCTGGAGGGCACCGGCGCCTACACCGAGGTGGACGACCAAGGCCGGGCGACCTTCCGGCGCACCACCTGCTGCCTCTACTACCGCCTCCCCGAGGGCGGCCTGTGCGGGGATTGCGCCTTGCGGCCCTGACCACGCGCTTTCCCACCTTCGAGGCAGAGACGTGGCTGAGACGGCTCCTGATGGGCATCAAGAGGAGGTGACCTCTGCGAGCGGCGGCCCCGGCGACACCCCCAGACCCCGGCCGAACCGCGACAACCTGTGGGGACCCCTGGCCTGCGCGGTGGCGGCCGCCGTACTCGCCCCCGTTCTGGCCCTGTGCCTGCTGACGGTGCCCGCCCTGTTCGCCTTCGGCGGGGTCACCCGGGGCCTGGGCGAGGTGTGGCCGTTGGTGCTCGTGGCGATCGCCATCGCCTTCCTGCTGTTGTGGGGCTACAGCCGGCTGCTGCGCTTCCTCGGCGAGGGTTCCCCCTGGCGGGTGGCGGTGGCGAGCCTGGCGCTCGGAGTGATCCTGGGAATGCTCTACCGCCCCGGTTCGCTGGGCTACACCGACTGGACCCTGGTGCCGACGATGCTGTGGGCGTTCCTGGTGGTGTGGCTGCGCCTGACCGGGCGGATCCGGATGCGGCGTTCCTCCCCGTCCGAAGCCGCTTGAGCCCCGAGGCCTTCCCCAAAGCGCCCTTTCAGCGCTGGTTACGGGTAACGTCGGGGTGGTTCAGGGATGTTCGGGGAGGTGGGCGTGGCCCAGCAGTACTACTCGGTGGATCAGGTCGCGGAGCTGTTGGGTCTGCACGTGAAGACCGTGCGCGCCTACGTGCGCGAAGGGCGCCTGGCGGCCACCCGGATCGGTAAGCAGTACCGGATCCACCGCAAGGACCTGACCGAGTTCACCGGCGGTGCCCCCGACCAGGAAGACACCGAGAACGGGCGCCCCCGGGTGGAGGTCTCCACCGTCCTCCAAGTCGAGGAGGTGGACCGCGCGACCGCCGATCGGATCAGCACGCTGATCACCTCCGCCACCACCGGCGTTTCCGGAGGCGGCGCACCCGCCCAGTCCCAGGTGGTGTACGACCCCGAACGGGGCCGGCTGCGGGTGGTCCTGGTCGGTGGCCTGGAGGAGACGACCCGGATGCTGGAGTTCGTCCGCGCCCTGGTCGGCGACGACCACACCTGATCGTCTCTCCTGTTGAGATGGCCGTATCGCGATAAGAGATCCGATGGGTAGGGTCGACCCACCCCGCAGCTCCGACGAAGGACGGCACGCGATGGCTCGTTATACCCACGGGCAGCATCCCACGGTCACCGGCTCCTATCTGTGGCGCGACGCCGAGAACTCCGCCGGCTACGCCTTGGCCGAGATGCGGGCGGGCCGTTCACTGCTCGACGTGGGCTGTGGCCCGGGCAGCATCACCCTGGACCTGGCCCGACGTGTGGCGCCCGGACCGGTCACCGCCGTGGACGCCTCCGCCGAGGCCGTCGAACAGGCCCGCGCCCTGGCCGAGAAGGAGGACGTGAGCGACATCGACTTCCGCGTCGGCGACGTCCACGACCTGCCGCTGCCCGACGGCGCCTTCGATGTGACCCACGCCCACCAGGTCCTGCAGCACGTGGCCGACCCGGTGCGAGCCCTGGCCGAGATGGGTCGGGTGACCCGGCCCGGCGGGGTCGTGGCCGTCTGCGACAGCGACTACTCGGGCATGTACTGGTATCCGCTGTTGCCGGAGCTGGACGCCTGGATGGACCTGTACCAGCGGGTGGCGCGCGCCAACGGCGGCGAACCCGACGCCGGGCGGCGCATGCACGCCTGGGCGCGCGCCGCCGGGTTCGAGGACATCACCTACGTGTCCGAGGTGTGGAACCACTCGGCCCCCGACCGACGAGCCTGGTGGGGGCGGATGTGGTCACGGCGGATCCTGGAGTCGGACCTGGCCCGTCAGGCCGTGGCCGAGGGTTTCGCCACCCGCGCCGACCTGGAGGAGATCTCCCGAGGATGGGAGCGTTGGAGCGAGCACCCCGACGGGGTGTTCGTCATTCCCCGCGGCGCCGTCCTGTGTCGCGTCCCCGGCTGAGGGGACCGCACGGCGCCCGAACGTGCCATGTGTTTTTCCACCACGACCCGGAAGGTGCCCCATGTACGTCACGGACCTGGACCCCACCCGCATCGAACGGGCCACGCGCCTGATCGACCCGGTCTTCTCGAACAGCCCACAGTTCTTCGAGGAACAGCTGTGCTCGGCCCTCGACCGGCGCGTGCTCACCAAGGTCGAGACCCTCAACCCACTGCGCAGCTTCAAGGGCCGCGGGGCGGACCTGCTCGCCCGCGAGTTCTCCCCCGGAACCCGCCTGGTGTGCTCCTCCACCGGAAACTTCGGGCAGGCCATGGGATACGCGGCCACCCGCCACGGCATGAGCGCGCACGTGTTCGTCCCGGCGGGCACCAACCCGGTGAAGATGCGGCGGATGGTCGCGCTGGGCGCGCACGTGCACGAGGTCGAGGGCGACCAGATCAAGCAGCAGGCCCGACGGTTCGCCGACCAGGACCCGGACAGTGTCTTCGTCGAGGATGGAGAGCACTCCAGTGTGGCGGAGGGGGCCGGCACCATCGGGGTCGAACTCCTGGCCACCGAGGGCATCGACACCATCGTGCTTCCGGTGGGAGATGGGGCACTGATCACCGGGGTCGCGGCGTGGACCAAGGAACACGCTCCGCACATCCGCGTGGTGGGCGTGTGCGCCGCGGGTGCGGCGAGCATGGTCGACAGCCGGCGGGCCGGGCGGGTGGTATCCACCGAGGTCGCCGACACCTTCGCCGAGGGCATCGCGATCAACCGGCCCATCGCCGCTTCGGTGGAGCGTATGAGGGTGCTGGTCGACGACATGGTGGTGGTGAGCGACGACGACATGCTGGAGGCGATGCGTCTGGTGTTGGAGGCCGTCGGGGTGCTGCCCGAACCGGCGGGTGCGGCCGGGATCGCCGCCCTGCGCGTGCACGATCTTCCGGGTGAGACGGTGGCGACCGTGATCACCGGCGCCAATGCCCCCACCTCCCTGTTCGCCGATGTCCTGGGATCCCGCGCGGGGGATCCTCGGTCGAGGTCGTAGACATTCACGTGTACGCCCCGGGACATGTCCGGTCCCTCCACAGGGGTTGAAGGATGATGGTCGCTTCGATGCGTGGTGCGCTCGCCCCCGCCGAGCTCAAGCGGCGCCGGCGGGTATTGAAGCACACCACGATTGGTCCGAACGGGTCGGTGACATCGCCCATGCGGCTTTGTCCCTCAGCGGTGAGTGGAAATGATCTTCGTTGAGAAAACCTCGGTGCGAGGGCACGGGTAGGCACGTTCGTCATTGTGCGGCCTCGGTTCGTGCCTTGTGAAGGAAACCTGTTTCAGTCAATTGCCACCACGAGCGTGTGACGCTGGTCTACCTTTACTTCACGTGCGCCTTCGTGCGCGTGAAGACATCGCGAGGAGACCCAGAGGTCATGAACGAGCGTGCGGAGCGGGAGCGCTCCACCGGAAAAAAGGTCGATTCCGGTTCCCCACCTCGACGGTCATTTCTTCGACGGCCGTCACTGTTGATCCATCGGTGGATTCCCTGCCTGCTGAGACGACGGAGGCGATCGTCGGCCCGGACACGACCACGGTCACGGTCACGGGTCGAAGATCCGTCGGTCTTCACAGTCCTTGAGGAACGCTACTTTCCTGAAGGCAAAGGCGCTTCGTGGCACGTTCGCATGCGAGTGTGGGTGATTTGCGGCGTAGTGGCCCTTCTCGTCGTTTTGGGTGGCTTAGGGGTGAATTATGCCTACGATCTGTTGTCGACGGAGGCACTACTTCGCGAGCAACGGGACGCGGAGAGGGCCATCGACCAGGACAACGCACCATTCACCAACTCCGTCACCTACGACACCACGTCCTTCGAGTCATTCACGATCGTCTTGGACCGGCCTCTCACAGTCGAAGAAGGTGAGGTACTCCAGACCACTCCGCCTGCGGAGGTATGGGACTTTCTTCGGCCGCTCGGGGGGCGTCTGATCCCCTCTACCGGTGAGTGGGCGCCGACCCCTACGACCGGGGGGACCTGGGAAGGCGGAACAGGTGGAATGGGCACAGCCGTATTCACCATGAACCTCCTGTCCGCGCGCACATCCCAGCTGAGCATTGTGGATATGACCCCGGTCAACATCTCCTGTGAAAACCCGACGGCCGTCACCGTCATTGATTACCCCCCGGCGGGCATTGCTCCCTACCCGGGCGTGATCGTGGATCTCAACCATAATGATCCGCTGCTTTACATTACGGACGAGGGGCCAGACCAGGGGGATCCGTTCTTCAATCGCAGACGGATCGATCTCGGAGATGGGCTGGAACCGGGCGGACTCCGAGTGGAGGCGCAGGTGGTGGGCCAGTCCTGTGAGTGGGAGATCCAGGCACGCTACCTTGATGCCCGCCAGAACACCGGCGAGGTCGTCCTGCGCGATGAGGATCGACCCTTCTATGTCGAGGTTCCGCCTGGTCGCCCCGATCAGTATTGGCTTGCGGGCTACGCATTCCCTGATGCGGGGGAACGTACCTTCGTGCCGTGCCACGAGACACCAGAACATTTCAGTTGCAGTTTCGGTTTGGGTCTTGAGGACGAGGACTGGGCCGAGGTGCCGCCAGGGCATTGAGCGGAACCAGACTCTTGGTGGTTTTTGTGGAAGATCCAGCTTTTAGGGGATGCCCGTTCCTCTCAGGGGATATCAGCTGACGTCGGGTCCGCGGGTCCACGGGTTCGGGGCGAGGTGGCGTCACCACGCAGGAAGCGCGAGGACGGAGACGTAGGCGGCATGGTGACAGGCCGGCGAACGGGTACGACACCGTGCAGGAATGCCGGCCGCGCTCCTGGGCGACGCTATAGCGTCGAGGAAGCGCCGTCGCGGACACCGTCGTCCCCACCGGAGGAAGCATGCCCGACCTGCCGATCGGTTACTGGATCAAGCACCTGGACCGGCTCATCGAGAGCGACCTGGACCGGGTGCTCTCGGCGGATTCCCTGGGCCGCCGCTCGTGGCAGGTGCTCAGCTCCCTGCACCGCGAGGCGGCCACCCTGTTGCAGCTGGATCAGCGCCTCCTGCCGTTCCTGGAGGAGGACGAGACCACCGTGGGTCCGGCGGTCGAGACCCTGCGCCGACGCGGTTGGGTCAGCGGCATGGTCTCGATGGAACTGACCGAGGAGGGTGTGCGGGCCCACGACGCGCTGTTGGAGCACGTCAAGGGCACCCGGGCCCGGTTGACCGCCGGGATCAGCGATCAGGAGTACCGGGCCACCGTGGATGTGCTGGAGCGGATGTCGGCCAACCTGGAACAGGGCTGAGCCCGTTCAGGTCCGGCTCACAGGGGCAGTTCGCGGGTGAGTTCGACGAAGGCCAGGTCGTCGCGCTTGGGCAGCCCGAACTCCTCGTTCCCGTAGGGGAAGGGCTCGGTCTTGCCGGTGTTGGTGTACCCACGCCGCTCGTACCAGGCGATGAGTTCGGGGCGCTGCTTGAGCACCTTCATCCGCATGAGCCGGCTGCCCCACTCGCGCGCGGCCATCTGCTCGGCCTCGGCCAGTACGACCTTGCCCAGACCGGCGTTCTGGAGGTTGGGGCGGACCGAGAACATCCCGAAGTAGGCACCGTTGACTCCTCGCCGGAGTTCGCAGCAGGCGATGATCCCGTCCTGGGCCTCACCCACCAGGACCAGGGTGTTGCTGCGGGCGAGCAGTTCGCTCATGCCCTCGACGTCCATCCTCTGTCCGTCGAGCAGGTCGGCCTCGGTGGTCCATCCCTGTTTGGAGCCCTCGCCGCGATAGCAGGAGTTGACCAGATCGACCAGCGCGGGGACGTCGGCTTCGGTCGCGGACCGGAAGTCGATCTTCGTGGCGGCGGTGTCCTGGGTGTTCGGGATGGTGGTCACGCGCTCTTCCCCCTTGTGTCCGTTCCGTCCCACAGTATGCCCCTCGTCACGGTGTAGTGCCCACTCGGTCCCGCTCCTGTGGCGCGATGCTCGCGATGTGCCCCAGGAAGGAGCGCAGTCGGGCGCGGGCCGATTCGGGGGTGATCCGTTCGGGGTTGGTCATCAGTTGCAGGGCCAGCCCGTCGGCGAAGGTGTGCAGGTATTCCGACCAGGTCTCCAACCAGGGGTCGGGGTGCACCTGAAAGGGGTCTTCCAGGTCCGGGTGCCCGTCCAGGGCCGCGACCAGCCGCCGATAGAGGCCGCGCTGTTGGTGCCAGCGGTGGTCGAGCCTGGGGTCGAGGTAGTCGGGGTCTCCGGTGACCTCCCAGGCCCGATACTCGGCCCGTCGGGCCTGGTCCAGGGGCAGCATCTGTTCGACGAAACCCATCACCCGGTCCAACAGGGGCGTTCGGGGGTCCAAGGTCTGGCTGTGTTCGTGCATGCGCTGGACGACCCGTTCCTCGGACAGGTCCATCGCATAGGTGAGCAGGTCCTCTCGGGTCTGGAAGTAGTGGCGCAGGGCCCCGGTGGACAGCCCCGCCTCGGCGGCCACGCTACGGATGGTGACCGCGTGTGGCCCGGCTTCGGTGATCACCCTCCACAGGGCCTCGGCCAGGGCGCGGCGACGTTCTTCATGATCGACGATCTTAGGCACCCTTCCTTTTTAGCACATCTGTGTTATTTTATTTAGCACAGTCGTGTGAAAAAGGAGGACGCATGCCGCCCCTGGACGTACTCATACCGGTCGCCGGCCTGGCGCTGCTGGACACCCTGAGCCCCACCACACTGGGGGTCTCCCTCTTCGTGCTGCTCAGCGGCGCCCGCAACATCGGCCGACCGCTCTTCGCCTACCTGGGCACGGTCGCCCTGTTCTACTTCGTGCTGGGCTGCGCACTCATGCTGGGCCTGGGAGCGGCGCTGGCCCACCTGTCGCACCTGGCCGAGAGCCCCGCCACGGGCTGGGTCATGGTCGTCCTCGGCGGGGCCCTGTTCGCCTACTCCTGGGTGATGCCCACCAAGAAGCGCGCCCCGCGCCGACCCGCCACCCTGCGCACCACCACCATGATCGGTCTGGGTCTGGCCACCGGCCTGCTGGAGGCCGGCACCGCCCTCCCCTACCTGGGCGCGATCGGCATCATGGGCACCGCCGGACTCGCCGCCACCACCTGGGTGCCGATGCTGGCCGCCTACAACACGATGATGGTGCTTCCACCCGCGCTGCTCTACGTGGGCCACCGCCTCTTCGGTGAACGCCTGCGCCCGCGCCTGGACCGCTGGCGCGAGAAGATCGACTCCGGCTCCCGCGAGGCGATGGCCTGGATCATCGGCATCGTCGGTGTGCTCCTGGTGCTCAACGGCCTGCAATTGGCCGGTATCGAGGACCTGATCGGCAATGCGTGATCGGGACGGGGAGGAATGCCGCACCCGCCATGGAGCCCACCCGTGGTGGTACTGGCCCCACCATGCTTTCTCACCCTGACCGCCCTGACACGGAGCACCACCGCGCGTAACGTCGAGACCATGAGAACGCCCCCCTTCGTCCGCATGGTCCGCAACACCCGCTACCTGTTGCTGGGACTGCCCTTGGCGGTCATCGCCTTCAGCCTGGTCCTGACCGGACTCGCCGCCGGTACCGGCACCGCCGTGCTCTTCGTGGGACTGTTCCTGCTCTCGGGGACCCTGCTCCTGGCCCGGGGGGTGGCGCACCTGGAACGCCTGCGCCTGTCCGACCTGCACGGACGGGCCGTGGTGCGCCTGCCCTACCGTCCGTCCCCGGCGAACGCCGGTCCCCTACGCCGCCTACTCAACCCCCTGGCCTGCGCACGCAGCTGGATGGACGTCCTGCACGCGATCGTGGGCCTGCCCCTGGCCCTGGTCGGGTTCGTCCTGGCGGTGCTGTGGTGGTCTCTGGCCCTGGGCGGTCTGCTCTACCCGCTCTGGGGATGGTCGCTCCATCTCGTCCCCGGCTACACCGATGTGGGCGACTATCTACTGCCGGACAACCCGGCGGTGGCCACCCTGGTGGTCTACATGGTCGGCGGCGCCCTGTTCGCCCTCACCCTGCCGGTGGCACTACGTGTCCTGGCCGGGATGAACTCGGCCCTGGCCCGGGTGCTGCTCCTGGCCCCCGAGGAGATCAGCGCACGCGTGCTCACCACCAGGAACACGACGGTGCCCGCCCCGGAGGAGAGCGAGGGGGAACGCCGTTACGTCTCGCTGCACTGATCCCGCCGGTGTGCCCCCGGCCGGTGATCGACGGTGGCGGCCTCCACCGTGGTCCCGACCTCCATGCGTGTTCCGGTCTTCCCGAACGCCGGGTCACTCCCCTTCGTCAGGTTTTCTCGTCACCACCCCCGGCCGAGCCGCCTGAGTCCTGCTCCCGGCACGGCCGAGAACCAGCAGGCCGATCAGGACCATGACGATGATCTGCACGAGGAGCTGGACACCGTAAACGATCCCCTCGGTCGGGAAGAAGCCGTTGCCGAAATAGAAACCGCTATGGACTCCGATGGCCATCCAGATGCTGCCCGTCCGCGCCCTGCTCGCAGCGCAGACGAAGCCCAAGGCCATGGCTCCGACCGCGTAGAGGACCACTTCAACGATTCCCCGCGCCGCGCTCTGGGAGAAGACGTGGAGCGCACCGAAGCCCACCGATGTGAGCACCAGTACGACACGTGGTGACAGGTGCTCCGCCAGAAGGTCGTAGAGATTGCCCCGCCATATCAGTTCTTCTGGAAAAACCTGAGCAATGATGATGATCGCGATCACCAGGGGCAGGTAGATCAGGTCCTCCGGTTCCCATGGCACCCACCGGGCGGCACCCATGGCGACCGAGGCGGCGTTGGCCGCGAGGAGCGCGGCGACGGTCACACCCGAACCGATCAGTAGCAGGGGGACGGCCGACCACGTTATCGGCAGCCCCACCCCGGCCCAGGGGCGGTGTACGAAACGGCGCCAGAAGTACACCGCCGGCACCGCCAGGAGGACACCGATCGGCTGGCCGGCCAAGAGCACGGCGAACGTGAGAACGATCGTGAGCAGGAGGGGCAGAATCGTTTTCGTGGCCGCCGTGCCGGTGACCCCGACCCGTATACGGCTTCGCGAACTCATGCCCTCATCTTTGAGAATCATCGAGTGGCCGACATCGGGGAAAGGTCATCCTCCGACCCGGATTTTCTCGGCGTGTACGCCCCCGACCCCTAAGGGTCGACCCTGGAGCGCCCCGGTGCTCGGGATCGGCCGCCATGGAGGAGGTCCTTTCGGGGCCACCACTGAATCCTGTAGTGATCCGGTCGTGCCCCCGAAGAGGTCAGCGCCCCTTGCGGGACCGCTTCCCTACGGTCCCGGGTCTACCTCCGGAGCGGGCGTCGCCGTGAGCGCAGCCCAGGTCCGGGTTTCGTGCCACACCGATGACTTCGTCGAGCCGGTCGCGCACGCCGAGCGCGGACGCACACGCGGAAAGATCGTCATCCTCATCTGAGGGGCACGGCCCGGATGAGCCGGGGTGGCGAGGCCGTCCCGGTTCAGGCGCGCAGGAACTCCAGCACCGGTTCGGTCTGGTCCAGGACGGCGTGGCCCACACCGGGCAGCACTCGCACCCGGGCGTGCGGCACCAGCGCACGCATCCGTCGAGCGGTACCGGCCGAATCGAACATCCGGTCCCTCTCCCCCACGGTGACCTGTACCGGCATGGTCAGAGCGCGTAGCCCCTCGTCGGTGAAGATCGGCAACTGCTCGGTGCGGGGCCGGAATCCGGCGAAGTTGTCCAACACCGCCTCCAACACCTCCCGGTCCCCGGGCCCGACCAGCCCCGTCAGGTAGCCGGTGGAGGCCACCCGGCCACGCCGACCGAACAGCATCAGCAACCCCGCACCCAGGATCCGCCACCGGCGCTGGGCGCCCACACCCCCGGGGCAGACCAACACCAACCGGGAGAGACGGCTCGGACGACGGATGGCGTAGTCCAACGCCGTCCATCCCCCCAGCGACATCCCCGCCAGGGCCACGCGCTCCAGACCCAGCCCGGACAGGACCTCGTCGAGCCACAGCGCGCTCGCCTCGGTGGCCAGGTCCGGGCGGGAGGGGGCGCTCAGCCCGGGCTCGCCGACCAGGTCCACCGCGTACACCCGAAAGGGCTCGGCCCAGGCCGCCATGTCCGCGCGCCAGGTGGTGGCGTTGGCCCCTGATCCGTGCAGCAGCACCAGTGGCGGCGCCTGCTCGGGGCCGGCGACCAGGACGAAGGTCTTCCCTTGCCCGGTGGGCACGTGGCGGTGCTCGGCCGGTACCGGCCAGCTCCGCAGCTCCCGTCGATAGCGGTCCCGGATCCGCTGGGCCGCTTCCTCACTGTGGTAGATCGTGTCCACGTGAACTCCCCCCTGTCATCCAAACAACCCTAACCTTCCCTAAGGTAAGAAGTACAGGGAATAACAGGGAATCTCAACACCGCGATTGACCTCAAGTATTGTTGAGGTCCTACTGTTCAGGGAAGTCCGAACCCACGACCGATCGGTAGACCCATGAGCATGGAAATGGCCGCGTGGAACTCCATCTACCACGCGATGCACGCCAAGGAGGATCAGCGGCCCTTCTCCCTGCCCGTCCTACGCAGGATCGCCGGCTTCGCCCGCCCCCACACCCGCCCCCTCGTCTGGTTCCTGGCCCTGAGCGTGGTCACCGCCGCCCTGGCCGTGGCCGCACCGCTCCTGGCCGGACGCGTGGTCAACGCCATCATCGAAGGCGGGGCCCTGCGCCCCGTCCTCCTCCTGGCCGGCCTCATCGCCGCCGTCGCCATCGCCGAGGCCGTCCTGGCCCTCATCGTGCGTTGGCTCTCCTCCCGCGTGGGCGAAGGACTCATCCTGGACCTGCGCACCACCGTCTACGACCACGTCCAACGCATGCCGGTCGCCTTCTTCACCCGCACCCGCACCGGCGCACTGGTCAGCCGCCTCAACAACGACGTCATCGGCGCCCAACGCGCCTTCAGCGACGTGCTCTCGGGGGTGATGAGCAACCTGGTCACCCTCATCCTGGCCCTGGTCGTCATGGTCACCCTGTCCTGGCAGATCACCCTGCTGTCGCTGCTGTTGCTGCCCGTCTTCGTCCTCCCGGCCCGCCGCATGGGCACCCGCCTGGCCAGGATCGAACGCGAACGCGCCCTGCACAACTCCGCCATGGGCACCCAGATGACCGAACGCTTCTCCGCACCCGGCGCCACCCTGATCAAGCTCTTCGGACGCCCCGCCGAGGAGTCCACCGAGTTCGCCCGCCGCGCCTCCCGCGTACGCGACATCGGGGTGCGCACCGCCATGGTCCAAGAGGTGTTCTTCACCGCCCTGACCCTGGTCTCGGCCATCGCCCTGGCCCTGGTCTACGGGCTGGGCGGCTTCTACGCGCTCAGCGGCCGCATGGACGCCGGAACCGTGGTGTCCATGGGCATGCTCCTGACCCGCCTGTACGCCCCGCTCACCGCGCTGGCCGGCGCCCGCGTGGAGGTCATGAGCGCCCTGGTCAGCTTCAGCCGCGTCTTCGAGGTACTCGACCTCAAGCCACTGGTGGACGAGGAACCCGACGCCCGGCCCGTACCGGCCGGCCCCGTCTCCCTGGAGTTCGACGACGTCACCTTCGCCTACCCCACCGCCGACAAGGTCTCCCTGGCCTCCCTGGAGGAGGTCGCCACCCTGGAAAGGACCGACCACGGGCCCGTCCTGCACGGGGTGTCCTTCCACGTCGAACCAGGTCAGACCGTGGCCCTGGTCGGCTCCTCCGGCGCGGGCAAGTCCACCATCGCCCAACTCACCCCACGCCTGTACGACGTGGACTCCGGCGCGGTACGCCTGAACGGCGCCGACGTGCGCGAACTGACCTTCGACTCCATGCGCGCCACCCTGGGCATGGTCACCCAGGACGGACACCTGTTCCACGAGTCCATCCGCGCCAACCTCACCCTGGGCGCACCTCAGTCCACCGAGGAACAGGTCTGGGACGCCCTGCGCCGCGCCCGCCTGGACACCCTCATCGCTTCCCTGCCCGACGGTCTGGACACGGTGGTGGGTGAGCGCGGCTACCGCTTCTCCGGGGGTGAACGCCAACGCCTGACCATCGCCCGGCTACTGCTGACCGACCCCGAGGTCGTCATCCTCGACGAGGCCACCTCGGCCCTGGACTCCACCTCCGAGGCCGCCGTCCAGGCCGCCCTGGGCGAGGCTCTGCAAGGGCGCACCGCCCTGGTGATCGCCCACCGGCTGTCCACCATCCGCGCCGCCGACGCGATCCTGGTGGTGGAGGCCGGCCGGATCGTGGAACGGGGCACCCACACCGAACTGCTCGCGCACGGTGGCCGCTACAGCGAGCTGTACCGCACCCAGTTCGCGCAGGCGCCCGCCGCCACCAACGGCAGCGACCCCGTGCACGTGGCGGGCTGAGCCCCGCCGACCGACCCCGCCCCCCGGTGGCGCCACACCGGGGGACGGACCCCCCTTCTCGCCGCCACCTGCGGGGATCGGGGCACCGCGCACCCGCACAGGCGTCGAAGTCCCTGCTCCCCGGCCGGTTCGGCCCGGGAGCAGGAAGAGGAAGTTCCTCGTCACCTCGGGGTGGTGGGCGCGGACGAGCCACCGCCGGTTCCCACAACGTCGTTGTACCGCGCGGGTCCGACATTTTCCGGGGCTGGGGCCCTCAGAGCTGCTTGATCACCCTGGCGGGGTTGCCGACGGCGACCACGTTGGCGGGCAGGTCCCGGGCGACCACCGCTCCGGCGCCCACCACGGTGTTGTCACCGATGCTCACACCCGGGCAGACGATGACGCCGCCGCCCAACCACACGTTCTCACCGATGGTGATGGGTTCGGCGGACTCCCAGCCGGCCTTGCGCTCGGCGGGGTCGAGCGGGTGGGTGGGGGTGAGCAGTTGGACGTTGGGACCCATCTGGGTGTGAGCGCCGATCCGGATCGGCGCCACGTCCAGCATCACCGCGCCGAAGTTGACGAACACCCCCTCGCCCAGGGTGATGCGGTGGCCGTAGTCCACGTGCAGAGGCGGGCGCACGGCGGCGTTCTGACCCACTTCGCCGAGCAGGTCGGCCAACGCCCGGGCAAGCCCCTCGTGGTCATCGGATGCGGTGGCGTTGAAGACGTCCATGAGCTTGTGGCACCGGACGGCCTCGGCCGCCAACTCGGCGTCGACCCGGTAGGGCTCACCGGCGAGCATGCGTTCCTTGGCACTGGTCACAGCGGTCCTTTCCCTGGCTGAAAACTCCGTCGAGCCTAGCGCCGTGCCCTGCCACAATGCCCACCATGCGAACCCCCATCTCCACCGTCCTGGTGAGCGGAGCCACCGGCGGCATCGGCATCGCTCTGGTCGACGAACTGCTGCGACGCGAACGCCACGTGGTGGCGCTGGGCCGCGACCCCGATCGTCTGGCCGACCTGGCCCGGACCCGGCCGGGTGTGCGGACCGTGCTCGCCGACCTCGAACACCCTCAGGCCCTGGCCGAGACGCTGGAGCCGTTGACCGAGGAGATCGAGGAGCTGTCGGCCTTCGTGCACTGCGCGGGGCTCTCCCCGGTGGCGTCGGTGGCCGACTCCCCCGTCGCCCTGTGGAATCAGGTGCTGGCGGTCAACCTGGTCGCCGCCGCCGAACTCGTCCGCCTCGTGCTGCCCGCTCTGCGCACCGCCAAGGGCCACGTGGTGCTGGTCAACGCCGCCCCCGGCCTGCACGGGGTGCCGCGCTGGTCGGCCTTCACCGCGAGCAAGGCGGGGCTGAGCGAGCTGGCCGACGCGTTGCGCGCCGAGGAGGCCGAACACGGGGTGCGGGTCACTTCCGTCCACCCTGGCGGAACCGCCACCGAAACCCTGCGGCGGGTGCGCGCGGACTTCGGCCGGCCCTACGACCCCGAGGCCTGTATTCGCCTCACCACCTTGGCCGGGGCGATCGCGGACGTGCTGGATCTGCCCCGCGATGCGCTGGTCACCGAACTGCACCTGCGCCCGGGCCCCTGAACAGATGCGGGGCCGCCCCACCCGCACCACGCGGGCAGGGGCGGCCCCCTTTTTTTCCGGTTGTGCTCACAGCACCCGCGCGACCCCCGGAATCGCCCGCACACCGGCGGCCAACGCCCAGGTCAACGGCACGCTCAAGGCGGCCAGGGCGGCGAACTTGACCACCGCCGCGACCTCCCATCCGCTCAGTGCCATGGCGATTGCCACCAGCACCACCGCGTGCAGCACGTACACGGCGAAGGCGTTGTCGCCCAGGAACCGCCACACACGGTGGTCCCGGGCCACGAACCGACGGAAGAAGACCAGCAGCGCCAGCATCACACCCACCGAGAACAGGTTCTCCGCCACCAGATGCACCAAGGACGCACCGGTGCCCGGGGCAGCCGTCACGAACAGGACCATGACGGGCAGCACCACCACCGCGGCGATGCCACCGACCACCCCGGCCCGGCTCGGCAACCGGTGCAGCCAGTCCCCCCGGTAGGCGAGTGCCCCCACGGTGAACATGGCCACGTACTGGGGCAGGTAGCCGGGGCTGGGCAACCCCACCACCGGCCAGTACGGCGCGGGGAAGGCCCACCGCCAGGCGAAGGTGACCAGGGCCAGCCCCACCGCGAACACCAGGACCGGAACCAGCCAGCGCACCGGCCCCCGCTCCCGCACCTCCGCCACGACCGGGACGGGCTGGGAGCGGCGCTCACGCACACCGCGCACCAGCACGTAGACCAGGCTCATCACCAACAGCACCTCCACGAACCACATCGGGCCCGGGTCGATGGTGAGCAGGTACAGCAGCCACAACGGGGTGTCGGGGTCGGAGGCCAACGCCTGACCGAACGCCGGGACCAGGACCAAGGGACGCAGCAACACCAGGAACAGCAGCAGCGGCACACCCAACCGGATCAGCCGTTCCCGCATGAACCCGCGCCGCCCGCGCCGGTCGATCGAACCCGGCACGAAGTACCCGGCGATGAGGAAGAACATGCCCATGAAGAACGTCTGGTTGAAGAGCACGAACAGGTCCAGCGCCAAACCGGAGGGATCCTGGGCGGGCTCGGAGAAGTACCACACCGGGATGTTGCCGTAGGTGATGGCCGCGTGGTGCAACACGACCAGGACCGTCAAGACCACCCTGAGGTGGTCGACGTAGAACAGTCGGGGGCGGGTCGGCCGGTCGGCCGCCCCGGTGATGGATGGGCTGATGTTCTGTGCCATGGGGACCTCGTCACTGTGGTGTGACGGTCATGGGGCTCGAATCGCACGGACCAGGAATTCGCCCAGTTCGTCGGCGTGTGCGAGCAGGTCGTGGCCGGGATGCGTCCGCCAGTACTCGAACATGGCGTCGATGGTCGCCTGCTGGCTGACCGCCATCACCCGCACGTCGAAGTCGCGGAACTCCCCGCTGCGCTGCCCGTACCGGTAGAGCTCTTCCATCGACTCGTAGATCGCCTCGGGTTGGGACCCATCGAAGCGGGGGGCGCCCTGGGCGTTACGGAAGTGCCGGAAGATCTGGGACAGTGCCGTCATGCGCTCGCGATGGGCCAACGCGTACTCGGCCACGCCGCGCACGTGGGTGCGCAGCGCCCCTTCCATGCTCTGCTCGGCCAGGACCCGGGGCGCGACCTCCTCCCCGATCTGGGTGTAGACGCCGATCACCACCTGGTCCATCAGCTCGTCCTTGCCGTCGAAGTGGTAGGAGATGACGCCTTTGCTCACCTCCGCTGTCCGTGCGATCCGAGCCAGGGAGGCGTTGGGATAACCGACCTCGGCGATGGTGCGCACCGCCGCGTCGATGATCTGTGCCCTGCGGGCCTTCTCGATGAAGGACCGCTTCTGACCGTCTGACTCATTTTTTGACCGCATGGCCAGAATCTTACACGGGTGGCCAGAAAACCATCGGGGATGGCCCTGATCCCACCCCTGAAACGGCCCCCGTCCCCGGCCCGGACAGGGCTCCCGACCCTCAGGGTCCGCCGACGCCACCAGGTGTTCCACGGGTGGAGGATGGGGGCCATGACCCCATCCGCACCGGCCGACCTTCGGTCCGTGCTCGCCTTCGTCGCCCTCGGCGGCGCCCTGGGCGCGCTGACCCGCCACGGCCTGGACACCCTGTGGCCGCCCGCCACCTCAGGGGTGTCCTGGACGATCCTGGCCGTCAACGTCACCGGCAGCCTGCTCATCGGCCTGCTGATGGAACTGATCGCGCACCGGTGGCCCCACAGCCGATACGTGCGCCCGTTCTGGGGCGTGGGCTTCCTGGGCGGATACACCACCTTCTCCGCCTACGCCGCGGACGTGGTCACCGCCCTGGAACGAGGCGCACCGCAGGTGGCGCTGGCCTACCTGTCCCTGACACTGGTCGGCGCTCTCACCGCGGCCTGGGCCGCCTCCGCACTGGCCCACCGACTCCTCACCCACGACACCGGGAGGAACCCGTGAGCGCCCTGATGGTGGCCCTGGGCGCGGCCGTGGGCGCCCCCACGCGTTTCCTGGTGGACCTGGCCCTCCAACGCCGCCTGGGTCGGGCCTTCCCCTGGGGCACGCTGGTGGTGAACGTGGTCGGCAGCCTCATCCTGGGCTCGCTCCTGGCCCTGCCACTGCCTCCCGAAGTGCTGGCACTCCTGGGCACCGGGTTCTGCGGGGCGTTGACCACCTACTCCACCTTCGCCCACGAGACCGTGCGACTGGCGCGCACCGGCGCCCGGCGGCGCGCGTTGGCCTTCGTCGCGGCCCACCTGGTCCTGGGCATCGGTGCCGCCTGGCTCGGCCTGGGCCTGACCACACTCCTGAAGGGCTGAGGGGACCACTATCGTGACCGGCATGCCCCTCCTCGACCGCATGGCCCGGTTCAATGCGCGTCATCCGTGGAGCCACAACGACTGGTACGGGCCCTGGGTGGTGCGCCGAGTGGTGGCCTCGGGCGCCACCCGCGTCCTGGACGTGGGGTGCGGCACCGGCAACCTGATCGAGCGACTGCGCGAGCGGGTTCCCGAGGTCAGCGGCCTGGAACCCGACCCCGACACCGCCGCGCTCGCCCGTGAACGCTTCGCGCGCACCCCGGGCGTGACCATCGCCCAGGCCGGATGGGAGCGGCGCGACCCCACCACCCGGTGGGAGGCCATCACTCTGGTGGCGGTCCTGCACCACCTGCCCCTGGAGCAGGCCCTTCCCGAGCTCCGGAAGGCCCTGGTCCCGGGCGGTCGTCTGGTGGTGGTCGGCCACCACCGCGAACAGGGCGTCGTCGACCTGGCCACCGGGCTGGTCTCCGCGGCGCTCAACCCGCTGATCGGCCTGTGGAAACACCCCGAAGCGGCCGCCGCTCCGCCACCGCACATGCGCGCACCCGTCGCCGAACCGCCGCACACCCTGGACCGGATCCGGGCCGCGGCCGCCCGTCACCTGCCCGGGGCGCGCGTCCACCGCGGCCTGTTCTGGCGGCACACCCTGGTCTACGACCGCCCCCGCTGACCAGGGGGTGCCGACCCTCCCGGAAGGGCACGGGCCCACCCCCGGAGACCAGGGTCCTCGGGGGCGGGCCCGCCTGTTGCTCTGCCGCTAACGTTCCAGGTAGGCGCGCAGGTGACGGGCGGTCAGGGTCTGGCCCTGCTCCACCAACCGCTCCGGAGAACCCTCGAACACGACCCGTCCGCCGTCGTGCCCCGCCCCCGGGCCCAGGTCGATGATGTGGTCGGCGTGCGCCATGACCGCCTGGTGGTGTTCGATCACCACCACCGTGTTCCCGTCCTGGACCAGCCGGTCCAGCAGCGCCAACAACCGGTCCACGTCGGCCAGGTGCAGCCCGGTGGTGGGCTCGTCCAGCACGTACACCGCCCCCTGCTTGGCCATGGAGATCGCCAGCTTCAACCGCTGACGCTCACCGCCCGACAGGGTGGTCAACGGCTGTCCCAGACCCAGGTAGCCCAGCCCGACGTCGTGCAGCCGGTCCAGGATGGTGCGGGCGTTGCCGGAGGTGAAGAACTCACGTGCGGTCTCCACCGACATGGCCAGCACCTGGCTGATGTCCTTGCCGCGCAACGTGTACTGGAGCACCTCGTCCTTGAACCGGCGCCCCTGACACTTCTCGCAGGTGGAGGCCACCCCGGCCATCATCGCCAGGTCGGTGTAGATGACCCCGGCGCCCTTGCATTCGGGGCAGGCCCCCTCGGAGTTGGCACTGAACAGGGAGGCCTTGACCTGGTTGGCTCGGGCGAAGGCGGTACGGATCGGGTCGAGCAGCCCGGTGTAGGTGGCGGGGTTGGAGCGGCGCGATCCTCGGATCGCCGACTGGTCGACCACCACCACGCCCTCGTGCCGAGGCAGCGCGCCGTGGATGAGCGAACTCTTTCCCGAACCGGCCACCCCGGTGACCACGGTGAGCACACCCAGGGGCACGTCCACGGACACATCCCGCAGGTTGTGGGTGTTCGCGCCGTGGATGGGCAGGTGCCCGGTGGCGGTGCGCACCTCGTCCTTGAGTCGAATCCGGTGGTCCAGGTGGCGACCGGTGAGGGTGCCCGAGGCCCGTAGTCCGGCCACGTCGCCGGTGTAGGTCACCGTGCCGCCGCGCGGACCGGCGCCCGGGCCCAGATCCACCACGTGGTCGGCGATGGCGATGGTCTCCGGTTTGTGCTCGACCACCAGCACCGTGTTGCCCTTGTCGCGCAGGCCCAGCAGCAGGTTGTTCATGCGCTCGATGTCGTGCGGGTGCAGTCCCACGGTGGGCTCGTCGAAGACGTAGGTGATGTCGCTGAGGCTGGAGCCCAGGTGGCGGACCATCTTGACCCGTTGGGCCTCGCCTCCGGACAGGGTGCCCGACTCCCGGTCCAGGCTCAGGTAGCCGAGCCCCACCTGCACCAGGGAGTCCAGGGTGTGGGCCAGGGTGTCCACCAATGGCTTGACGGCCGGGTCGTCGATGGTGCGCACGAACGAGACCAGGTCATCGATCTGCATCGAGGCGCACTCGGTGATGGTGCGCCCGGCCACCTTGACCTGGCGGGCGGCGGCGTTGAGCCTGGTGCCGGCGCACTCGGGGCAGGTGGAGGTGACCACGGCCCGCTCCACGAAGGCGCGCAGGGCCGGTTGCATCTTGTCGCGGTCCTTGGCCAGGTAGGTCCGCTTGATCTTGGGGACCAGGCCCTCGTAGGAGAAGGAGTTCTTGCCGACCTTGACCTTGGTCAGGGGTTCGTACAGGAAGGTGTTCCACTCCTGGTCGGTGTAGTCGTCCAGGCGTTTGTCGGCGTCCAGCAGCCCCGAGTGCACGAACACCTGCCAGTACCAGCTGTCCACCGTGTAACCGGGGACGGTGATGGCGCCCTCGTTCAGGGACAGTTCGCGGTCGTAGAGCTCTTCCAGGTCGATCTGGTCGGTGCGCCCCAACCCCTCGCACTCGGGGCACATGCCCTCGGCGTTGTTGAAGCTGAACAGGCTGGAGGGTTCCAGGCGCGGGGTGCCCACCCGGCTGTAGACGATGCGGAGCATGGCGTGGGCGTCGGTGGCGGTGCCCACGGTCGAGCGCGAGTTGGCGCCCATGCGTTCCTGATCGACGATGATGGCCGCGCTGAGGTTGCGCAGGGAGTCCACGTCGGGTCGGCCGGTGCTGGGCATGAACGACTGCAGGAAAGCCGTGTAGGTTTCGTTGATGAGCCGCTGGGACTCGGCGGCGATGGTGCCGAAGACGAGTGAGGACTTACCCGAGCCGGACAGTCCGGTGAAGACGCTCAGTCGTCTCTTGGGGATGTCCACCGAGACGTTGTCGAGGTTGTTCTCCCTGGCCCCGCGTACCTCGATCGTGTCGTGGGTGTCGGCCGGTGTGGTCGGTTCGAAGGTCAAGCTGCTCCCCTGGTGCCCGCGTTCCAGCGATTCCTTATGCGCTAAACTAACAAGAGGAGCACGTTAGTTTATTCCCTAAGGAGATGCAAGTGGTGGTCTACGCCGGCCAGGGCGACCCACGTCGTTCCATGGCACTGCTGTGGCGCGAACACGACCAGGGCGAGCGCACCGCCCCCGGGCCCAAACCGGAACTGAACGTGGACCTGGTCCTGCGCACCGCCATCGAGGTAGCCGACGCCCTGGGCCTACAGGCGCTGTCCATGCGCGCGGTGGGTGAGCGGTTGGGCCGCACCGCGATGTCGCTCTACACCTACGTGGCCAGCAAGAACGAGCTCATCGACCTGATGTACGACCAGGCCTTCGCCGAACTGGTCGAGCAGGTCGAGAGCGAGTCCCGGACCACCTCGGAGCGGGGCTGGCGCGAGAGCACCCGAACCTGGGTGGGCCTGCTGTGGGACTTCTACCTGCGCCACCCTTGGACCTTGGAGATCTCCCAGGCCCGCCCCGTCCTGGGCCCCAACGAGTACCGACTCTACGAGTCGCTGGCCACCCTGTTGCACGCGGCCGGAATGGCCCCCAAAGCCATCGGCAGCGCTTATGGAAGCCTGCTCAACCTGGTCCGCGGCATGGTCCGCACCGCCGCCGAGGCCCGCCAATCCGAAGCGGTGACCGGGGTCCCCGAAGACGAGTGGTGGTACGCCCGCTCCGAACAACTGGAGGAGTTGGCACCCGACTTCGCCGAGCGTTTCCCGACCCTGACGCTGATGACCACTCAGGGCGCCTTCGACAACGAGGACCCCACCGAGCCCTACCTGGAACGGGAAGCCTGGGAAACGCTGGAGTTCGGGCTGGAGACCTTGCTGGACGGCATCCAACGCCGCATCGACGCCGCCTGAGGCCTACGGCGGGGTCCTTGCCCGACACGTCCGCCGAGTGCGCGACTTCGCCGGCCCCCGCGCCGCATAGGATCCCCTGCCGCCACCACGGACGGCCGAACGGTTCGCAGGTCCGGGCGCCCCGGGTGCACACGCCCCGGGTGCACACGCCCCGGGTGCACAGGGGATCAGATCCAACCCAACAGGAACAACACCAGTAGGGTCAGGACGGCCGAGACCAACAGGGATCCCACACAGCCCCAACGGCTGTTGTAGAAGAAGAACATGTACACCTCCCTTTGAGCTGCGCCGAGCAGATCACGTTCGTCAAGAGTCTTCCCCACCCATGCAAGGCCCACCACCATGAGCACACACCCGACCGCCACACCTCTGGCCCCGGAACTGATCCGCGGCGCCCTGGAGATCGAGCGCACCGATCGCGGCCTGCTCCCCCACCGGCTGCCCGCCCTGGCCCGCACCCGTAACACCGATCCCCAACTGGCCATGGCCGAGTCCCAGCCCTCCGGGGTGCGCGTGGCGATGCGTACCCGCGCCACCGTGATCGAGCTGGACACCATCCCCACCAAACGCCACTACGTGGGCGCCCCACCCCGCCCGGACGGCATCTACGACCTGCGGGTGGACGGCCGACTCACCGCACAGGGCACCGTCAGCGGAGGCGACGTCCTACGCATCGACGTGAGCACCGGGACGTTCACCCCCACCAGGGGCGAGCCCGGAACCGTGCGCTTCGAAGGCCTACCGGACCACGATAAAACCGTGGAGATCTGGCTGCCGCACGACGAGACCACCGAACTCGTGGCCCTGCGCGCCGATGCCACCGTCGAACCCCTCACCGATTCCGGGCGCCGGGTGTGGCTGCACCACGGCAGCTCGATCAGCCATGGCTCCAACGCCACCAACCCCACCGCCATCTGGCCGGTGATCGCCGCCGACCAAGGCGCGGTGGACCTGGTCAATCTGGGGCTGGGCGGCAGTGCTCTGCTGGACTCCTTCACCGCGGCGGCCATGCGTGAGGTCCCGGCCGACCTGGTCAGCGTCAAGATCGGCATCAACCTGGCCAACGCCGACCTGATGCGGACGCGCGCGCTGGGCCCGTCCGTGCACGGGTTCCTCGACACCCTGCGCCAAGGCCATCCGGACACTCCGCTGCTGGTGGTCTCCCCGTTGTACTGCCCCATCCACGAACACACCCCAGGACCGGGGGCCATCGACCCCGAAGCCCTTGAGCAGGGCCGGGTCGCGTTCAAGGCCACCGGAGACCCCACCGACCCCACCCGGCTCACCCTCACCAACATTCGCCGGGAGCTGGAACGCATCGTGGCCGAACGCGCCGCCCAGGATGAGAACCTGCACTACCTGGACGGACGCGAGCTGTACGGGGAGACGGACTTCGCCGAGCTGCCCCTGCCCGATGGGCTGCACCCCGACACCGCCACCCACAGCAGGATCGGTCAACGGTTCGCCGAGCGCGTCTTCGCCCCGGGCGGTCCCTTCGCCGGCTGAACACCCCCACGGGTGAGGTGCGGGTGGCGGGGGTGAATCAGGTGGGGCAGGCGAAGGTGATGATCTCCTCGCTGGTGGGTGTGAGCGGGGTGAGGTCCCAGTACCCGTACTGGGCGCTCACACTCAGTCCGGCCTCGGCCAGGAAGGCGTTCAGGCGCTCGGCGTCCAGGAAGCGCAGGGTGCTGCGGGCAACCTCCGGTTCGGCCCATCCCTGGACGCTGTAGTCGGACGTGAAGGTGACCAGGTCGCCCTCCACTTCGCGCAGCTGGTGCACACAGGTCGCCTTGAGCCCGCCGGGACCGTCCACCGTGCGCACACGCTCGGGACTCCAAGCCTCCCAACCGCGTACGGCGGGGTTACGGGTCTCGAACACGAACCGGCCATCCTCGGACAGCACCCTGCGCACGGCGGCCAGGTTGGCGCGCAGAGCCTCATCGGTGGTGAACACCTGGAAGGCGTGACCGGACATGATCACCAGGTCGAACGCCCCCTCCCCCAGCGGCTCGGTCTCCCCGTCGTAGGGGCCCGCGACCAGGTCGCCCAGGGTCCACTCGATGTCATCCCGGTCCCGGCGGCCGACTTCGAGCATCGCGTCGGCCGGGTCCAGCCCCATCAGGCGGCCGGTGTGCCCGCGCTCCCGGGCCACCCGTTGGATCTTGCCGGTCCCGCATCCCACGTCCAGTACGGAGCGGGCGTTCATCACGAGATCAAGGTAGAAGTCGTCCTGTGGGGAGACCTGCCAATGGCTGAAGTGGTCATAGAGATCGGCCAGGGTCGCAATGGAGAAGTGTCGATCGACCATGGGGTCATTGTGGTGGCCCGATCCCCGGTGGCCAACGGGTTTTGCGCCCCGAAGCCACTGCCCTGGCGCGGCCATGCGAACGGGCGGCACCACCGTAGGTGGTGGTGCCGTCGACTCACAGGGTCGTTGGGTCTCATGCGATTTGGTAGGTCACCCGCCTCGTGTCGATGAGGATGGCCCCGTCGGGCAGTGGCGGTGCCTGGTCGTTGGACCCGAGGACGCGCAGCCAGATGTCGCTCTTGTCGCCGTAGGGGTTCAGCCGGTCCAGCATCTCCCAGAACCCATAGGGCAACGGAGCGCAGGTACAGGCGCAGGAGCGGTTGCGCAGAGTCGGGGAGAACGGGGAGATTCGACCGGCCAGCGGCATGCCGTCCTCGTCGGGTTCGCCGCCCTTGATGACCTGGACGATCTCGGTGTAGGCCTCGCTTGAAGCGCAGTAAGTGGCGGATGACGCCATGGAGTCAACTCCTTGCAGAGAGGAGGCGGCACCAGGTAGAGGTGCTCGACTGACTCCAGTATCCACGTGTTCAGACACAATAACAAGCTAGTACTGTGTTTGAACTAAAATAATTCCGTGTCCTTGTGCACCACTACGATCGAGGCACGAACTCACAGCGTGGAAGGGGTTTTCGTGACTGGTGGGCACTCGCCCGGGGTGCGACGGCGACGGCTGTCGGCAGCGCTCAAGCGACTCAGAGCCGCGAGCGGGCTGTCCGCTGCCGAGGCGACGAAGCGGCTGGGCTGGTCCTCGGCGACCAAGCTGACCAGAGCCGAACGCAACGAGTGGAAGTTCCCCAAGCGCGACGAGGTCGAGGCTCTGCTGGACCTCTACGGGGTGGAGGGTGACGACCACACGCATCTTCTCAGTCTGACCGAGGAGGCTCGCGGGCGCAGTGATTGGCACAAATACGCTGACCTTTTCCCGGGGGCACTGCCTGACCTGGAGGCCGAGGCCGTCCGAATCCGGACATACGAGGCTGTTGTGATCCCTGGGCTATTGCAGACGCCAGGTTATGCGGCGGCGATCTTCAACGCTGGCCAGATCGTTCCCCCTGACCAGATCGAACGCAAAGTTGAGTCACGCATGGCTCGTCGAGCGGTGCTGGATCTACCTCAGGGGCCATGCCTGACCGCTGTCATCGACGAGGCCGCGTTGCGCAAGGTCGTGGGGTCGCACGCCATCATGGCCGAACAGTTGCGCTTCTTGAACGGTATGGCAGCGCATTACAAAGTGACAATGTTGGTGATCGCTGATGAGGCTGGGGCGCATCCCGCAGTCGATGGCGCCTTCGCCCTGTTCGATTTCCCCCGTCCAGAGCCGGGAATAGTCTCAATTCCCACCGTGGTGGAGGCGCTGTACGTTGAAGACGCAGACTACTTCGACAAACACGCGCTGATCTTCGACGCCGCCCAGAACCTGGCGCTGGACCCGCAGAGGTCGCTAGACCTGATCGGTTCCATCGCCGCCGAGCACGACAAGCGAGCCTGAACATGTTGCTGGAGTTCCGCAAGTCCTCCTATTCCACCAGCGGGGACAACTGCGTGGAGATCGCACCCATCCTCAACTTCCAGAAGTCCTCTTACTCCTCCGGAGGGGAGAACTGTGTAGAGGTCGCCCAGGTAGACCCTTCCTTCCGTAAGTCCTCCTACTCCACCAGCGGGGAGAACTGTGTAGAGGTCGCGGAGCTGCCCACGGGTGCCGCCATTCGTGACTCCAAGTACCCCGATCTGGGTTTCCTCCCTGTCGGGGCCGGTGAGTGGGCCTCCTTCACCCGTCTGGTCGCCGCCGAAGCTCCCGACGCCTGATCCTGACCGCCTCCCGGTGGTGGGCCGTTCCCCGGCCCGCCACCGATCGGCAACACAGCGCCCGATCCGGTATTCCCCCAGTTCCGGGGCGTGGCATGATCGGCCGATGACCGACTTCCTCACCCAAGAACAGCTCGCCCGCCGAACCTCCGACGCCGTGCAGGCCGCAGTCGGGGCCGGACGCGACCTCGGGCTCACGGTGACCGAACCTCGACTCCTCCACGACTTGTTCTCCGTGGTCGTGCACCTGGCGCCCTCCCCCGTCGTGGCCCGGATCCCCACCGTCCTGCCGCAATCCACGAGCCTGGAATCTCTGGCCGCACGCCAGCGCGCGGAACTGGATGTGACCCGGTGGCTGGAGGAACAGGGCGTCCCCGTGCTCCCGCCCAGCCCCCTCGTGCCACGCCGACCCGTCCAGCGCGACGGATTCTCGATGACGTTCTGGCAGTACGTCCAGGAGAACCGCGACAAGGAACCCGACTACGCGGTCAACTCCGAGAGCACCGCGAACCTGCACGCCGCCCTGCGCGACTACCCGGGGAAGCTGACGTTCCTGGGCGCGGCCGACCCGCACTCGCTTTCGGCCGGCCTGGACCAGCTGGAGAAGAGCCCCGATCTCATCTCCCCCGAGGACTTGGACCGCGCGCGCCGTGAGTGGCGGGTCCTGGAGCCCGTCGCCGGCTCACGCGCGGAGTTCGAGAAGGCGTTCCCCGGCATCGACCTACAGCCCGTCCACGGTGACTCCCCGCCCGCGAACATCTTCGCCGCGATGGACGGGGACCGCTACGCCGACTTCGAGCTGGTCTCCCTGGGCCCGGTGGAGTGGGACCTGGCCGCGTTGGGACCGGAGCTGGAGGCCTCCTACAACCGTGGCGCGCGAGGTAACGGGCAGCGTGAGCTCGATGAGGACGTGCTGTCCTTCGTCAACGCGGTGGGGGCGCTGCGAGTGATCGCCACCCTCGAACTCGTTCCGAAGCTGCCTCTGCTGGCGCAGTACCTGAACCCGGCCGTCGACCAGTGGCGGGCCACCCCGTTCACCACCGGCCTGACAAGGCCGGCCGGCTGACCCAGGACGACTGATCCGGGTGGGCGACTACCCGCCGGAGCCCGCCTGTCGCCCGTCCTCCGGCCGCCCACAGGACGCTCAGCCATGTCATGGCTCCGGACCCCCTGCCGATCTATGTCGGGATGCTCCCCGGTTTGAGGGTTTTCCCCAGAAACCTTGACCAGTTCGGAAAAAAGTCCAAACAGGAACTTCAAGGCTAGCGTTGAAGGTATGGATTTCGACATCGAAGACGCCATCCATGGCGTCGACGCCACCTCCGTCCTGGAACTGTTGCCCGAGCGACCGCGGCTGCTGGCCCTGGGCGAGCCCACCCACCGCCAAGGCACGTTGCTGAGTCTGCGCAACGACCTCTTCCGAGAGCTCGTCGAACAGTACGGCTACCGCACCATCGCGATCGAGAGCGACTGCATGATGGGCCTGGTCGTGGACGACTACGTCACCGGCGCCGCGGGCACCCTGGAGGAGGTGATGGAGAGCGGTTTCAGCCATGAATGGGGCGCCGACCAGGGCAATCGTGACCTGGTGCGCTGGATGCGTTTCCACAACGAGGGCCGCCTCGCCCACGAGCAGGTCCGGTTCGCGGGGTTCGACGGCCCGTTGGAGATCACCGGCGCCGCGAGTCCGCGCCGGGCCCTGACCGCGCTGCACGGGTTCCTCTCCACCCACGTGGACTCGGGGCTGTCGCCCTGCACCGCGCACGCCCTGGACGACCTGCTGGGATCCGACGCTCAGTGGACCGAACCCGAGGCGATGATGGATCCCGCCCGCTCGGTGGGGCGCTCCGCCGAGGCCGACCGACTGCGGCTGATCGCCCACGACCTGGTGGCGTTGTTGGCGGAACACGCACCGCACCTGATCGCGCGGACCTCGCAAGAGGACATGGCGCGGGCCCGCCTGTACGGGCGTACCGCCACCGGCCTGCTGCGCTACCACCAGTGCATGGCCGATGCCTCACCGGCCCGCATGTCCCGATTGCTGAGCGTGCGCGACGCGATGATGGCCGACAACCTCCTGGCCCTTGCCCGGCGAGGTCCGACCTTGGTCCACGCCCACAACTCCCACCTGCAAAGACAGCAGAGCAGCATGAGCATGTGGCAGGGGCGGGTGCGATGGTGGAGCGCCGGAGCACTGGTCAACGCCCACCTGGGCGAGGGGTACGCCTTCCTGCACACGGCACTGGGCACCCTGCCGCGCCAGGGCGTGGACACCCCACCGCCGCACACCATCGAAGGGCTGCTGTACGAGCTACAGGGAGACCATCACCTGGTCGATCCAAGGCTCCTGGCCCAGGCCCTGGAGGAGGCCCCGCTCCCACCGCGCGAATCGCCCTGGTTCGGATACGCCCCACTGGACCCGGCCCACCTGGCCCGAATCGACGGCCTGGTGTTCGTCAAGGACGTGTCCTAAGTGCACTGACCCGAGAGGTGAGGTGCGACTAGGACCCGAACCGTTCGAGTACCGTTCGCGCCGTCTCCAGTCGGACGTCCCTGACCTGGGCGAAGAGCGCGAAATCCTGGGGGTGTTCCTCGATCAGGCCCTCCTGCGCCGCCGCCTCCGCCTCGCCCCAGACCTCGACCACCGAGGCGTCCTCCTTACAGGCCACGTCCGCCGTCGCCACCTCTCTCTCCTGCGTTGACGGATCGCCCTCCCCTTCCGTCCAACGCTCATCGGCCGAGGCCTCGGTCGGAGTGGGATAGTCCAAGCCCCGGTCCGCCATGCAGGTGCTCCAGGCGGAGAAGGCATCGACCACCGGGGGCGCGCTTTGGGAGGCCTCGAAACTCGCGTGGATGTAGGAGTTCAACAGGTCGTAGTCCATGTCCGGGACACCCGCGGTGAGGTCCCCGGCCGCCTCTTCCAGGCACCCGGTTTCGCCCTCGCTCCCGTGGGCCGCTCGGTGCTCGGTGGCCAGGAGGGTGAGCCGGTCCTCCCGCGTCTCCTCCACGAGGACCTCGTCCGCTGCCCCGGGCGGCGCGCCGTAACCGTACTGTTGGGCCACCTGCGTCTCGATCACGCCGTATCGACGTCGGTGCGCGGGGTCGGTCCCCTCCTCCTCGGGGACGGGAAGCACCTGCCAGTCCATGCCGTGTCCTCGCATGCAGTCGCGCACGAGCAGGTCCTCGGCGTAGTCGAGCGTTCGCATTTCGAAGGGGGAGAGCGTGTACTCGTCGAAGGGCAGGGTCAGCGACCGCACCCTCTGCTCGGCGGGAAGGTAGCGGTCCCCGCCTCCCTCATCCTGTACGCCGCAGGCGGCGAGTCCCAGGGCAACGCACAGCGCCCCGGCCACCGAAAGAAGTCTGTTCATCGGTTTGTTCGGGCATGGGAACCCGGTCTTTCAGATCCGGGAGGAAATGCCCCATTCCTTCCATCGATTCTCCACCGAAATGGTGCCGGGAAGGCCGAGCTCGACCTCCCCGGCACGCCGATCACCAGACCCGGATCGAGCTGATCCTGTTGTCGAAGCCGTTGTCGGTCAGATCCTTGTCGGAGGAGTTCTTCTGGGCGTAGTAGGACGCCCCTCCGTATTCCGCGTGCTCGTAGAAGGAGGCGTTGTTGGGCTTCTGGTTCTTCATGGAACTGGCGTTGTCATTGACGCTACGGCAACCCGATCCGCTCCAGCAGTTGCCGGACAGGTTGCGGTCACTGCCGGAGGTCCGCCAGGACCCGCCCTTGTAGTCGTCGTGCTCGTAGAGGTAGATGTAGGTGGCCTGCGCCTCGACCATGGGGATGCTCGCGGCCGAGGCCGTCGGAGCCGTGCCGAGCACCCCGGCGACGGCGACGGAGGCCACCATCGCGGCGGTGGCGAACAATCGCTTGTTGGCAGACATGGATTCCCTCTCTCGATTGGCGACGCCAATACCTGCCACGACCGGAATGTCCCGGTCGCGCTTCGCGGCGTCCCTCAATGACATTAAGCGAGGAGTCCGATCGTGAAAAGAAAATACCTTGGCCACATCAGGCCGCCCCCAGCATGACATTCCGGAATTCAAAGACCATATTGGAGCAATTGCGGATAAAAATTAATGCCCGCCGACATCACTGAATTCGATGGTCGCCATGATTTGGCAGAGAAGACAGGGAGTGGTGTGGTCGCCGCTCACCCGCGCCGGTGCCACGCGGTCCGACCTCCCCGGGCGTGAGCCGGGCACAGCGCGCCCGCGGGGGTTGTCCACAGGCGACCTCGCCCCTCTTCCTCCGCCCGCCCCGAAAACCTAACCTGAAGAGGTGAGCGAAACTCCCAGCACCCTCTCGCCCCACCCCTTCGACGTCGACACCTTCCTCGCCCGGCCCTTGGTCGCCCGCGTGGCCACCACCAACGCCTCGGGCGCACCCACCGTCAGACCGGTCTGGTTCCTGTGGGAAGAAGGGGTGCTGTGGTGGATCACCGGTGAGTACGCGGTCATGGCCCAACACCTGGAACGCGACCCACGCACCGCCGTGGTGATCGACACCTGCGATCTGCGACGCCAGGAGTACCTGCAGGTGATCATGCGGGGCAGAGCCGAAGTGGTGCCCTTCGACCCGGCCCTGGCCACACGCAAACTCCGCCGCTACCTGGGCGAGGACGAGAGCACCTGGCACCCGGACTTTCGCCACTACGCCGACGACGCCCGCCTGGTGCGTCTGGTCCCCGAACGCACCGTGGTCAAGGACCTGTCCAAGGCCCTGCCCTGACCGTGCGCACCGGACGCGAACCTCGCCGCACCAGGACCGGCTCAGGGCCGGTCCTGGTGCGGCGGGTCCGCTACCGGGAGGGGCGGTCGCGACTCTGGTCGACGATCCGTCGCAGTGCGGCGAGGTGGTTTTCGATGGCCGCACGCCCGGTGTCGGTCAGTCGCAGACTGGTGCGCGGGTACTTGCCCACGTAGCCCTTGTGCACCTCGACGTATTCGTGCGTCTCCAGCTTCCCGATCTGCTTGGACAGGGCCGACTTGGACAACCCCGCCCCCTCGCGTACGAAGGAGAAGTCCGCCCAGTCGCTGGAGGCGAGCAACGCCAGGATCTTCAACCGTGTGGCGTCGGCCAGTAACGGGTCGATCTCCATAGGCCTAACCTCGGTTTTCCGGCCTGGTCATCCACCACTTGGCGAAAGGCGGACCCGCCAGGGCGAGCACCAGACCCACCACGGCCCCCGAGATCGGGTAGGTCTCACCCAGCAGGTGCGAAACGGCCGCGTTAATGGAGAGGAACAGCGCCAGTGCCACGAGGATGACCACGAGGGACAGCGTTCGGCGTCGACGGCCGGCGACGCCGGTCAGTCGTGCGCGATTACCGGTGAGCCGACCCCATCGGGCAGACCTGTTGAGCACGGCGGCCAGCACGGCCACCACGACCAGCCCCCAGGAGAGGTAGGTGCCCATCTGCGGACCCGAGAGCCAAAAGAGCACCGACGCGGCGAACACCGCGATGCCGGCCACGGCCCAAGGTCCGCGCCTGTGCACCAGCGCGCCGGCGGCCTCCCGCTTCACGTGGTCGACTTCCTGGAGGTCTCGCTCGGCGTCGGACGGGTCGATCTGATTCATGTTGTCTCCCACTCACCTAGTTTCCTTTGAGGAAACAGTAAGGTCCGATGCGCTTCCGACGCAACCCTTGTGGCGACACCGATCACGTCTTCGACGGAGCCGGGTCGGTGAGGGGGCCATCTGACTCCTGGATCGGACCACAGGTGAGAGCCCCGCTTCGCCCTCCCCCGGGTCGCCGGCCGGCGCCACGAAATACGCGTGCGAGAGGGGGCGGCGACTGCCAACATGAGCCGGGCGCCCACCCCACGCGAAAGGACACACGTGCCCGCTCCCGACCCGAACCGGCTCCACCCCACCACCCGCCCCGACCTGACCAACGTGGTCTTCCTGCGGGCCCAGGTCACCTCGGAGCTGATCGAGGTGGGCGAGTACACCTACTACGACGACCAGGGCAGCGGTGTCCCCTTCGAGGACGCCTGCGTGCTCTACAACCACGGCCCCCAACGATTGGTCATCGGCCGCTACAGCGCCATCGCCCCGCAGGTCACCTTCCTGATGCCGGCCGGCAACCACCCCACGATCGGCCCCTCCACCTACCCCTTCACCATGTTCGGCGGCGAGTGGGGCGAGCGCACCCTGGACACCTACCTGTCGATCCCGGCCTCACCCGACACCCGGATCGGCAACGACGTGTGGATCGGCCGAGGCGCCACGATCATGCCGGGGGTGAGCATCGGCGATGGCGCGATCGTCGCCGCGCGCAGCGTGGTGGTCAAGGACGTCGAGCCCTACGCCCTGGTGGGCGGCAACCCCGCCCGGCAGCTGCGCTCGCGCTTTGACGAACAGGACGTGGCCCTGCTGTTGGAGGCCCGCTGGTGGGACTGGCCGGTGGAAGCGGTCACCGAACACGCCGCGCAGATCATGGGCGGGACCCCCTCCGAGCTGGCGCGGATCGCCCGCGAGGTCCGGGCGGGCTGATCACGCCCCTACTCGCCGGTGGCCCCGTCGATGCGCTCCCGCAGCAGGTCGGCGTGGCCGTTGTGGCGGGCGTACTCCTCGATCATGTGCACCAGCACCCACCGGTGCGAACAGTCCTCGCCGTGACGTTGACGCTTACCGATCGCCTCCAGGTCCAAGGACGCGGAGACTTCGCGCGCGTGGGCGATCTCGGCGTGCCACAGGGCGAAGGCCTCCTCCACCGAGGCGGTTTCCACCTGGGAAAAGTCGGCGTGGGGGTCATTGGCGTTCTTGATGGAGTCGGGCACCTCACTGCCCTCCAGGATGTAGCGGAACCAGGCCCATTCCACCGAGGTCATGTGCCGCACCAGGCCCAGCAGGGACAGGTCCGAGGGAGGCACCGAACGTTCGCGCAGTTGCGCCTGGCTCAGACCTTGGCACTTGACCTCCAGGGTCTGGCGGTGCCAGTCCAGCCAGTTGGCGAGCATGAGGCGTTCGTCGGCGATGAAGGGCGGGTCGATACGTGGATCGGTCATGGGCAACGACCCTAGAACTCCCCGCCTGACCGGGCCACAGGTTTTGGCCCACCCATCGACCAGGGCCCCAAGTCCTCTGGGAGCGCGACCGAAGGCCCAATAGGATGACCAATCATGGACACTAGAGAACTCGGCCCCCTCGGCCCTGTCAGCGTCGTGGGTTTCGGAGCCTGGCAGATCGGCGACGCCTGGGGCCAGGTCAGCGAGACCGACGCCATGGACGCCCTCGAAACCGCCGTGCGGGAAGGTGTCACCTTCATCGACACCGCCGACGTCTACGGCGACGGGCGCAGCGAACGCCTGGTGGGCCGACTGCTTCAGGACCACCCCCATCTGACCGTGGCGACCAAGATGGGCCGCCGCATGGCCCAAGAGACCGCCCACTACAACCCCGGCAACTTCCGCGCCTGGAACGACGACTCACGCCGCAACCTGGGCGTGGACACCATCGACCTGGTGCAACTGCACTGCCCGCCCAGCGCCGTCATCGACTCCGACCAGGTCTTCGACGACCTGGACGCCATGGTCACCGAGGGCCGCATGCGCGCCTACGGGGTCTCGGTGGAGACCTGCGACCAGGCCCTGGCCGCCATCGCCCGCCCCAACGTGGCCAGCGTGCAGATCATCCTCAACGCCTTCCGACTCAAGCCGCTGGAGAAGGTACTGCCCGCAGCCAAGGCCGCCGGGGTGGGCGTGATCGCTCGTGTCCCGCTGGCCAGCGGCCTGCTCACCGGCAGGTACACCCCCACCAGCAGCTTCGGCGAGGACGACCACCGCAACTTCAACCGCCAAGGCCAGGCCTTCGACCAGGGCGAGACCTTCGCCGGCGTCGACTTCGCCACCGGCCTGGCGGCCGTGGAACGCCTGCGCCCCCTGGTGCCCGAAGGCACCACCATGGCCCAGTTCGCGTTGCGCTGGATCCTGGACCAGGAAGGGGTGAGCACCGTCATCCCCGGGGCTCGCAACGCCGACCAGGCCCGCGGTAACGCCGCCGCCGCACAGCTGTCGCCGTTGGACGCCAAGACCCATCAGCGGGTGCGCGAGGTCTACGACGAGCTCATCCGCCCCCAGGTTCACGAGCGCTGGTGAGCACCCCCGGTGCGCCCGCCCGAGTCGGGTCGGGCGCACCGGGCAGGCCCCCCGGATCGAGCCCCAAGGCTTGGGCCAGCTGCATTCGGGCCAGGGACGCACCCGTCCGGGCCACGTCGTGGCCTTCCCGGGGCGTCGAGTCTTGGCCGGGCGCACGGGTCCCGCGTTCCATCGATGCGCCCATCCGCTCCAACAGTTCCGGATCCAGACCCTTCTGGGCAGGGTCGACCGGCGGCGGGCTGGGGTCCTGACCCGATCGGGGCGAGGGAATCAGCCCCGACAATGCCCTCTGTCCCTCACCGGAGTCGCCTGAAACGGGTGCGGACGCCGGCGGATGCACGATCTCGTCCGGGACATCGCGACAAGGCCCCTGGCACAGGTCACAGCGCCCGCCGGGGTGGTTGCGCACCCCCGGGTGTTCGGGGCAGGTCTTGTCGGCCTTGCCTTGGGCATCGACCACGAACCGCGGAAGCTGATCGAATTGGTCGCAATCCTCCTGGCCTTGGTCGGAGCCGGGCCACTGCTCGGGCATGGCGTCAAAGCCCATCTCCGCGCTCCAGGGTCGGTGCACCCCTCGCCCCAACTTCCCGTCCAGGAAGGCGCGTGCGTTGGCCAAGCTGTGCAGCCGTTGCATCAGGGCCGGGAATGGGCGGTGGAGCTTCTCCGACTCCGCCAACAGCGAGCAGGCCTCGTGCACGCTCAGCCCTTGGCGCAGGAGGTTCTCCACCGCCATACCGAGTCGTTCTCGATCCGTTTCCGGATCGGACAGGAATTTTTCCGATATGCGAGCGATGAGACCGAAAGGTCCGTCCGGTCGGATTCGTGGCTTTTGCTCCCCTGTGGTTTCGCTGTCACGGAACGGACCGGGATCCTCGTTCTCGAAACAGTAACCAGGACAACGGTTACAAGCGCATCCTGACCCGTCGTCGAAACCAACGTGACCTGTCGTTCCTACCGATGGGTAGGGGCGAGTGATGGCGTTCAACGGTTCTTCCCCGAGCCGGGCGCGCACCTCGTTGATCTCCGCCAGGTTCTGCTCGGTGAAGGCACTGGCGGGGATGAGCACCTCCAGGACGCAGGGCAGCCGATCGGCCCAACGCCGACCCGCGCTGAGGTCCTCCCAGAAGAAGGCTCGGGTCTGGCGTCGGTTCAGCTTGCGCAGCAGGCCCATCTTGATCAGGTCCTTGATGGCCCGCTTGATGGTGGAGGCGCTCATGGTTCCGCCGCAGCGATCGACCAGGGTTTCCAGGTAGCAGAAGCAGAAACGGCCGTCGCTGTCGCAGGCCTTGGCGATGATCGAGGCCAGGGTGTAGGAGCGGGTGGTGGGGAAGAGCCCTGACTCCAGCGCCTGGGTCAACCAGATCGAGGCGATGAACCCGATGCCCTTCATCACCCCTTGGGGGCGCTTGACGCACTTGTACGCGCCGTGCGATTCCGCGATTTCGGCTGCGTCGCGGGGCTGATCGAGGGTAGACTCCATGGCAAGCCGCCTTCTTGGACTTGGGTTAGGTGGCACGGTCGACATCCCTGTTTGTTGCAGGAGTCGGCCACAACCCGACCGGGTGCGCTTAACACCGGGTCGGGTTTTTTATTGGACGATATCCAAGCTAGCGGAGAGAGCGAAAGTTCACGCAGTTTTCTCTCAAATCCGCACATGCCAGAGAATGGAAACTCGACCCACAGGTTCACAATGCCGGCATTTTCCTGAATGCCCGATTCGAGAGAATGCACCGGAATGCACCGGCTTCCTCAGCAGGGCCGACACCACCGCGCACAGCAAAAGCCCCGCAGGCCCATCAGGGCCCACGGGGCTTTTCACCACAAACCGAACGCTAGATGAGGCCCTGGGCCAGCATCGCGTCGGCGACCATCTCGAACCCGGCCAGGTTGGCACCCAGCACGTAGTCGCCCTTGGAGCCGTACCGCTCGGCCGCGTCCTCACACCGGTCATGGATCCCGGCCATGGTCTGGGCCAGCTCCGACTCGGCGTGGTCGAAGGACCACGAGGTGCGGCGCGCGTTCTGACGCATCTCCAGCACGCTGGTGGCCACACCACCGGCGTTGGCCGCCTTGCCCGGGGCGAAGAGCACCTTCGCCTCACGGAAGACCTGCACCGCCTCAGGCGTGGTGGGCATGTTCGCGCCCTCGGCCACGGCCAGCACACCGTTGTTCACCAGCGTCTTGGCGGCGGTGGCGTCCAACTCGTTCTGCGTGGCGCAGGGCAGGGCCACGTGGCAGGGCACGTCCCACACACTGCCACCCTCCACGTACTGGGCGCCCGGGCGACGGTCGGCGTAGACGCTGATGCGTTCGCGGTCGACCCCCTTGATCTGTTTGAGCAGATCAAGGTCCAGGCCGGCCTCGTCCACCACGTAGCCGCCCGAGTCCGAGCAGGCCACCACGGTCGCGCCCAACTGCTGGGCCTTCTCCACCGCGTAGATGGCGACGTTACCCGAACCGGAGATCGCCACCTTGAGTCCGTCGAGTCCGCGCCCGTTGCGCTCCAGCATGCGCTGGGTGAACATGACCGTCCCGTACCCCGTGGCCTCGGTACGCACGGCCGAGCCGCCCCAGTCCAAACCCTTGCCGGTGATGACCCCGGCCTCCCAGCGGTTGCTCAGCCGCCGGTACTGCCCGAACAGGTAGCCGATCTCGCGGCCGCCCACGCCGATGTCACCGGCGGGGATGTCGGTGTACTCGCCCAGGTGACGGTGCAGCTCGGTCATGAACGACTGGCAGAACCGCTCGATCTCGGTGTCCGAGCGACCCTTGGGGTCGAAGTCGCTGCCGCCCTTGCCGCCACCGATGCCCATGCCGGTCAGGGCGTTCTTGAAGATCTGCTCGAAGCCCAGGAACTTGACCACGCCCAGGTTCACGCTGGGGTGGAAGCGCAGCCCGCCCTTGTAGGGGCCAAGGGCGCTGTTGAACTCCACCCGGAAACCCCGGTTGACGTGGATCTGGCCCTGGTCATCACGCCAGGGCACTCGGAAGATGATCTGGCGCTCGGGCTCGCACAGACGCTCCAGGACACGCTCGGTGGCGTATCGGGGGTTCATGGACAGCGCCGGCGACAGACACTCCAGCACCTCCAGTACGGCCTGCTGGAACTCCGGTTCGTCGGGGTTGCGACGTGCCACGTGCTCGAAGGCACTACGAACACCCGGGTGGTGGTCCTCCCGGGCGCCATTGGAAAACGGCATGCGAGTACGTTCCCTTCTCAATCATGGAACGGGCGCCCCGCACGCCGTTGTACCGGGAACCTCTATCATCCATCGAAGCTAGGTGGGATACCGCCCCAAAGGGCCCATGTGGGCGGTAACTACCCTCATACTTCCAGTGTATTACCTTGATATGAACATACCCCTCTGGCCTGGCCCGAAGGACGCACGGTGCCCTGGGTCCTGGCCCCAAGGGGAGCCCGGGGCCGGTCACGACACCCTCATCCGCCCTCCCCCACAGGGTCGATATCTCTCATATACCCACGAAGAGCACCCCATGCTCCACTCGGCGCACTCCAGCCCCGAGCACCCTCGCAGGCCGGCCCACCAGGGGCAAGAGCCGCTAACGTGGCCGACACCAGACGTACACGCCGGGCCGCCCGACTCCTCCCCCGGCTCCGCGCCCACCACGACGTGGGTCCCTGACACCAAGGAGAGCCCGCCATGCCCGGTGACCAGGACCACCCCCTCCACGGCGGCATGATGAACACCGTCACCCGCCGCGGCGACCGGGTCATGCGCACCGCCCCCGACCACGCACCCGCCCTGCACACCTTCCTGACCCGCCTGGGCCAGGCCGGATTCACCGGCGCCCCCGCGCCCCTGGCCCTGCACCCCGACGGGTACGAAGAACTCACCTTCCTCCCAGGCGAGGTGGCCCTGCCGCCCTTCCCCGCGTGGGCCCTGCGCGATGAGACCGTGACCCAGGTGGCCGCCCTCCTTCGCCGCTACCACGACGCCGCCGCGACGATCCCCCCAGACCCGGACGTCGACTGGCCCACCGCGCTCGCCGACCCCGAAGGCGGCACCCTGCTGTGCCACAACGACCCGTGCCTGGAGAACATCGTCTTCCGCCACGGCCGGGCGGTGGCACTGATCGACTTCGACCTGGCCGCACCGGGCCGCCCGGTATGGGACCTGGCCGCCCTGTCCTTCTACCTCGGCCCCACCCTGGACCCCGAATCGGCCACCACCAGCGGTTTCCAAGGCCTGGACACCCCGCGCCGGCTGCGCCTGATGGCCGACGCCTACGGCATGGACCGCACCGACCGCGAAATCCTCCCGGCCACGGTGCGCCGATACAACGAAGTCTCCCGCGACTTCGTGCGCACCATGGTCGAGAGCGGCAACACCCTGTTCATCCGCGACCTGGAACGCTTCGGCGGCTGGGCCCGCTGGGACCGGCGCCACGACTGGCTCACCGAACAGGAACCGCTCTTCCTTCGCGCCCTGCTCGACCCCACCCCCTTCGACTGAACCCGCCTTCGTCCACAGGCCCGGCACGGCGACGTGTCCCCACCCGATTCCACGGGCATCCTCCAAGGCATGGACAACACCACCTCGGGGCACAACGGTCCCACCCGGCAGGTGGGACGGCCCGACGCCGAACACCTGGTGGCGGTCCTGAACCGCCACCGCGCCGACCTGGCCGGAGCCAAAGGCGTCACCATCGGCTCCGGCGAGATCGTGCACACCCTCACCAGCCACCTGTGGGCGGGGGTATCGGTACCGGCCACCGGCTGCCACGCCGCCGTGGACCCACTGCGCCTGCGCGCCGCCACCACCGGGGTGAACTGCCGCCGCTGCCTGGCCCGCTACCGCCGCCCCGACGCCTCCATCCCAGGCCAGACCCTGCTGGAGCTGTCCACTACCCGTGACTGAAGCCCCCCCAGGCTCGCGGGTAGGCGCCCACCTGATGGACGGGTCCCACCGCCCGGGCACCACACCCACCCACCCGGTGGGTGCGTGGGCGGTCGACCGGCGCCCCGCAGTCCACGCCCTCCCCGGGCCGATCCCGGAAAACCCGTGGCCCCACATCATCGGCTCGGGGGAGGATCACACCATGCGCATGGGAGTGGTGGGCCTTCGTCAGGGACTGCACATGGCCGACTGGGCACGGCGGATCGGGATCGACGTGGTCGCCGGCTGCGATGTGGACCCCGCCACGGCACAGCGGGCCGCCACACGAATGCCCGCCCTGACCCTGGTGGAGCACTGGCGTGAGCTGCTCCACCTGAACCTGGACGCGGTGCTGCTCACCAACGACTTCGACGCCCACGCGCCCCTGGCCATGACCTTCCTCGAACACGGCGTCCACGTGCTCTCCGAAACCGCGGCCTGCACCACCGCCCAGGAGGGCGCCGACCTGCTGGCCACCGCCCAGGCCGCCCAGGCCACCTACTCCTTCGCCGAGAACTACGTCCTGCACCCGCACGTGCGTCTGCTGCGCGCACTCGCCCACCAGGGCACCTTGGGCGAGATCGACCTCATCGAAGCGGACTACCTGCACGCCATGGCGCCCCAGGCGGTCCACGACCTGATCGGGGACCCGGGCCACTGGCGCGGCCGTATCCCCCCGACCGCCTACTGCACGCACTCCCTGTCCCCGATCCTGGCGATCACCCAAGCCATGCCGGTGCAGGTCACCGCCTTTCCCGTGCACACCTCCTCCCCCCGTCAGGCCTGCGTGATGGCGGTGCGTCTGTCCACCGGAGCGTTGGCCCTGACCCGTAACGGCTTCCTCCAAGGGGAACCGGACTCGCACTGGAGCCGGCTCTCGGTGCACGGCACACGCGCGGCGGCCGAGTCGGGACGAAGTCCAGGTGAGCGCGCCTGGTCGGTGCGGGTACGCCACCAGGGTTGGACACGCGCCGACGGCCGCATCCACGAGGCCGAACACAGCGCCCCACCCGTGCTCGTGGACGGGGTGCCCGTGCCACGCGGACAGGAGGGCACGGTGCTCGTGCTCCAAGGGCTGCGCGCGACCGTGGAAGAGGGGACGCCACCCCCGGTGGGGGTGCGCGAGGCGGTGGCCGCGTCCCTGGTGGGGGTGGCCGGCGCCCGGTCCCTACGGGAAGGCTCGGTGCCGATACCGGTCCCCCTGCCCTGAACCCGCACCCGCGGGCAGGTGGCCGGCATTCAGGTCGTGGACCACCCCATGCCCCCGCACACGCGCGAATGCGCTCGACGCCGTCGAACCCGGCGTCGGCGGCGACCCCATGCCCGCGCACGGACGCGAATACGGCGGCCCCGTCCCCGGAGAGTGCGGGGACCGGGCCCATGCACGCGCACGGACGCGGACGCGGGCGGGTCCACCTTCCCCGGCCACGACCCCGGGTGCTCCCCTAAGCTCAAGGTGACCTCGGACCCGCCTCGGTGGTCCCCTCGTCCCACCTTGCTCCTGGAGTGTTCCCCGCGTGTCCACCCTCCCCACCCGCCACCGTCCCTCCGGGCTGGCCTTCGCCCTCACCTCGGCCCTGGCCTTCGGCGGTTCGGGGGTCTTCGCCCGCCCCCTGTTGGACGCCGGCATGGACCCGCTCCACGTCACCTGGCTACGGGTGGCCGGCGCCGCACTGATCCTGCTGCCGGTGGCCCTGCGCCACTGGCGTCTGGTCCTGCGCCGTCCCCTGTTGTTGCTGGCCTATGGCCTTTTCCCCATGGCCGGGGTTCAGGCTCTGTACTTCGCCGCCATCGCCCGCATCCCCGTCGGTATCGCCCTGCTGCTGGAGTTCCTGGGCCCGGTCCTGGTGTTGCTCTGGGTGCGTGTGGTGCGCCGCAATCGGGTCTCCCCCGCCGCCGTCATCGGTGTGGTGTTGGCGGTGGCCGGGCTGGGCCTGCTGCTGGAGGTGTGGGCCGGCATGCGCCTGGACGCCATCGGGGTGGGTCTGGCGTTGGGCGCGGCCGCCGCCCAGGCGGCGTTCTTCCTGTTGGGCGATGCCATGGGAGAGGACACCGACCCGTTGGCCGTCATCGCCTTCGGCGCGTTGATCGCCGGTGTGGTGTTGGGCCTCATGGCCCGCCCTTGGACCCTGCCCTGGCAACTGCTGGGTACCCCTCTGCCTCTGGGCTCTCTCACCCTGCCCGGGTGGGCCCTCGCCTCGTGGCTGGCCCTGGTGTGCACCGCCATCGCCTACTTCCTCGGGGTCTCGGCGATCAAACGCCTGTCCCCGCAGGTCGCCGGAGGTGTGGCCTATCTGGAGGTGGTCACCGCCATCGTGCTGGCCTGGATCCTGCTCGGCGAGGCGCTCAACACCATGCAGCTGCTGGGCGCGGTGGTGATCGTGACCGGGGCGTTCATCGCTCAGACCGCGGTGCCCACCGCCCCGACCGACACCGCGACCGGTGACCTCGAACCCGGGTCCGCCACCTCGGCACCGCAGGAGGATCCCCAACGCCCCCACACCCTTCGGCGTTGAAGCAGGCCACCACCCACCCCA
>NZ_FRFF01000071.1 GCF_900143625.1 Nocardiopsis sp. JB363
CCACCCTCCCCATCTCCCGAAGAACCCGGCGGCGAGCCGAGACAGGATGACCGGATGTTGCCCCACCACCCCAGCGCGTCCCGTGCCGCGCCAAGGTTCGTCTCGGCGTCGTTGCTGGCCCTCCTCGTACTGCTGGGCGTCGCGCCGGCTCAAGCCGACACGGAGGGGTCCGTCGAGGACCGTGTGGGGGCGGCCGAGTACTACGCGGGCCTGTTGACCGAGGAGCCCGAGGGCGAGGCGGTCATCGTCGACGACTCGATCTCCGGCCTCTACGACCTGGACGAACTGGAGACGGACCTGCACGAGGCCTTCGCCCCGCTGGACGTTCCGTACTACGTCGTGGCCGGCGCCCTGCCGGGACACTCCACCATGCCCATGGACTTCCTGGCCGCGGTGCAGGACCGTGTCGGCCGGCCCGGCCTGTACGTCTACCTGCGACCGGGGTCGGCCGAGGTGACCGCGGTGGCCAAGGACGTGGGTCTGCCGGTGGAGAAGGCCAACAGGGTGCTCCTGGCCGAGGAGAACCTCGTCACCTACCTGCCCATCGACGCCGGCGCCGAACTCTTCGCGCGGACCCTGGTCGCCCCCGACCTCGATGAGAGGTTCGAGGAAAGGTGGGGTTCGCCCTGGCAGCGACTCGGACCGCTCTATTGGTGGGCGGAGTCGTACCTGCGCCCGCTGCGTATGGAGTCCCACGACAGTCCGGAACGACTCGGTGAGGCCACCGCCCTCACCGTGGGGGCGACCATCACCCTGGCCCTGGTGTTCGGGTCGGTGCGCTCGGGCCGCCGCCGGAACGCCATGGAGGCGGGTCACCCCGGCAGGCTCCGCGGCGACCGCGCACTGACGGCGGGCATGGTCCTGGCCACCGTCACCGGTGTCGTGGTCGTGGCCGCGTCCCTGGTCCACCTCGACCGGGGGACCCTGCCCGAGGACGTCGAGAAGGTCGCCCCCGTACCACCGGAGACGGCGCCCTACGTCGTCGACACCGTCCGTGTGGAGCGCGTCGCCGAGGCGCTGCGCGAGGACCCCTTCTACGTCGACCCGCAGACGGAGGTGGACACCGAGGGACTGGATCGGATCTCGGAGCGCGAACTCCCCGAGGACGTCCCGGCCTACGTCGCGGTGTTGCCGATGAACCCGCACGACGAGTCGGGCGGCGACGGGGAGATCTTCGCGCACGCCCTGCACCACGTCATGGACGAGGACGGGTTCTACGTCATCGTGCACGGCCGGGCGGGGGAGTCGGTCGAGGTGGACACGGCCCGCTTCGGCGTGGACTACGCGGACGGTGAGCGCGACCACGCGCACCTGGAGGGGCTCACCGGATACCTCGACGATTCCACGGCGGCGGAGTCCCTGGACGGCTTGCTGGACGTCGTGGAACAGGACGTGGTCGCGGCCCCGGGGGCTTCGGAGGTGCCCTACACGGTGGAGTCCCGGGCGAACCCGGACTCGGAATCCTCGCGTCTGTCCCGGTTCTTCTCCGGTGACTTCTTCGAGTCGATGTTCCTGATCGGGCCGATCGTCGCCGGCGTGCTCCTCGCCATCGTGTGGGGTGCGAACGGTCTGGTGCACCGGATGCGGGTCGCCCCCGGCCGCGCACTGCGACCTCGCGCCGACCGCGCGGTACGCCGCATGGCCAAGGCGCTCCAGGCGGCCCCGGCCGACCACCCCGGACGCGACGATGCCCTGCGCGAGTCCGACACGGCCCTGACCGTTCTGGCCGCCCACCCGGACGAACTCGACCTCGTCGGGGTCACGGTGCTGGCCGACCGGACCGTCCTTCGCCTCGACCCGGACCCGGAGACCGCGGCCCTGGCCGACGAACCCGTGTGCGCGGTCGACCCCCTGCACGGGGCGTCCGTGCGGCAAAGGGCGGTGCGCAAGAAGAAGGGGAAACGGCAGGTGGTGCTTCCACAACCCGTCTGCGCGTCCTGTTCCGCCCTACCGGAGTCCCGCCGACGTGGCCGCACCCTCCGGGTCACCGGCCCGGGCGGCGGCCGTGTCCCGTACCTGGACCTGGACCGGGAGTGGAACCGGAACGGCTTCGGGACCAAGTACCGACTCGACGTGGAAAACCTGCTGAAGGAGACCGATGTCCACTGACCACCGAACGGTGAGAGGCCGTCCGACCGCGGTCGCGGGCGCGCTCCTGACCGTGTTCTTCGTGACCGCCTTCCCCGGGGCGGCCACGGCCGACACCGAGACGGAGACGGTGAGCCCGACCGAACGGATCGTGGCCGAGCTGGAGGCCTCACCGGTCCACGTCGATCCCTCCTTCTCTTCCGCCCTGCCCGAGGAACGGGCGGACGCGCTGGAGGACCAGATCAATGGTTCCGAGGTTCCGCTCCGGGTGCTGGCCGTGCCGTTGATCGAAGGCGGCGACTGGTCCGGCGACGCGGAACAGATGGTCGCGGCGGTGCACGACCGGATCGGTGGCGAGGGGCACTACCTGGTGATGGACGGCCGGACCGTCTCGGGCCACGACTTCGAGACGGGCGGTGCGGATGACGACTCGCGCGCCTTCTACTCCGCCCTCACCGTCTCCTACGAACTCGAATACGACGACCGGGCCGTGGACAAGTTGGATCGGGCGGTGGAGATCGCGCTGACCGACGAACCCAAGGTGCTCTACGACGAGGCCGTGGCGTCCGAGGAGAAGGGGCTGACCGACTGGTTCTACTCCCTCGGCCCCGGGGGTTACTCGGCGGTCACGATCCTGCCCTGGGTCGTGGCCGTGCTCGCCCTGGTCGGACTCGGCTTCGGGGTGTACCGGTGGCGCAGGCCCCGCGCCGTGCCCACCGTGCCCCAGCACGCCGCCTTCGACAACGCCGGCCTGGCCCGGCGGGGTGAGTTGGTGCGCAAGGCGGAGCGGGAGCTGGTGGAGCTCGGCGAGCGCGTCGGTTCGGCGCGGACCCGCCCCGACGACCCAGAGGCGACCGAGGCGATGGGCCGGGCCCTGGACGCGCACGCGGCGGCCCGCAACGTCCACGACGGGCTTCCCGACGAGGGAGCGATGGAGGACATCGCCGGCGTGCTCGTGCTGTTGGACATGGCGGAGGACCACCTGGCCCGGGCCGTGCTCCCCGCTCAGAAGCGCGGCTCGGCGCGCGTGCGTTCGCACTGTTACGCCAATCCCCTGCACGGGACCGACGTCAAGGTGACGCGTTGGCGGGAGTTCGGTGGGTCAGCCGATATGCGGGTGCCCTTGTGCGCCGTGTGCGCCAAGGCCGTCCGGGATCGGGTCCGACCCACGGTGCTGGCCGCCCGGAACCAGGGGCGGGAGGTGCCCTACTACGAGGTGCCCGCCGAGGAGAGCGTGTGGGCGGCCACCGGTTACGGGGCGTTGCGCGATGACCTCGTAGAGCGGATTCTTCGAGGCGAGCACCGGCGTTGACCAGGCAGGATTGCTCTGGCCGGAGGCGCGAGGGCTATTATCGGCGCATGCCTGCGTCCCCACGGGCCTCTCGGTCCCTCCCCTGCCTTCCCCGAATCCCGGCCCTGCTGGCGGGCGCGCTGTTCGTCCTTTTCGCGGCAGCACCCGCCGCCATGGCCGAACCCGAGCCCGGCCCGGCCGAGGGGCGGGAGAATCCGCCCACCGTCGCGGAGCACTACACCGAACTGCTGTCCGAACAGCCCGAGGGCGCGGCGGTGGTGGTGGACGACGCGGTGGGCGGTGTGACGCAGCACGCGGAACTGGCCGAGGAGCTGCACGCGGCCTTCGCACCCCTGAACGTGCCCTACCACGTGGTGGTCTCCCCGTTCGTCGGTGCCGGCACGCCCGGTGGCATGGACGAGATCATGCCCGCCGTGCACGACCGACTCGGCGCCGACGGCGTCTACGTGCTCCTGCCGCCGAAGGGCATGTACACCGAGTTGCAGGTGTACGGGGCGGACCTGTCGGTGGACGGCGCCCGGGAAGCGGTGCGCGACGCGGAGGCCTACAGCGCGCCGGCCCAGGACGTGGCGTCGCTCGTGGCGGCCGGATTGGCCGGGGAGGAACCACCCGCGGTCGAGCTGGAACGTCGACCCGAGGGTTTCCTGGGTGAGATCGACCCGAACAGCTTCAACGGGCCCAACAACCTCGGGCTGTTGGTGGGGACCACGGGTGGGGCTCTGGTGATCATCGGGGGGTGGATCGCCTGGCGAGGGGTGCGACGCGGCCGGCGCGTGCTCCCCGTCGTCGCCGTGGCGGTCACGTTGGCGACCGCCGGTTCCGTGGTGGCGGGCGCCCACGTGTACACGATGAGCGCGCCGGTCGGCGGTTCGGAGGTCGCCGACCCCGAGGAACTGGCCCGCCTGGAGGCCCCCTACGTGGTCACCACCGACCGGGCCGAGCGTCTGGCCGCGGAGCTCACCGAGGACCCCCTGTACGTCGACCCGTTGTCGTCGCTGTCCCGAGAGGGCTTGGCGGAGGTCCGAGAGACGCTCACCGACGCCCCTGTCCCCGTCCACGTGGCCGTGGTGCCACTGGCGACCGATGACGAGGTCGAGGGCCAGGCCGAGGTTCTCGCGGCGGCCCTGGCCTCGGTGGCCGAACGGGACGGCGTCTACCTGGTCGTCGGCCCCGGAACCCACACCCCCGACGTCGGGGCCGCGGTGAGCGGACTGGACGTCGACCCGTACGCGCTGTGGTCGCCGATGAGTCGAATAGAGGAATCGTCCCTGCCGGCGATAGTGGAACAGGCCGTCACGGAGCTGGCCGAAGTGGACTTCACCCCCGGCGACGGGTTCGAGCCGCTCTTCACCGACCGTGAGCCGAACCTGCCCGAGCCGCGCGCCGAACGCTTCTGGGGAGGGGAGGGGTTCGTCCCCGGCGTGCTGCTCTTGGGACCACTCCTGGCCGGCCTCGTCATCGGCCTGAGCTACCTGACCCTGTACCTGAGGAAGCGGACCGGCGAGGGTTCTCTGATCACCGTGATGGGACCGAACCGGTTGCGCCGGATGGCCTCCGGGGAGGCCGACCGAGTGCGCGAGCTGCTCGACCGGGACCCGGAGGCCATCCCGGAGAAGTTCATGCGACAGGCGGAAGCGGTGCTCCTGCTCGCCGATCGTGACCTCGCAACACTCGACCTGTTGGGTGTCGTGGTGTTGGGCCGCAGGGTCCGGGCCGTCGCCGAGCGCCCGGACGCGGCCACCGGTCCCTGCGTGGTCAACCCGCTGCATCCGTTCTCCACGCAGAGCTACGCCACCCGTGCGGCGGGCGGCAGCGGGTACCTGTGCTCGTCCTGCGCCCGACTCTCGGAGGACGAGCGCCTCGCGAGGGTCCTGAAACTGCGCACCACGACCACGGCGCACTCCTACCGGAAGTCGTCGAAGGACCCGTGGATCAGCCACGCCTTCGGCGTGCACAAGCCCGTTCGGATGATCGGACGGCTACTTGAGGAGAACCGTGTCCACTGAATCGCGCACCCCTCGCCGGAGCCCGTGGGTGATGCTCCGCGCATCGGTCCCCGCTCTGGTCCTGGCCGTTTCGGCGGCCTTCGCCCCGGCGGCCCTGGCCGACACCACCGAGGGGGCCGCCGAGAGCGAGGCGACCCCGGCGGAGGCCATCGCCGAGAGCCTGGGGGAGTCGCCCGTCCACGTCGACCCCGCCTACGAGGACGCCTTCGCCGTCGAGGCGCGCGAACGTGTCGCCGAACGGATCGGCGAGAGCGATCTCGACCTGTACGTCATCGTCGTCCCGCTCACCGAGGGCGACACCTGGAACGGTGAGAGCGAGGCCGTGGCCTCGGCCGTGCACGACCGCACGGGCGGCGGAGAGGGCCACTACCTGATCTACAACAGTTCGGGCGGTCTGGACGGCCACGACCTGGGCACCGCCTCGGACGACTGGACCAAGCCCGCCTTCCACGGGGCGCTCGCCGCGAGCTACGAGACCATGGGCGGCCAGAGCCTCATCCCCACCGAGGTGGACGCCGCGGTCGAGGCGGCCCTGTCGGAGGACCCCGAAGCCGCCTACGAGGCCGCCATGGCCGACTACCAAGAGGAACGCGGCACGAGCGATGACTCCGCCCCCACTACGCCCATGAACCCCGTTCTGCGAAACGTGGGCCTGGTCGTCCTGGTGGGGCTGGTCGGGTTCGGGATCTCCCTGTTCCTGGTCCGGACGCGGCGGCGTTCGGCCACGCCCGTCGCCCAGCACGCCGCGTTCGACAACGCCGACCGTGCCCGCCTGGAGTCCGTCGTCGAGAACGGGGCACGCGACCTCATCGAACTGGGGGAGCGCCTCCAAGCCGCCGACCGGGTCGACCCACAGGACCTGTCCCGGGCCCTGGACGCCCGCGACGCCGCCGCCCGGGTCCACGACCGCATGGTCGCCGAAGGCCCCACCCTGCCCGACGCGGTGGGTGTACTCGTCCTCTTGGATCTGTCCGAGGACGCCCTGGTGGGGCGGCGAAGCCCGCGCAGGCCCTGTTACGCCAATCCGCTGCACGGCACCGAGACCAAACCGACCCAGTGGCGTGAATTCGGCGGCTCCCGTACCATCCGGGTGCCCCTGTGCGCCGAGTGCGCCCGCGCCGTACGCGGCCGGGTCCGTCCCACGGTGCTGCCCGCCCCGCACGACGGGGAGGAGATCCCTTACTACGAGGTGCCGGCGGAGCAGAGCGTGTGGGCGGCCACCGGTTACGGCACCCTCCGGGACGACCTGGTGGAACGGGTCCTGCGCGGAGACCACTCCGGGCGCCGGTAACGTCCCGACATCGATTCGGGCTCCGGAGGGAACCCGGGCGGGGCATGCACGGTCCCACCTTTGTGACACCCTGACGGGGGAGGCCCCGCGGGGCCTGTGGGAGACACGACGAGCAAGAGACGGGGCAGGCTGTGGACGACCCCCGGAACCAGGACGCGCACGAACGCGTGATCGGTGGTTACCGGCTGCTGAGGTCCCTTGGACGCGGTGGATTCGGTGAGGTGTTCCTCGGCGAGGCCGAGGACGGCGGTCGTGCGGCGGTCAAGCTGCTGCACGTCAGTTGGTCCGGCGACCAGGACATGCGGCGGCGCTTCGCCGCGGAGGTGGAGCAGGCGCGCCGGGTGAGCGAATTCTGCGTGGCGCGGATCCTGGACGCCGACCTGGAGGCCGAGCAGCCCTGGATCGCCTCCGAGTACATCGACGGACCGACGCTTCAGGACTCCGTGCAGACCGAGGGGCCCCGCTCCGGCAGCGAGTTGCAGCGGTTGGCGGTGTCCACGGCGACGGCGTTGGCGGCCATCCACGCCGCCGGTGTGGTGCATCGGGACCTGAAACCGGACAACATCATGCTGGCGTCGGACGGGCCCCGGGTGATCGACTTCGGTATCGCGCGAGCGGTGGAGGCCACCTCGGTGACCGCCAGCGGCGTGGTCGGCACCATCGGCTACATGGCACCCGAACAGTTGGAGGGTGCCCGCCTGACCGCGGCCGTCGACGTGTTCTCCTGGGCCGCGGTGATGGTGTTCGCCGCCACCGGCCGGGAGGCGTTCCCGGCACCCACCCAGGCTGCCCGCATCGCACGCATCCTCGCAGGCACACCGGACCTGGAGGGCGTGGAGGGTCCCCTGGTGGGCGTTCTCGCCGGTTGCCTGAACAAGGACGCCGACGCCCGCCCGGACGCCTCCACCCTGTTGCGGCACCTGATCGCGGGCCCGGCCGGTGGAAGCACACCCACCGGAGCCCGACCGGTATCCACGCCACCCGCCGCGGTGGAGGCCCCGGACGCGACCACGGTCACGCCCGCACCGGACGCGATGACCCGCGTCGGGGTGGACCGGACCCGCGTGGCCGAGCATCCGCCCGCCGGCGTCGTGCCGGTCGACCCCACCCGAGTGGCCCGGGTCGACCCGACCCGGGTCGCGGGCGTGGACCCGGGTGGAACGGCGGGCCCGGGTGCGGCCGTGGGCCGGTCACCGGCCACGACCCCACCGGGGCGGCCATCGCCGGCCCCGCCCCACGGGCGGACCGCGGAGTCCGGCCCGTACCCGGTGGGCGCGTCCTTCTCCGCCGCGCAAGCCCAGGGCCCGATGGTCCATCCTCAGAACCAGGGCGCCCCGTTCGGGGCCCCGAGCACGCCGGCGCCCTCGGGCCTGGTCCCCCCGTACCACTTCGCCGGCGCCCGCTTCCAGGACGCGGGCACGCTGGCCGAGACCATGCAGCGCGACTGGTCCGCCGCGGTCCAGGTCTTCAACGACCCGGCGGAACGCTCCGTCCTGGGCGCCTGGATCATGAACGACCTGGGCGACACCACCATCGACCGATCCCTGTTCCGCCGTCAGGTGGGCGACGCCAACCTGGCCGTGGCCTCCTTCATCTCACAGCTGCGCCCCGACCTGCCCCCGGTCTTTCGCGGGCGGGCCGTCGCCATGAGCGACCTGCGGTCCCTGTTCGCCGACCCGCGCCCGCTGCTCACCGGAGCCCCGCGGGCCAACGAGATGGTCCTCCTGGCCCGCCCCGAGCTCCTACGGATCCTCGGCGCGCATCAGAGTCCCGAACCAGGGGCGCACCACCGCCTGGCCGAGAACCTGGACGGGGCCGAACGAGCCGGCAACGCCTTGTGCGCCCGCCTGGCCGAAGAACTGGAGGGCTGGCGATCGACCAGGGTCACGGTCAACCCGGCGCTGGTCATGGCCTTCCTCCTCACCCCCGACCAGATGACCCCGCCCGGTGACGGCCGCGACAGCGCGGTGGCGGACTGGGTGGACATCCTGTGGCGGTCCGTGATCGGCGCGGAACTCCCCGACTCCGCCGGGTACGCCGCCGCCGTCCACGCCGCCATGCCCACCGTCCAGGCACTGTCCCGCCAGCGCCACTACTGGGAGGGGCGCCACTCGGAGGTCTCCGGGGCACACGAGGCCCTTGAGGACAAGGTGACGTTCCAGCAGCGGATGCACAGGGCGGCACAGGCGTGCAAGTACGGAATCGTGGCCCTGCCGGTCGGTTTCGTACTCGGGTTGGCCGATGGGGGAGGGTTCGCCGAGTTCCTGTTCGGGCTCGGCGTGCTCGCCTTGGTGGGCGCGGTCGGCGTGAGCGTCACCAACTGGGTGATGTGCGGTGGCGCGGCCCGTCGGGCCCAACGGGTCATGGAACTCCAGCACTCCCGCCAGCAGCTGCCCCAGCTGAACCACGGGGTGAGCCGGATCCGCTCCGACCTGGAACGTGCCCGGCGGATCACCTCCGGCTGACCCGATCGTTTCGTCCGCACGTACTGTAGGAACTGCACATCGGCTCGTGTCCCGGATGAGCGAATGCTGATTTCGGCGGTTCGCCCGGGCGAGCTCGTCCGCGCGACCCCCGAGCGCGGCTACCCCCGAACGCACGACCCAAGAGAGGCTGCTTCGTGAGCGAGGCCACGGAGAAGGTCGGCCCCGGACGCACGGTCGGCCGATACCGGCTGGTCAGAAGGCTGGGCATAGGTGGATTCGGTGAGGTCCTCCTCGGTGAGGCCGAGGACGGGACCCGCGCGGCGGTCAAACTGCTGCACGCGACCTGGTCCGATGACCAGAACATGCGGCGGCGCTTCGCCGCGGAGGTGGAGCGGGCGCGCAGCGTCGGTGGTTCCTATGTCGCCGAGATCCTCGACGCCGACCCCGACGCGGACCGACCCTGGATCGCGTCCGAGTACATCGACGGCCCCACCCTGCAACAGGCGGTCACCGAGAACGGCCCCCGTACCGGTGGCGACATGCGGCGGTTGGCGGTGTCCTCGGCGACGGCGTTGGCGGCGATCCACGCCGCCGGTGTGGTGCATCGGGACCTGAAGCCGGACAACATCATGCTGGGGTCGGACGGGCCGCGGGTGATCGACTTCGGTATCGCGCGGGCCATCGAGGCCACGTCGGTGACCGCCAGCGGCATCGTCGGGACGGTCGGGTACATGGCCCCCGAGCAGTTGGAGGGCACACGCATCGGTACCTCGGTGGACGTGTTCTCCTGGGCCGCGGTGATGGTCTTCGCCGCCACCGGCAAGGACGCGTTCCCCGGGCCCAGCCAGGCCGCCCGCATCGCGCGGGTTCTGGGAGGGAAGCCCGACACCGGCGATCTGTCCGGGCCGCTGTTGGAGATCATCCTGGCCTGCCTGGCCAAGAAACCCGAGGACCGGCCCGACGCGCGGACTCTGCTGCGGCACCTGGTGGAGGGCACCGCCCCCGTTCGGACCACGCCGGTGGAGCAGCCGCCGAAGGACGCTTCGGCCCTTCCCGGCGCACATCCGGCGGGTACGCACTCGGCCGGTTCGTGGGGGGTGCCCGAGGACCAGGCGGGGCCGGAACGTTCCATCGGCGGGGACGTTCCTCCGTACCACTTCGCCGGTACCCGTTTCACGAATGTGGCGGATCTGGCCGCCGCCTTCCAACGGCACTGGCCGGAGGCGCTGCGGATCTTCGCCGACCGTGCGGAGTTCGCGACCCTGGGGTCCTGGGTGATGGAGGACCTGAGTGACACCGAGGTCGACCGTGCCCTGTTCCGTCGGGAGATCCGCGACGTCAACCTCGCCCTGGCCACCTTCATCGCGGAGGCGAACCCGGCACTGCCGCCACGCTTCCGTGACCACGACGCGTCCGTCACCGGACTTTCCGTGCTCTTCCACGACCCCCGGCCCCTGGGCACCGGCGACCCGACCGACAACGAACTGCTCCTGCTGGCCAGACCCGAGGTGCTGCGCGTGATGGCGCGGCACGAAGGCGAGGACTCCGACCGGCTGCGCTCGCTGGCCGAGGAGCTGGCACGGGCCGAGCGTGCGGGCACGCACTTCCTCCGTGAACTCACCGAGGGACTCACCGGCTGGGGGAGTATCCGCTCCCAGATCGATCCCGCACTGACTCTGGTGTTCCTGTTGCACCCCACGGCGCTCGTCGCACCGGATCCCGGGTCGAGACCCTGGGCTCGGGAATGGTTCAGGGTGCTCTGGTCCCGGGTGGAGGCGAGCCCGGGTGCGGACCGTGCCGGTGCGGGCGCCGCGGTCCACGGCTCCGCGAGCACGGTGGTGCACCTGGCCGCCGAGCGTCACCGCTGGGAGGGGGATCTCGCCGCGCACCGGTCCGCGTCCTCGGGACAGGGCGATAGGAAGGCCGCGCGGATGGGCATGCTGTGGCTCGTGACGTTGGCGTTGACGTTCTCCCTGGTCTCCTGCGTGTCGGGAGCCGCCACGGGTGTGGGCCCCGCCATCGCGCTCGGGGTCCTGTCGTGCGTGCTGTTCGTGCTGCTGCTGGCGGGCTGGGTGGGGATGGAGTTCCGATCCCACTCCAAGGATCAGAACCTGGAGAAACAGAAGTCGTCGATGGGGCAGCACTACGAGCGGGGCCTACGGATGATGGACCAGGACCTGGCACGGGCGCGGCAGATCTGTTCCGGGCCCGCCGCCTCGCGCTGATCCGAGCACACCAGGCCCCTTTCGGCCGGAGGGTGTCGTGTCCCCGGGGCCCGGAACGCATCACCGGCGGTGTGACGGTCACGGGTTGTCGACCACCAGGTCGGCACGTTCGCGCGGGTGGTCGAGCGAGTACAACGCCTCCTCCTGGCGGGCCCACGCCTTCCGGAAGGGCGCGTACAGGTCGGCGTCCTCCCGAGCGTCCAACCGGGCCCGGCGCACGTGGTCGGGGGCCGAGACCCACACCAGGACGTCGCTCCACCCGCGCACGGCGCCCGCTCCGGAACCGCACCCCTCCACGAGCAGGGTCCCGCCCGCACCCAGGTCCTCGGGCAGGGTTCGCCACCCTTCCTCGAAGGCGCCGCTCTCCCAGTCATAGCGCCGCCATGCGGCCGTCCGCCCCTCGGCGAGGGGCCCCAACACCCAGGTCCGCAGCAGTTCGGGAGCCCGTGCGAGCCCCTCCCAGCCCGGGTAGAGGTCCTCCATCGTCAGCGTCGCCACCGGTTCTCCGAGTGCGACCAGTTCGCTCCGCACCCGTTCGGCCACCGTGCTCTTGCCCGAACCCGAACGCCCCTCCACCGACACCACGCGTACCCGATGTCCGTGTCGTGGCACCACCGACACCCTCCGTGCCACCCGAGCGGCCCACTCCACCTCGTCCGTCCGCACCCGAACCATGTACCGGTCCCTCGACTCCCCGTGTGGGCGGGCGGCCACGCGTCCCCGCCCGCTTTTAAGGCTTGTAACATTCGATCGAGCATCAGTGCCAGCACAGTCGACCACAAAGGGGTACGCGGTGACCGAGGCCGACACGACCCCCGGGTCGCAGTCAGCGCTGCGTCAGGCCAACGAGCGGCGCGTGGTCGAGGTACTGCGACGCGACGGTACCCGGACCCAGGCCGAACTGGCACGTGCCACCGGGCTGTCCGCGGCGAGCGTCTCCAACATCGTGCGCGGTCTGCGCTCCGCGGGCGCGGTCTCGGTGCGCAACACCTCCTCGAACGGTCGACGCGCGCGTGCCGTCACGCTACTGCGCCCACCGGGGACGGTGGTGGCCCTCGCCTTCACGGTCGACCGGATCTCCGTGGCCGTGGGGGACAGCGACGGCAACCCCCTGGCCGGCGAGGAGATCGAGTACGAGGTGACGACCGATCCCGAACGCGCCGTGCGCCGGGCGGCCTGGCTGGTCGAGACCACCCTGCTCCGCGCCCGGATCGATCCGGGTCGGGTCGGGGCGGTCGTGGCCTCGGTGCCCGCACCCATCGACCCGGGCACCGGGGTGGTCGGGGACATCTCCTGCGTGCCCCGTTGGGCCGGGTTCCGGCCGGGGCCGGCCCTGTCGGAGCGTCTGGGTTCGCCCGTACTGGTGGAGAACGACGCCAACCTCGCGGTGACGGCCGAGCGCGCCTTGGGCGCGGCCCAGGGCGTCGACCACGTGATCCGGCTCGTGTTGGACGTGGGGGTCGGCGCGGGCATCGTCATGTCGGGGCAGCTCTTCCGGGGGGCCGGTGGAACCGCGGGCGAGGTCGGGCACATCGGCCTGGACCAGCGGGGACAGGTGTGCCGTTGCGGTAACCGCGGCTGCCTGGAGACCTTCGTCGGGACCGATTACCTGATGCACATGCTGCCCCGTGACTCCTTCCGTGGCGCCGGCCCCGGGACCGCGGGTCTGGCGGGCGTGGTGGACGCCGCGTTGGAGGGCGACCCGGGCAGCCGCAGGGTGATCGCCGAGGCCGGGACGGCTCTGGGGCAGGGAACGGCGATCATCGCCAACCTGTTCAACCCGGAGCTGGTGGTGATCGGTGGGGAGTTGGCCGCGGCGGGCGACCTCCTGCTCGACCCGATGCGCAGGGCCATGGAGCTGGGAACGCTGGGCAGCGCCCTGTCCGATCTTCGGGTGGTGGCCAGTACCCAGGGCGCCGACGCGGCGCTTCGTGGCGCTCTGCTCATGGCTTCTCACTCCCTGGCCTGAACCCGGGGCCGCCCGTTGTCGCGGCCTGAACGGTCGGGTCGTGTTCCCGGTCGGCCGTAACAGATGATCACATACCCTCGAAGCGGCTCTGACCTGCCCTTTTATTGTCTTCATGTGGTGAAGCTAATACTCGTGATGTTTCGGTTATGTGTTCACTAGTTGACGGCAAGGCCTGTGCGGGGTTCTACTTCACAACAGCACTCGCGAGTTCCCACCCCGCACCACCCCCACCCCGTACAGGCATCCTTGAGAGGTAACGCGTCGTGAACACACAACGCCTCCACCCCCGACGTACGGCCGCCCTCGGGCTGGCCGCCGCCGGGGCCGCCCTGGCCCTGCTCACCTCGGCCTGCGGCTCGCTCACCACCGACGGCGCCGAAACCGAGTCCCAGGAACACACCCTGGACGAGGGCTTCCACGTCGGACTCCTCCTGCCCGAACTCCAGACCGCCCGATACGAGGCCTTCGACCGGCCCTACTTCGAGGAAGCGCTCGGAGATCTCTGCCCCGAGTGCGAGTTCTCCTACGCCAACGCCGACCAGGACGTCGACGAGCAGCAGACGCAGGCCCAGGCGATGCTGACCGACGGTGTCGACGTGCTCGTACTCGGCGCCGTCGACTCCGAGGCCGCCGCGGGCACCGTCAACGAGGCCCAGTCCCAGGGCGTGCCGGTCGTGGCCTACGACCGCCTGGCCCAGGGCGGCGCCGACATGTACGTCTCCTTCGACAACGTCCGGGTCGGCCAGGTCCAGGCCGAGGCGCTGATCGGCGCCCTGGAGCAGGAGGGCACCGCCGGCGACGGTTCCATCGTCATGATCAACGGCTCGCCCAGCGACCCCAACGCGGGCGACTTCAAGGCCGGCGCCCACGAGATCTTCGAGGACCAGGTGGAGATCGGTCAGGAGTTCGACACCCCCGACTGGTCGCCGGACGAGGCCAACAGCCAGATGGAGGGCGCCATCACCTCCCTGGGACTGGACGAGATCGTGGGCGTGTACTCCGCCAACGACGGCATGGCCGCGGGCATCGTCTCCGCGCTGCGCAGCGCCGGAGTCTCGGTGGAGGACCTGCCCCCGGTCACCGGCCAGGACGCCGAACTGCACGGCATCCAGCGCATCATCTCCGGTGAGCAGTACATGACCGTCTACAAGGCCATCCGGCCCGAGGCCGAGCTCGCCGCCGCCATGGCCGTCTCCCTGGCCACCGGTGAGGAACTGGAAGCGGGCGAGCACGCGGTCACCGAGACCGAGGATGCCGACGGCGAGATGGTTCCGTCGGTCCTGCTGGAGCCCGTCTCCGTCACCGAGGAGAACATCGGCGACACGGTCGTCTCCGACGGCTTCTACAGCATCGAGGAGATCTGCACCTCCGACTACGAGGACACGGACTTCTGCAAGGAAGCCCTCTAAGCACCGGGTCATCCGGGTCGGCCCGGGCCCGTGCCGTCGGGGCCGACCCTTCGGGGGACGCCCCGGCGAGGAGGCCCGCCCTCCTCGCCGGGACGAGAGAAGAGACGAATCAGCATGAGCACACCCATCCTGGAACTATCCGGGATCTCCAAGACCTTCGGGGCCGTACGCGCCCTCAGCGAGGTCGACTTCCACGTCGGTGCCGGAGAGGTCGTCGCCCTACTCGGTGACAACGGCGCGGGCAAGTCCACACTGGTCAAGGTCATCTCGGGCGCGCACCCCGCCGACAGCGGCGGCGTCATGACCTGGGACGGAACGCCGGTCACCATCGGGACCCCGGCCGACGCCCAGCGCCTGGGCATCGCCACCATCTACCAGGACCTTGCCCTGTGCGACAACCTCGACATCGTCGGGAACCTCTTCCTGGGCAACGAGCGACTGCACTTCCCGGGCACCCTGGACGAGGTCGAGATGGAGCGCCGCGCCGTGGAGCTCCTCGACTCCCTGTCGGTGAGCATCCCGAGTCTGCGCGTCCCCGTCGCGGCACTGTCCGGCGGCCAGCGCCAGATCATCGCGATCGCCCGTTCCCTCCTGGGTCAGCCCCGCGTGGTCATGCTGGACGAGCCGACCGCCGCCCTGGGCGTCGCCCAGACCGCGCAGGTGCTCGACCTCATCGAACGGCTGCGCGACCAAGGGCTGGGAGTGGTCCTGATCAGCCACAACATGGCCGATGTCCGGGCGGTCGCCGACCGCGCCATGGTCCTGCGCCTGGGGCGCGACGCCGGTGACTTCCCCATCGCGGAGACGAGTTACGAAGAGATCGTGGCCGCCATCACGGGCGCCTCGGACAACCCGGTATCCCGCCGTTCCACCCGCACCGGCTCATCGGCCACGGCCACGAAGGACAAGGAATGAGCCAGCAGACACACGCAACAGAAGACGCCGAGGTGAACGGGGAGAACACCGGAGCCCGGCGTGACCCTCGGTTGCTGGCCACCGTCGCCTCACCCAGCGGGTGGTTGGAGGCGGTCAAGCGCAGCCTCAAAGGAGGCGAACTCGGGCCCGCCCCGGTCATCGTCGGCCTCATCCTGATCGGCATCGTCTTCCAGTCGATGAACGACCGGTTCCTGTCCCCGCAGAACCTGTCGAACCTGACCGTCCAGATCGCCGCGGTGGGTTTGATGACCACCGGCGTGATCATGGTGCTGCTGCTGGGCGAGATCGACCTGTCCATCGGCTCGGTCGCGGGTCTGTCCGCCGGTGTCCTCGCGGTCCTGGCGGTCCGCCATGGGGTATCGGAGTGGATCGCGATCGGTGTGGCCGTGGGCATCGGCCTGCTGGTCGGTCTGCTCCACGGTTTCATCTTCGCCAAGATGGGCGTCCCGGCCTTCGTCGTCACCCTCGCCGGTCTGTTGGGCTGGCAGGGGCTGCACCTGAACCTGATGGGCAGCGACGGCAGCATCAACACCAGCGCCACCGGCCCCATCGCGATGCTGACCCAGACCTACTTCGTTCCCGTGGTGGGCTGGTTCCTGGTCGCCGTGGCGTTGATCGTGTACCTGGTCTCCGTCCTGCTGGTCGAGCGGCGTCGTCGACAGGCGGACCTGCCCTACAAGCCGCTCGTCGAGGTGCTCTTCCGCGCCTTCCTGCTGGCCCTGCCGCTCATGGGCGGTGTGTGGATCCTCAACCAGTACAAGGGCGTGCCGCTGGCCTTTCTGATCTTCGTGGGTTTCGTGGTCATCCTCGACCTGGTCCTGCGCAAGACCCGTTACGGGCGCATGGTCTACGCGGTGGGCGGTAACTCCGAGGCGGCACGGCGTGCCGGTATCCGGGTGGACTTCGTCCGGATCACGGTGTTCGGCATCGCTTCGATGCTCGCGGCCATCGGCGGTGTCATGTTCGTCTCCCGTAACTTCGCGGCGAGCGTGTCCACCGGTGGTGGCGAGGAGCTGATGATGGCCATCGCCGCGGCCGTCATCGGCGGAACCAGCCTCTTCGGTGGGCGCGGCAACGCCTACTCGGCGCTGCTGGGCGGTCTGGTCCTCGGCGCGATCACCTCGGGGCTGCTCCTGCTGCAGATGGACACCTCCGTCCGGTTCATGATCACCGCCGCGGTGCTGCTCATCGCCGTCATCCTGGACGCGATCTCCCGTCGTGGACGCAAGACCCACGCCAGGGGCGGTGGCTGAGGGACCGCACCGGAGCGGCGCTCGCGCGTCGCCCACAAGACCTCTCCTGGAGGATGAGAAGGACGGGTTCACCCCGGACCCTCCTTCGAGGCCCGGGCCGGCCACACTCCCACCGGCCCGGGCCTTCGTCATGTCCTGGTGGGGAAGGGCCGACCGGTCCGGGACGGCAGGGGTGTGAACTGTGTCCCTTTCTCGGCGGAGGGGCGTCGGGGCACCCGGTGCGCACGGCGCTCGTCGTGCGCGACACCGGCCCCGCGGGCACCGGGCATCGCCGTGAACGTGAAGTGCGCCCCGGGTGCTCGCTCTGACCTGTGTCGACGCTGCGACGCGCGCGGGGGGAGTGGTTCCGGGTCCGGTCGTCCACGGTGACCCCGATCACGAGGGGTCGGGGGCCCCTTGGTCCCACCGCGTCGGGGGCGAAGGTCCCGTGGTCGAGGGGTGCGCCCGGGGCTCGTGCGAGCACTGCTAGCTTCGCTCGATGAAGCCACCGGCCGTGATGGGGGCGTCGCCCACCAGGACGACGTGTCCCGGCTCGGTCGTGCCCGAATCCTGGGCTTGGAGACCACTCTGCCCCGTGGCCTCTCCGGCGCACGGGTGCGAAGGAGACACATGCGCAAGATCCTCGTCGTCGGTGCCGGACAGTCCGGGCTCCAGTTGGCCCTCGGCCTGCTCTCGGAGGACTACGACGTGACCCTGGTCGACCCCAGGGGCCCCGACGAGGTCAGGGCGGGTGGCGTGATGTCCACGCAGTGTCTGTTCGGACCCGCGCTGCGCCGGGAACGCCGCCACGGACTCGCCTTCTGGGATGACGAGGCGCCCGAGGTCAACGGTGTCGGAGTGCGGGTGGCCGCGCGGCGGGGCGGGGGTGTCCCCGACGTGGACTGGGTGGGGCGTCTGACCGAACCCGCCCGGTCGGTCGACCAACGGCTCAAGCTCGCGACCTGGTTGGAGCTGTTCGTCCAGGGCGGTGGTCGCTTCCTGCGCCACCGGGTCAGCCGGGCGGAGATGGAGGCGCTCGGCACCGAATACGACCTCGTGGTGGTCGCCGCGGGCCGGGGCGGGCTCGCCGAGATCTTCCCCCGCGACACGCGGCGCTTCCACTTCGAGGAACCTCAGCGGCGCCTGGCACTGGCCTACGTGAGCGGGGGCGAGGAACACCCGGCCGGGGGAGTCCTCGCGCGCACCGTGGTCCCCGAAGCGGGGGAGGTCTTCACCCTGCCCACCTTGTCGCTGAACGGCCCCTGCCACGCCGTGATGGTGGAGGCGGTACCGGGCGGTCCGCTGGATCGCCCCCTGCCCCGGGGTGCCACCGGAGACGTCGTGCTCGCCGGGCTGCTGGACGTGATGCGCCGGTACGCGCCCTGGGAGTACGAACGCTTCTCCAGCGCCCGCCTGGCCGACCCCAGGGCAGCCCTGTACGGCGGCTACGTCCCGGTGGTCCGTGAACCCGTGGTCCGGATGCCGGGAGGGACGCTCGTTTGGGGGATGGCCGACTCCGTGGTCTCCAACGACCCCATCACCGCCCAGGGCGCCAACATGGCGTCGCTGTGCGCCGACGTGTACCGGCGTGCCATCGTCGACCACGGTGGCCGCCCCTTCGACGAGGCGTTCATGCGCGGGGCCTTCGATACCTATTGGCGCAGCGCCCGACAGGTGACCGCCTGGAGCCGGGTGATGCTGTCCGGGCCGCCCCACGTGTGGGAGCTGTACCGGTTGGCCGAACGGCACCGGCCCACCGCCGACCGGTTCGCCGACTCCTTCAGCGACCCCACCGGGCTGATCGACTGGTTCCTGCATCCCGAACGTGCGCTGGAGTACGTGGACGGGATCCGGCGCACCACCGACTTTTCATCCCATCTTCCTACCACCTGAATCCGACCGGGTGAGGGGGGATATAGCTTCTTCCCTTGATGCTCGCTGAATTCCTCACACCCACCGCTCACGGACTGTTCGGCCAGATCGACCCGTGGGTCTTCCTCCTCCTCACAGCGACCGCGGTCCTGGTCGGGGCCGCCGTCCAGAGCATGGTCGGGCTAGGCCTCGGCCTGGTCGCCGCCCCCGTCATCTCCTTCCTCGACCCCACGCTGATGCCGGGAACCCTCCTGATCAGCGCGAGCGTCCTTCCGGTGCTCACCCTCCTGCAGGAGTGGCGTCAGGTGGACTGGCGCGGTATGGCGTGGGGACTTCCGGCCCGCGTTCCGGGCACCCTGATCGCCGTTTGGGTCGTGGCCGGGCTCGAACCCCGGGCCCTGGCGGCGTTCGTCGGGGTGATGGTGCTGGTGGCCGTCGCACTGACCGTGCGTTCCTTCAAGGTCCATGTCACCCCGTTCTCGCTGGTCGTCGCGGGAACGCTCTCGGGTTTCACGAGCACCGCCACCTCCGTGGGCGGCCCTCCGATGGCCCTGGTCTACCAGAACGAGCCGCCGGAGAAGGTCCGCGCCACCCTGGCCGTGTTCTTCCTGTTCGGTGGGTTGTTCTCCCTGGCCGCCCTGGTCGTGGGCGGCCAGATCGACACCCGGACCACCGCCGTCGGCCTCTCCGTGATCCCCTTCATCGGCCTCGGCTTCTTCATCGGGAACCGGCTGCGTCGCAGAGTGAACCCGGCCCGGATGCGCGCCGTCCTGCTCACCGTGGTGTCCGTCTCCGCCGTGGGACTTCTCGCGCAGGCCGCACTCGGATAGCCTCGGCACCCGTGGCCCCGGCACGCCCGTTCTCGGAGTTCCGGGGTAAAGACGGTGGCGAAACCGAGTAATCTACCGAATGTCCGCGAGAGGGCCGTGCTCTTCAGGCCGGGGGTGAATCGCGTTTGCCTCGGGCGGGGTGGTCCTTACGCCAATCCAGCAGTGCTTGCCGGTCGAACAGCAAGGTGCGGCCGATTTTGGTCGGCTGTGGGAAGTCTTTGAGGCGTCGGACGTAGATGTACACGGACTCTCGCTCGACGCCAAGGAGATCGGCAGCCTGTTGGGTGGTGGCCCACCCTTCAATGTTCATAGTCAGTATGGTATTCGGTAGGCTGTTCATGGTCAGATTGAACAAGGGGGTTGGTGTGGAGATCCAGCGCGGCATCAAGTTCCGCCTGTACCCGACCCCCGAACAAGCCGAAGCCCTCCAAACGCAGGGGCACGCCGCCCGTGCCATGTGGAACCTGCTGCACGACTGGTGGACATGGGGAGGCCGTTCGCGCCGCCCCAGCCTCACCCTCGCCGACAAAGCCATCCGGCAGGCACGCAAAGACATCCCTTGGCTGGCGGGTCTTCCCGCGCAGGCTGCTCAGCAGGTGTTGAGGCAGTACCACCGCGCGTGGGTGAACTGCTGGGAAGGCCGGGCTGAAACACCTCGGTTCAAGTCCCGAGTCCGGTCGAAGATGACCGTGGACCTCCCCCAAGGTCGAGACTTGAACATCACCCGGCTGTCCGGCCGCTGGTCTATTGTGAAGGTTCCCAAGGTCGGTGTGGTGCGGTTCCGAGCCCATCGCCCCATCCCCGGCAAGGTCACCGGAGCGCGTGTGGTGCGGGAGGCCAACGGGTGGCACATCGTGCTCCGCGCCCACTGGGAACAAGACGACCCCGCCCCTCACACCGGGCCGACCGTGGGCATTGATCGGGGTGTCGTGGTGCCGTTGGCGCTGTCGGACGGAACCGACTACACCCACCCGCAGTGGTCCAACCCCAAGCAGTCGGAGCGTTTGGTCAGGTTGGAGCGCCAGGCCGCACGGCAACGCCGTTCCCATAAACCTGGTGACTCGACGTCGAACCGGTTGAAGGCCACCTACGACAAAATCCACGGCCTTCGTGCTCGTCTCACCCGGAGGCGCGCGGACTGGCAGCACAAGACCACCCACACCCTCGCCAGCGTCTACAGCCTGATCGGGTTGGAGGACCTGAACATCGCCGGGATGGTCCGCTCCGCACGCGGAACCGCTGAGACCCCCGGCGAGCAGGTCCGTCAGAAGGCCGGGCTGAACCGGTCCATCCAGGGCGAGGCATGGCACCAGTTGCACACCCAACTCACGTATAAGACCACCGAACGCGGCGGCCGTGTGGTCGTTGTTCCTGCCCCTGGCACTTCCCAGAGGTGCCACATGTGCGGGTTCGTGGATGCGAGGAACCGTAAGAGCCAAGCGGTCTTCGCCTGCACCAACCCCACCTGTGGATGGGTCGGAAACGCTGACACCAACGCCGCGAAGAACACCCACTTCGCCGCTCTCCAAGCAGCGAAGCCAACCGCGCCGGGAAGCGGCGTGGCAGGACGTGGAGCCCTCCAGCCGTTGGGCGGGGCGTTGAAGCGTCAACCGAAGCGAAAGGCAACGGCATGACCGACCTTGAGCAGGAAGCCCCCGCGTTCACGCGAGGGAGACTTCACGCCGGAACCGGTGTGACGGTGGATCCCTTCGTGACGTCTCACGAGAGGTACCGCCGTGCTCCCCACGGGTGGTGTTGGATCCCCGACTTCGGGGTACCCGGCGGAACCCATGGACGAGGGCCCATAAACTCGGGTATGTATACCTGCCGGTAGCCAAGGCCGCCCCGAGACCGGGGACGCTTCTGGCAAACGTAAGCGGACACGCGGGACGAGGGGACTGACGAGACAGTGACACTGTTCGAGTCGATACAGAATCCGGAAGCGCTCAAGAGGCTTTCGGCCGATCAGCTCCCTGTGCTGGCCCGGGAGATCCGGGAGTTCTTGATCCGGTCGTGCTCGGAGACCGGTGGGCACCTGGGCCCCAGCCTGGGCGTCGTCGAGCTGAGCATCGCCCTGCACAGGGTGTTCGACTCGCCGAGCGACCCCATCCTCTTCGACACCGGCCACCAGGCCTACACGCACAAGGTCCTCACCGGCCGGCACGACTTCACGAACCTCAAGTCCGAGGGCGGGCTGTCGGGCTACCCCTCTCGTGCCGAGTCCGAGCACGACTTCATCGAGAACTCCCACGCCTCCACCGCCCTCTCCTACGCCGACGGCATGGCCAAGGCCAACGAGGTCCAGGGCCGCACCGACCGGACCGTCGTCGCCGTCATCGGTGACGGCGCGCTCACCGGTGGAATGTCCTGGGAGGCTCTCAACAACATCGCGGAGAAGAAGAACCGCCGCCTGGTCATCGTCGTCAACGACAACGGCCGCTCGTATTCGCCCACCACGGGCGGTATCGCCGACCACTTGGCCTCGCTGCGCATGGCCCCCGGCTACGAACAGGCCCTCGACCTCGCCAAGACCACCCTCCACCGCACCCCGGTGGTCGGCCAGCCCATCTACGAGGCCCTCCACGGCCTCAAGAAGGGCCTCAAGGACACCATCCAGCCGCAGATGATGTTCGAGGACCTGGGCCTGAAGTACCTCGGCCCCATCGACGGCCACGACGAACAGAGCCTGGAGAAGTCGCTGCGCCGCGCCCGCGACTTCGGCGGGCCGGTGATCGTCCACGTCCTCACCCAGAAGGGCAAGGGCTACGCCCCCGCCGAGAACCACGACGAGGACCAGTTCCACGCCCCCGGCCCCTTCGACATCGACACCGGCAAGTCCAAGCCCGGGCCCAAGGTGGAGAAGTGGACCGGCGTCTTCGCCGAGACCATGGTCGAACTGGGCGCCGAGCGTGAGGACATCGTCGGCATCACCGCCGCGATGCTCCACCCCACCGGCCTCAACAAGTTCGCCGACGCCTACCCCGACCGGATCTTCGACGTCGGCATCGCCGAACAGCACGCCGCCACTTCCGCCACCGGCATGGCGATGAACGGGCTGCACCCGGTGGTCGCCGTCTACGCGACCTTCCTCAACCGCTGCTTCGACCAGGTGCTCATGGACGCCGCCCTGCACCGTCAGGGCGTCACCTTCTGTCTGGACCGCGCCGGAGTCACCGGCAACGACGGGGCCAGCCACAACGGCATGTGGGACATGTCCATCCTCCAGGTCGTGCCCGGGCTGCGCCTGGCCGCTCCGCGCGACGCCACCCGCCTGCGCACGCTGCTGCGCGAGGCCGTGGCCGTGGAGGACGCTCCCACCGTCGTGCGTTACCCCAAGGGCGCCGTCGCCGAGGAACTGCCCGAGATCGGCAAGGTCGGTTCCATGGACCTGCTGCGCCGGGCCACCGACGGCGGCCACTCCAAGGACCTGCTCATCGTGGGCGTGGGCACCATGGCCCAGGTCGCCTGTGAGGTCGCCGACCGCATGGCCGACCAGGGCATCGGCGTCACCGTCATCGACCCGCGCTGGGTCAAGCCCCTGGACGAGGCCTTGGTGGCGGAGGCCGCCGCGCACTCCGTGGTCGCCGTGGTGGAGGACAACGGCCGCACCGGCGCCGTCGGCGACGCCGTGGCCCGTCTGCTGCGCGACCACGAGGTGGACGTGCCCGTGCGCACCTTCGGCATCGAGCAGGAGTTCCTGGACCACGCCAAGCGCGACCGGATCCTCCAGCAGCAGGGCCTGACCCCGCAGGAGCTGTCCCGCAAGCTCACCGAGACGGTCTCCCGTCGCGGCGAGGGCGCGGGCGACGCCCGCGAATTGGCCGACGAAACCGCCTGACCTCGGGCTCTGGCAGCATCGGATGGAAGCTTCGGTGCTGCCAGAATGGGGCCATGACCTCTTCCGAACCCGAGCAGAACCTCGAATCGCCCGAACCGGAGGAGGCCGCCCCGCTCAGGGTGGCCGTGATCGGCTCTGGCCCCGCCGGTATCTACACCGCCGACGCGCTCACCCGTCAACGTGGGGTCCCCGTCCGTGTGGACGTCCTCGACCGACTGCACACCCCCTACGGACTGGTCCGCCACGGCGTCGCCCCCGACCACACCAAGATCAAGGGTGTGGCCAGGGCGCTGCGCGGGATCCTGGAGCATCCCCACGTGACCTTCGTCGGCGGGGTCGAGTTCGGATCCGACCTGACCCGTGAGGACCTGGCCCGCTCCCACCACGCCGTGGTGTACGCCACCGGCGCCAGTGTGGACCGGCGCATGGGGATCCCCGGCGAGGACCTGCCCGGAAGCGTGGCCGCCACCGACTTCGTCAACTGGTACTGCGGCCACCCCGACAGCGATCTCGAACGCTTCGTCCTGGACGCCGAGGAGGTCGCCGTGGTCGGGGCGGGCAACGTCGCCCTGGACGTGGCCCGCATCCTGGTCAAGACCGCGGACGAACTCCGCCACACCGACATCCCCCAGCCCGTCTTGGACGTGCTGTCCCGGAGCCGGGTCCGTACCGTGCACGTACTCGCCCGACGCGGACCCCTCCAGGCCAAGTTCACCGCACCCGAGCTGCGCGATCTGATGAAGCTGCCGGACGTGGACGTGGTCGTGCGTCCGGACCAGGTCGACATCGACCTCGCCGATGTGGGCGCCGACCGGCCGGGGCTACGCGAGGTCGCCAAGGCCTCCCGCACCAACCTCAAGCTGCTGCGCGAACAGGCCGAGCGCGCGCCCCAGGGGCGTCCGCGCCGGATCGAGTTCCATTTCTGGACCCGCCCCGAGCGAGTCCTGGGCACGGACGGGGTGGAGGCGCTGCGGGTGGAGCACACCCGTCTGGACGACCGGGAACGGCTGGTGGACACCGGGGAGCACTCGACCCTGGACGTGGGCATGGTGCTGCGTTCGGTCGGCTACGCGGGCGTGCCCTTGGCCGGGGTGCCCTTCGACGAGCGCGTACGCACCGTCCCCCAGGAAGAGGGACGGGTGTTGAACGGTGGGGGGAGCAGAGTGCCGGGCGACTACGTCGCCGGGTGGATCAAACGCGGCCCCACCGGGGTGATCGGTACCAACAAGTCCGACGCCGCCGCGACCGTGCGTTCCCTGCTGGCCGACGCCGACGCCCTGCGCGCCGGGGTGCCCGAACCGGTGGGTCTGGTCGAGCTCCTCGCGGAGCGGGGGCTGACCGCCAGCGACTACCAGGGTTGGCTGCGCATCGACGAGGCGGAGGCGGGGCTCGCCGCCGAGCTCGACCGGGGGCCACGGGTCAAACTCGGTGGTTGGGAGGCCTACCGCAAGGCGTTGGGCCGCGGCTGAGGGGTTCTCCGGGGGAGTGTTCCGTGGAGCATCCCCTAACCGACCTGGTGCGGTTCGGCGCCGTAGGTGTTGCAACCGTTCACGGTCTCCCCCTCCCAACCCGCCTCCAGCCACAGTGTGCGGCTGGCGGCGCTGCCGTGGGTGTCCAGATCGCCGCCGTCGTTGAAGTGCCGGTTGACGACGTCGAGGGCGTCACTTCCGGGATCGACCATGCCGCGCAGCGCGATCCCGGCCATGCATTCGGCCTGTAGTTCGGTACGGCGCAGCGTGTCGAGTTCGTCGGCCGCGTTGCCCGCGCTGCGGCGCAGGTCGTGGGAGACCCGCAGGATTCCGGTGGAGTTCTGGACGTGGTGGGCGTATTCGTGGCCCATCAGGGCCAGCCACACGACCTCGCGTTCGTCCGCGGGGATGAACTCCGACACCTCGCGCACGTTGGGCAGGATCACGGTGATGGTGCTGACGTCGCTCTCGTAGTAGGCCAGGGTGAAGGCGTCCTCCGTGTCGCTGTCCAGGCCCTCGCCGATGACGGTGACGTCGGGCAGGGCGGGGACGAGCCGGAGTTCTTCCATGACCGGTGCCCACAGCTCGTCCAGACAGTTCCCGGCCTCCCGTGAGAACCCCTCCCAGGATTCGTCGGATTCGACGTCCAGGTCGGGCAGGTCGCAGTCGATCGGCGGTGGCGTGGTCATGTCGTACAGCGGGTGGTCGATCAGGTCGATCTCGGCGGGCGCCGGCCGGGCGAGCAGTTCCCGGTCCCGAAGGGCGGACAGATCGGTTCCCCCGGGGGAGGACTGCTGCTGTGGTGTGTTGACCACGACCACCACGCCGGCGATGAGGGCGACCAGTGCCATCGAAGCGGCGGCGAAGGCAGCGATGAGCACGCCCTTGCCCCGGTCCGGACGCCGAGGCGGCGGGTACCACGTCGGTGGCCCCCAATGCGGATACCACGGTGGTCCCTGCGGGCCGGGGCCTCCGGGGCCGCCGTGTGCCCAGGCCGCCGGCGGGGGAGTCCCGGGGAACGCTTGCGGGGGCCACGGCGCCCGTGCGGTTCCAGGGGCCTGTGGTGCGCCAGGGGCGTGCGCGTGGGTGGCGCCCGGACCCTGTGGCGGGTGCGGGTTCGGAGCCGCCTGAGCCGCCCACGAGGCCGGAGGGGCCACGGGCCCTCGCGGCGGTGCGCCCTGTGGAGTTCCACGCGGATCCTGCGGGGCGCCTGGAGCGTGCGCGCCCTCCGGGGCCCGTGGGGCCTCGGGCGCGCGGGACATCGGCTCCGGTCCCGGAGCGTCTCCGGGGTGGGTGCCGTGCCGGTCGGGCCGAGGGAGGTTCTCCCCGGGAGCCTCGTCTCCGGTTCGGTTTTCCACGGGGCCATCCTCGTCATCGCGCCGACAGGGAAAGGGCATGTCCGTTTCGTACCCACGAAACGGACAACTGCCCCAAGCCTCCAGTATGGGTCAACCGGCGGTGCCCGTGACGGGCCTCCCCATGTGCTCGACGGGGAGATACCGGACACCGAGGCCGGTCATCAGGTTCTGAAGCTCGGCCTCGAAGAAAGGTTCCATGTCGTTGACGGCGAATCCCAGGTGCTGGAACACCTCCATGCACACCACGCCGTAGATGCGGATCCAGCACCGGGTGAGCATCAGGGCCGCCCCTGTCTGCATGACGTGCGCGGACAACCCCACGGTGTCGGCGAAGGAACGCAGTTCGGCGGTGAGCTCGGGCCCGATCTCCTCGTCCGCGGGCAGCGGGATGTCCTTCTCCTGGAGCAGGCGATCGCACAGGGCGAAGAAGGTGGACGCGAAGCGCCTGGCCGCCTCCAGGGCGGGGGAGATGTCGGCCTCCGGGTCGAGTCGAGTGCTCGGCCCGAACATCACGGAGAACTCGGCGGGGTGGGTGATGGCCCAGGACCGCAGTGCTCGAAGCGCACTGTGCAGGCGCAGATCGGTGTCCTGGGGCGGGGCCGACGCGTCGGCGGCGGCGACGGTGTCGGCCAACTCCTCGAACATGTCGGCGGTGATCGCCACCAACAGTGCGTCGATGCCCGGCACGTAGCGGTACAGCCCCGGTGCGGTCATGCCCATCTCACGGGCGATGGCGCGCAGGGAGACCCCGGCGACACCGTGCTCCACGAGGTGTCGCCGCGCGATCGACTTGATCTCGGTGAGTGTGGCCTCGCGCACACGATCGCGACGACTGAGTACGGCCTCGGGTCGAGGCTCGCTCGTGACCGGCGGTTTCGTCATGTTCAGTGGTCCACCCCGTCTCGACGCCGGTTCGCCGGCGTCGCTCTGTTCACGTCGACGATATTGACATCGTAACGGGCGCACGCTTAAGTGAACACCGTTAGCAAACACTGTTAACGAACATGACTCATGTTCGCGCGGAGGGGCGGCAATGTCGACGAAAACGGGGTTCTTCGGCCGGCTGGGGCTCGGAGCCCACCGCGGGAGATGGTGGGTGATCGCCGTCACCGGCCTCTTCGCGGTGCTCTCCGTCGTCTGGGGTCTCGGGGTCTTCCAGGACGTCAGCGAGAGCGGCTTCGAGGATCCGGGATCGGAGTCCTCCCAGGCCATGGAGGTCCTCGAAGACGAACTGGGCCACGCCGACATCGACATCATCGCGATGTACCGCAGCGACGAGATCAAGGTCGACAACCCCACCTTCGCCCAAGCCGTGCAGCGCGTCTCGGACGGCCTGCCCGAGGACGTCGTCGCCGACCACGACCTCTACCTCGACGAGGACCTCGCCGATATCGAACGCGGCATGCTCGTGTCCGAGGACATGCACGCCACGTACATACCGATCACCCTCACCGGCCGGACCCACGAGGAACGACTCGACCAGTACGAGGAGGCGTCCGCCGCGCTTGAGGCCGGTCCCCTCGAAACCCACCTGGGCGGCCCCATCGCGGTCGAACACGAGCTCTCCGAGACCGCCGAGAGTGACATCGTCCGCGCCGAACTGTTCACCCTGCCCGTGCTGCTGCTCCTCCTGGTCGTGATCTTCGGCGGCCTCGTCGCGGGTTTGATGCCCCTCGCCGTCGGTGGCCTGGCCATCCTCGGTTCCCTCACCGTGCTGCGGGCCCTCACCCACGTCACGGAGGTCTCCGTCTTCGCCATCAACGTGGCCACCCTCCTCGGGCTGGGGCTGGCGATCGACTACGGCCTGTTCATGGTCAGCCGCTTCCGCGAGGAACTGAACAAGGGCCGCGACGTACGCGACGCCGTCCGGCGCACCGTGGACACCTCAGGGCGCACCGTCGCCTTCTCCGGCGTCACCGTCGGCATCGCCTTCGCCGGGCTGCTCTTCTTCCCCCAACCCATCCTGCAGTCCATCGGGTGGGGCGGGATCGCCGTCGTCGCCTTCGACCTCGTCGCGGCCCTCGTCTTCCTGCCCGCCCTGCTGTCCGTGGTGGGGCACCGGATCGACCGGATGAAGCTGCCGCTGCCGCGCCGCACCGTCACCGGGACCCTCGACGAGAACGCCGGGGCCTGGGCCCGTCTGGCCCGCACCATCATGCGCGGCCCCGCCGTCTCGCTGGTCGCGGTCGGCTGCGTCCTGGTCGCCTTCGGCTCCGGGCTGGCCTCGACCGACCTGGGCACCACCGACCAGCGCTACCTGCCCGCCGACGCCCACTCCCGGATCGCGACCGAGGCCATGGGGGAGGACTTCCCGGCCGGTCAGGTCGGCCGACTGCACGTGGTCGTGACGGGAGAGCCCACCGAGGAGGACCTCGACGAGTACGTCGACCGACTGGACGCCCTGCCGGGTTCGGTGCGCACCACAGTGGAACGTGCCGGAGAGGGCGTCGTCCACATCGAGGTGGGCTACCAGGGAGCCACCGACGCGCCCGAGGTCCAGGCACTCGTGGAGGACGTGCGCGCCGAACCGGCCCCGGAGGGCGCCGACGAGGCCCTGGTGGGCGGCGTGGCCGCCATGCAGTTGGACAACCTCGACGCCATCGTCGACAACGCGCCCACCACGATCGCGTTCATCGTCGGATCCACGCTGTTCCTGCTGTTCCTGGCCTTCGGGTCGATCGTGCTGCCGATCAAGGCGGTGCTCATGGGCGCGCTGTCCTTGAGCGCCTCACTGGGCGTGGTGATCTGGGGTTTCCAGGAAGGGCACTTCTCGGCCCTGCTGGGCTTCGAGGCGGTCGGCACCATCGACCCCACCTATCTGGTGCTGGTCACCATCGTGGCCTTCGGGCTGGCGATGGACTACGAGCTGTTCCTGCTCAGCCGGGTGCGTGAGGAGTACCTGCGCGGCGGCGACAACACCGCCTCGGTGGCGCTGGGCCTGCAACGCACCGGACGCATCATCACCAGCGCCGCCCTGCTGCTGGGTGTGGTCCTGCTGGCGATGGGGACCTCCGGCCTGCTCTTCCTGAAGGTCATCGGTGTGGGCCTGGCGATCGCGGTCCTGGTGGACGCCACCCTGGTGCGAGCGATCATGGTGCCCGCCACCATGCGCCTGCTCGGCGACTGGAACTGGTGGCTGCCCCGCCCGCTGCGTTGGCTGCACGACCGCATCGGTATCTCCGAGGGCGGCGACGACCAGGACGAGGCCCGCCCCTCCGTCAAGGAGGAGGGAACGGGGGGCAAGGGCGAGGGGCCGGAACACAAGGAGCGTGAACAGATCCCCGCGGGGATCTGACCGCATCCGGTCACCGGTCACCGGTCACCTCATGTTCGTGCCCGGCCCCGCCCCGGAGCCGGGCACACCTGTGTGGGCTATGCGCTGGCGCCGCCGTCGATGACCAGGTCGGACCCCACGGTGAAGCCCGCGTCGTCCGAGGCGAGCCACAGGACCGCGGAGACCACCTCGTTCAGGAAGGCGATCCGGCCGAGGGGGATGCTCGGCCCCAGGCGGGCGGTCCGCTCCTCATCGCTCTCGCCGGGTTGGCGCGACATGGGCGCGTCCACCGGGCCCGGGCTGACCGCGTTGATCCGCACCCCGTCAGCGATGTGGTCGCGCGCGGCGACCCTGGTCAGGGTGCTGAGACCGGCCTTGGAAGCGGCGTAAGCGGCCAGGTGGGGCAGGCGCAGATGGGCCCCGATGTTGGAACTGGTGTTGACGATGGCGCCACCCCCGTGCTCGCGCATGTGGGAGACCTCGTACTTGAGCGCCAGGAAGGTGCCGGTGAGGTTGGTCTCCAGCGTCCGACGCCACTCGTCGGGATCCATGTCCGCCACGGGCGCGGCCGGCCCGAAAGTCCCGGCGTTGTTGTGGGCCACGTGCAGTGCGCCATGGCGCCGTACGACGTTGGCGACCAGCTCCTCGACCTGTTCCTCTCGGGTGAGGTCGGTGACGAAGTGGTCGGCGGTGCCTCCGACCAAGCGGATTTGTTCGACGGTTCCGGCGAGGCGGTCCTTGTCGCGGCCGGCCGCGACCACGGTGGCACCCTCTCTGGCGAAGGCGAGTGCGGTGGCCCGGCCGATGCCGGAACCGGCCCCGATGACGAGGACTACGCGCTGGTGGAATCGGGAGGTCATGACTGGGCTCCTTGGAGGGTGCGTCTACTGGTCGGATGAGGTTTCCCGAAGGGGTGTCCGGGTGGTCCGGCGCAGGGTCAGTGCGGCGGGTGTCAGGAGGAGGAAGAGGAGCGCGGCGCCGGTCAGGGCGGGTCCGTAGCCGCCCGCCGCGGAGGCGAGCGCCACCAGGAGGGCGAAACCGACCGTGGGACCGACCTCCATGGCCGTGGTCGCCACGGCCGCCACCACGCCGGACAGACGGGCGGGGGAGTCGCGTGCGGCCAGGACGGTGGCCGAGGAGAAGACCAGCCCCACTCCGACCGGCATCACGACCAGACCCGCGAGCACCGTCGTGCCCAGCGGGGCCAGCAGAAGCAGCCCGGCGGCGCCGATGACGAGACCGGCGGTGAGAACGGGCCGCACGTCGTACCGAGAGACAAGGCGTCCGGCCAGGAGGCCGGTCGCGGTGAGCGCCAGACCGAACAGTAGGAACAGCGACGCCGTGGCCAGGGCGGACGCGCCCCGTTCGTCCTGGAAGTACAGGGACAGGAAGAAGAACCCGCCGGCCATGGCCGCCGACGCAAGCACGATGGAACCCAGGGCCACGGCACGTGGTCGAGTGGCCAGGAGTCCCAGTGGCACCAGCGGCTGCGAGGAACGGGCTTGGACGAGCACGAAAGCGACCAGGGACACCGCCCCGACCGCGAGAGCGACCGGCGCGACCTCGATGATGCCGTAACCGGTCGCGGTCAGCCCTGTGGTGCCCAGGACCGCGCCGGGTATGTCCAGGCGCCCGGCCCCGACGGGTGGCGGCGCGGGTACGAACCGGAAGGTGCCGACCAGGCAGAGGAGGGCCACTGCCACGAGGACGGCGAAAATCCCTCTCCAAGACTCGTTGTGGGCGAACAACCCGGAGAGCAGAGCGCCCAAGGTGGCCCCGGTCCCGGAGAGCACCCCCCACAGAGCCAAGGCACGGACACGCAAGGCGGGTTCGGTGACGACAGAGGAGACCAGCGCCATGGCGGCGGGTGAGGCCAACGCGGCCCCGACTCCCTGGGCGAACCGCGCCGCTACCAGGGTGTACGCGGTCGGCGCCACGGCGCAGCCCGCGGACGCCACTGCGAACAGTACGAGTCCGGTCACCAGGAGGAGGCGGCCTCCGTACAGGTCGGCGAGACGACCGCCGAGCAGGAGCAGTCCCGCGAACGAGACCCCATAGGCGCTGGTGACCAGGGCGAGTTCGCTGTTCGTGAGGCCGAGTGCCAGCCGAACCTGCGGCAGGGCCACGACGAGCACCGTGATCCCGGCGATGAGCGTGACCTGAACCGTTCCCAGGAGGGCGAAGGCAATGCGGGGAGTGGAGGAGCGTTGTTCCCCGGCCGAAGCGGGTGGGGGCGGGAGATGAGACAAGGGGCGATCCCTCTTTTGAGAATGATCATTCTTGAATTTGAACAGAAGTCGCCCCCATGCCTGGGGCCCGGTCCCGGGCGTGTGCGGGGGTGGAGCGTGAGTTCGAGGGGCTAGCTCAGGAGGGTCAGTATCTCCGTGGCCGCGTCGCGCAGGCGGGCGGGGTCATCACTGCTCTTGCCGACGACCCGCATCCCTTGGAGGGTCACGAGTAGCAGGCGCGCCAGTGCGCGGGGGTCGCGGCCCTGCGATAGCTCACCCTGGGCGCGGGCTCTGGTGAGTGCAGAGAACAGGGCCGTCTCCACAAGGCTCCAGTTGGCCTCGACCCGGCGTGCCAGGACGGTGTCGTGCGGGGACAGTTCCACGGCCGTGTTCACCACGAGGCAGCCGCGACGGTCGGAGTCGGTCGCCGACTCCTCCGCGTACCTGGTCAGCAGCGACCGGATCACCGGCAGCACGGGGCCGGGTTGGGAGAGTTCGCCGACGAAGTCGACCCCCTCTTCCAGATAGCGGTCGTACGCCCGTACATAGAGCGCGTGCTTGTCGCCGAAGGTGCTGTACAGGCCGGCCCGGCTCACGCCCACGTGCGCCACCAGGTCGGCCATGGACGTGGCCTCATAGCCCTTGCGCCAGAAAAGTTCCATCGCGCGGAGTAGTGCGGTGTCCGGATCGAACTCCTTGGTTCTCGCCATGGTGGAGAGGCTATCTCTTTCGAGAACGATCGGTCAAGAAAGAAGGAGTGGGGTTACCTGAGTGATGATGGTGACGGGGCATCCCCTCAGCCCCGAGCAGCAACGCCAAGAGTAACGCGGAGGGTCGGCTGAAGAATGTCCACCGCCCACCCTCCTGGCCGCTCTCGGCAAGGGAACGACCTGGCGCCCCGGACGCGGGGATTCACTCGTCGAAGAGCTCGTCGATGTGGGTGATGGGACCACCGAAGACCTTGTCGGCCCAGGCTTCGATCTGCCCCGGGTCGGTGCAGTCGAGAATGCGTTGGCGTGCCTGCTCCGCGACCTCGACCCCGTCGCGTTCCAGCACACGGAGGAGTGTCCTCGCCGCGCCCTTCGCTTCGCCCTTCGCCTCGCCCTCGGCCTTGAGGCTTTCAGTCCAGGCGCTCGTGTATTCGTACGTGTCCGTCATCATCAGCTCCTCCAGAGCCCTCTGGCCGTTGCTGTCGGTGAGCAGGTGCAGAGCGTATCCAACATACTTCGTCGCCATTTCCTGGTCGATCGAATCCAGACCCTTGTGGAGAGCCCGGATCACGTCAGGGTCGGCCGGCCCATGCGCCGCAGCGGACAAAACGCCCAAAGTCGGGAAACGTCCGACCTCTGTCGGATCGGTGATCGCCGGAATGCGATCGGGGCCCAAGACCACGGGCTTGAGGGTGAAACCCGGAGGTCCGAGAGTTGCTTATGGGTATGTGCGAGTAATGCGAATGTGGGGATAAGTCGTTTTGGGAATGGTTCAAGAATAATGCCATGAAAGACATGGAACGGGCCCGGTCTCCGTGTGGAGACCGGGCCCGTTCGGGCACTGCTGGTGAGACCTCAGACGGCCTGCGGGGCGCCCTCGTGGAAGGGCTTGCCGTTGACCGCGGTGGACACGCCGACCTTGTCCAGGTACGGGGTGATGCCACCGGTGTGGAAGGGCCAACCGGCGCCCGTGATCAGGCACAGGTCGATGTCGGCGGCCTCGGCCACCACGCCCTCGTCCAGCATGATCTGGATCTCCTTGGCCAGGGCGCGCAGGGCCCGGTCCAGGATCTCCGGCTCCTCGGACGGGTTCTCGCCGCCCTTGAGGAGCTCCTTCACCTCGGTGTCGATGGTGAAGTCCGGAGCGAAGATCTCCGACTTGCCGGCCTCGACCACGGCCTTCAGCTGCGGGGAGACCGCGAAGCGCTCGGGGAACGCTCCGTTGAGGGTCTCCGCGACGTGCAGACCGACGGCCGGGCCGACCAGCTGCAGCAGCATCAGCGGCGACATCGGCAGACCCAGCGGAGCGACCGCGCGGTCGGCGATCTCGGGCTCGGTGCCCTCGCCCACGGCCGCCAGAACCTCGCCCATGAACAGGGTGAGCAGGCGGTTGACGACGAACGCCGGGGCGTCCTTGCACAGCACCGACGTCTTCTTCAGCTTCTTGGAGACGGCGAAGGCCGTGGCCAGGGAAGCGTCGTCGGTCTTCTCGCCGCGGACGATCTCCAGCAGCGGGAGGACGGCGACCGGGTTGAAGAAGTGGAAGCCCACGACCCGCTCGGGGTGTTCGAGCTCGGACGCCATCTCGGTGATCGAGAGCGAGGAGGTGTTGGTGGCCAGAATCGCCTCGGGGGAGACCACGGCCTCGACCTCGGCGAAGACCTGCTTCTTGATCTCCATCTTCTCGAAGACGGCCTCGATGACGAAGTCGGCGTCCGAGAAGGCGTCCTTGGTCAGCGAACCGGTGACCAGGGCCTTGAGGTGGTTGGCCTTGTCCTGGTTGACGCGCCCCTTCTTCAGGAGCTTGTCGACCTCGCCGTGGACGTAGGCCACGCCCTTGTCCAAGCGGTCCTGGTCCAGGTCGGTCATGACGACCGGAACGTCCAGGCGGCGGGCGAACAGCAGGGCCAGCTGGCCGGCCATCAGACCGGCGCCGACGACACCGACCTTGGTGACCTTGCGCGCCAGCGACTTGTCCGGGGCGCCGGCGGGACGCTTGGCGCGCTTCTGGACCAGGTCGAAGGCGTACAGGCCGGCCTTGAGCTCGGGGCTCATGATGAGGTCGGCGAGCGCCTGGTCCTCGGCCGCGAAGCCCTCGTCACGAGTGGCGGTCTTGGCGGCGGCGACCAGCTCGACGGCGCGGGCCGGGGCCGGGGCGGCGCCGTGCAGCTTGCCCTCGACGACGAAACGGCTCATGTTGACCGCGTTGTCCCAGGCCTCGCCCTTGTCGACCTCGGGGCGCTCCACCTGGACGTCGCCCTTGAGGACCCGGGCGGCCCAGCGCAGGGACTCCTCGACGAAGTCGGCGGGCTCGAAGATCGCGTCGGCGATGCCCATCTCGAAGACCTGCTTGCCCTTGATGACCTTGTTCTGGGCGAGCGGGTTGTCGATGATGATCTTGAGGGCCTTCTCGGCACCGATCAGGTTGGGCAGCAGGTAGGTGCCGCCCCAGCCCGGGACGAGTCCGAGGAAGGTCTCGGGCAGGGAGAAGGCCGGTACGCCGGAGGAGATGGTGCGGTAGGTGCAGTGCAGGCCCACCTCGACGCCGCCGCCCATGGCCGCGCCGTTGATCAGCGCGAAGGTCGGTACGTCCAGCTCACCGAGCTTGCGGAACACGTCGTGCCCGAGCTTGCCGATGGCCTTGGCCTGCTCCAGGGTCTGGATCGCGGGGACACCGGTGAGGTCGGCGCCGACGGCGAAGATGAACTGCTTGCCGGTGACGGCGACCGCGACGATGTCGGTGCGCGCCTTGGCGGCCTCGATCGCGGCGTCCAGGCTGAGCAGACCGCCGGGGCCGAAGGTGTTCGGCTTGGTGTGGTCGTGCCCGTTGTCCAGGGTGATCAGGACGGCCTTGCCGGCCCCGTAGGGGAGCTCGATGTCACGGGAGAGCGCCTTGGTGACGATCTCGTCCTTGAACAGTTTCCGGGATTCTTCGATCGCGGTGCTCACTTGCCCCCCTCGTAGTTGGTGTTCTCCCAAAGGATGGTCCCGCCCATGCCCAGGCCCACGCACATGGTGGTGATGCCGTAACGGACGTCGGGGCGCTCGGCGAACTGGCGCGCGAGCTGCATCATCAGGCGCACACCGGAGGAGGCCAGCGGGTGACCGAGGGCGATGGCGCCGCCCCACGGGTTGACGCGGGCGTCGTCGTCGGCGACGCCGAAGTGTTCGAGGAAGGCCAGCACCTGGACGGCGAAGGCCTCGTTGATCTCGATGAGACCGATGTCGTCGATCGAGATGCCCCGGCGGGCGAACAGCTTCTCGGTGGCGGGGACGGGGCCCACGCCCATGACCTCGGGCTCGACACCGGCGAAGGAGAAGTCGACCATGCGCATCTTGGCGTCCAGGCCCAGCTCCTCGGCGACGTCCTCGGCCATCATGAGGGCACCGGTGGCACCGTCGTTGAGGCCGGCGGCGTTGCCGGGCGTCACGTTGCCGTGCGCGCGGAACGGGGTCTTGAGGGCGGCCAGCGTCTCCATGGTGGTGCCGGGGCGCGGCGGCTCGTCCTCGGTGGCCAGGCCGAAGCCCTTCTCCGCGGAGCGGACCAGCATCTCGACCAGGTCGTCCTGGATCTTGCCGTCGGCGTAGGCCTTGGCGACCTTCTCCTGGCTGCGCACCGCGTAGGCGTCGGCGCGCTCCTTGGTGATGGACGGGTACCGGTCGTGCAGGTTCTCGGCGGTGTTGCCCATGACCAGCGCGGACGGGTCGACCAGCTTCTCGGAGATGATGCGGGGGTTGGGGTCGACGCCCTCGCCCATGGGGTGGCGGCCCATGTGCTCGACACCACCGGCGATCACGACGTCGTAGGCACCGAAGGAGATGCCCGCTCCGGAGGTCGTGACGGCGGTGAGCGCGCCGGCGCACATGCGGTCGATGGAGTAGCCGGGGACGCTGCGGGGCAGACCGGCCAGCAGGGCGGCGGTACGGCCGAGGGTCAGGCCCTGGTCACCGATCTGGGTGGTGGCGGCGATGGCGACCTCGTCGACGCGCTCCGGGGGGAGGCCCGGGTTGCGGCGCATCAGTTCGCGGATGACGCGGACGACGAGGTCGTCGGCGCGCGTCTCCGCGTAGAGGCCCTTGCCTGATTTGCCGAACGGGGTGCGGACCCCGTCGACGAACACGACTTCGCGGGCGGTTCGCGGCACGATGGCCCCTCCTTCTTCAAGCGATGGGGTGGACTGTTGAGGTCATGCTACTCGCCAGTAACAAATAGTGCGAGCAGCGGGGCGGGTCATTCCGGAAGTAAGGAGAGCGCCCGACCCCCGGTGTTCGTGGGCGCAATGGACAACGCGGTGCGAGGAGCGTGGATTCCGTCCTCCGACACCAAGCCTGGAGTGTGCGCGGCCGATCCCGACCTCGAACACGCCGCGTCGCTCGGACCTACCGGTCGGAGTCCCGTCCCGGGTGGGAGAACCCGCCCGATCTCAGCCCTGCCCGTCGAGGAAGCGGGATACGAAACGGTCGACGTTGAGGCGCAGGCGCTGGATCCGTTCCTCCCGGCCGATCGTCTCCGCGGGCTGGATCAACGAGGACTCCCGCTTGCCCCGCGCGTACAGCGAGCAGGCCAGGTCGGCGCACACGTACAGCCCCACGGTGTCGCCCTGCCTGCCGGCCTTGCCGGGTTTGGGGGCACTGAACAGGCGCACGCCACCGGCCGGGTGCACGGTCACGCAGAACGAGCACGTCATCGACTTGGAGAAGTCGGTCTTGCGGCCACTGTTGGGCAGACGCAGGGCGACCCCGATCGGGTGCTCGCCGGCGTCGATCACGAGATAGGCGCGGTTGGGCGCCTTCGGGTCGACCCACCCCAGGAAGTCCGTGTCCTCCCAGCCCAGGACGGGCATGGTCGGCGGATAGTGCATGCGCTTGGTCTCGCCCTTGGGGCAGTTGACGAACGAGGAGCGGATCTCCCCGTCGCTGAGTTCGAGCATGGCGTTCTCCGGTCGTTCGATGCGGTCGACGGGTATGGCGTGGTCGATGGGGGCGACCAACGGATACTGCCGGCCAGGCTCCGGGCACGCGAGTGGTTTTCGCACGTGGCGCCCCGGGTCCGGCCCGTCGCACCGAGAACACCGAGGGCCGGGGACCCCGAAGGATCCCCGGCCCCGTGTGCCTGTCGGTGTGCGACTGTCGGTGCTCAGAGCAGAGCGTTGGCGTCGCGGTGACGTCCCGCCGCGTTGTAGGCCCCGGCCAGGTCACGGCGCAGACGCACCGTCAACCGGCGCACCTCCGGGTCACCGGAGGAGTTGAGCGCCACCCGGTAGGCCTCGCGCAGCACCTCGACGGCATGGTCGGGGCGGCCCGCCTGTGTGTGGGAGCGACCCAGTCGGTGGTGCACGGCCAGCGTGTCCAGGTGGCCCTTGCCCAGCCGGCGCCTGCGGGCGGCCAGCACCATGCGCAGCTGGGTGACGGCCTCCTCGTAGCGGCCGGCCATGCTCTGCGCGGCGCTCAGACCCAGACGCAGCTCCTCACGGCGCTTGGTGGAGGCGACGTCCTCGATGGCCCGCTCGTAGTGGGCCACGGCGGCGTCCACCCGACCACTGCGCCGGTAGCACGCGGCCAGGCGCATACGCGCCTCCACCGTGTCCTCGTCGGCCGGGCCGAACTGGCTCTCGCGCTGGCTGAGCAGGGTCTCCCACTGACCGGCGGCGTCGGCGGGACGACCGGCGTCCTCGTACGCCCAGGCCAGGTTCTCCCGGATGATCTCGCTGCGCGGGTGCTCCTCGTCGTAGACCGCGACGGCCTCGGCCAACGCCAGCTCGAACTGCTGCACGGCTGCCTGACGCCGCCCCATCTGTGCGTACTTGGTCGCGAGGTTGTTGCGGGCGGTGATGGTGTCGGGGTGCTCGGTGCCGAGTCGCTCCACCAGTGACTGCAGGGTGCGCTCCAGGCTCGCGGCGCGCATCCCGGCGGTGGGAACGCCCGGACCGGAGCCCGAGCTCTTCACGGAGGCCGCCCTCGTCGTGGGGGCGATGTCCTTCCGACCGGTGTCCTGCACGGAGGTCGTTCCCGCGCCGGACCCGGCAGGCAGCTCGGGTCGTTCGGGCCGCTCGGGAAGTGCGGACCGTTCGGGCCGCCTGGGCAGCGCGGCGGCCAAGGCCTTGACGGGCGCGATGACGGCCGTCGCCGAGATCTGCTCGGGCACCGGGGTCGAACGAACCTCGGAGTCCGCGGCACGTTCCTCGGGATGCTCCGTGCGGTCCGTGGAAGTGGGCTGGACGGCCTTGGTCGGCTGGACCTCGGCAGAACGCGTCAACCCGGCCCTGTGCAGCAACACACGCCAGAACGACAAGCGGACTCACCACATTTCCCTGATCACGTACCGGGACCTTGTGGGTCCACGGTCCGATACACACCCAACGAACAGATAACGATCCCCTGACGATCCGGGGCACGCTTCTATAACTTAATCGGACACCGGGCTACGGAACAGGCATGAACCGCCCTTGAGGGGTGGTGACTTCCCTCACGTTAGGGTTCGATGCGCCCCGATGGGGGAATCGCTACGCCTTTTCCGCTTCGCGCAGTGCGTCGGTCAGAGCCTCCGCCGTCAGCCCGACTTGCCAGTTCCGAGCCCCGCGCGAGCGCAGGAACTCACCCACCGAGTCCGGGTCCACGGTCTCCGGGGGTGCCCACGCCAACCTTCTGACGCTGTCCGGCAGCAGGAGGTTCTCCGTCGGCATCACCACTTCCTCCGCGATCCTCGTCACGGTGGAGCGGACCGTGTCGAGGCGTCGGGCGGCGTCGGGCGCGCGATCGGCCCACCGGTTCACCGGGGGCGGCCCGTCCCCCGGGGCGTTGGGGCGTGGAAGGTCGGCCTGGGCCATGTCCCGCGTCCGGTTGATCGCCTTGATCCAAGTGTTCAGGTAGCGCCTGGCGAGCTTGATGCCGAACTGGCGGATCTTGGTCAGTTCGGGGGTGGTGCGCGGCATGGCCGTCGCGGCCTCCACGATCGCCGCGTCGGGAAGCACCCGACCCGGGGAGGTGTCGCGTTCCTGGGCGATGCGGTCGCGCTCGTACCAGAGCTCGCGCACCGCGGCGAGGGAACGCTGGTTGCGGACCTTGTGGATACCGGAGGTGCGCCGCCAGGGGTCGGGGCGCGGTTCCTTGGGCGGTGCGGCCAGGACCGAGTCGAACTCCTCCCGGGCCCACTCCAGTTTTCCGGTCTCCTCCAGTTCGCTCTCCAGGCTGTCCCGAAGCTCGATGAGGATCTCCACGTCCAGCGCGGCGTACCGCAGCCAGTCCTCGGGGAGCGGTCGCTGCGACCAGTCCACCGCGGAGTGTTCCTTGGCCAGACGCAGGTTCAGCAGCCGCTCCACCATGAACCCCAGGCCGACCCGCTGGTACCCGAGCAGCCGCCCGGCCAGTTCGGTGTCGAACAACCGGGAGGGGCGCAGGTTCACCTCGGTCAGACACGGCAGGTCCTGGTGGGCGGCGTGCAGCACCACCTCGGCCTCGTCCATCGCGGAGTCGATCTCGCTCAGGTCGGGACAGGCGATCGGATCGATCAAGGCCGAACCGGAGCCCTCACGGCGCAACTGGACCAGGTAGGCGCGCTGGCCGTATCGGTAACCGGAGGCACGCTCGGCGTCCACCGCGACGGGACCGGAACCGGCGCGGAGCGCCGCGACCACACCCGCGAGGGAATCGGCGTCCGCCGTGATCTCGGGCAGGCCCTCGCGTGGTTCCCGCAGCAGAGGCGCCCTCTCCGATTCGTCGTTGTCGGTTTCGCGGGAGTCTGTCTTGGAGTTCAACGCGTTCGCCACACCACTACGGTATGCGCTGTGACTACCGGACGCGGATATGAAGCGTCCCGTGGCGGCCGTGGAACTGTGCCGGCTTCGTGTTCGAGGGGTCTTCCTCGAAGGTGGCCGTACGGTGACCCGGCCACGCCGTTCGTGGGCTGTGAACAGGGAGAACGCCGGTGGTGCGGGGTGCCTCCGAAGGGCGGTCAGGGGCGTGAACGTTGGCGGGCGATGTCGGTGACGTCCAAGGGCGGCAAACCGGAAGCGGAGGCCAACAGAGCCAGCCACGCGTTCACATGGGGCGCCAGATCGTTCGCCTCGGGGGTCCACGAGGCGCGCATCTCGACCTCGGTGTTCGCGCCCTCGTGCGCTTTGGTGCCGAACCCCTCCGTCGTGGCCCGAGTGACCGTCCCGCTCAACGTGTGATGCGTGGCCTCGCTGACCTCCAGGGCGTCGGTGAGCCAGCTCCAGGCCACCGGACCGAGTAGGGGATCGGTGGCGATCTCCGACTCCAGTTCGGAGTTGGCCTGGCACACGACCCGGAAGGGTCCGGGCCAATCGCGGGTGTTCTCGGGGTCGTACAGGACGATCAGGCGTCCCCAGGCGATCTCCTCGTCCTGGACGGTGACCTCGGCCGAGACGGCGGCGGAGTGCGGCGCCAACCGCTGAGGCGAGGGGATCTCCCGGACGGCGATCTCGGGGCGCAGCAGAGGGGACCGCAGGGCCTCGACCGCTCGCCGGAACGTGTCTTGTGCGTTCTCGGCGTTACCGACATCGGGCATGGTGAAAACGTCAGCCTTCATATTGTGGTGATCACGTCCTGGCGGGGTCTTCGGGACGTGTCCCGCCGATGGTGTGATGGTGGGCACTGGTCGACGGTGGCACGAGTCACCGGTGGGGGGTCGCAGATCCCCCGGCGTGTCGGGGTTTCGTGATGATCTTGGGACCGCGAACACGCCAACCGCGCCGGTTCACGACCGAATCCGATTCGGTGCCCGTCGGGTTTCCGGTCCCGCCGACGGAGGGTGTGGCCGGCCTCCCCTCGTCCTACCCGGTGATCCGAGTGGGACCATCGCCACGGGCATGGCACGATTCAAGGTGTGACGCTTCAAGACTCTCCATTCCTTCGTGCCTGCCGGCGCCTTCCTGTGTCCCACACCCCGGTGTGGTACATGCGCCAGGCCGGGCGTTCCCTGCCCGAATACCGACAGGTCCGGGGCGACGTGCCGATGCTGGAGTCGTGCACGCGCCCGGACATGGTCACCGAGATCACGATGCAGCCGGTGCGCCGGTACGACGTCGACGCCGCGATCTTCTTCAGCGACATCGTCGTCCCGCTCAAGGCCATCGGCATCGACCTCGACATCAAGCCCGGGGTCGGCCCCGTGGTCGAGGACCCGATCCGCGGCGCCGGTGACATCAAGCGACTGCGCGACATCGAACCCGATGACGTCCACTACATCACCGAGGCCGTGGACCAGATCGTCGGCGAGCTCGGCGACAAGCCGCTCGTCGGGTTCGCCGGTGCGCCGTTCACGTTGGCCTCCTACCTCATCGAGGGCGGGCCCTCCAAGAACCACGAGCACACCAAGGCGCTCATGTACGGCGAGCCGGAGCTGTGGGACGAGCTCATGCGCCGTCTGGCCTCCATCTCGCTCGGCTTCCTGCGTACCCAGATCGAGGCGGGGGCCAGCGCGGTCCAGCTGTTCGACTCCTGGGTCGGCGCGCTGAGCGCCGAGGACTACCGCGCCTTGGTGATGCCCTACACCTCCTGGATCTTCGGCCAGCTCAGCGAGTACGAGGTGCCGCGTATCCACTTCGGTGTGGGCACCGGCGAGCTCCTCGGTCTGCTCGGCGAATCCGGCGCCGACGTGGTGGGCGTGGACTGGCGGGTACCGCTGGACAAGGCCGCCCAGCGGGTCCAGCCGGGCCTCGCCCTCCAGGGCAACCTGGACCCGGCGACCCTGTTCGCCCCTTGGGAGGTGGTCGCCGACCGTACGCGCGACATCCTCTCCCGTGGACGCGCCGCCGAGGGCCACATCTTCAACCTGGGTCACGGCGTGCTGCCGACCACCGACCCGACCATGCTCGAACGCCTCACCGCGTTCGTGCACGAGGAGACCGCGCACTAGCAGCGGTTCGATCGTTCTCACGCCGACGCCCGGCTCCTGTTCACGGAGCCGGGCGTCGGCGTGTTCGGGGGCGAGGTCAGGAACCCGATCGGCCGTCGGGGCCCTCCTCACCGGCTTCCGAGACGTCGTCGGGCCTCTCGACGCCCTCGACGCCCTCGGAGTTCGGCCGGTCCTCGGGCACGTACCCGGGCTCGTCGGTGGTGCCCTCGCCCGAGCGTCCGCCCGTCGTGGAGGGTGTCCCGGCGGGTACGGGCGCCCGGTGTCGACGGGGACGCACCCGACCGAACCGGCGTCCGCTCCGGCCGCCCGCGTTCGGGTTCTCCTGCCGGCGACGACGCCACCGCCACAGCGGCCAGGCTCCGATCACCGCCACGACCAGGGCGAACGGCGCCAGCCAGCCCACGAGCACGGACAGGCCTTCACCCAGCGACAACAGTGCGCGCCAGCCGCGTTCCAGCCCACCCAGGAAGCCGATCGACTCGTCGTCGGACCGCTCCTCCAGGTAGGTGGCGGGCGGTCGCAGCGTCAGGTGCACCGTCGAGTACGAGGTCTGGTTCCGCAACGTCTCCAACCGGGCCTGGAACGACTCCAGGTCCGCTTGACGGTCCTGGATCTCCCGCTCCACCCGGAGCAGGTCGTCGACGTCCTCGGCCTCCTCCAGGTAGCCGCGCAGCGACTCCAGAGCGGTCTCGGAGGATTCGATGCGGCTCTCGACGTCGGCGATCTCCTCGGTGACGTCCTCCACGGAGCGTTCGATGTCGGAGCGGTCGCCGAGCTCAGCCAGGGCGGTGAGCGTTCCCTCGTACTCACCGTTGGGGATGCGCAGGGTCAGCTCCCCCTCGGGGGTGCCGTCAGCGGGCGTGGACAGCTGTTCGGAGGCGACGTACCCGTCCGTGTCCCGGGTCAGCTCCTTGGCGGCGTCGGAGGCCTCGGCCACGTCCTGCACCCGCACGGTCATGTGCGCGGTGTGGATGAGCTGCCGGTCGTCGATCTCCACGTCGGAGCCGACCGAGTCGACGGACTCGGACTCACCACCGTCCTGCTCGGCCGCCTCGGGGGCCTCGGCGTCGGCGTTCTCGGGCGCGGTGAGATCCCGGGAATCGGGGGCCGAACTCCCGGAGGCCTCGGAGTCCGCCTGTTGTGGGGAAGCGCCGCAGGCGGTCAGTAACAGTGCGCCCAGGACGGCGGAGGCCATCAGCGTGACGACGCGCCCTGGACCCGAAGGCGTTGAAGTGTCCATACCTGTTCGACGTGACGGAACCGGGTCGCGTTCTGCTCATCCGGTAACGGCGGGACAACGGGTCGGACGCCCCTCGATCACGGGTCATCGGGGCACGTCCGTCCGGCCGACGTCCCGTAGGGGCGAGGCGGGACGCTGTGACGCACGGCATCTGGAAGGCTGGAGACATGCCTGAAGCACCGCATGTCGTCGTGGTCGGGGGCGGGGTCTCCGGACTGACCGCCGCGTACCGTCTCAACGCCCGGGGGATCACCACCACCGTGCTGGAGGCCGCGGACGTTCCGGGGGGCAAGCTGCGCGCCTCGCCGGTGGCGGGCGTGTCCGTCGACGCCGGGGCCGAGGCGGTGCTCGCCCGCAGACCCGAGGCCGTGGAGCTGTTCTCCGAGCTCGGACTGGACGACCGGATCGTCCACCCGGGCCCCGGTTCGGCCGCCGTCTACAGTCGAGGGCGCATCCGCTCCCTGCCCAAGGGGCAGCTCATGGGCGTGCCCGGCGACCTGCGGGCCCTGGCCCGCAGCGGGGTGCTGTCCCCGGCCGGGACCGCGCGGGCCGCGCTGGACCTGGTCTGGCCGAGCACCCCGGTGCGCTCGGACGTACCGGTGGCGACCTACGTGGGTACCCGTATGGGGCGCCAGGTGGTGGAACGACTGGTCGAACCCCTGCTCGGCGGTGTGTACGCGGGCCGGGCCGAGGAGCTCTCCCTCGACTCCACGCTGCCGCAGATCGCGCCGATGGCCCGGTCGGACCGTTCGCTGATGCGGGCGGTGCACGGCAGCTTGAAGGGGCGGGGCTCGGCGCCCACCAAGGCCGGCCCGGTCTTCGCCTCCCTGCGAGGAGGGGTCGCGTCCGTCGTGGACGCCCTGACCGCCCGCCAGAAGGACCTGCGCACCGGGACCCGAGTCCAGGCCCTCGCCCGCACCTCGCAAGGCTGGAGCGTGCGACTGGAGAGCGCGCAGGGGGTCGAGGAGATCGCCTGCGACGCGGTGCTGCTCGCCTGCCCGGCCGCCGAGGCCGCCAGGCTCCTCGCCGACACCGCGCCCACCGCCGCCCGTGAACTGCGCGGAGTCGACTACGCGAGCATGGCCCTGGTGACCTTCGCCCTGCCCGCCTCCGCCTTCCCCGAGCCCCTGACCGGCACCGGATTCCTGGTTCCGGCGGGGGAGGGGACGACCATCAAGGCCGCGACCTTCTCCAGCAACAAGTGGCCTTGGATCGCCCAGGAGCTGGATAGGGTCGAACCGGGCGCGGACCTGGTCGTTCTACGATGCTCCATCGGCCGTTTCCGAGAGGCGTCCGTCCTGGACCGCTCCGACGAGGAACTGGCCGCCGCCGCCCTCACCGACCTGACGAAGGTGACCGGGATGAGGGGCGCACCCGTCGAGACGCGCGTGACCCGCTGGACCGACGGTCTACCGCAGTACGGGGTCGGCCACGCCGGTCGGGTGGAGCGGATCCGCGCGGACGTGGAGGGCCGCACCGGACTCGGCGTGTGCGGAGCCGCCTACGGGGGAGTGGGCATCCCCGCCTGTGTCGCCGACGCCGGCCGCGAGGCCGCGCGTCTGGCCGACACGCTCATCGACCACAGCCACACCAGCCGCGGCGCCCGAAGCGCCGAGGGAACGAACGAGCAAGGAGTCAACCCGTGACAGGCCGGCAGAACGAGTCGATCACGCAGGACGGGACCGACCTCAACCAAATCATCCGCTACACCATGTGGTCGGTCTTCAAGGTCGACAGCCTGGAGGGTGTGGACCGCGACGCCGCCGCGGAGGAGCTCCAAGCGCTCCTCGACAAGGCCGCCGAACAGGGCGTCACCACGCGCGGCAGCTACGACGTGCAGGGCTATCGCGCCGACGCCGACATCATGTTCTGGTGGATCGCCGACACCTCCGACCAGGCGCAGGACATCTACTCCGACTTCCGGCGCACCCGGATCGGCCGTGCCTCCACCCCGGTGTGGTCGGTCATGGGCCTGCACCGCCCCGCCGAGTTCAACCGCGGCCACGTGCCGGCCTTCATGGCCGGTGAGGAGCCGCGCGACAACATCTGCGTCTACCCGTTCGTGCGCTCCTACGAGTGGTACCTGCTCCCCGACGACGAGCGTCGCGCCATGCTCGCCGAGCACGGCCGTATGGCCGCCCCGTACCCGGACGTGCGGGCCAACACGGTCTCCTCGTTCGGCCTCAACGACTACGAGTGGCTGCTCGCCTTCGAGGCCGACGAGATGCACCGCATCGTGGACCTGATGCGCACCCTGCGCGGTGCCAAGGCCCGCCTGCACACCCGTGAGGAGATCCCCTTCTACAGCGGCCGTCGCAAGAGCGCGGCCGAGCTGGTCGCCTCCCTGCCGTAACCGGACACGGGTCCACGCGCGAAAGAAGAGGGACCCCGCCACTCCACCGGAGTCGCGGGGTCCCTCTCGCGTTCGCGTGCCTGTTCGACCGTGTCTATTCGACGGGGGTGCTCTCACCCCGGGGCGTGGTGGCGCCCCGCCGGGTGGCGATCACGTAGAACGGGATGGTGATGATGAAGGCCAACACCATGGCGCTCATCAGGTAGATGAGCACGTCACCGGCGGGCAGACCGAGGCCCCAGGCGACCATGAGGACCACGCCGCCCGCGAGCAGCCCCAGTACCACGTAGGCCTTGCGACCTTTGGGTTTGGGGTACTCCATGCGGCTCACCATCAGCCAGGCCACCAGCAGCGTCGCGGCCACGCCGACCAGGGCCGGAGGGTCCAACAGGACGATCGTCACCACGGCCATCGCCCCGAACGGGCACGGCAGACCGGTGAAGTAGTCGGCCCCGGGGGTCTGGCAGGAGAAGCGGGCCAGCCGCACGATCACCGCGAGCAGTACGGCGCTCGCGCCGGCCAAGGGCCACATCGCGCCTTCGGTGGTGATGGTGCCCCACACGAGGAAGAAGAACGCCGGGGCGACACCGAAGCTGATCACGTCCGCGAGGTTGTCCAGTTCCGCGCCCATGCCGCTGCCGCCCCACTTACGGGCGACACGGCCGTCGAGCACGTCCAAGGCGGCCGCCACCATCATCAGGCCCACCACGGTGGCCAACGCGGCCTTGGGCAGCGGGCCGACCGCGCCGGCGGCCAGATGGGCGCTCTGCGCGGTGGCCAGGGCCCATACGGCCAGGAAACCGCACAGGGCGTTGCCCAGGGTCAGGTAGTCGGCGACTCCCAGGCGGAGCCTGGGCGCCTCCTCCGGGGCCTCACCGGTCTCCGGCGCACTCGTGGTGTCAGCCGGCGTCAAGACGGGTTTCCCCGGCGCGGACCTTCTGGCCGATCTCCACCGCCGGGGCGACCCCGGACGGAAGGTAGACGTCGACGCGTGACCCGAACCGGATGAGGCCGATCCTCTCGCCTTGTTCGACCTTCTGCCCCGCAGCGAGATACGGGATGATACGCCTGACCATCGCGCCGGCGATTTGAACGACCGTGATCTCACCGATCTCGGTTTCAAGGGTCCAGATGACGCGTTCATTACGCTCGCTGTCCTTGTCGAAGGCGGGCCGGAATCCCCCGGGGCGATGCTCGACGCCGGTCACGACTCCGGCAAGGGGGGCACGATTGACGTGCACGTTGAGGGGGTTCATGAAGACCGCGACCCGCGTACGCCCGTCGGGCCGGGGGTCGATGCTCTGGACGACGCCGTCGGCCGCGGACAGCACACGCCCGGTGGCCGGGCCGCGGTCCGGGTCGCGGAAGAACCAGGTCATCCCCGCCGCGAGGGCGATCACGGGCAGGGCGGCCAGGGTTCGTGCCCTGGAACCCCGTGCGGCCAGGGCCGCGGCACCCGCGGCACCCAACGCCGGTACCAACCAAGGGGCCGAACCCTGGGCCATGCCCATGCGAGGTCGGGCCGGGGGACGTGGGGAGACGGAGGAGGAAGGTGAGTCGTCGGTCATCGGGCGCTTTCGTCGCGGGTCGGTCGGTTCGCCCGCACATCGGTCACCGCTGTGAGGGTCGGGCCCCGTACGGGTGGCGGGGCGATGCGCGGTCACCGGGTGAGGTATCCCCGCCGTGCGCGCGGCTTCCGTTCGACCAGGGGGTCGATCGTCGGTGCGCTGGTGAGAATATCCCTGATCCCACGGGGGCGGGAATCGGTGAGGTGCCGGGTACCCCGCCATGGCCGTGGCCACGGGATACCCGGCGAACCGAAAAGATAAGCCTACTCCGTGGCCTCTAGGGACAGCGCTACGGAGTTGATGCAGTACCTGGCGTCGGTGGGGGTGTCGTACCCCTCGCCGCGGAAGACGTGACCCAGGTGGGAGCGGCAGGTGGCGCACCGCACCTCGGTCCGGGCCATGCCGAGGGATCCGTCCTCGTGCAGGGTCACGGCTTCGGAGTCGGCCGGATCGAAGAAGCTCGGCCAACCGCAGTTGGAGTCGAACTTCTCGTCCGAGCGGAACAGTTCGGTCCCGCATCCCCGGCAACGGTAGACGCCCGTGGTCTTGGTGTCGACATAGGTGCCGGTCCAGGGGCGCTCGGTACCCGCCTCACGGAGTACCGCGTACTCCATGGGGTCCAGGCGCTCGCGCCACCCCTGTTCGTTCGTGGGCAGGTCCTGTGCGGCTCCGGCGTTGGAACGCGGTGCCTGGTCCGATGCGTCAGCCATGGTGATGACGCTACCCGGAAACGGGCCTCGATGCCGACCGGGCGCTGAACCAGACAGAAACGGATGATCACCTCGGGGGTAGGTAAATCATCCTTAGGGCCACATGCACCTATCTTCACCCCTTCGCGACGTTCGGTAATGATCTTGGCGGGTACGGGCTCAAGAGGGGTTAGTGGTCGAGGTGCACTGAGGCAGGTGGCATGGCTGTTACAGCTCAACAGGCACTCGGAGTCAGTCGGCGACCACTGCGCGTTGGAAGGATTCGCTACGGGCTGTGGCGGCTGGACCAGGTGACGATGGGGGCCCGCACACGGGCTCGCGTCGTCACCGACGGTACGGCCACCGTGGGCCGGGAACTGCGCTGGGCGACCGAGCTCAGCGTCCGCTCCACATTGGCGGGGATCGAACACGCGCGTCCCGAACCCTGGAGTGACCGAGGGCTGACCTGGCTCTTCGGCATGATCGCCGTCGCCGCGGTCGCGGTGGCGGTCCTCCTGGGAGCGGGTATGGCGCAGTGGGCGATGACTTCGTCCGACGCCATGCTGTTCGCCGCGGCGGGGGCCTTGGCGGTAGGACTGGTGTTCCTACCGCTGGCGTTCCTGGTCTTCGCTTCCAAGCGACAGCGTCGCCGACGCTAGAGGCACGAGTGGTGACCGGAAGAACCAACGGGTGTGCATGACGATGGAGGGGCCTCACGGTGAGGCCCCTCCAGTGTGTTCATGGGCGGTGCCGGGGGTCGGGGCACCACAGGGGCTGACTCTTATA
>NZ_FRFF01000042.1 GCF_900143625.1 Nocardiopsis sp. JB363
GCCCGAGCGGGCCGGGCCCCGACCGGACCCCGAGCCCCCTCGCCCCCAGGAGCGCACCTCGGGCCCCGCCCTGCCGCCACTACCGCCCGGGGTCTCACGCTCCAAGGGCTGGGGACCCACCTGGCGCTGAGACGACCGCGGCCCTCGCACCCCAGAAGATCGGGTGCGAGGGCCGTAGCCGGTGGGGGAGTGGCCAGAACTTCTCTCAGTCGTCCTCCAGACGGTGTCGAGGCTCGTGCGAGGCGGCGGCGGGCACCGGCTCCGAACGCAGCGCACTGCGCTGGTTGGAACCACCCTCACCATCCTCATAGAGCCCATCGAAGTACTCGTCCTTACCGGGACCGTCATCGTCTCCGCGCACCCAGCGACCGCCCACGAACACCGGGGCGGCCAACAGCAGGGCCAAGGGGACGAACACGCCCAGGGGCAACAGCACCAAGGCGCTCTCGCTGCCCGGAACCGTGGGCAAACGCTCCACCAGGTGCGGACGCAGCAGGGACACAGCGCTCAGACCGGCCAACACCAGGGCCGCGCCGAAGGGCAGCAGCGGGGTCAACCGCGGGGGGACGGCCACCAGGGCCACCAGGATTCCCACGCCCACCAGCCCGGCCAGAGCGACCGGTCCGGTACCCGACAGCACGCTCATGTCGGCGGCGTGCAGGCCCCGCAGGTGCGCGAAGGCCCAGCCGCACAGCAGCAGCAGAACCGGGCCCAGAATCAGGCCCGACAGGAAGCCGACGAAATGTCGCACAGGGGTGCTCCTCTCAGGGGTTGGCAGCACGATAGCGACAAAAACCGGCTTAGGCACCCTTGCCCCCTACCCGCACAAACCACCCACAAGGGCACTAAAGGTGCCTGACCTGGGGTGACACACCCCCACACCCACCCCACAACAACGGTGGCGCCCCACCCCCACAAAGGCAGAACGCCACCGCACACCAGCGCACCCGGGCCATCACCCGCCGTGAGCGCGATCACCCCGAACCGGCAGAACCCTCCCCACCGGAACCGGCCACCCCACCAGAGCCCGAGCCCACCGAACCCGGACCCGCCACCGCGTCCAACTCCCGCGGGCTCGCGCGACCCTCCACCCCCAACACCCAACGGCTGGGCTCCGAACCCACACGACGACGCACCTCATAGACCACCAACGCCACCACGACCGCGCCCACCGACGCCCACAGAGCCTGACGCTGCTCGGGCAAGGCCGCCATCGCCACGAAGACCGCCGCCAACCCCAACAACGTCACCCAGGTCAGGTACGGAAAAGCCCACATGCGCAACGTCAACCGCTCAGGGGCGTTACGCCGCACCCGAGCACCCACCACCAACTGCGAAGCACAGATCACCAAGAACAACACCAACAGGATCGCGCCGATGGAAGCCACCAAGAACCCGAACACCTGCCCCGGGAAGAGGTAATCGGCCACCACCGCGGCATACCCCACCACCGTGCCCAAGAGAATCGCCCGCACCGGAACACCACCGCGGTTGGTGCCGCGCAACACCCGCGGAGCGTCCCCCTGACGGGTGAGCATGAACAACATGCGCGAAGAGGTGTACATGGCGGCGTTGAGCACACTCAACACCGCGATGAGCACCACGATCTCCATGATCAACGCCGCACCCGGGATACCGACGGTCTCCATCACCACCACGAACGGGCTGCGATCCAACTGCGTGGAATCCCACGGCACCACCATCACCACCACCAGGATGGAAGCCACGTAGAACAAACCGATACGCCAGAGCACGTTGGTGATGGCCGAGGCCACCCCACGCTCGGGCTCATCGCTCTCCCCGGCCGCGATCGTGATGATCTCCACACCACCGAAGGCGAAGAGCACCACCACCGTGGCGCCCAACACCGCCACCCACCCGTTGGGGGCGAACCCGCCCAACTCCCACAGGTTGGCCACGGTCGACCCCTCAGAGCCGCTCCACAGCCCCAACGCGTACAACCCGCCCACCAACAAGAACGCCACGATCGTGGCGACCTTGATCAGCGAGAACAACGACTCGGTCTCCGCGAACACCCTCACCGAGATCAGGTTGGCCGCCGTCATCGCCAACAACACCACCAACGCCAGCACCCAACCGGGCAACTCCACCCACTGGCTCAAGATCGTGGCACCGGCCACCGACTCCGCGGCCACCAACACCGCGTACATCCACCAGTACACCCACCCGATGGTGAACCCCGCCCGCGGCCCGAACGCCAAACGCGCGTAGTCGGAGAAGGACCCGCCCGCCGGCACCGACACCACCATCTCGCCCAAGGCGCGCAGGGTCAAAAAAACCAGGGCCCCCGCCAACGCATAGGACACCACCGCCGCCGGACCCGCGGTCTGGATCACCGCACCCGAACCGATGAAGAGCCCCGCCCCCACCGAACCGCCGATCGCGATCAGCGCCATGTGCCGACGCCGAAGCGAATGCGCCAGCCCCGACCCGTTCTCGTCTCGCGTCGTCTCTCGCGACGACCTCTCACTACCTGTCACACGCCCCACCATAGGACGAACCAACCATCACCTTTCCCCACCACCCCCGACACACCACCTCCACCCAC